>CANOMQ010000049.1 GCA_947567595.1 uncultured Lachnospiraceae bacterium | reverse complement strand
ACGGCTGGTTAAACAGTGTTGTGGTTGTTTTAATAAGTTGTAAAGTGGTGTTATATCTATACAACCTGTAAAATTTATGTAATTAACCAAGAAGTGTAAAATTTAATAAACTATAAAAATCCCTAAACAAATTAGGGACTAACACCATACCCAGCGTCAGTCCCTAAGCAACCACTAAATATTATAACCATTCCAAATATTTATATAATCTCAAATTCATGCATAAACATCAACAATGGAAACACCAATTTTTTCCGGCTTTACAATATTATGATACGCATTATTACAACAATCCGTAACTTTTTTGGCAAATTCCGAATTTTCCCCAAACAGACTTACAAATTCATTGCGAACATCAGGATCATTAAAATCCGGTTCATTGTACTTCAATACTTTCTCACCATCAACACCTTCCCCAACAGTTATCCCTACATTTGCAAGTTTTGCTTCCGTTTCCGGATCTTCAAAAAGTTCTTTCAGTTTTTTGCAGTCCTCCTGATCAAAATCATTTGCATTCTCATATAACAGAAAAATGGAATGAAAATGATTTTCTATCTCTTTTTTAGACGTTTCTGAGAGTGGTTCCGACGCTAAAAATCCGTCTGATATACCACTCAGCTTTTCCATTGATTCTTTCGCAAACATAAACGAATATGCAAGATTTATCTCATCCTTATCATACCTAGTCGTTCTCATCAGATTACGTTCCACAACACTGTATTGCAGGTCATCGAGGCGCGTTTCTATCTTCCGCATAATCTTATCCGCCTGATTTACAAACGAATCTTTTCCTTCCAAAAGCCTGTTAATCACTTTACCATCGGCTTTTTTAAACACTTCACTGTCAAATACATACTTGCCGTCCTTTTTTTTCAGACCGATCTTTTTTAAGTCTTTCTCATTTTTTTCAAACAGCTCTTCCAGCTTATCCATCTGTTTTTGAATTTCCGGATCTGAAATTTTTTCTGCGTCTTTATTCATTGAATTATAAGTTTTTGCAAGATTCGAAAAATGCTTTTCCAGCCTTGTCTTCGAATTATGTCCCTTTGACTCCACTGCATTCTTTTTGTAATAAATTATAAGCTTATCCAATCCGGAATTGAAGGACAATCCTTTCGACTTTCCAATATCCTTCATCGTTTTTTTCAGTCCTGCGACATCTACCTGCAGCGTTTCCACATCTTTATTTGACTCACACACTTTTTTCTTATAAGCATTTGTATAAGAATAATTACTTTGAGACAACTTATTCAAAAACCCGGTAGCTGTATACTGAATTGCCATAACAATCCTCCATTCTTTTTATCTGAATTTCCATTATGCCTTTTTATTCCAATTAAATAATGAAACAATCCAACTCTTTTTCCATAATGAAAAAATGCCCCTACTTCCACTTATAGTATATATCGGCAATAATCCGTGAAAGAAACAGTGTTTTTCCTAATAATTTAAAATTAAATCTTCCAATCTGATTTTCGGAACATGGTCGCTCTTTTCGCTGTCCCTGTAATATTTTATGTCATCCGAGTCAGATATTTCCTCAAGAATGACCTGCTCTTTCGGATAGCCTAACGCAATGATTAGCTTAATATCATAGTTGTCATCAATATGTAATGCTTTCCGCAGCATTTTTCTGTCAATACTGGCAAGAAAACAGCCGCCTAACCCCTGCTCCACCGCTGCAAGCAATATAGTCTGCCCAATAATGCCTTCATCATGTGGCGCACTGACTCCCACAGGCTCCACCATCACGATATACGCTGCCGGTTTCTCGCCTTCTTCCGGTCCGTCCCAGTCTTCCAAGTATCCCGCCCAACGCAGGCATTGGAAAATTTTTTCATTTTTCTCAGGCTTATTTGATAAAATATATCTTACAGGCTGCCTGTTCGCACCGGAAGATGTCAGTCTTCCGGTATTAATCAGTCCCCTTAATTGCTCATACGCGACTGTCCTGTCCTGATAAAAACGCCTGTAGGATCCGTTTTTCAATACGAACTCCTTTAACATTTTAATCCTCCATTCTAAAATATATCCTGCAAATTCGAACGTTGTACAAAATATGTATTCCCATTTCTGCCTAATTCACATATACATATCATTTTCTTATAATGCCCTTCTTTTATGATTTTTTAATACGGAACAATCACTGGCAGAAGGTATCTGATATTTAACACGCCACAATTACAGTCTAAAATTCATTCCTTAAAGCTTACTTTTTTCATTTTTATTTGAAGCTATGTTCTTCCCAAAACTATAAAATATAGTATACCTGTATCTTTCCTTTTTTCAATTCTATTTTTTTGATACAGCTTTGCAAATATAGCTTTACAAAACATTATTTCAAAAATATTTTTAAAATAATTCCAAAAAGTTATTGACACATAATAAAAGTTAGAATATACTAACATTGAAATCAAAAAAAACAATTCATTTCATGCAATTTTCATGAAAACAGCAAAAAGGAGGAAATCATATGCCGCTTACGATGGTTCATACAGGAGAAGCGTTTCCTATTAAAAAGGTTGGCGGAGAAGAGGAAACCCGCAAATTTTTGGAAAACCTTGGGTTTGTTTCCGGCAGCATTGTCATGGTTCTATCCGAGGCAGGCGGAAGTATGATTGTGAACATCAAAAATTCACGCGTTGCAATCGGCAGGGATATGGCAGATAAAATCATAGTATAGCCAGCCAGAACAGCCATTTTGCACAATTTCATCATTTCAAAAAAGAAAAAACGAAGAAGGAGAACAGACAATGATTAAAACATTAAAGGAAATCCCTTGCGGACAGACCGCAAAAGTAAAAAAACTGACCGGCGAAGGTCCCATCAAAAGACGGATTATGGACATGGGCATTACAAAGGGCGTATCCATTTACGTGCGAAAAGCTGCGCCGCTCGGCGATCCGATTGAAGTGACCGTCAGAGGCTATGAGCTTTCCCTTCGAAAAGCAGACACCGAAATGATACTGGTAGAATAAATTTTTTTACCCAATAGTTAGTTGTTACTAATTAAAATAAGTTACAACAATCAAAAATCAGACGAGGAAAATAAAAAAGAAATCCTGCCCTGACAGCAGGCTCTTAAAATACCAACAAGCAAAATCAAACAAAAACAGAAAGGATACAATTTCATATGGCAGTTAAAATCGCACTCGCAGGAAACCCAAACTGCGGTAAAACAACATTATTTAACGCACTCACCGGCTCCAACCAGTTTGTCGGAAACTGGCCAGGCGTGACGGTTGAAAAAAAAGAAGGAACATTAAAAGGCAACCAAGATGTCATCATCATGGATTTACCGGGCATTTATTCGCTGTCACCCTACACATTAGAGGAGGTCGTTGCAAGGAATTATCTTGTCACCGAACAACCCGATGTCATTCTAAACATTGTAGACGGCACCAATATCGAGCGCAATCTGTACTTATCGACACAGCTTATGGAGTTAGACATTCCTGTTGTGATAGCGGTCAACATGTCCGACATTCTTGAAAAAAATAACGACAGGCTTCATCTTGATACCCTTTCCAACACATTAGGCTGCGACGTGGTCGCAATTTCCGCATTAAAAGGCAGTGGCGTTTCCAAGGCGGCAGAGCTTGCCATTGCCGCAGCAAGGAAAAATCCTCCCATTGTTCCACCCCACTTTGATGAGCGGGTAGAACGCGCTATCAACACAGTAGCCACAGCGCTTGGAGACGAAATCCCAAGCAGCCAGAAACGTTTTTTTGCAATCAAGCTGCTTGAACGCGACGATAAAATTGCAGCGCTTATGTACACTATTCCCGATGTAACTGACCAAATCAGGGATTTGGAGGAGGCGTTTGATGATGATGTGGAAAGTATCATCACCAATGAGCGCTATACCTTTATTTCTTCCATTATCAATGCATGTATCACCAAAAAAAGAAAAACGACGCTGACAACCTCGGATAAGATTGATAAAATTGTAACAAACCGGATTGCCGCCCTGCCGATTTTTGCCGCTGTCATGCTTTTGGTATATTACATATCCGTATCGACAATCGGTACATGGGCGACAGACTGGACAAATGACGGTCTTTTTGGGGTCGGGTGGCATTTATTCGGAATTGGCAGCGCTGCATTTGACCATGACATGACCGCATACGCAGGCGAATTTCTTTGGACGCAGGATACTGCCAAAACCCTTGAATCCGCCACAAATGCAGGCGTAACCGGTGCCCAATCGCTTTTGGACGCAGTTGAGGCGCAGGATTTCGGCGCATTTGAGGAAGCGTACGGAACTTATGCAGAAGCACTTGAAAAAACAGGCTTTGCACTTTCCGATACAATTGACACGGCAATGGAACAGGCGCCGGACACCTCGGAATTTGGTATCTGGGTTCCCGGCATTCCGGTACTGGCTGAGACGCTGTTAGACGCCATTCACTGCGCAGACTGGCTTAAAGGACTCATTCTTGACGGTATTGTCGGCGGCGTGGGTGCGGTGCTTGGCTTTGTGCCGCAAATGCTGGTGCTGTTTTTATTCCTTGCTTTTTTGGAGGCGTGCGGCTATATGGCACGTGTGGCATTTATCATGGACCGGATTTTCCGCAAATTCGGACTTTCGGGAAAATCCTTTATCCCCATGTTAATCGGCTCTGGGTGCGGCGTTCCGGGAATCATGGCGTCAAGAACGATTGAAAATGACAGGGACCGCAAAATGACCATCATGACAACGACATTTATTCCTTGCGGCGCCAAGCTGCCGATTATCGCGCTGATTGCCGCCGCGCTGTTTGGCAATGCATGGTGGGTTGCGCCGAGCGCTTATTTTATCGGGATTGCGGCAATTATCTGCTCGGGAATTATCTTAAAGAAAACAAGACTGTTCGCGGGAGAGCCGGCACCCTTTGTCATGGAGCTGCCCGCATATCATATGCCGACTGTCAGCAATGTCCTTCGGAGTATGTGGGAGCGCGGGCAGTCCTTTATCCGAAAAGCCGGTACCATTATTTTGTTATCGTCCATTCTGATATGGGCAGGCTCATGCTTTGGCATACAGGACGGCGCTTTCTGCTTTGATCCGGACATGGAGCTTGAGGCAAGCGTTCTTGGAATGGTTGGCGGTGCAATCAGCTTTCTGTTTACGCCGCTTGGCTTCAACAATATCAAGGCAACAATTGCAACGATTATGGGACTTGTCGCAAAGGAGGAGGTTGTCGGCGTATTCGGCGTACTGGATTTTGAGGAAATGTCACAGCTTTCCGCGTATTCCTTCCTTGTGTTCAACCTGCTATGCGCACCATGCTTTGCGGCAATGGGCGCGATAAAGCGCGAAATGAACAACATCAGATGGTTTTGGCTCGCGATTGGTTATCAGTGTGGACTCGCATATGTCGTATCGCTTTGCATATATCAGGTCGGAACATTTGTTTTAGAAGGCGTGTTTAGCATAGGAACCGCCGCCGCTTTCCTTCTGATTATCGGATTTGTTTATCTGCTTGTCAGACCTTACAAGGAGCCTGCTGCACTTGACCTGAAAGTCCATAAAAAGGCACTGGCAAAATAAAAAAAAACCTTGTAAACCGCAGGAAATTTCTTTATAATCAGACCTATCCATGAAACTTTCTAATAGAAGCTTCCTGCATGAAAAAGAATGCAAAAAAAATAAGAAAGGACAATGCTTATGGGAACACTAATCACTGGCAGCGTGCTGGCAGGAATTGTTGTACTGGTTATCCGCAGCATGGTGCGGGCAAAAAAAGCCGGAAAATCCCTGCAATGCGGCTGTGACTGCAAAAGCTGCAACAGACATTGCGGCTAAGTTCATGATAGACCACAGAAAAGGGCAGATTTCAATAAAATTCTGCTCTTTTTTAGTGGATTTTACAGCTATAAAATGGTATAGTAGATAGTAATTATGTGTTCATCAAGGAAAAGAAGAGGTGCAGTCATGTTACAGCAGACAAGGAAATTCGCGTCGAAGTTTATCGGAAACAAGGATTTTTACAAAATGGTCCTTTTAATTGCCGTGCCGATTATGATTCAGAACGGCATTACCAATTTTGTAAGCCTTTTGGACAATATCATGATTGGTCAGACTGGCACGGAGCAGATGTCCGGTGTTGCCATTGTCAACCAGCTTATTTTTGTGTACAATCTGTGCCTGTTTGGCGGTGTATCGGGCGCCGGCATTTTTACAGCACAATATTACGGACAGGGAAATCAGGAGGGCGTGCGCCAGACCATGCGGTTTAAAATATGGATGGTTGCCATCATCACGATTTTTACGTGCATTCTTCTTTTAGTGGCGGGAGAGCCGTTAATCAGCGCCTACCTAAAGGGCGAAGGCTCCGCGGAAAGTATTCACGCCACACTCTCCTACGGAATGCTTTACCTGAAAATCATATTAACTGGACTCCCTGCCTTTGCAATGGTGCAGGTCTATTCGAGCACCCTACGCGAGTGCGGACAGACACTCCTTCCGATGAAATCAGGAATTGTCGCAGTTTTTGTAAACCTGACCTTCAACTACCTGCTGATTTACGGGAAATTCGGCTTTCCGGCTCTCGGCGTCGCAGGCGCGGCAATTGCCACCGTCCTGTCAAGGTATGTGGAAATGCTGATTATCGTCATTCAGGTACACCGCAAGAAGCAGGAGTACTCTTATATAGAAGGAATTTATAAAACACTCTGCGTCCCGCGGGAGCTTATCAGGAAAATCATCATCAAGGGAAGCCCGCTTTTGTTCAATGAAACGCTTTGGGCGGCGGGCATGGCAATGCTGACACAGTGTTATTCCATAAGAGGTTACAGTGTCGTTGCGGGACTCAATGTGTCCAATACCATCAATAATGTGTTCAATATCGTCTTTATTGCGCTCGGTGACTCGGTTGCAATCATTGTGGGACAGCTTTTGGGTGCGGGAAAAATGAAGGAGGCACGGGACACCGACAATAAGATGATTGCCTTTTCGGTATTCTGCTGTACGCTTGTCGCCGCAATCATGCTTTTGATGGCACCCATATTTCCCAATCTGTATAAAATTGACGCGCAGGCAAAACAGCTTGGAAAATACTTCATCATGGCGGCGGCACTGTTTATGCCGCAGAACGCGTTTCTGCATGCAACGTACTTTACACTGCGTTCCGGCGGAAAGACAATTATCACCTTCCTGTTTGACAGTGTGTTCATTTGGTGCGTAAGCGTGTCCATCGCCTTTGTGCTCAGCCATTTTACGGCAATTCCGGTCATTGGCGTGTATATTTTGGTACAGCTTGCGGATTTTATAAAATGTATCATCGGATTTATTTTGGTCAAAAAGGGCGTGTGGCTGCAAAATATCGTCACATAACGCCTTTTCGGACAGGCAAAAAAAGAAATGAAAAAATGACGGTTACAAAAAAGAAGGCTTTCTTGCCGCATAAACTGCCTGTTTTCGGATAAATTTGCAGGTATCCGATTTCTCCAAGCACAAAAACACCACGAATGCAGGAAATGGCAGGAGAAGAAGGTATAAAAAAATCACGGTTCAAAACTACGTAGCTTTTTAGTGGTGACTGGTTTGGTCAATCTGTAAATTCTTTGTTATATACACATGGAAAGGAGCATGATTTCGTTTATGAAACTACTTGTAATCGGCGGCAGCTATTTTTTAGGACGCGTATTCTTAATTCAGGCGGCAAAGCTGCATGACATCACCGTCGTCAACCGCGGAACCTATTCCGTGGAGGGATTCGGTGTGCAGCAAATCAAGGGAGACCGCAAATCTGCCGCACTTTGGCAGCAAATCACGGACGATTACGACGTCATCATTGATTTCTGCGCTTATGACCGGCACGACATTTCCACCGTCCTGACCAATCTTGGCAAAACGGCAAAGCAGTACATCTTTATCAGCACAGTTGATGTCTATCAGCACGGCACAGGACAAAGGCTGACGGAAACTGCGCCGCATGAAACAGCCTTCCGTTCGGACAGCGTGGGCAATTATATTCGTGGAAAAGTCCTTTTGGAACAGGAACTGCGCGAGGAATGCGGCAAAAAACAGATGGCTTATACGATTTTGCGCCCTTCCATCATTTACGGACCATACAATTACGCCCCAAGAGAGTCCGCTTTCATTCAGCTTGCCGTCCAAAACCATATCCTTCCACACATCACCGACGCCAAGGGCGCGTTTCAGTTCGTGTATGTGAAGGACGTGGCAAACGCCATCATAAGCTGTTTATTGAACGAAACCGCTTACCAAAACGCCTATAATCTCTGCAATGACGCCATATCCGACTACAACAGATTTTACACCATGCTCAAAAACGTGGTTGACGTTCCCGTCGAGGAATGGAACCTGACCGTATCCGAGGCACTTGCGCAAAGCATTCCCCTTCCGTTCCCGCTCACGGAGGCGGAAACACAGCTTTATGCAAATGAAAAAAGTATCGAACAGCTTGGCATACAATATACCCCGTTTTCCGAAGGCATGCAAAAAACATACCGCGCCTTTAAAAACGTCTTCTGCCCCGAAGCTTAAAACACGAGGAGGAATGAAAAATGCTGCGAGACTGTGATTTGAATGAAATTACCGATGGAAAACGCTATCTGCTCAACGATATGGTAAAGGCTGACTGCAATGACTGTAAGGGCTGCAGCGTATGCTGCCACGACATGGGAGCCTCCATCGTGCTTGATCCACTCGACTGCTACAGGCTGTCCAATGCCCTGAACCGCCCGTTTGAGGCAATGCTTGACAGCCAGCTTGAACTCAATATTGTTGACGGGCTCATTCTCCCCAACCTCAAAATGAAGGAGACACCTGACAAGGCATGCGTCTTTTTAAACGACAGCAACCGTTGCAGCATTCACCCGCACCGTCCGGGAATCTGCCGGATATTTCCGCTTGGCAGACTGTACGAGGAAAACAGCTTTTCGTATATTTTACAAGTAAACGAGTGTCCGAACGACAAAAAATCAAAAATCAAGGTCAGCAAATGGATTGATACCCCCGATTTAAAGAAAAACCAGCAGTTTATCGCAGACTGGCATTATTTTTTAAAGGAACTGCACGAACGGCTGCTTGCACAGGGCGACGAAGAATGTATTAAAAAGACCACCATGCAGCTCTTGCAGTTTTTCTATATCGAGCCTTATGTATCAACACAGGACTTTTATACACAGTTTTACACACGGCTGAACCATTTCAAAGCGTTGTCTTTTTAGCTTTGAAACATAATATATCATGTAATACATAATATATTACCTAAATAAAAAATTTTGTTACCGGAGGATTTTATCAAAATGAACCGAAAAATTGCCTTCTTTGATATAGACGGCACCCTGACATCGGAGCTTGACGGCTCCATTCTGCCCTCAACCAAGCGCGCCATCAAAAAAGCCCGCGAAAACGGACATCTGATGTTCATCAATACCGGAAGATGTATGCAGAACGTGGAAGCACGTTTTTTGGAGCTTGGCTTTGACGGCATTGTTAGCGGCTGCGGCACAAACATTTACTGCAACGAAAACGGACATCTTACAGAGCTTTTATATGTTTCCCAAACACACGCCATAACCCATGAAATCCTGACACACGCGCGCAGGTTTGCGCTTGACCTTTTATTTGAAGGCAGGGATTTTGTCCAATTTGACTTCAAACCCCCCCTGCTGACAGAGGGCGGCAAACAGCTTTATAATGCCTTCCTGCACAAGCATTACGACATGTCGCAAAACCCGGAGGACACGCAGTTTGCCTGTGACAAATTTGTCGTATGGTTTACCGATTTAAACGACCTTCCCGCATTCCGTCAGGTAAGCGACAACCACTTTGACTGCATTGACCGGGGAGGGAATTTTCGTGAATTTGTCCCAAAGGGCTATTCCAAGGCAACCGGAATCCAATATGTGCTCGACCATTATCAGATTGCCCGGGAACATTCCTACTCCTTTGGCGACAGCAACAACGACCTTCCCATGCTAAGCTACACGCATTACAGTATCGCAATGGGAAATGCCGAGCCTGCCTCGCTCTTTGACCAAGTAACCTATGTAAGCGCAAAATCCAGCGAAAACGGCATCTGGCAGGCGTTGGGGCACTATGGGTTTTTCTGATTATTTGTTCCGCTCCATATATTCCCGAATTTCCCGGTTAATCTGCGCAACCTCCTCACGCAGCCCCTGCGCCGACAGTCTTTTTGCCCCGGAACCCCACACAATCATCTGCTCGAGTCGGTCGGAGGTCGCAACGGTTACCCGATAGTTCTTTCCCTTCTCATGCGCAAATTTCTCAATGTACTGGTCCGCCGTCTCCGCCTCCTTCGTGTAAACCACATGGATATTGTGATAGTCAAACGCCGTTCCCTGTCCCCCATGCACCTTGTACGCGTCAAATACCAAAATCAGCTCCACATTTTTATAGCCCTGATAATTACACAAAATATCCATCAGCAAATCCCTTGCGCTGTCTATATTGACCTCGGACTGACTGCGCAGCTCCTCCCACGCGAAAATGATATTATATCCGTCCACAAGCAGATATTCCGTTTCCCCCTTATACGAACCGGAATGCTCCGTTCCCTGATAAGGCTTTTGTGACGGCGCGACAACTCTCCTGCCCCAGTTATTGCGTTTCTTTTTTGCATTGCCAAACGTCTGCGCAAAAATCACGTCAATCTCCTCCTGCGCAATCAGTAAATCCCCATACGCCGATACATTGCCCTTCCTGTTCTGATATTGACTGCCACAGTCACTCTCCTTTTTGGGCTCCGACAGCCCGTTCTCAACATGCGCATATGACGGAACCTGCTCCCAGTTGACATAATATCCTGCACCGTGGGAGCAGAAAATTGAGCCGGTCGGGTTTTCCATGTCGCTCTCCGAATCATAGCCAACCGCCGCCACAACCTCTGCCGTATTGTGACACAAATCATATCCGCACAGACTGCAGGAAAACTGCCCAAGTCCCTTGCTATACGAAACAACCTCCAACTGATAATCTTGCAAAAGCGCCGCAGGCGCCCGTCCCGTAAGCACCGCCCTGTCCACGTCCATCACAGGTCCCTCAAAGCTTCCGTTTCTCTTCTGAATATCCGAAATTGCACGCCCGACACAGTCCGCAGGCACCTCAAGCCGAAATGTGTAAACAGGCTCCAGCAGAACACTTTCTGCCGATTTCAGCCCCTGTCTCAGTGCCCGATAGGTCGCCTGCCTGAAATCGCCGCCCTCCGTATGCTTTTGATGCGCCCGCCCTGCAATCAGCGTAATCCGCATATCCGTAATCTCACTGCCCGTAAGCACGCCGACATGCTTTTTCTCCTCCAAATGCGTCAAAATCAAACGCTGCCAGTTCTTATCCAGCACCGCCTCACTACAATCCGCCGCAAATTCCAGCCCGCTTCCCCGTTCCAGCGGCTCCAGCTTCAAGTGCACCTCCGCATAATGCTTAAGCGGCTCAAAATGCCCAATTCCGACCACAGGCGCGGCAATCGTTTCCTTATATACAATGTTCCCTGTTCCAAATGTGACTGAAACACCAAAGCGGTCATCAATTATCTGCCTTAACACTTCAAGCTGCACCGTCCCCATGACCTTCGCCTCAATCTGACCCAGCTTTTCATTCCATACCACATTCAGCTCGGGATATTCCTCGCAAAGACTGCACATTTTCAGATAAAAATCATGAATATTGCACTCGCTTGGCACCACAATGCCATAGTTTAACACCGGCTCCAGCAGTGGGCTCTGACTGCCCTCCAAAGCACCAAACCCTTCGCCCGAAACAGTCTGCGTCAGTCCCGTTACGGCGCAGACCGTTCCCGCCACCGCCTCATTGACCGTCAGATACTGACTGCCCGCATAAATCCGGATTTGGTCTGCTTTCTCCTTCTCTCCTAAAACGTCCTTTGTCCGCAGCACGCCGCCCATAATCTTCATATAGGTAAGACGGTTTTTCTGCTCATCTCTTGCAATCTTAAAAACCCTCGCCGCAAACACGTCCGGGTAGCTTTTACATTCCATATAAGTGCCCAGCCCGTCCAAAAATTCCGAAACGCCCTCCTGTTTTAGCGCGGAACCAAAAAAGCACGGGAACACCTGCCTCTGCCCCACCATTTTACAAAGCTGTTGATTGGAAATGCTCCCATGCTCCAAAAAAAGTTCCAACGCCTCCTCCGAACACATGGCAGCCGTTTCCCAAAAAAGCGCCTCATCTTCCTTCTGCATGGAAAAATCAATGCAGCCTGTATCAAGCTTCTTTTGCAGTTCCCCTAAAACCCAGTCCTTGTCCACACTGTCCCTGTCCATTTTATTGACAAAAAGAAACGTCGGGATTTCGTAGCGCCTCAAAAGCTGCCAAAGCGTCATCGTATGCCCTTGGACGCCGTCGGTTGCACTGATTACAAGAATGGCATAATCAAGCACCTGCAACGTCCGCTCCATTTCCGCGCAGAAATCCACATGCCCCGGTGTGTCCAAAAGGCAGATTTCCTTATCGCCCACGCAAAACTGTGCCTGCTTGGAAAAAATCGTAATTCCCCTTGCACGCTCCAACGCGTCACTGTCGAAAAACGCGTCCTTATGATCCACCCGCCCGAATTTCCGTATCGCCTTGCTCAGATAAAGCATACTCTCCGCCAGTGTCGTTTTTCCCGAATCAACATGCGCCAAAATTCCCGCTACAATTTTATTTGTTTTCATGCTCAGCCTCCACGCCGTGACTGTTCTTTCCTTTTATTCAATAAAAGAAACCTTTTCCATTTGTTGACTATATTGGTAAACATTTATGGTTTTTATTTTATGTTGACCAATGTAGTCATATTATATTTACATGTTATTCAAGTTATTTGTTAACTATATTAGTCAAAAAGTTTTACATTCCGGCACCGGTTCATACAGGCAAATATTTCCTGTATCCTCGGCATGGCAAGATCACATGGTACCATTTTACCGCAAATAGACGAAAACCCGTTTTCTTCCAGTGCACATGTTACCTTCTCCACCGCCTCCTGCAATGTGGCTTTTCCATTCAGCATATTTTCATGCATATACTTGCAGATATGTCCGAGCGCCCGTAGCTGCTCCGCGTCAACAAGCTGTTCCACCGCCCGCATATCAATTGTATTTTTATTGACACTGACCGACTCCGAGCCGTTTACCCGGATTTTTGTCCTGTCATCATAAAAGCTTCTGTTTGACAGCATACACCGCTGAAAATCCGGCAACTTTATATTGACCATTTTAGTCACCTCATTATCTGCCCCTTCATATGCCCTCGCCTGTTCCTTCGCCGCGTCCGTGATGTCAAAAGCCCGGTATTCGTCCATCTGCACAATCGTATCCGCTTTCTTGAAATAAGCCCCAGAACTTCCCACAACCAAAATCGTGGAAATGCCACACTGGTGATACAATTCCCTGATCCGGTCAATATATGGTGTAATCGGCTCCCTGTCCTTTGTCACCACAAGCTGCATTAATTCATCACGGATCATGAAATTCGTCGCACTCGTGTCCTCGTCAATCAGCAGAACATCACTTCCCGCCTCGACCGCCTCAATCACATTTGCCGCCTGTGACGTACTGCCGCTGGCGTCCTCCGTATAAAAGCATTCCGTATTGACCTTGTTTGGCAGATTACGGATAAACATGGAAATATCGGTTCCCGTGATACACCGTCCGTCCTCCGCCCGCAGCTTCATGGCACCCGACTCCGTAATCACGTACTCCCTGCCATCGCCTGCAATGTGGTTATAAACCCCCCGCTCCAACGCCTCAAGAAGGGTGGACTTCCCGTGATAGCCGCCGCCGACAATCAGCGTAATGCCTCGTTGAATGCCCATGCCGCTCAGTGTCTCCCCGTTTGGCAGCTCAAACACCACCTTCATGGAATCCGGCGACTGGAACGGCACCGCATTTTTCATCGGTTTTTGGGAAACGCCCGTCTCCCTTGGCAGGATTGCACCGTCCGCCACGAAAGCCGCCAAATTCCGTTTTTTCAGTTCCGCCCTTATGTACTGCTGGTTCTCCGCCAGCTCCGCCACCTTGCGGATATTTTTCTGATCCATGTTTCTGAACATCAGTTCATTTTTCACCACATCTGGCAAAAGAGAGAACAAGATTTTAATCAGCTCCCCTGCATTGATTGTCCGCCCGTTCGCCGGAAACCCGATTTCCATTCGGATTATCACACTTCCGTCCGTTTCCTTAATTTCGCAGCCGCTGCGTTCAAGCACCTCCTGCCCGCAGCGGGTTACGCTCATCAGCCCGCTCTTTCCTGAGCCGTGTGCCGTGAACGATACCTTGGAAAGCCGTTTCCCGAACTGCCGAAGCAGATAATCCTGTACCGCAATCCTCTTGTGTTTTTTGTCATACAGATCCTTTGGCAGTCCCGCATCCTTCCCCGCGACAAGAAGCCTGATTTTTGACGGCGACGCAAATGGATCGCCCTGCACATGCTCAATGTCAAGCACATATCCTGCAAACTGGTACGCCCCTTTCGTGTCCTTATACGCCGGATAGCCCTTATGGTCAATTCTGCGCAGCAAGGTCATCAATTCATCACTGGTTTTCATAACAATTTCTCTCCTCCAATTCCGATCTTATTCCTGCAAATTTTATCATTTTTTAACGTTTTGTGCTTGACCTTCCAACAGGTTTTACACATAATTATTATAAACTATTTTTTACAGGATTAACAGCTTGAATTTCAATTCGCAAACACTATGGGAATGGAGAACGGATATGAACGAAAAACAGAACAAACGACTTATGCATTTTATCAGACGCATTCACGGACTGATGGAAAATGACGATCTGCAGAAGCAGCGCAACGTACAGAACCAGCTTGGAACCATTTTGACTACCAACAAAAATTACCAGTTCACACCAGTAACCGTGAATACAATGAACGCCGAATGGACAGACTATCTGCAAAAGGAAACGGAGCCTGACTGCACGGAAAGCCATTCCATGATATTTTACTGCCACGGCGGCGGATACATGACCGGAAGCAGCCTCTACGCAAGGGAGCTTACCACAAAGCTGGCAAGGCATACGAAGCTGCGCGTTTTTTGTTTTGACTACCGCCTTGCTCCCGAATTTCCCTATCCTGCCGCAGTCGAGGACGCACTTGCTGCGTGGGATTATATCCGTTCCTGCGGTTACGACGCCAAGGACATTTTTATCGCGGGCGATTCTGCCGGCGGAAACCTTGCGCTTGTTCTGACGCTTCTTTTGCGGGAGCAGAATAAGGCGCTGCCCAAAGGTCTGATTTTATTTTCACCGTGGACGGACATGACCTCGTCCGGACATAGCTATCATGCAAAAGAGCTTGTCGATCCGGTACTCACGAACGCCTATATCCAAAAAGCGGTTTCCTGTTATCTGGGCGGTATGCCTGCCAATTCGCCTTATGTATCACCGCTTTTTGCGGATTTTTATGGCTTCCCGCCTGTATATATTCAGGCAGGCACCAATGAAATCCTGCTGGACGATTCCCGCAGCCTTTACAGACAGCTTCTGACGCACAACATCTATGCAAAGCTTGACCTTTTTGAGGGAATGTGGCATGTTTTTCAGATGTCCCCGATTGCAAAAGCCGAGGAGGCAGTCCAAAAAGCAGCCCTGTTCATCAAGTAACCGTCATTTTTTCATAGCTGTAGAATGGAACGAACGTCCTTTCATTTTTCATTCATATTTACATAATTTATTCCAATAATTTGGATTTCCTTCCAATATTTTGCAGGATTTATTCCAAAATGTGACTTTTTTCTTCTACTCTACAGTATAGGAACTTCTTGTTTTTGTCAGACAACAGTCATATTTTTATGGCATGGCGGTTACTTTTTTATCGCTTTCCCGTGGTTCCTTCACACCTTTACCGTTGTTTCTTCACGGTTTCACCGTCATTTTTTTATTTCTTAACCGTTGTTTTCTCCTCTCTTGGGACTGGAATGCTGCATGTTTCCAATGTTTTTGGTAATTGCTTATACATAATTATACATTTATACTTTATCATACTTTTTTATACGTTTCATAAAATGAAATGTTATGAATATTTATATTATAATGATTATTTTTCTTTTATTTTATAACCGTCATTTTTTCATTTCTTATTTTTTGGATAAAAACAGGCTATTTTTTCTATATAAATCCACCGTGATTTTATCATAGCTTTTAAATTGTTCTACAAATAAGTGCAATTTACAGCAAAGAAACCGTAAATCTTTTATAGCTTTTTGTTTTTTTGCAGTGATTTTATCATAGCTTGATAAAAAACGTTGAAATTAAGGGGTTTTTGGGGATTGGTTGATTGTTTTTTAATTCTTTAATTGACTTTTATGGATAATTTTGGAATTTTTTTAAAACCGTCATTTCTTTATACCTATATAAAAAATGTGAGGTGCAAGTTAGGGAAAACAGGGAATTCTTAACCGTGATTTTATCATGGCTTTTCAGAAATGGAATAAAACCGTCATTTTTTTATGGCTTAATGACTGACATGGTCAGAAAATATGGAAAGGAATAAAATTAATAGAATTATGTGTTTTATCTACTGATTAGTAGAAATTTTCCTTTTCAAAAGGGATATTTGCCAAAGGAATACCAAATTTGATTGAAAAAAGGTGCTTTGGTATTCCTCTGACAGGTAGTTATTTTTAGTTGTTCCAGTGTATAAGGAATGATATTTTGTGTTGAAAGTATTTTGAATAATCTTACATATTATATATAGGAATGAATACCACAGGGTTTTCTTTATTCCTGTTAAAGGTCATATTCTTCAATGAATTTATCCAACAATATCTGAACGAGTTCATTGAACGAGCCGCCGTTCTTCGCACAGTAACTTTCTGCTTTTTTGACAGAAGATGGTTTTAGTACAAGTGACTTGCGGATTGATTTTGACTCCGTTTTTTGTGAGAACATGTTCGGAGCATTTTTTTTGTTATTTTTCGTGGTTTTGGGTTCAACAGGTTCTATGTAGGTCTCTGCTGGTTCAATGACTGCTGCTGGCTGTGGTTGCTGCTGTTGTATTGCCATCGTGTTGACTGGCGGTTGAAATGTCGGTTGTGGTACGATGGTTTGCGGTTGAGAAATTTCATGATATATAGTAGGTTGTATAACGTGCTCTGTTTTCGGCATAGTATTTTGGAATACAACTTCTTCTGCCTTGACAATCGGTGTGAAGGTGTTGTCTGTAACAGGCTCCTGTGCTGTTGCAATAGTTGTTTTTTGTTCCACGATTGGTTTCTGTTCCACAGAGGGTTCCTTTACCGTTACAATTGGTGTTTGTGGTGCGGGTGCCGCTTGGGGGATTTCGGAATGGCGTTCATTCTGATTGTCAGACTGCTCCACACTGTCTTTTTGTGATTCTTCTTTTTTGGGTGCCACACCGGCTGTTTTTAAATCGGTTATACTTTCCGTCTGATTTCCAATTTGCTTTGCTCTCTTAAACTGATTCATTTAGAAAACCTCCCGTAAAATCAATTCTTTTACTATCTTTCTCACAGCTGACGCAGCCTGATGTGTCGGCTGGAGCACTACAATCGGGGAATGGTTGAGTGAGGTATCTTTCATTGCCACGGAACCGGGAATCGGCGTCTCAACCAAAATATCCTTAAAATCGTCCTCTGACAGATAATAGTCCTGTAAATCTTTTGCAAGGTTAATCCGTTTATCGAAATTATTAATGATTAGTGCCTTAATGTTATTTCTTATGCCCAAATCCTCGATGTTTTCTTCCCAAAGGAAGGTAAAAAGTTCCGCGCCCTGAATGGCATTTAAGGAAACATCAGATACAAGTATAATGGATTCGACAAAATAAAATATATTCTGATTGATGACACCTAAATTTGGATTGGTATCAAAAATAACGTGCGTATATTGGGAAAAGAATTCCTTGTTGCGGTCAAAATAATTTGCCAAAAGCTTTTCACGTCCGGCAGTGCTGACCAGTTCCATTTCTGTTTTGATGAGCAGGATATTGGAAGGAATAATATCCACGTTTGGCAGCTTATCCAATACCCTTTTCAGGATTAGTTCGGAAGGCTCTACTTTTTTGTTATTGAATATGGTACGTATATTGTTTCGTTCCATATCGGAGCAGTCAATGCCGATGTCGTTTGTCAGGTTGCACTGTGGATCTCCGTCAACAAGTAAAATCCGGTTATCCGGATTTAATGCCAGTGCCCCGGCAAGATTGAAACAGCATGTTGTTTTCCCTGTCCCGCCTTTTAAGGTTCCAAATGCAATGGATTTCATAGTGTATTACCTTCCTTTTATATAATGTATTTTATATGTTGTACTATAGTTGTGTTACTAAATTATATACATATGCTATTATAACATGCAAGTAATAATATAGCAAGTACTTTATTTTAAAATGTATGTAGTTATATATTTCTTATGATATTTGATATTGTATGATTTAATCTATTTTAAACGATATTGTTTAATAATTTATAAAATGTATTATATATGTTATATTTATATAATAATACAAATAAAATTAATATTAGTATTGAAAATTAAATTATTAATTACAATACTAATATTATTATTCATGATATCAGTATTGTAATGAGTAATATATATGTTATTTGTATTATTATTATAATGTATATGTCAATTAATATTTGCAGTAATAATGTAAGTATTAATACAAATAGTTTTATATATTCTGTTTATATTACAAATAATAATTTAAGGTATATTTTTAATATTAATAATATTACTAAATGTATTTTATATTATTTTATATATTTTAATTTATATTATATATATATTGTATTATATACATTATAATAATATTTAAATTTGAATTAAAAATACAAATATTATTATTAATATATGTGTTATTGGTATTTAAAATGCAATTTATATAGTAAAATATACTGCATATTATATTATACAATATTTTATATTTACTAATACTATTTTTAATAGTATTATATTTAATAATTTTATTCGTAATATATTGTAAAGTGTAAGATAAATAGCAATACAAATTAAAATATATAGAATATTATATAATATATTACATTTGCTTTTTCCTTTTATTATAAAAATTACAAGATGTAAGTATATGTAGACAAGATAATTATAAAATAATAAGTGTAATAGTATTACTATATAAAATTTACAATATAATATATATTGCAGTGTATATTGTATTTATAAAAACAATATAAATTTTATAATCATTAAACTTAAATATAAATCTACAATTTTAAATATTATACAATACAAAATATAATATATATTATATAACACATAAATATAGGAAATTCAATAGGTTTTATTAAAAATAAGAAATTAAGACATGAAATATTACAACAATAAAATAATATAAAATGTAATATATAAAGTAATATACCACATTTTATATAAAATAATACAAGATATAATAGAAAAAATAAATTACATTACAATAAAGCACAGTTGTTATTTTAAATTAATGAAATATTAACTTATATAATGTATTATAACATACATTTGATAATATAAAATAAAGCATACTATACATTATAATTTAATCAGATAATGGTGTAGTATAAGCTATCCAAAAATCAAAATAGGAATCGTATGATAATATCGTTTTCCCTTTGACACCCATACCATCGGCGGTGCGTTCATACCACCCATTATAATCCTGCAATAGTTTATCCGGTGAATTAATACATACCCACATCCGTTCCCTGTAATTTCTGATCTGTGTTTCCGGAATGACATACCGGTTATATACCTGCCTAAAATAAGCATGGCAGGGAGGAAATACAGAGAATACAGGATTAAATCGACGTATCTCCGTTACGGAATGTTTTTCCCCGTTAGTATCAACCAGTTCATAAAGATCCGTCAAAAGCATCCAGCCATTATACTGTTCGCAGGAAATCCAAACTGGTTCCCCCATATGCTGCGCAAGCTCCTGCGGTAAAATTTCAATATTTTGAATATCCGCCTGTGTCGCAATGTATTCCATAGCGGATTTTTTCGGATCATCGGAAAATCCCTTCAAATAATCAATCGTAACGTTAAAAAGCTTCGAAAGTGCAGCGACTTTGTCGGGAGCAGGTATTTTTGCAATGGCAGCGTTTTTATGTTCCCAGCTTGCAATTGTTGAGGTAGGTATTTTTTTATCATTTCCCATGAGCTCGGCTAATTTTTCCCCTAATTGCGCCTGCGACCAGCCCTTGGCAATCCTCAATGCGCGAAGGCGTGTATTCAGCCGGTATACGACAGACTGGCTTGCATACTGTGTCAGTGTATTCCTGTTTTGGGAACTGCTCATGTGTGCAATCGGATCCCCTTTTCGAATTTGTGTATATGAAAAGTTATTCTGCATATAAAAACTCCTTTATATGAATGAAATAAATGCTTTGTAAATGCATTTATTTTAACAATCAACCAATGAAATACTGTAATCAAAAACCAACAAAAAGCAAACTTTTGTATAATAATAAATGTTGCAGATTGTTTGACACTTATTGCGAATACAATCATTATGATACAGAAGAAGTATGAAAGTCAATAAAATTCTACTAAAATGTGGATAAGGTGACATAATGTAATGAAATAAAAAGAAAAATATCAACATTTTTATGTAAAAAAGTGGAAAAATATGAATAATAAAATTCAAAAATGGAAAATTATGTTTCATTTTAGTCATTATATGATATATTTAAAAAAAAAGCTTATAAAATATCGTATGATATTTTATGATGTAAAATTTATTCTATATATAATTACCTGTAAAATAAAGAAATAAAACCATATTAAAGTAATTGGTTTTGATAGGGTGCTTAATTAATAATTTGAATGACATAAAAACAGACTTAAAACAGAAATGACTAAATAAGATAATCAGAAAATTTATTAAAAAGTAGATATAAAATAAATATTTCAAAAGATATGAAAAAATAACGGTAAATAACACGCGTTATATAAATTGCAATATGAAACAGAACATACAAAATGCAACATAAGGTACCAAATTATGCAAAATAAATTTCATGCTGTAATTAAGTAAATTCCTAAAATTGTACAAAAAGCATTTTAATCTAAGCAGTATACAGAATACAAATCATTATGTAGTTATTTGAATTTGTTTATATAGGCAAACGAAAACAGCTTTCGTTGAAATAATTGCCAAACCGTGATATAATGAGCGCAGGAGAGTAAACGAAAGTCCATTTTATGTCTGATAGGAGAGAATGAGAATGATAGTAAATGAATCAGCGGAAAATTATCTTGAAACAATCCTTATGCTGAGCAAAAAGCTGCCGGTTGTGCGTTCGGTTGATATTGCAAACGAGCTGGGTTTTAAAAAATCAAGTGTCAGCATTGCCATGAAAAATCTGCGGGAAAAAAATCACATTACGGTTACTGACGCGGGCTTTATTTATCTTACCGAGTCGGGGCTGGAAATTGCCGAAATGGTTTATGAGCGGCATGAATTTTTCTCATCATGGCTGATTGGTTTGGGCGTTCCCTGTGAAATTGCCACACAGGACGCTTGTAAAATAGAACATATTTTCAGCAAGGAAAGCTATGACGCGATTAAAAAATATGTGACGGAGCATTCTGTTAAGTAATTGATGTAACTGTGTTTGATGGAAATAACTTGGGAATGCATGAAAATTAGTTTACGGAAAAACAGGAATTTATATATGGCTATATGTTTAGGATTAGGTTCTTATCGTCTTTTTATGACAGTGGGCATGGCGGTATGTGGTTTCTATATAATATGAAGGAAACAGTATGTTAATTTCAAAATTTTCAAATAGTGAGATAGAAGATAAGGTTGCAGATTTGGAAAAACGATATAAAATTACGTTGCCAACTCAATAAAAGAAATTTTTGTATCAATATAATGGAGGATATACTCCCGAAACCAGTTTTGAAGCTGGGAAAATAGAGTCGGATTTGCATGGATTTTATGGTATAGGTAATGTAGATTTCAGTATAGACAGCATTGATTTAGAGGAATGGTTAGAAAGAAAATTGTTTCCAATTGCCCGTGATTCCTTCGGAAATTTTATTGTAATTTGTTTGAGGAAGATAATGGCAGGCAAAATATGTTCTTGCGATCATGAGTTAGGTTATAAGGCAACATGCATTGCAAAAGATTTGCAGGAATTTACAAAGTTTTAAAAGTGAGAAAATCAAAGAGGCTTCAAAACGTTCAATTAAAGAGAGGGAAGAAATATTGATTGCAAATGGCAGAGGAAATATTATTACGGATAGTTTAAGGCAAACGTGGCAGGCAGAAATTGATAAATATCAGAATATGGTGCAGGAAGAAGTGTCTACATCTTAATTATAGGTTGGTATGGAATGATATTTCAAATTAAGGGAATTAAAGGCATTTGGGATATGAATAAAATTTCAGCGGTAAAAGCATTATTATACGATTGTCCAAACAATGATATACAAAAAATAATTTCGCAAATCGAAGATGTAGAAGTTTTGTACCTCTATGCATACAATTATAACTGGGACAATGGATTTGAAATCCCACAATCCATACTTGATAATGAAAATTGCAACTTAAGTATCGCATTATTACTGTTCCATCGGGATGATGGAATTGTATATCTATTGGATAAATCCGGCAAAGAAAATCTGCCGCAATGGTCATTTTTATAAAAAAGCTATACATTCCATTCTAAGCGGAAAATATCAAAGAGGGGAAATCTGGTTTCAGGTACCATTGTCAAAAATGCAGCGATTTCAAATAAAAAGGCAGTCACAAAAGAAGAATATCTTTTCTTTTTATTGAAGATCTTGAAGGAACGTGTCTGGATATTGATTTATAGTGCTGTGGCATAAACTACATTTTTTGAAGCATGTTTATCAAAATAAGGACACATGAAAGGTATAGTAAAATATGGAATGACACAGGTTGATGACAGTTTTGATATTGATGAAAATAGGCTGGAAGAAAGAACTCTGTTGACAAATACATAAATCTGCTTCTACAGGCAGAATAGTTCGATAAAACAACTGCACAGAACACAGTAAACAAAAACGGATTGCATATCTTCCTAAATTCCGTCTAAATGGTATTTTTATGTAATTTATCAGTTTTTTTCTTGCCTTCCTTCCATAAAAATAGTAAAATAAAAATAACTATAGTCGCAATAAATACATACCTATTAACAGATGTGCTGTTTGAATCATTTCATGATTGGTGAAGGAGGTTATATGATGGGCGTTGGAAGTATAACATCAATGAACAGTATGTCAGGCATATGGAAGACGGCAGCACGTTCAACAGATGTAAAAAGCAAAACCATACAGAAGGAAATCGCAGGGGCACAGCAGCAAATGCAGAAGGTGTCTTCGAAGGAAGGGCTTTCTGCCAATGAAAGGGCAACAGAGCGGAAAAAACAACAAAAGGAAATCGCCGATTTAAATACAGAGCTGAAACGTCATCAGGACGAGTTTCTAAGGTCACGCAAACGGGAACTGATGATGGAATTACAGAAGGAAAACGGCGTGTCAGACGAAGAACCACTGGCAACCGGTCTGCGTACGGAGGAAGCTGACAAAAAAGACCTAGCTGAAAAGGAGACAAAAATAACAACTGCCGATATGGCAGAAAAAGCTGCTTATAATAAGGAAGCGTTGCCTGCGAATGCAGCAATGGAACCACCCGCAAAACAGGAAGGCTATCAGGGAACTGTCATATTTCAGAATAGTGATGGCGTTGTTTTGTTAAAGGAAGAACAAAAGCAGGATAAAACAGAAAAGGCTGAATCAAAGGAACAGGAAACGGACAATGAGAAGGAAGCGGATACGGGAATGTCGCACAAGGAAATTTATGATATTATATCCGATGACGCTGCCGCACAACAGACCAGCGCACGGGAGACGCAGATTGCCAAAATCAAAGGCAGTATTGCCGTTTTAAAAGGAGAAATCAGTCAGGACGAGAGACATGGCATAAATACGGATCAAAAACAGGCAGAGCTTGAGAAGCTCGAGAAAAAGGAAGCGCAGGCAAGAATGCTTTCGTCCACTGGCTCGGAGGAAAAGGAGCAGACAAAGAACCCTGTAGCAAAGCTTAAGGTTTCGGGAATACAAAAGAAGGAAGTGGACGATACGTTCTTCAATGCGTCTAAGCTGTCAGGAGAAGAAGCTTGGGCGGCGCAGCAGACATTTTCTGTTTCTTTTGGAAATTAAGGTATTAAGGGATAAAAAAGAGAAGGCGTTCAGAACGGTTGCTTTGCCTTGAAATGAAATCGGAAATGGATAAGACCATATGTCTTTGTGAGCAAAACAGATATATGGTCTTATGTTTTTGTCCGGCAAAATTTGCGGGATTTTACAAGCCGCCTGTAACGTTCCATTTTTGCAGTAACCATAAAAATCCGGTTGAAACCGTAACGAAAGGAATCGCATGATTTATATTTTCACCGCGTTATATTGCGAAGCGCAAATTTTCATCAAACAGCTTCATCTGATAAAAAACCAGCAAAACACTTGGTTCCAGCAATTTCAGAACGAAACGTCAAACATTATGCTGATCATTACCGGTGTCGGTGAAATCGCCGCGGCGGCAGTTGTCAGCAGCGTTTGTTCTTCATGTAGACCAACGCAGAATGACATTCTTCTCAATGTCGGGATTTGTGCGCATACTGCCATGCGTGACGGAATTTTCCTGTGCAATAAAATTGTGGAACAGACGACAGGCAGAACCTTTTATCCTGATATGCTGTTTCGCCATGATTTTGCCGAAGAAACTATTGTGACAGGAATGCAGCCATACCGCGCAGAACAGGACGATATTCAAATAACAACTGATATTTTAACCGGAACGCTTTACGATATGGAAGCTGCGGCAATTTATCAGACGGGCATTCATTTTTTTGCCCCACATCAAATGTTGTTTCTAAAAATCATATCCGATAGGGGAGCAGTGGAAGCTGTTTCCAAGGAACGGATT
>CANOMQ010000048.1 GCA_947567595.1 uncultured Lachnospiraceae bacterium | reverse complement strand
CAACAATACTGTCTTCATACTCAAAGGCAGTAATGTTCATTCCAATCTGCTCAAGCCCTCCCAACGGGATAACCTTGAGCTTTGCCGTATTTTGTTTTTTGTTCTGTTTCAAATCTGACCTCCTAAATATAAATATTTTCCGCTCATAAACTGATTTTAGACAAGGTCAATGTCGTCCAGCATACTTTCGAAAACGCCCGATACCGCCGCAAGCTCATTGTCATCTTCGACCATACAATAAACCTGTTCCTCGTCCTGTGCACCGGAGCCCGCTTTCAGAATGTACGCTTCGCCATCCTCATCATCTTCCGCGTCTGTAACCAAAATATAATTCACCCCGCCGATAACGGTCTGCTCCAACACATAAAATTCCACCGCTTCGCCGCCCTCCGGCATAAAGGTAATCTTTTCCATAATCCGCACTACTCGCTTTCCTTATTTTTCAAGTAATCCAAATATCCCTGCAAAATAAAAACCGCCGCTATCCTGTCAACGTGCTCTTTTCGTTCCTCACGTCTTATACCGGCCTCCATCATCGCTTTATCTGCTGCCACCGTAGTCAAACGCTCATCCCACAATTGTACGCTCAGTCCTGTCCTTCTCTCAAGCATTTCCTTAAATTCCTGTGTTTTTTCCGCGCGCTCTCCCAGTGTGTCATTCATGTTTTTGGGTAGCCCAAGCACAAGCTCATCTACCTCGTACTCCACAATCAGCTCCTCAATGCGCGCCAGTGTCTGACGAAGCTTGTTCTCAGACTTCCTGCGCACAATCTCAACTCCCTGCGCCGTAATCAGCAACGGATCGCTCACTGCCACTCCTACAGTCTTTGAGCCAAAATCCAACCCCATTTTTCTCATGCATGTCCCCCGCTAAAATCTCCGGATACTGCTCCAGCCCTGACTTGTAATGTAATTTTTCAAAAGTTCCTCCACAAGCTCGTCGCGCTCCGCCTTCATAATCATCGCCCTTGCGCCCTTATGGCTTGTGATATAGGTAGGATCTCCCGACATGATGTAACCGACAATCTGATTGACCGGATTGTACCCCTTTTCCGTAAGCGCAGCATACACGGAAGCCAACACATCCTTAACCGAAACAGCTTCCCCAAAATCCTCCGGCGTCAACTGTATGAATTGTGTACGTGTCAAATCTTCCATTTCCTATGCTCCTTTCGTTTATCAGGTAATATTTATCACTTTTGTATTGATATTTCCAAACACTTATAACTATAATAACTTAATTCCATATAAAATTCAATAAATACTTTATTATATTTCATCATTCCCGTTCCATCATTCCAGTTTCGCGGCAAGAACCTCCACATCGGCAAAGCCTGTCAGCCTTGCGCAGACCAGCTCGTTTTCAAGCGTCCGCCCGTCCACACGCGCGCATTCCACCGCCGCCTTGACGTACTCCTTCGTATGCCCGATAAAATACGCCGTTCCCCCGATTTCCTTGCGCTCCTCGAACAGCACCTCGGCGTTTCTTCCGATATAATATTCCCGGAATTTTTTCGACATCTGCGCCTCAAGCTCCTGCAAAACCGCACTGCGCTGCACCTTTACGCTCTCCGGCACCTGATTTGGCATGACTGCCGCCTTCGTGCCCTTTCGCTTGGAATATTTAAAAATATGCATTTCATAAAAATCCGCCTCCTTCACAAGCTGCACCGTCTGCAAAAACTCCTCGTCCGTTTCGCCCGGAAACCCGACAATCACGTCCGTCGTTATCGCGGGGTGCACAAACGCGGCGCGCAGCCGTGCCACGCCCTCCAAATATTCCTTTGGCGTGTAATGGCGGTTCATACGCTTTAAGACGCTCTCGCAGCCGCTCTGCAGGGAAAGGTGAAAATGCGGGCAAATGTGCTGCAGCTTAGAAAGGTTGTCCGCAAATTCCTGCGTCACAATGCGCGGCTCTAACGAACCAAGCCGAATGCGCTCCACGCCCGCCATGCTGTCGATTGCATGTAACAGCGCCAAAAGCGCGTCCGCACCGTACGAGCTGATATGAATGCCCGTCAACACAAATTCCTTGTAGCCTGCGGCGGCAAGCCCCCTGATTTCCTCCAAAATATCCGCCTGCTGCCTACTGCGCACGCGTCCCCTCGCATACGGTATCATGCAGTAGGTGCAAAACTGGTTGCAGCCGTCCTGTATCTTGATGTAGGCGCGGGTGTGCTCCTGCGTTGCGGTCAGCTTCATCTCCTCATATTCCAAGGTGTGGTTAATGTCAATCACGCTCTCCTGTTCCACGCCGTTGAAATAATTTTCCAAAATCGAAACAAGATCCTTTTTCCGGTTGTTCCCAATCATCAGGTCAACCGCCTCGTCCGCTTCCACGGCTTGCGTGTCTGACTGCACATAACAGCCGACGGCGACGACAATGCCCTGCGGATTTGTCTTTTTTGCCCTGTGCAGCATCTGCCTGCTTTTCCTGTCCGCGATATTGGTCACGGTGCAGGTGTTTACGATATAGATGTCCGCCTGTTCCTCAAACGGCACGATTTCATAGCCATTCTGCCGCAATGCCTCTAACATGGCGTCCATTTCATAGGCGTTGACCTTGCAGCCTAAATTGTGGTATGCTACGGTTCTCATTCGCATGCTCCTCTCCTTTTGCAAAACTGTTTCCCTATATTTCCCAAAAAATCCCGATATTTATTGGCACATTTGTACTTTGCATGTCAACCTGTATATTTTTTTGACTTTTTTTTGTCAATTTTCATTGAAACTGTTTTTTAACTTCGGTTGACTTTTCCAGTGATTACCTTTATTATAATAGATGAAAACGTAAACAATAAAGGAGGTATTTTGAAATGAAAACAGTTCAGATTTCTTTAAACTCGATTGATAAGGTTAAGTCCTTTGTTAATGATATTACTAAGTTTGATTACGACTTCGACCTTGTTTCCGGCAGATATGTCATTGACGCAAAGTCTATCATGGGTATTTTCAGCTTAGATTTATCAAAGCAGATCGACTTAAACATCCATACAGAGGGCGACGCAGCCGAGATTATGGAAGTATTAAAGCCTTACTTAGTATAGTTTAAAGCATTTCATCACATAGTGGATTTTTACCAAAAAGCTTATCCGGTACGGGGTGCAATTCCGTACCGGATATTTTTGTGCACATCATCATTCATACCGCGCACCGATTAAATTTACAGAACAACCCGACTGCAGACCGTCATCCAGTCACTTTTCTG
The DNA here is from genome assembly GCA_947567595.1 of uncultured Lachnospiraceae bacterium. Taxonomy (GTDB): domain Bacteria; phylum Bacillota; class Clostridia; order Lachnospirales; family Lachnospiraceae; genus COE1. The sequence goes on along the minus strand of CANOMQ010000048.1, from coordinate 21,760 downwards.
GAAGCATCACTGTAAATTCTGGCGGTCTGCAGTATAAGCCCATTTAATCTCCACAACCTCCTGCGTGTCAAGCGCAGTCTGCACCAGCTCGTCAATCCGCTCCTCTAAATTTTTTTCATGGATACGGATAACATTCAGGTTCGGTTTCGTCACGGGGTGCTTTGCCACAAATATGGTGCAGCAGTCCTCATAGGGCAAAATCGAGGTCTCGTATGTGTCGAGCTTTTCCGAAAGCTCCACGATTTCCTGCTTATCCATTCCAATCAATGGTCGGTAGACAGGCATGGTGCACACGTCGTTTGTCGCCATCAAAGACTGCATGGTCTGCGACGCCACCTGTCCGATACTCTCGCCCGTAATCAGCCCCAAGCTGCCGCTCTGCTCCGCGATTGTCTGCGCAATGCGCATCATGTAGCGGCGCATGATGATGGTCAGCTCGTCGTGCGGGCATTTGTCATAGATGTAAAGCTGAATATCCGTAAAGTTGATGATGTGGAGCGTAATCGGCCCGCTGTATTTTGACACGATTTTGGCAAGGTCCATGACCTTCTGCGTCGCGCGCTCGCTGGTGTAGGGCGGTGCGCTGAAATAAACCGCGTCGATTTTGACGCCGCGCTTTGCAATCATATAGCCCGCCACGGGGGAGTCGATACCACCCGAGAGCAGGAGCGTGCCCTTTCCGTTTGTGCCGATTGGAAGCCCGCCGGGACCTGCGATGACGACGGAATATACGTTAATTTTTTCACGAATTTCAATTCTTAACAGCACGTCGGGCTTGTGCACGTCTACCCTGATTTCGGGGAACGCATTCAACAATACCTCCCCGATTTCGCGGTTAATTTCCATGGAGTCCTTTGGATAATTTTTCCTTGCGCGACGCGCCTCGACCTTGAACGTGATGTTTTTATCGGGATAAACTTCGTCCATGTAATGTATCACGTCCTTGCAGAGCTGTTCAAAGCCCTCGTCCGCAAGCTGCACAACAGGGCAAATTCCCGTAACGCCGAATACGGTTTTCAGATTTTCGACAACCTCGTCGTAGTCATAATCCCCGTCCGCGTTGACGTATATTCTGCCCTGTGATTTCGTGACCTCGAATGCGCCGTCGCAGCGCTTTAAGGCGTAGCGGATTTGGTCGCACAAGCGGTCTTCAAATAAATATCTGTTTTTTCCTTTTACGCCGATTTCTGCGTATTTTATTAAAAATGCTTTGTATTCCATTGATTCCTCCGTATGGTGGTGACTTTGTTTTGATTGGCTAGTGGCGTGTGTAATGGCGCAGCATAGGGATTAACTCGCCCATGCATTTGATGGTGTAGTCAATCTCCTCCTCGGTCGTGAACATGCTGAAGCTGAAGCGGATTGTCGAGTCAAGGAACTGCTTTTCGACGCCGATTGCCTTTAACGTTGCCGAAATTGCCGGCTTGTTGGACGAGCAGGCGCTTCCTGCGGAAACATAAATGCCCTTATCCTCAAGCGCGTGCAGCATGACCTCGCTGCGCACACCCTGTATGGAAACGCTCACGATATGCGGCGCGCCTTCCGTGCCCTGACAGCCGTTGATTTTGATACCGTCAATTTTGGTGACGCCTTGTATAAAACGCTCCCTTAGCTGATACAAATAATGGATTTTTGGCTCAAAATCGTTGTAAATCAGCTCCACTGCCTTCGCCATGCCCGCAATGCCCGGAACGTTTTCCGTGCCGGAGCGCATTCCTTTTTGCTGCCCGCCTCCGAACATAATCGGACGGACTTTTGCTTTTTCGTTGATATACAAAAAGCCGACGCCCTTTGGGCCGTGTATCTTGTGCGCGCTCACTGACAGCAGGTCGATGTTCATGCGCTTTGGGTAAATCCTGCATTTTCCGTAGCTTTGTATCGCGTCCACATGGAACAGCGTATTGGGGTTAAGCCGCTTAATCAGCGCGCCCGCCTCCGCAACCGGCTGAATGGAGCCGATTTCGTTGTTGACATGCATAATCGACACGAGGATTGTGCCACGCGTCATTGCGCGCTCTAAGTCGCTAAGCCGGATTACGCCGTTTGCGTCCACGGGGAGGTAGGTCACTTCAAAGCCTTGTTCCTCCAGATACGCGCAGGTCTGCAAAACCGCGGGGTGCTCTATGCGCGTCGTGATGATGTGCCTGCCCGCCCTGCAGTTTGCGTAGGCACTGCCAATCAGCGCGATATTGTCCGACTCGGTTCCTCCTGATGTAAACAGGATTTCCTTTTCCTGTACTTTTAAACTTTTTGCGATGATTTCTTTGGAAAAACGTACATATTGTTCGGCTCCCACGCCTTTTTTGTGCATACTGGAAGGATTTCCGTAATCCTCACACATAATATGTGTCATCAGTGCTGCGACTTCCGGCAGACATTTTGTGGTCGCCGAATTGTCAAGGTAAACTTCGTTCATATGAATCCCCCATGTAAGTTCAGCTCAGGATTTGCGGATTTGTGATACGCGCAAAATCCGCCGCCTGCTTCGTCTGAACAGTAATTTCTATATAAAATATGCGCTTTTTCGCCGTTTGGTTCGTGTGCTGTCAGCAATCTATTACATCTTAACAGAATGGGGCGGGGAGTTCAACAAATACTTTTTCTGACACGTATTTTATAATCATTTGTTTTCTATCAGCTTTTTATCGGCTTTCTCTTTTTTACTGTCTGCGCCGTTTCCTTCCAAAGCTTCATTTCATATAAAATCGCCACCTCTCCACAAGTGACGATTTGCAAAACCCTTTTACGACTTAATTCCCAATCCATCCATACTCTTTACGGCAATCCAAAATATAATCCACATACACCGAATTATCCTGAATTTGATAAAGAACAAGATACCATTTTTCAACCAACATCTTATGATATTTATTCGGTGTGATATAAGGCTCATCAAAAAAGGGAAATCGCTGTGGCATTTGCGCGAGGGAACGCATTGCTGCCATAATCTCTTTTTTCTTTGCCATAGCAGCCTCTTTATTGACCTGCGCCATAAAACGAATATGCATTCCCAACATTCGTTTTGCCCGGTCGGAAACAATAATCTTATACTTTTTATGCTCTGCCATATATTATGCCTCTGCAATGATATCATCAAGATAATCATTCAACTCATCAAGCGTACACCCAGTTCTTCCGGCAATTCGGTCTTCCTCAACAGCAAGCAGTTCTTCCCTAAGCTGCAACATTTTTTCACGCTTTTCATATGTTTCAATGTCCATAACAACCAAATCGCCCTCACCGTTTTTTGTAAGGAAAATCGGTTCTTCGGTCTTTCTGCACAATTCGGCAATTTCGTTATAATTTTGACGAATTGCGGCTGACGGACGGATATTCATAGTCAGTACCTCCCTGTTTTCAGATAGTAATATTCTAACTATATTGTACCTATTTCATACTATAAAGTCAACAGCTACCAGATAACCCCTGCGTTCTTCTCCTCCAAGCATTTCACCGCATGATACGCGAACTCGTTAAACGGCGTTTCCACCCCTAATTCCTTCCCCATGCGGATTAACGTCCCTGAAAACATGTCAATCTCCGTCGGGCGCTTTGCGTCCAAGTCCTGCAATGTGGAAAAACGGCTGTCCGGTGCAATCGCCGTGTTGTTTCCGGCGGGGTTGTCCGTGCCTTTGATGTCAATTCCCTTCTTTTCCGCCACCTTTACCACTTCGTCGCGCAGCCTGTCGCTGATATATGCCAAATGCGTGCTGTCCGTGTATGCCCCGAAGCCGCAGTTGATGATTGCCTGCGGAATGTTTTTGCTGATGTTGAGCGCATATTTGTACCAAATATCCTGTTCGATATTTTTGCTGATTTGAAAGTGAACATCCGTTCCAATTAGTAGGTTTTCCAATGCAGCTATGCGCGGCGTCCGCTCCCCGTTTGTTTCCCCGAAAAACAGACCGAGCGTTACGGCGGGGTTGTACTTTATCTCGTTGCCGACTCGCTGCGACGCAATCTTCATAAACGAATACAGGATATGCTCCATGCCGATGCGTTCCCCGATTACGCTTTCGCTGTCAACGCCGTTCAAGGGGCTGATGACAAGTGTGTGCGCGGCAACGATTTGTTCAATGCTTGGCAGGCACTCCCGCAGCGAACCGTATTTTACCGCAACAATTAACAAATCCGCCCCCGCCGCCTCCTGCGCGGTTTTTACGTTGAGTGTGTAACGTTTTTCATTGATGATAATTCCGTTTGCGGCAAGTCGCTTCGCGCGTTCTCCCTCCGCCACAATCCATAAATTGTCGCCCAGCTTTTCGGACAGTCCTGCGATAAAATAGCTTCCAATCGCACCTGCGCCGATTATTGCAACTTTATTTAATTCCATAATTTCCTAATCCTCCTCATCTGCAAAGCGCATTCCCCAGCTTGTCCGAATATCGTACAACAGTTTGCCAATCGCCATGCTGTCCTTTGGTGTGTAGCAGTCGCTCGCCGTCTTTTTCGCGTGCACGCATTTTGAAGCCTCACGGATTTCGTATTCAAATCCGTTGATGTCCTCGGGGTAATCCAGCACGGTTTCCTCTCCGGTTTCCAGCCGTATGGTCATGCTCTGCGCGTGTTGGAAGTCCTCTAAAAATATGGTTCCCTTTGTTCCGGTAATCGTGGCATTTCGCTCAAGGTTTTCGCCGATTGTCTGAACGGATTTTGCGGTTGCGCCGTGTCGCGATATAGACTGCCTCGACGTTTTTGTCCTGCACAAGCTCCTCGTAGGAACTGTATGCTTTTGGTATGTGATATTTTTGTGCGAACGCCTCCGCGCTTTCCATGTGTCTTGAGCCGACTGCCGCAAGCGTTTCACCTTCGGACTGCATTGCAAGAATGGTGGTCGCAAATTTGCCCGCTATGTTTCCGGTTGCTAAAATTCCCCACTGCATATGTTATTGCCTCCCTGTAATTCTTTAACGGTATTATACCTTGATTTTTAACATATTACAACATGCTGACTTTGTTACGTCCTTCATTTCAGTGATTCTTTTCCAAGCGAAAAAAGAAAAAGTTGATATTCATATCCCCAATTATATGATACAATATTTTTCATAGGCACATTTTACCCGCAGGCAGTAAACGAACCAAACACGCCTGCAAAACGGCGCTCAGCGTATGGAAGGGAGTGAGTGAATGCAGACCGCCATGACAGGTTTTCTGCTTCTTTTATTAATAATGAACGGTATCATGATTTCCCGCCTCAGTGATACGAAGCAGTCAGGCATCATAAAACATCTAAGAAATATGGCTTGGGGAGTGGCAGGGATTATTGTTCCGGAAATGATTATACTGCTCACAAAAGACAGGCAGGCTGCGTATTATGCATATACATTTTACTACATTGCCTTTGCGTGGTATATCATGATGATTTTCAGGTTTTCTGTCAATTACTCGGGATACCAATTGTTTAAAATTTATCAATCACCCTTGTTTTGGATTACGGTGGCAGAGTCAGCCGCCCTAATCTTGGGTATCTTTTCGGAGCGTTTTTTTACAATCACCCATGCTAAATGGTACAATCATACATACTGGATTTCCCGGGAATTTTCCATACTATATGGATATGCCGCGATATGCGGGATTGCCTTGGTCGGGGCAGTGGCGGTACTGATTGCCGCAGCGGCTCAAAGCGCCAAAATATACCGGCTTAAGTATTCGGGCATTGCGATTATCCTCTCAGTGATGGCAATTGCCTGTGTGGTTTCACAAATTCATGAGCAGCCGATTTTGGTGCTGGTGATTAGCTTTGCGTTATGCGAAATCGTGATTGTGTATATGGCAGTGTATTACGCGCCAAAAAAGCTCAATCAGAGAGCTATGCAGTTCGTGGCTGATAAACTGAATGATGGTATCGTGTTATATGATGATGAACATCAGCTTCAACTGGTAACCGCAGGCTACAGCGACGCGGTCGGGTTTAAGCGAATGCAGGGCATTAGCAATGAAGAGCAATATTGGAGCAAGGTAATCTCTGAAGCTAATGTGGGGAATGCATGGAACGGACGGGTGATGGCGGTTACCCGCGACAACAATACATACTATTACGAAATTCAGCATATGGCGCTTAATGAGGACGGCAAGTTCATCGGAATTGTTTATTGGATCCGAAATGTCACCGAATCCATAGAGAATTATAGGGAAATGGTTCGCCGCGCCAATTTTGACGAGCTTACCGGGATTTATAATGAAGCACATTTCCATGAAATGGCAAGGAAGCTGCTTGAGGAAAATCCGGACACAGCCTTTGTCATGACCTGCTCAAGTGTTGATAAGTTCCGGGTTTTCAAGGAGCTGTTTGGACAGGAAAAATATGACAATTATCTGATGCGGACAGCAGAGAGCTTAAGGACGGGACTGGTTCATATTCCGAATTGCGTGTATGGCAGAGTCGGGGAAGCGGATTTTTATATTATGATGCCAAAGAAGCTCTTCCATTCGCAGGAGCTGTTAGACGCAATAGACGAGGTGGCAAACGTGTACAACACCAACAATTTTCATCTGATTGTAAAGGCTGGCGTGTACGAGATAACCGACTCGTCGCAGGACATGCTGTCAATCTGCAACAAGGCTTCCATGGCTTGTGACACGGCGAAGGGGGATTATGGAACGCGGCTTTTATGGTTTGACGAGAGCATTCAGAAGGAGTCCATGCTGCGGGAGCGCTATAACGCCGAGCTGAGCAAGGCAATTGAGCATGGGGAAATACAGATTTATCTGCAGCCGCAGGTCAATAAAGACGGGAAGGTAATCGGTGCGGAGGCTTTGGTCAGATGGATACACCGGGAGGACGGGCTCATTCCTCCGGCGCATTTCATTCCGTTCTTTGAGATGAACGGCAGAATTACGGAGCTTGACATCTGTATTTGGAGACAGGCTTGTGCGAAGCTAAAGGAGTGGAAGGAAAAAGGCAGAGAAGACCTTCATATATCCGTCAATATTTCAGCAAAGGATTTATATGCCCTTGATATTTATGAGCACTATGTATCGCTTGTGAAGGAATACGGTATTAATGCCAAAAACTTAAAGCTGGAAATTACGGAGTCAGCGATTATCAATGATTTGAAGCAGCATGTGCGCCTTGTGGAGAAGCTGCAGGACGCGGGATTTGAGATTGAGATGGACGATTTTGGAAGCGCGTATTCTTCCTTTAACATGCTAAAGGACATCTGCGTCGACGTGCTGAAAATTGACATGAAATTCTTAGGGGATACGGAAAATGAGGCGCGCAGCCATGCGATTTTGAAAAGCATTGTGGATTTGTCAAAAGAGCTTCACATGAAAACTGTTGCAGAAGGCGTTGAGACAGAGGAGCAGTTGAATTTCCTTAAGGAAGTAGGCTGTGATATTTATCAGGGCTACTATTTCTCAAAGCCTTTGTCCGTAGCGGAATTTGAGGCAAAGTATCTATAAGGATTTATAAGGATTCAGGCAGATACATGAGCGTATCTGCCTGATTTTTTTACTCCCATGCAGCGTCCTTCGCCGCCTGCGCAAGGGAGGCACGTCTTTCGTCAATCCGTTTTAGGACATCTTCGGGAGACATTGTTCCCTGACACATATTCAAAATATCACCGGATATTTCTCCCCATTGTTCATTAAAATAAGTAATCTCATCTTGGAGCACCAAGCCGGACTCCTCATCGCCAAACCGGTCAAGAAATTCCCTTGTCACCTCATCATGTCCGGTGGCTTGTCCCAAGTCAAACGGAAGATTGTTCACGCTGTTTGCATTGTCAATCACATACTGTATGCTGTCCTTTGTTGCAATATATTGCAAATATAATTTGGCTGCAGCAATGTTTTGGGATTTGTCGCTGATATATTTTGACGGCCCGGTAGGGTGGACGTTGAGTATCTGATTATCACAGATGGGCAACAGCATAATGCCAAAATCCTCTTTCGTGAAGCCTTTATTCATTTCGCTGGATACGATGGAATAAATCATTCCCGGTCTGAGCATACACATTGCATATTCGCCGTTTGCCAAATATCCCTCCGTATTGTCATAGGTGTCCGTTGCAAAATTTTTACCCATGTATCCGCTAAGCGCCAGATTTTGTATCTGCTCCAACGCAAGCCGCAATGCGTCAATTTCCGCAAAGGTAATTGTATTGTTGTTTAATTTTTCAATAATTCCCGGCTCTCTTTTGTCAAGAAACTGACCAGTCTCCGCAAACAGCATTGTCTGATGCCAGCCGTCCGCCATTGGCTCATAAATCGGAATGACGCCTGTATCTGCAACGTCTTGGCACATGGCAATAAAAGCTTCATATGTAGCCGGAACCTCTGTGACCCCCGCGCGGCTTAGCAGCTTCTTATTATAAACCATATAATAATCCGTTGTATTGTCAAAGTAGGACATTCCGTAATTGCAACCGTCAATTGATGTTTCCGCAGCCGAGAACGTGTCATAAACCGCTATCCAAGGCTCGTTTGAAAGGTCAACCGCATATTTGTCAAGCTGATACGTATTTTTAATCGCCAAGCCGGACTGTGTCATAAAAATATCCGGCGGATTATCGCTGTCCAGCTTCGCAAAAAGCGTGTTCAAATAGACATCGTCCTGATACAAATCGTAGACGACCTGAATGCCTGTCGCGGCTTCAAAATTCGTGCCTAGCTGCATTTCCGCGTCTGTCACCCAGTCTGCCGACGCCATCAGGGTAATCGTGGAGCCGCTTAGCTTGGACGCGCGCGCCATGTCCCTAAATGCAAGGTCATTCTCCGAAAAGTCGGAGCCGCACCCGGTAAGCAGTATGATACAAAAAGGGATACACAGTAATTTTAAAATATTGGTCATCTTCCGTTTTTTCAATGATATGACTCCCTCCCCGCATGGAATTGTTTCCTGTTCCTTTTTAGTATACACGATACCCGGTATTTTCACAATATAAGAAAGCCGAACACCCTAACGCTCTATCGTAAAGATATCCGCAAACCCCACCACATCAAAAATATCCATAATCAAATCGGGCACGTTGCAAATTATCATTTTCCCATTCCGTTTATCCATTTTTTTCTGTGTGGACAACAGGACGCGGAGACCTACGCTGGAAATATAGGAAAGCTGCCCCAAATCAAAGCGAAGCTCCAAAATATCCTCCATCAGGTTCTCTGACAGATAGTCCTCTAACATAGGGGAGGTCGCCGTGTCAAGCCTCCCCTCCAATTCAATCGTAAGTGCTGTGTTGTTTTTTTCTCCGTTAATCGTCATAATCAGTCCCCTTCCCTATTTTGCAATCGTCTGTTTGGAAATTCGGATAATTAGATTGTTCAGCCCAATGCTTCTCCTGTACTGAACCTCGCTTGCCAGCTCCGTAACCAGCTTAATGCCAATATTCCCGGACGCGCAGTTTTCATGCAGATATTTCAGCGGGTCAAACATCTCCGCGTTGTCGCGCATTCTCACGATTAGTTCGTCCTGCTTTTCAATAATGGACACATCAAACCATTTCTTCTCTCCCTGCCGGAATGCGTGCCTGACAACATTTCCTGCCAGCTCCTCAATCGCCAGTGCCAATATATTGATATAATCCGACTGGATATGTTCTTCCTGCCCCCGGTCGGTTATCTTCTTCGAAAGCTTCATGACCTCATTCATATCATTGCCAACAGATAAATCCCATCTCCTGATGTGGTCTTTGCCAAAGTCCTTCCTTAAAAGCATATAATCGGAAAACCGCGGCAAAAGCCTTTTTTTCCTTATGCCCACAACGATTGCTATGTAAAGGAACGTCAGCACTTCGCCTGCAAGAAACGACGCCATAATCCCGTCCACGCCCATTGGCTGTACCAAAACGAGCGCAGAAAGCACCGTAAACACCAGCGCCTGCAGGATACTTGCAATCATGGCGTGTACACTATGCTCCGTACTTTGATAAGCGGAAATGCAAAGCGTATTCACTAACCGGATTGGCATACTGACTGCGAAATAACGAATTCCGACATCTGCCATTGCCAGCACCGCCTCTTCCCGCACGCCAAAAAAGCTTGAGAAAAACGACGGCACAAGCAGTAACGGCACCATTGCCACAACGCACAAAAGCATTCCCGTTTTAAGGCTTTCCTTCAAGCTTCCCAGCAGGGCGCTTTTGTCCTCTTCCCCGTAAAATAATGCCGTAATGGACATCAATGCCTGCCCTGCCCCCATGATGACCGAGCCGACCAAATCCCCGACCTGCGAACGTGCGTTCAGTGCCGCAATTGCTCCTGTGCCCGCAATCACTGCCAGCATATTATTGAATATGATAATTTTCAGCGTATCACAAAGCCTGTTGACCGCCGTAGCCGCGCCCGTCGCAAACATCTCCCGCAATTCGCCCAAAAGCTCTGACGGCTTTATGAGCCGTAAGGTATTGTAGCCACGGATAAAATGCAGAAAGCCCACGCCGACTGCCGCAAAATAGCTGATGGTTGTCGCAAGCGCCATAAAAAACATGCCCTTTTTCAGCACAACCGCCATCAACAGGTCAAGCGCCACGTCAAGCACCGTCATTACCGCCATAGAAATTAACGGGAGCTTTGGCGAGCCGTCGAGCTTGACAAACCCCATCACTGCAGGCATTAAAATAACCGGCACTGCGCCCAGCGCAAAGCCCCGTAGGTATTCGACCGTGGGCTGCAAGGTATCTCCGCGTGCGCCCAAAAGCCCTGAAATCTGCGGCGCAAAAATCCAGCAGCCTGCCATCAGGGCAGCGCCGACTGCCACGCAGTAGAGTACCGTCGTGGTGAAAATACTGCACACCTTATTTTTATCGCCGCGCCCCAATGCCCTTGCAGCCATTGTTACGCCGCCGCTTGCGCTGATATTGCCAAACGCGGAAAAAATAAGGCTTATCGGCTTTACAATTCCCATTGCGCTAAAGCTCTCCGTGCCAAGGAAACGTCCGACGACAATGTTGTCAATCATCATTCCGACGGTCGCGACAATGGCAGTGAGAATGGAAACAAACAGGAAGGAGCGGTAAACGTTTTTTATGATATAGTCATTTTTCCGCGCAAGCCTTCCGGCGGACGGCTCAAAAGCTGAAGCTTCTTTCATTCTCTTTGCCCGCCTCCTTCATCAGGATTTCTTTGCATTCCTTAAGCATTTTCTCGGGAAAAACAGGGACAGTCAGGGAAGCATGCAGCACGCGGAATGCCGAAAACGGTCTGATTTCATCTGCAATGGCAGCCCTGCCGTCTTCGTCCGTCACCCCAAAATATTCACTGCAAAACGTATTCCAAAGACGCGCATTGTATTCCCCGGGATAGCCCGTAATCTTATGGAGCATTTCTCCGGGCATATAGTTCGGAAGCATTACAAAAGAAAGATAGACGCCCAAAAGGTCAAAGACCGGGTGCCCAATACTTGAATCCGCCATGTCTATGAGAATGGCTTTTCCATTGCTGTACATTAAATTTCCCAGATTAAAATCACCGTGGATAAACGTATCCCTGTCCGGTATGGAATTGAGCATATTCTTGACCATGACTTTTTCCTTTTCGTCAAAATATTTTCCCATAAAATCAACGCTCGGAATCCACGAGTCCTTAATTCTTGGCAGCATTTCCCCGGAAAATTCCGTGCTGTGCATTTTTTTCAGAAACCGGGCATACACTCCCGCGAAATACTCCAGCCTGTCAGGTGCTTTTACAATGCAGTTTCGAACCGAGTCCGCGTCAATCATTTCATAGACAATGCCAAAGCAGTCCCCGACCTTTACCACATCATAGGAAATTGCGGTTTCAATTCCGCTGATAAATGCGGTGCGGGCACTGTTTTGCTCCTTGGTTATCTTTTCAAGGTTAAAGCCCGGATTGAACACCTTTATGATGGTTTCCTGATCAAGGCGGTAAACCCTCCCGCAAGTGCCTGCGCCAATCATCTCAAGACCGTTTATGGAAATTTCCCGAAGTGCGCGGCTTACGTCAAGCATGTTGACAAAGCCTGTCATTTCAAAAATATCATACACATCGCGGCTTGCGTTGATGACCTTCAGGTCATGGTACTTTTTCTTCAAGGACAGCACAACCCGAAGCCCCGCGCTGGATATGTAATCGAGCTGCATGCCGTCAAGGATTATTCCTGTATATCCCCCCTGTGCTATGGCAGCCTCAATCTCCTGCTGCACCTGTGTACTGTTTGCAGAATCGACTCTGCCATTAAGCTGAAAAGTTAAGATATGTTCTCCCATAAATAGCTCCTTTCTATTCTTGCAATTCTATTTTTTTCCTGAGTTTTAGGATATTGTGTCCGTCCTGATACGCATACGCCACATCGTCCATGATGTTCTTGACCATGTAAATCCCCAATCCCCCGATTTCCCGCTCCTGCGCCGGAAGCGTCACGTCTGGGTCAGCCTTTGCCAGCGGATTATAGGGAATGCCGTTGTCCAAAAAGGTCAGTACCACGAACAACGGTTCTTTCGTCATTTCCATGCGAATGGTCACTTTTCCGGTCTTGGGCGTATATGCATATTGCGAAATATTGACAAAGATTTCTTCCACTGCCATGTCAATCTGCATTTTTGCCTTTACTGGACAGTCAAACATTTCCAAGTGTCCGTCCACAAAGGCTCTTACCTGTTCCAAGTATTGCGTTTTTGCCTCAATTTCCAGTTCCCACATAAATCATTCCTCCCCGCACCCGATATAGCTTAAGCAAAGCATTGTAATGTCATCAAACTGCTCCGCGCCTGCCGAAAAAGCGGCAATCCCGTCTGCCATGTTTTCCAAGACCTTTTGTGGCGGTGCTTCCGGCATTTGGTTTAAAATATCCACCATACGCCCTGTCCCAAGCAGCGCATTCTCTTGATTGTTTGCCTCCGGGACGCCATCCGTATAGACAAAAAGGCTGTCCCCGGGATAGAGACGGAATGTATGCTCCGCAAACGGTATCCCGTCCATTGCTGCAACTGCTGGGGAATGGCGGTATTTGATAAGCTCATACTGTCCCTTGGCGCGCCGCAAGGCAGGGTGTTCGTGCCCCGCATTCGCGGCAATCCCTTCCCCTGTGGAAATCGTAAGGATTGCCAGCCACACCGTTACGAACAGCTCCACCTCGTTACCCTCACAGAGCTGATGGTTCACATCGGCAAGGATTTGTGCAGGCGTTCCACCCATCTGCGCCCTGTTCTTAATCAGCGTCTTTGCAATCACCATAAACAGCGCCGCAGGAACACCCTTTCCTGATACATCTGCCATCACCATCACAAGATGGTCGTCATCGACAAGAAAAAAATCATAAAAATCGCCGCCCACCTCTTTTGCGGGCTTCATCAATGCGTAAATGTCAAATTCCTTCCGCCCCGAAAACGCCGGAAAGGCGCGCGGCAGCATATCCGCCTGAATTTGTGTTGCCACATTTAGCTCCGCGCTAATTCGCTCCCGCTCCGCTGTGATTTGCCTGATGTCCGCTATGTAGCACTCTATTTTTTCAATCATATTGGTGAACGACTCCAATAGCTGCCGAATTTCGTTGTCCTCGCCAAATTGCGCAAGCTGCTGTGTGATGTTTCCTTTTTCATAAGAGTCAATGTACCTTGTCAGGCTGATGATGGGACTGATTACAGTCCTGTCTATCACTTGGAGCATAACGATAGCAATCATGACTACTGCAAGTATTAGGAACAGGACAATCCGCAGCACGTAACTGTTGATTTTTTTCTGAACCTCTGTCAGCCCGTAGTCAACCTCCACCATAGCCGCCACATCGCCATTTTCGTCCAAAACGGGCGCCCATACGGAAATCGTGCGTCCAAGCTCTGTATCCTCACCGTAAACGACATGTGTTGAGGCACGCTTCGCCTCCACGTCGGGCAGCAGCTCGTGGTATTGTGTTTCCCCGTATGTAAAAACGTCTCCGAGCTTGGAAAGATGGCTTGTATTGTCCTGCTCTGTGTAGGCTTCCATTACATAGACAAAGTGATCTGCATATGGCACCATAAGGTACAGATGGCTCATGTCTGCCATATGTGATTTTACGGTATTAAACTTGCTTTGCAGCGCGTCATAGTCCTCGTCCGTCTGCCCGGTTTCCACATATTTGGATATGCTGCCAGCGTCTGTCTGCCTGGCAAGCACTTTTACAATGCCAAGCGCCTTATCGTAGCAGAAGCGGATATATGTATCGTGAAAAGCCTTGTAGCTTATTCCTATTAAAAGAACACATGTCACAAGAACCAGCACACAGACAATGCCAATCAGTTTTCGTCTTAGTCCCTTGCGCTTTGTTTGCATGAAATCCTCCAATTTTTTTATTTTGCTACCCGTTCCAATGATGTCAGGCTGCCGCAGACCAAAGATGGTTTTGTTTCGGGCTGCAGTGCGGTTTATGGCATATGGGCATGCAGTTTTAGTATACAACTCTTCCCGCTTTTTTCCATACTTGTGGCACGAATTGTAAAAATATGTCCTGAATTGTGGAAAGTCTTTTTGAAAATTTTATTATTGAGGGATTGGTATTGGAATTGTTCTGCTTTTTAGGCGTAAAAATGACGTATGGGTTACAATTTACTGTTCCATACGTCGTTATTTTCCATTAAATTGTTTTGCCAATTATACCAACTACATAATTTCGGCTTCAATTTACAAATACTTTTTTCCACCATTATTTCTATATTCATCAATCATTTTTTCGCAGCTTTCTATCATCTGCTTTGATATCCGCTCTATTTCTTCTTCCGTATGCGTGTAATAAAAAGATGGAGAAAACAATCCCCAACAGCTACCGCCCATGTATTCCCACATACTGTCCAATTCCCATAGTTTTATTTTGAACATTACTTTGTGTTTTATTTTTTTCATTGCGCCGATACATTTTCTTGCGACTGTCATTATCCACATTAGCCTTTATTCCTTTCTGTTTTACTATGCTCCAATTACTGCTTTTTCTGCAAATTATTCCCTTTTTGCCATAAACTGTTCCTGCCAGTCTTTTTCAAGTGTTATTATATTTTTTTCCAAAAAACGAAGTTTTGTTTCTATATCTTCTTTGGAAGTAGCGGTAACCGCAAATTGCAATATTTCTTTTTCGTCCCACCCATTAATTTTTTTGTAACGCTCCGCCAATGCCGTCAACTTTTCTTGTTGCCCATCTTCAATTATGTAAACAACCTCATATATTTCCATTTAGTGTTTGTTCTCCTTTCAAACTAATTTCCTGTTCTTATAAGTATATTCTTTAATACGAAGATATTTAAGTATCAGAATATATTTTATTCTATTGTAAAGGATAAAATTTGAAGGAGGGCTGAAAATGATTGATTATTCCCCGTTTTGGAATACTTTGGAAAAATCAATTGAAAACTGGTATACTTTGACAAAAAAACACCGTATGTCCGACAGCACGCTCCACCGTTTGAAATATAACAAGGACGTAACAACTAAAACACTAAATGATTTATGCCGAATTTTAGGCTGTGACATAAAGGATATTGTCCGATACATTCCATCTGACAAAGACCAAAAATTATAAACCTGCGGTAGCAATTTTTACGGATTGTTATCGCTTAAATTTTCTCTGACATCATTTTTATCTGTTCTTATTATTCCACGGTGATTTTCTTAGTGGTCTTGTATCTCCATTCAAATATGCTCTATGTTGTTGCTGATATTCGTTCTTGCGAAGATATCCAAATATCAGAATATATCTTATTCTATGGTTGAAAAGAAAAACGAAGGGGTTATGAATGTGATTGATTATTCCCCGTTTTGGGAAACGCTGAAAAAATCAAATGAAAATTGGTATACTTTGACAAAGAAACACCATTTATCGGACAGCACGCTCCACCGTTTGAAGCACAACAAAGATGTTTCAACCAAAACATTGAACGATTTATGCCGAATTATAGGGTGTGATATAAAGGATATTGTCCGGTATATTCCTTCTGATGATGACCAAAAATTATAATTTGGCGATAGCAATTTTTACTGTTTGAACGCCCTTCCTTTCTGCGCCGCATTCATAATTTCTGAGCATAAAAAAGGTAGCTGATTGTCTGCTAAGATAACCGCTACCTAAAGTGAAACAGTATTCTGTTTTCATATCATTTAATTACCGACTATAATCCGCTTCCAACGGTGCAATCACATTTGGATTTTGCTGCACCCAGTCAACTGCGAACTGGCATAATGCCTCGCACCAGTTTTCGCTGCATATTCCCTGTTTGCCACATTTAATCAATGTGTTTGTAATTCTTTTTGCCGCCTTTACTTCATAGGGATATTGATTTTTGTCTTCAAGCTCGGCATATTTTACAACGACCTTTAACATTTTGTTGAAGTCCTCGTCCCAATTCATGCAGCCATTATCTAACATCTCATGCTGAACCCTTCCTGCAATGCGAATAATCTCGCCCTGTGCCGTTTCCGCTCTCCCCGACGGTGGAACAAGATAATCCCAAAGCTGGTGAAAAAGTTTCCTTGATTCAATTGCATTTTTCACTTTTTCAAAGATGATTGGAGATACAGCATCATGTTTTTCGCCTTCAAACATTTTAAACCCTCCTGTAACTGCTGATTTGTTGAATTGTTCAATGTCAATTTTAACACAACCACAAATATAATTCCATTTAATTTTACTTTTCTACAAAGCGTCTCCACATATCGGAACGCTTCATATGATTTAACGCTATTTTATAATTTTGCACCCATTGGGGGCAGAATTATAAGTTAATTCTGTTCTCAATATCCTCAATAGTTGGTAAATTCTTTTGCAGGTCATCAGAAATTTTATTAGAAAGTTTGTAATCACTAATTCCCATTGGTCTTTTTACATTTTATAACTCCTGTTTCCGCTCATGTTCCTCCTTTTAGGCGAAAAGACGCATGGTTTTCACAATTCAGATTTCTCTGTCGCCATATATAAGGCAGATAATGTTTGCTAACCTGCGAAATTCGTTAATACCTAGAGAGGATATTCGTCAAACATGAAAAGATGATATTTTTCAATATAATCCCTTATCAGGGATTCGCCATAATTTATGGCTGTTGCATATCCACAGCTCTGCAGGCCTGCACAAACTTTCTTATAATCTGTACACCCTATGATCTCTGCATATCTTAATGTTTTTCCGCCATCTGTGCTTCGGGTTGCTATATAATCATTGTGGTCTATGACAGACTGCTCCCAGCTGTCGTATGCCCTCCAGATTGCATTTTCAACCTGATATATGCTTCCATCCGGTTTTTGCTCCGTGGCGGATTTTATATACGTTTTTCCTTTCCAGCCATTTTGTTTGATACCGAAAAGCGCCTTTGCATTCCTTGCAAGTTCTGACGTCCCCCAACAGGATTCTTTGATTGCCTGTGCAACCACCACTGATGGAAGCAGGATTCTCCGTTCCTTCCAGTCCCGTCGGGCAATTGATCCGATATACGCATCAAAGGGAATATGGTCATTCTCAGTCTTTTTCTGTATTCCCGAATAAATCGCCTCCGCAATTATTGCTTCCCCACCCGCCTCATGAAATTTACGGACATCATCCTCATTATCACAGAAGCATACTTCAATCAAAATCGCTTTCGCCTTTGTCTTTCTGATAACATAGAGTCCGCTGCCATCTCTAACACCCCTGTTTTCAAATCCAAACCTTGATATATTTTCACATATATCAAGCGCATCCTGATATTTCCTGCCTTTATAGGTGTACGCCTCAACACCGTTCGCCAGATGTCCGGCAGAAGCATTGAAATGAATGCTGATAAACCAATCTAGTTCTTCATTGTTGGCAAAAGCTGCAACTGCTTTCAGATATTCGGACTGCGAGGATGCCTTGTCCACCGTACAATCAACTACAACAACTCCATTGTTTTTGAGTAGTTCCATTAGTGCATATCCTACTTTTCTCGTATACTCTGACTCGCTTATAATTCCGTTTGCACCACATCCGGCTCCCGTTCGCGTATGTCCGCAATTTACTCCAACTACCACATTATTCTCCTCCATTCCATTATTTTAATTCCGGTAATCCTGCTATGGATGTAAGCAGTGATAGGATTCCTGACAGTAATGATGCCGATATTACCATATCCCAGTCAACACTGTTCACAAGCGCAGCCGTCCCAATCATTGCAATGGCTGTCTGTGCCATTGTTTTTATTGCCCGTATTCCTGCAGCTTTACACCATTTTATGATCTTCCTTCTCAATAATAATCCCTCCCTTCCTATTATTAGAAAGGCTTTTTCCCCTGTATTGTAAACATGCATTTATTTTTCCCTGCTGAATTTTACAAATAGTGCAAAAAAAGGACCGGGCATTGATTTACCCAGTCCTTTCTCAACCCTGTTTAATTCGCAGGCATCGTGTATGTATCTGTCTCTGCATATCTTGATGTCTCTACGGAATCCTTTACAACATAATGTGTGCCTGTCACCCTGTATTTTCCCCCTACCTCAGGCTTCTCTACTATGAACCCTCCAAAATAGGCATCTGTATTTTCGGAATACTCACTTCGTATCACAAGGTTTTTCCATTTCAATCCATTTTTCTGCTGTAAAGTCATATTCCGCACTCCAATCTTGCTTGCAACCCCATGACATGAGGTAGAATATACAACAAGCAGCTTTCCATCACTTTTCGAAATGATTATCTCACATGTTCCCAAATCAGAATATAACTGTATGCCATCATAAAAGGCCAGTTTATGATATAATTGTTCCGCCTCTTCTGATGTCAATATCCTGATATCTGTTTCCTCTTCCTGCATATCAGCCGCAACTTGCGGCAGTTCATTTGCAGATACCCTCATAGGCACTACTAATAAAATAACTGCACATATAAAACACATTATTCGATTTTTTCTCATGCTTTTACCTCATTTCCTCAATCATTTTAATTATTTCTTCTTCACTAATATTTGCTTCAAGGATGTACACATACTGCCCATCCTGAAACATTGCCTGCATCGCATCTTCTGTCTGATACAAAAATACCGTTTTACCGTTTATTTCCCTTTCCCCTGATAATTCTGCATATTTATCTTCTGAATGCAATACCTTTCCATATTCGCCCACTGTCCTGGCGAGAAATCTTATATGGGATTCACCATTTATATACTGCCGGGAAATCCCTATATCATCCTCTGTCGCTTTTTGCATATGGATCGACATTGCCTCAAAGCCATTTGGGATATATACAGGCACTAAAATATTTATTGTTTCATCCTGTGTCAGTTCTTCCCACGATTCATATATGCATTCTGAAACATTTTGCACCTGTCCTATCATATCCTGGCTTTTTGCTTCTCCATTTTCATTTCCAAAAGTCTCATAGTAAAATAGATATGCCTTCTCTTTCGCAAGAAAAAACAGACTTTTACTTGTCGCCCTCACAGATATGAAATTGCAGACGCTGACACACAGGATCAGTCCGACAAAAATGATTGCCACCTTAAAATATCCTGCCCCTCTTTCCCTGTACTTTATGACTCCTTTTAAGTATTTCTCCGCAAACTGATCTTTCGTCATTTCCTGTTCTGTGGAACTGTCTTCATCCAGACGATTTAAAAGTTCAATAATAGAATCTATCTTCTCTGTATTCATTTCATCAGGGGATTTTGACAGTTCGCTTTCAAGTGCTGCATTTAATTCCACTCTTAACTTTATATCATCTCCTTTATATTCATTTTCATTGGGAGTTCCATTTACCGGCTCCATTTGTACCTCCTTCATTTATTAATTCCTACAGATATGTAAAAAGTAACGGTTAAAAATAATTTTTTTAATCTAAAAAAAGCTTATTACAAAGCTTATCATCAAAATTACATTATCCCTGATATTTTTTCTTAGTTTCGTTACCAGCCTCATTATTTTCATCTTGCTTCCAGCCTCTGTATTCCCTGTCATCTGACCGATTTCCTTATAGGAATATCCTTCGATATATCTTTTCATCACAAGTGCAAATTCGTCTTCCTTCAATATTCCCCTGTATTCCTCCAGCTGTACGATCCCCTCCGTATCATCGTCCGTCAACGGCTCTGTAAAATCCGGATTGCCAAGTTCCCTTGACGCATTGCGATCATATACTTCATTCAGCTTCATGATTTTAAACTCTGCCGTTTTGTATATCCAGCCAATCTGATTTTGGTGTACTGCCAGTTCGTCTATGTGACGGAACATTTCAAGATAGATTTCCTGCAGGATATCATCTGTCATATGTAAGTTCCTGCTCCTGTACTGCACAAACCGTCTCAAAACTGTATAAGTCTGATCATATAACTTCCGGAATAATTCTTCCTGTACCTTTTTATTCATCTGGATCTCCTTCGTTATTTATCGCTCTGTACTTTCTATAGATTCTTATGTTT
Organism: uncultured Lachnospiraceae bacterium; assembly: GCA_947567595.1. Lineage (GTDB taxonomy): Bacteria > Bacillota > Clostridia > Lachnospirales > Lachnospiraceae > COE1. Next base: position 1,476 of record CANOMQ010000048.1, on the reverse strand, counting down.
TCTTTTGCCATCTCCACGATGTATTTTACTTCATTTTCTGAACAGTTCATAAAAAGCTCATTTAGTTCATCTTTGTATATATGATCTGCCTTATGGACAGAATCACACAGAATCGCATCGCTGGAAATTCCCAATTTATTGATGATTGTGATTAACATCTCCACACTTGGGATAGTATTTCCGGTCTCTATATGGGATATATGTGCGCTGGAACAGTCCACCATCTCCGCCAGCTGCTCCTGTGTGATATTTTTCTTTTTTCGTTCAACTTTTAATCTTTTCCCTAAATCCTTATAGTCCATATTTCTTTCCTTCCATCTATGTTGTAGTTAATTTAGACTATTTAGTTATATATTATACAAAATAATTCCAATATTTAATGCTCTATATGTACAATATGATTATATAATTATTTTTCGAATTTTTTTAATTAATTTTCTCGCTATTGTAAGCAGGCTTTTATTTTCTTAATTGCCCTGATTCTCTGCTGATTGACTGCCTGCCGTGTCCGGTTCTGATTTCTTGCCAGCTCTGCAACCGAATGCCCTTCTACATATATTTGGTAGATCAGTTGTCTCTCCGCCTCTGTCAGCAAATATTCAATCCCATATTCATCCAGTATGTTTACCTCATCTGCCTGTGCTGTCTTTACTTCTATGTAGTATTGCTGCTCTTCCGTGAGTTCGGACATTACTACTTCTTTCCGTCTTAAAACCATTTGGGGAATTTTTTTATTATAGAAATTGGTGATACTTTTGTTGATGTACGAGATAATTATTTTGTCTGTGTGGTCTGTCAGTTTGTCCAGATTGATAGATTTGATCAGCTTGATGAAATATAGCATAATATCGTCATAGGCATCTTCATAATTCAATTTTCTTGCATACTTGACCATTAATGGTCTAAACTTTTCAATCAATAAGAGCATATCTTCTTCGTCGTTTTCCTGCGCGTTTCGTATTGTACTGTTTAACATTTTAAATTCCTCCCTTTTGTCTTAAGGAGGCATTTTTTGTCAAATTGTAAACACGCTTTTTTCCCTCTTATATTTATTCCTGTCAGATCATTAGAATGGCACACAAAAAAGACCAAACATTGCTTGTTTCGTCTTTTTTATTAAAGTGTTCCAATGAACGTATACTATTTTTATGCAAAAATACCAAATCTTAAAAATAATAGAGTATTTGTGCCGTACATCACGCCTTCGTGCCTATGCTACAGGATTCACTTTATGTTACGGACTGCTATTGGGCACCTGTTTCTCACAGGCATACCTCGCTTCAACACAATTGGTCACCCAAAAGCATTGGAGGCTCGCTACAGGGCTCACTGGCGATTACCTTGACCAGACTTTCACTGACTAGCTGATAACAGCTTGCAGAACACACGACTTTCACCCGTTAGAACGTGCGTCTACCAGACACACAAATGGTACAAACCTATCACTCCATGACAGATTTGTACCATTTTACTCAT
>CANOMQ010000047.1 GCA_947567595.1 uncultured Lachnospiraceae bacterium | reverse complement strand
GCATAAGGAAATATGCCGCTTCGCGGCTGCGGCTGGCGCAATACTCACGGCAGATCTTATCTGTCGTGAGTATACCTGCTATATGCTTATGCTGTATGGGGGTGTTCATGTCCCAGTAAATCATTGTGCTTATGGGCATGAATTTCTGAATTACTGCTATGGGTATGCAGGTGAGTGTGTTTATGAGTATGCTCATGCGTGTGAACCAAATCTCCATGAAAGTGTTCGTGCGTGTGCGTGTGTTCATGTTCATGCGTATGTTGCAGGCTGATTGTATCTTTTGCCATAACCATTGTACTTGCTGCCATGATTGCCATTGCAATATAAAACTGCATTGCAGGTCTTTCCCCCAATATTACCATGCTGAACGCAACGCCCAAAAACGGGGCAATGGAATAATAGGCACTTGTTTTTGCCGCCCCTAAATGCTGTTGTGCCATGATGTAAAACTTGATACTTAACCCATATGCCACAAAACCTAAGAGAAGTATTGCAGCTATCCATTTCGCTTCGGGTATGCGCTCCCCCGACAACAGGGCAATGATGAAACTTCCCATGCCGGAAAAACAGCCTTTTATGACAACAATTTCCGTTGAATTTTTGTTGCTAATCATTTTCGTGCAGTTGTTTTCAAATCCCCAACAGATACAGGCTCCCAGCGCCAAAAGGGAACCCTCATTCAGTGCAAAAGCGCCCGCACCTTCAAAGCTAAGAATTACACTGGCTGTCGTAACCATTAAAATCGCAATCCATAGCTTTTTGGATATTACTTCTTTGAAAACCACAAGGGCAATCATGGAAGTAGCCACGATTTCAAAATTGTTCAGTAGTGACACATTGGCTGAATTTGTCCTTGTAATGCCAAACATCAGTAATATGGGGGCTATAATATCTAACACTACCATAGCAACCGTATAGGGTAGTTCTTTCTTGGTTAGGCCGTCCTGCCTTCTCCCGGATTTTGCAAGTTTCTCAATGCCCCCGTATATCAGCAGTCCGATACCCGCCCCCAAATATAAAAATGCTGCTGTTATGGTTGCACCTGCGTAGTTTAACAGCAGCTTGGAGACTGGAATATTTATTGCGTATAAAGCCGCCGCCAATATAGCATATACCGTTGCAATATTTTTTGTTTTCATTTCATTAACTCCATTCTTCCTGATTTTTTTGACAAGTATCCGTTTGATCTGATTTTTTGTGGTACAGTTCGATTATATTCTGTAAAGTAATACTGGACATATGTTTTTCGGTTTCTTTTTGTATTTCGTCGTAGTAATCTTGTAGAGCCAGTTGGATATTAACCCCCACTCTGCAATCTGGATTGGTGTGCGTATCGAGATGCAGAAGAGGTTTATTTCCCTCAACAGCTTTATAAATATCTAAAAGCGTGATTTCTTTTGGGTGTTTTGCCAAAGAGGGTTTTGCATGACCGTTTATACTGGACATTAATCCTGCCTTTTTCAATTTCATCATAATCTGGCGGACAAAAGATGGATTTGTCTGTACGCTGGTGGCAATTGTATTACTGCTCAGATTGATTTCCGGATTGATAGCAATGAACACCACAATGTGTACGGCATCGCTTAATTTGGTGGAATATTTCATGTAATTGCTCCTTCACTCTTTTTGCTGTTAATTTATATTTAACAACCACTTGACTTTTAGTTTTTTTTACATTATACCAAACTGTGTTGTTATTTATATAATAACAGTTAAAAAAGGAAAAGTCAACTCCCTATGGAAAACACGGGAAAAATAATTAAAGTGCAGGAAAAGGAGCATTTCAAAATGGTCAAGGTGAAAAGCAAAAGTTATGAAGAACAGTTAAAGTTACTGACGGAACACATTCAGGAATCTAAAGCTATTGTTGTGGGAGTCGCTTCTGGAATGTCAGCCGCCGCCGGATTTCGCCATTATTATGAGCGGGACAGAGATTTTGTGAATTATTTTGGAGATTTTGAAAACAAGTATGGGTATCACAACTCCTTTGATGGAGCTTATTACCATTATAAAAATAGCGAGGAGCATTGGGCTTTCTTTGCAAGGCTTGCTGAATGCCTCTGATTCCTCCCTGTATACAAACCCCGGCGGATCGGCTTGTTTTTGTCCCATTTTTTTGGCTGCTGCTTGTGCCTCCTTATAATCGTGGTATTCCGTAAATCCGACGTTTCCCTTCCATGTGTAGTATTTTTTTACTTCCGCTTTCTTCTGTATTCCCATTCTGAATTTTCTCCTTTCTCTCCGATATAGAAGCTGCATCCGTATTCAATTTGTCTGTTATGCTTTTGTATTTTGTCAACTGTCCTTTTCTAATCTGCACAACACCTCCTTAAAATTTGCATTCAGATCGTTAAGCCCGTTATACCATACGTTTCCCAGTATATCAGGAATGTTGTAGTCCATAGAGGAACAGACGATAACCGGAATGTCGATTTTTTCGTTTTTCATTCGTTCAATCAGCTTCGTCCCCGCCTCTTCATCTACAGCGCCTCCTGCTTCTAACGGATATTGCATATCCGTCACGATCAAATCGATCTTATCCTCACTGTGGTATATTTGTTCCCACAGCTTATCCTGCGTCCTCGCCGTCGTGATATTTTTTATGCCATTCCATTCCAATGCCTTTTGTATGTCAATTCTCTTAAAAACATCATCATCCGCAATGACTGCTTTTATTTCTGACAGATCCATAATCCCTCTTTCCTCCATAGGTGCGGAAGAACACCATTGCATATCCCTGCTCTGCTTCGGCTTTTTTACTCAGTCTGCTTTTCATCTCCTGTGACTTCTTCTGTCATGGATTCCTCCGTCATGGCTTCTTCGCCTGATGTTTCTTCTGTCATAACTGTTATTTCTTTATCTGATATTTCCTCTGTTACGGTTTCCTGTGTTACTGCTTCTTCTGCTGTTACGGTTTCTTCCGTTGAAGTGACTTCCTCTGTTACTGCTTCTTCCTCTGTCACACTCTGTTCCTCTGATGTAACATCACTCATTAGTTCAGTGCGCTCTTCCGTTGCGGTTTCATCTGTTGCAGCCTCTATTTCCTCCCTTATGGTTTCATCCGTTACGGTTTCCTCCGTTACCGGTTCCGGTTCAGCTTTGGAATCCATGCTGTTTGTCTTTGTGTTACTGCTGTCTGAAACAATCGTAAAGTTGATCTTAAAGCTTCCCGTATAGTTTCCTTTCCCTTTTACCGTAATCTGTGCGGGCTTTGCGTCCGTGCTCGGTTTTGTGTTATTGCCGTAGGATAGCGTATAGTCCTTTCCTTTCACAAGCGTCACACTGCCATGCTTTAGTCCCACCTCAGGCTTAACCGCTCTACCGGTGTACGTCTCTTTGATGTCCTTTGACACGTCGTCAAGCATATCCTCGCTGAGTCCCGCCTTATTTATTTTAAAGGTCTTTGTAAGCGTTCCGTTATAGATGCCCTTTCCCTTGAACATGATTTTCGCGGTTCCGCCTTTTGCGGTATTAATATAAGATACGGTAAAATCCGTATCCTCCCTGAGCGTCCTTGTGCCGTAAGTAAGAGTTACTTTGGACATGTCCTGTACCATGTCCTTATTGGGATCATACATTACAGGGCTTAAGCCTTTCGCCTTCGCCTTTGATATCTTATTTTCCGTTATCTGGAAATGAACCGTCTTCGTACCAAGGATTCCTTTCCCCTCAATGACTGTCAGGGTTACCTGTGCAGTCCCGATTTCCGTATTGTTCGTGTAGCTTACGGTGTAGTCGGTGCCTTCCACCAGATTTTTTCCGCCAAGCTTTACGCTTTTGATTACGCCTGATGTTATCGGTTCGCCCGCGTATGGCATCTTATTGACCTTAACCTGAGCCTGCGACATTGCCTTGATGGTCTTATCAGCAGTCACATACAGGCGCTTCGTGCAGATACCCTCATAACCACCGCATCCTGTTATGACCATGCGGTATGTGCCTTCGTTCGTTATGGCGTCAACGCGTTTCCATTCGCCATCATATTTTTCATAGGATACTGTGAAGGTCTTATTCCTCCCCAGCGCCGTCTTTCCGATTTTGACCGATTTCGGCACGGGTTTCTGGGGTGCATTGTTTTTCTTAACCCTGATGCAGTCCGTACTCACTGTAAGCGTTGCGCCCAATGTGTTCACATCCGCATACGGATCTGTTATTTCTTCCCCGGGATTCGGCTCTTCAGGTTCCGGTTTCTCGGGCCCCGGGTTCTCGGTATCCGTTACTTTGTCCTCAAACGGGTATGGAACAGGTTCCTCGGCCTTCCCCCTGATGTCCTCACCGTTTGCGATTGCGTCCTTTGTGTCTTTTATGAGATCTTCTATGGCAACCGTCTCGACATAACGTCCCGTACCCCATCCGTCCGCATACGGGTCCTTGTATGCCTTATCCTGAAGCCACCATCCCGATGCTTCATCATAACAGTATTTTACGTAATAGTAATCCCACTGTTCATGATGAACGTCATAATTATCATCAGCCGCCGTATAACTGTTGTAATAGAACGGCACCCTGTCAGTGCCCCTGATTACGAATCCCGGCCACTCGGATGCGTCATGTTCCTTTATATAATCGGTGAGATAACATTCAAGGTAGATATGAACCTGCGTGACCGTGCCAAACGGCTTTTCGACGTCGTAATACTCCTTGCGGACGCCGTACGGACCTTCTTTGGGAACAATCATCAGTCTGTGTGAAGTGTTGAATGTGTCCAGTGAATGATTGCTTTGTGGAAAACATGTCATTCCTGATTCAGAGACAATTGCGACCAAAATCAGCTCCTTATCAAGCACCCAATTAGCCGCCTTAGACAAAGTAACGGATGCGCTTCTGCATCTGCTAAAGGTAACAGAAGGAAACGAATGAATTTTGAAGATGTATACATACAATGATAGCAAATCGGGGACATTCCCTTTGCAGCGGAAATGTCCCCCTTATGGTTTTCTCAGTATGCAGTTGTTTTTATAATTTTCTTCAAGTCATCGGCGCAAGATTTAGTTGTACCAATTTCTTAACGGATTTCCCCGCCCTTTTTTATCAGCACCTTATTCTGATACATATCCTCGTCCGCCCGCTTCATGGTATCCCGCAGCGTATTGTCCTCTCCCGCAAGAAACGCGCAGTACCCCGCTGCAATGCCCATCTCTATGCTGCACCCGGGAACGCACAGCGCGCTGATATGTTCCTGCAGCTTTTCGCGCACGCGCGCGAACTCTTCGTAGTCCAAATTTTCGACAATCCCACAGAACTCGTCTCCGCCAATGCGGTACATATTGCCGTATTTCCCGAACAAATCGCGTATCAGCTCGCTGCTGACCTTGATATAATAGTCCCCCATGTCATGTCCCATGCCGTCGTTGTAATTCTTGAGGTTATTTAAGTCAAACACGATAATGCCCTTGCTGCGGCACTGCTTTTTGGAGTAGCTGTCAATGCACTTTTCAAACGCCGCCCTGTTGTAGAGCTTTGTCATCGGGTCCATTGAAGCCTCTTCCTTGATATGCTCCGCCTCCTTGCCCATGCTCACCAAGCGGGAAAAATCGTACAAAAGCGCAAGCATGACCGCCGCCACATAAATCAGGTACCCGGTTCTGCTAAAAAGCCCGATGTCCGGCGTGCTTGTAAAGTAAAAGCGATACACATCAATCAGACTTGTAATGACCAAGACAAGCATGAATACCGTATGCGCGATATATGTAAATTTCTTCTCCTCCTGACAGGTGCGTCGCTTTGTTATCCGGTTTTGGCAAAGATTGCGCACGCCTGTTATGACCACATAAAGTCCCATTGCCATCACCAAGACGTTTGTGAGAAGAACCGTGTCCGCAAAATCCGCAATGCCAAAAACCTGCAGCAGCGTCGTGACAAGGGTATCCGCAAGGCTTACCCACGCGATTCCTTTTAACACCTTGGACTGCCCGTTGTGGAACGTGATATTGGTAAACACGGCAAACGGAAAGACCGCCGTCTTTAGGCAGATGTAGGACAGCCACACCACAAGCAGCAGATTGTCCACATAAAACGAGTAGCAGTTGACCTCCAAAAGCGACCATATGCCGCGCACAATCGCAAACATGCCAAGCCACGGAAGCCCCTTGCTGAGCATTAAACTCTTTCCCGCAATCAGCGAAAGCCCCACGACGAGCATACCGATTGCAATGCCAATCACGCTGAAGCTTATCATCGGCAGCTTTTCCCTGATGTAGCTGTTTGTAATGCTCTCCACCGTCCCGCCGTAAAGAACCGGAACCATGACCTGTCCGGCGCCGTAACACTGGTGCAGCTCCAAGGTCAGCGTCTTTCCCACGTCCTCCTGCTCTAAGTCAATGAAAAGCCAACTGTTTCCGGGCATTTTGCTAGGCGCGGTTCCGTTGTTTTCAAACACAAGCACTTCCTCGTCGCCGATGTAGGCGTGGACGGTTTTCTGAAACGAGAACAGACCGACTGCGCGGTTGTCCGCCGTAACCTCGTCTATCGTCCTTGACAGCCATATCGTGTTGTCCGGCGTTGCAATCGAGACAGGGAGCTTCTCGTAAAAAAGCGTTTCGCCGTCCGCCGTAACCGTCCAGCCGCCGTCGAGTGGTATTTTATCCGTCCGCCTGTTGGTCAGCCCCGCGTCGTCGCGTAAGCAGAAAAAGCAGATACCAAAAGCAAGCGCAAGCAGAATGATTTGCAGCTTGTAAAGCGTCATTGCCCGTTTGTCGGTCATCATACCACCCCCTCATTTTTTGTTAAGGCTTCCTGCTACATACGTTCCGGCGCAGAAAAGCCGAGTAAGTCAATTGACGTCTCCAGCACGTCGCGCACAAGGATTAACAATGCAATCCAGCCTGCCTGCTTTTGCGCGTCCTCCTCGCCGATAATTTTTGTCTCGTGGTAAAAATGGTTGAACGCGTTGGCAAGCTCATAAATATAGGCGCATATCTTATACGGCGCGGTCTCCTCGTATGCCGCCTCAATGCTTGCATTGTACTTTGCGAGCGCAAGCATAAGCTGCTTTTCGCTGTCGCTTACAGGCGCTTTGACATCATTTCGCACTGCCGCTAAATCGCCGCCGTTTTCCTGATATTTCGCGAGAATGGACTTAATGCGCACAATCGTATAAAGGATATAAGGACCGGTATCGCCCTCAAAGGACGTAAAGCGGTCAATGTCAAAAATGTAGTCCTTGCTTGCCTGATTGGACAAATCGCCGTATTTGAGCGCCGCCAAGCCGACCACCTGCGCGGTCTGCCTTGCCTCCTCGTCCTCCACGCCGCGGTTTTCGGTAATCTTGCGCAGCATTTCGTCGTTGATTTCCTTGATTAATGTCTCCAAACGCATGACGCCGCCGTCGCGCGTCTTAAACGGTTTTCCGTCCTTGCCGTTCATTGTGCCAAAGCCGATAAACAATAACTGCGTTTCCGGCTTGACCAGCTTTGTCTTTCTCGCACAGCGAAACACCTGTTCGAAATATAATTCCTGCCGTTTATCTGTCATATAGACAATCTTATCCGGCTTGTTCTGCTCCATGCGCATCATAATGGTGGCAAGGTCTGTCGTGTTGTAAAGCGCCGCGCCGTCTGACTTTAAAATCATGCACGGCGGCATTTCCTTTGTGTCCGTCTCTTCCTTCACGTCCACCACAAGCGCGCCCTCGCTGATATACGCATAACCGCCTTTTTTCATGTAGTCAACCATTTCAGGGATTAAATCATGGACGGTGGACTCGCCGTTCCATAAGTCAAACTCTGTGTTTAATTTGTCGTAAATCTTCTTCAAGTCCGTAACGGACACATTAATAATGTGGTTCCAAAGCGCGCGGTATCCCCTTACGCCGCTTTGCAGCTTAAAGGTACACTCCATCGCCGCCGCCTTATAGTCCGCATCCTCCTTCGAGCGCTTGCTTGCAAACGGATAAATCTCCTCAAGCTCGGAAACGGTAAACGGCGGCTCTGTCGGGTACTCGCCCGTATAATTCTCATCAAAATACACAAGGTCAGGCTTGCGGACTTTCAGCTCATAAATGGTCAGTCCCATTGGCTGTCCCCAGTCTCCAAGATGGACGTCACCGATTACATGATGTCCCAGATAACGGGAAATACGCTTGACGCACTCTCCGATAATTGCCGAGCGAAGATGCCCTACGTGGAGCGGCTTTGCCACATTTGCCCCACCATAGTCAATGATGATGTCCAGCGGATTTTCCGCCTCCTCCAAGCCGTATTTTTCCTGTTCGCGCATTTCTTTGATATAACCGCCCACAAATTCGTTTTTCAATGTCAGGTTCAAAAATCCCGGCGCAACTGCCTCCACCTTGTCAAAAACACTGCTGTCTGCAAGCTTTGCCGCGACATCATTGGCAATCATAATCGGCGCTTTTTTATACTGCTTTGCGCCCGCCATCGCGCCGTTGCACTGGTACTCGCAAAGGTCGGGGCGGTTTGAGGGTGTCACCTTTCCCAAAGTGCGCTCATAGCCTGCCGCCGCAAACGCGTCCATCATTTCCTTTGAAATCAAATCCAATAGCTTTTCCATATCCTTCTCCTTCCTTATTCCGCTTCGTTCTGTTTTGTCTTGTTCTATTTTGTTCCATTTTTTCTATTTTTCCTATTTTCATACGCCGTTTTTATGACACTTATGTCATATGACACCTGTGTCATTTTTTCTCGTGCGCTCCCGCTCCTCCTTGGAATATATGCACCCGCAATAATCCTGCCTGTATAGCTGATACTCTGCCGAAAGCTCTATGGAACGCTTATACCCGTTCTTTTTCTTAAAATCAGACACAAGCCACGGCACCTGATATTCGTCCGCAAGCCGCTCGCCAATCTCGTTGAGCTTCTTCGCATTTTTCAACGGACTAATCGAGAGCGTTGTGCAAAAATAATCATACCCGCCTGCCTTCGCCAATTCCGCCGTGCGCCGAAGCCGCAGCTCATAGCACAAAAAGCACCGCTCGCCGCCCTCCGGGCAGTTCTCCAAGCCCTTCGCCAGCTTGAAAAATGTCTGCGGCTCGTAGTCGCCCTCCACAATATCAATCGGAAATCCGGCTCCCTGCGAATGGTACGCGTCCGCATTACCCAAAGCCGCATTATACGCGTCAATCAGGCGTTTCTGCTCCGCAACGCGCTTTTGGTATTCCGCCGCAAACGTGATATTCGGGTTGTAATAAAAAACCGTTATTCGAAAATACGTTCTAAGATATTCCAGCACATAACTACTGCACGGCGCACAGCAGCTATGCAGAAACAAACGCTTTCCGGTTTCCTGCCCTTTTACCATGCCCTCTAGCTGCTTATCCAGTTCCTTTTGAAAATTCCTTGCGTTTTCCACGTTTCGTCCTTCCCCTACTCACCGCGCCCCATGCGCCGCCCTCGCGGCATAGCTCCTTTGCGTGGGGCTGTGATAAAAGAAACTCCATTCCATACCAGTACGGAATTGCGTCCCAATACGAAAAGGAGTTTCTACTATACGATAGTATACCACATTCTTTTACAACTCTGCAATATTGACAAGCGTCAGCGGGTTATCGTTTTTATTTTCCAAACTCGTCGCAAGCGCCCGCGCCGTGTCAAGCGATGTCAGGCAGTTCACACCCGTCTCAATCGACGTCCTTCGGATTAAAAACCCGTCCCTTGACTTATCGCGCCCCTGTGTCGGTGTGTCAATCACAAGGTCAATCCGGTGCCCTAAAATCAAGTCCATCACCGTCGGCGACTCCTGACTGATTTTATTGACCTTGCGCGCCTTTACGCCTGCGTCGTTCAATGCTTTTGCGGTGCTTCTCGTCGCGTAAATCTTGTAGCCAAGCTTCTCAAAACGCCTGCCGACCGCAATCGCCTCACCCTTGTCCGCGTCCTTGACCGTGATAATCATCTGCCTATGCTTTGGCAAATCAATCCCAGCGCCCAAAAATGCCTTGTAAAGCGCCTCATTAAACGTCTTTGCAATCCCGAGACACTCCCCCGTCGATTTCATCTCGGGGCCAAGGCTAATCTCCGCGCCCCGGATTTTCTCAAACGAGAACACCGGCATTTTAATCGCCACATAGTCCGCTTCCTTCTGCAAGCCTGCCTCGTAGCCAAGCTCTTTGATGGTTTTCCCGAGAATAACCTCTGTTGCAAGATCCACAATCGGAATGCCCGTCACCTTGCTGATATAAGGCACGGTTCTCGACGAGCGCGGATTGACCTCAATCACGTAAACCTCCTCACCGACCGCGATAAACTGAATGTTAATCAAACCCCTTACATGGAGCGCCTTCGCAAGCCGCCTCGTATACTCCGCAATCGTCTCCTTAATCGTATCGCTCACCGTATGCGCCGGATAAACGGAAATGGAGTCGCCGGAGTGAACACCCGTTCTTTCGATATGCTCCATAATGCCCGGAATTAAGATATCCGTGCCGTCACACACCGCGTCCACCTCAAGCTCCTTTCCCTGTAAATACTTATCCACAAGGATTGGGTGATCCTGCGCAATCCGATTAATGACCGCCATAAACTCCTCGATTTCCTCATCGGAAATGGCAATCTGCATCCCCTGTCCGCCAAGCACATAGGAAGGTCGCACAAGCACCGGATAGCCCAAACGGTTCGCAACCTCCTTCGCCTCCTCGGCAGTATAGACCGTACCGCCCGCCGCGCGCGGGATTTTTGTCTCCTCCAAAATCCGGTCAAACAGCTCCCTGTCCTCCGCCGCGTCCACGTCCTCCGCCTTTGTGCCCAATATCGGAACGCCCATTTTCATCAGACTCTCCGTCAGCTTAATCGCCGTCTGTCCGCCAAACTGCACCACCGCGCCGTCCGGCTTTTCCAAGCGCACGATATTTTCCACGTCCTCCGGCGTGAGCGGCTCAAAATAAAGCTTGTCCGCAATGTCAAAGTCCGTGCTCACCGTCTCGGGATTGTTGTTGATAATCACCGTCTCATAGCCCGCCTTCGAAAATGCCCATGTCGCATGAACCGAGCAGTAGTCAAACTCAATGCCCTGTCCGATTCGGATTGGTCCCGAGCCAAGCACAAGCACCTTCTTTGGCGGGTTCGTCTCGACCGCCTCATTCACGCCGTCAAAGCACGAATAATAGTAAGGCGTGCTCGCCTCAAACTCCGCCGCACAGGTGTCAACCATTTTAAACGCCGCAACAATCCCGTTGTCGTAGCGCATTTTTTTGATTTCCTCTTCGCTTTTTCCAGTCAGCCTTGCAATCACATTGTCGGGAAATTCAATCCGCTTTGCCTCTTTTAAAAGCGCCGCCGAAAGCGGCTGCGTCTCAAGCGCGTGCTCCATTTCCACAATAATGGCAAGCTTGTCGATAAACCACCTGTCGATTTTCGTGATGTCATAAATGGTATCGTAATCAATGCCCTTTCGAAGCGCCTCCGCAATCACGTAAATGCGCTGGTCGTCCACCTTGGTAAGGCGTTTTAACAGCGCGTCCTTGTCAAGTTCGGAAAAGTCATAGCTGCGCAAACAGTCCACATGCTGCTCCAAGGAGCGGATTGCCTTCATCAGCGCGCCCTCAAAATTGGTGCAGATACTCATGACCTCACCCGTCGCCTTCATCTGCGTGGTCAGCGTCCGCTTTGCCGTAATAAATTTGTCAAACGGAAGTCTTGGCATTTTTACGACACAGTAATCCAGCGTAGGTTCAAAGCTTGCGTAGGTCTTTCCCGTGATTGCGTTTTGGATTTCATCAAGCGTATAGCCAAGCGCAATCTTTGCCGCAACCTTCGCAATCGGATACCCCGTCGCCTTCGACGCGAGCGCGGACGAACGACTCACCCTCGGATTGACCTCAATCACGCAGTACTCAAAGCTTGTCGGGTGCAAGGCAAACTGCACGTTGCAGCCGCCTGTGATATTCAGCTCTGAAATAATGTTGAGCGCAGATGTCCGCAGCATTTGGTATTCCTTGTCGCTCAAAGTCTGCGAAGGCGCGACGACAATGCTGTCGCCCGTGTGCACGCCGACGGGGTCAATGTTTTCCATATTACAAACGGTAATGCAGTTGCCCGCACTGTCGCGCATAACCTCATACTCAATTTCCTTCCAGCCCGCAATACAGCGCTCCACAAGCACCTGCCCCACACGCGAAAGCCGAAGACCGTTCTCAAGAATTTCCTCCAGCTCCGCCTGATTGTGCGCAATGCCGCCGCCGCTTCCGCCAAGCGTGTAAGCAGGACGAAGTACAACAGGGTAGCCTATCGTGTTGGTGAACGCCACGCCGTCCTCCACGTTTTCCACGACAAGGGATGCCGCGCACGGCTCGCCGATTTTTTCCATCGTGTCCTTAAATTCCTGTCTGTCCTCCGCCTTCTTAATCGTCGCCGCAGTCGTGCCCAAAAGCTTCACATTGTGCGCCGCCAAAAAGCCGCTCTCCTCAAGCTCCATGCCAAGATTCAGCCCCGCCTGTCCGCCAAGCGTCGGCAAAATCGAGTCGGGCTGCTCCTTCTCAATAATCTGCTCCAAAACCTTGACCGTCAGAGGCTCGATATACACCTTATCCGCAATGTCCCTGTCCGTCATAATCGTGGCGGGATTGGAGTTGACCAAGACCACCTCCACGCCCTCCTCCTTTAAGGAGCGGCACGCCTGCGTTCCCGCGTAGTCAAACTCGGCAGCCTGTCCGATTACGATTGGACCGGAGCCGATTACCATTACTTTTTTTACGTTCGGATTTTTCGGCATTCCTTCGTCACCTCCATTCTTTCTTCATCATATTTATGAAACGGTCAAACAAATATCCCGAATCCTGCGGGCCGCAGCACGCCTCTGGGTGAAACTGTACGGTAAAAATATTCTTCCCCGTATAATTTAAACCCTCGTTTGTCCCGTCGTTGACATTGATAAACGCAGGCGTCGCAACCCGTGCGTCCAGCTTGTCCGTATCCACCACATAGCCATGGTTTTGCGATGATATGTAAACCCTTCCGGTTGTTAAATCCTTAACAGGGTGGTTCCCGCCCCGGTGCCCGTACTTCATTTTATAGGTATCCGCCCCCGTTGCGAGCGCCATGAGCTGATGACCGAGGCAGATTGCAAAAATCGGAATGTCCGTGTCATAAAGCTTTTTTATCTCCGCAATGATGGAAGTGCATTCCTTCGGGTCGCCCGGCCCGTTCGAGAGCATAATGCCGTCAGGCTTGGACGCGATAATCTCCTGCGCCGGTGTCGTGGCAGGATAGACGGTCACGTCGCAGCCTCTCTGCGCCAAGGAGCAGGCAATATTTCGCTTCGTGCCAAAGTCCATCAGCGCAACCCTAAGCCCCGCACCGTTTAAGTCCGTTACAAGCGACGGCTTTTTCTCCCGCACGCCTGCCGCATAATCCGCCGCCGAAAATTTTGCGCTGCCCGAGAGCACACCGTTTTCCGACAGTGACCTTGCGCCAGCCACTTCATATTTTTCAGCGCAGGTAACCTGTTCGACCACCTTGCCTGTCACATACGCTTTCAGCCTTGGCAGAATATCGTCCAAAGCAAATGCCTCATTCGTCGTTATCATGCCGTTCATCGTGCCCTTTTCGCGCAGGATTTTCACAAGCGCCCTTGTGTCAATGCCGGCAATTCCCGGTATGTTGTTTTCTTCTAAAAACTGTTGAATGGAAAAATCTGCTCTGAAATTGCTGAAATTCCTAGATAATTCTCTGACAATGAATCCGTCAGGATACGGTTTGGAAGACTCCATATCATCTTTACAAATCCCGTAATTGCCGATTAACGGGTACGTCATACACACTGCCTGCCCCGCATACGACGGGTCGGTCAGTACTTCAAGATACCCCGCCATTGAGGTGTTAAATACGATTTCACTGATTACTTCTTTGTCCGCACCGATGTGCATTCCCTCGAACACGGTGCCGTCCTCTAATATCAAAAACGCCTTCATTTCGCACTTCCTTTCGCATAATCGACTAATTATATCACAAGTGCATATCGCGTTCAAGGGATTTATGAAGTTTTTTCATGACGACAAAATAGCTGCAGACCAAAATCACATCCGCCCCCAGCCATGCCATGATTTCCGCGTAAAAAATGCCCGTTTCCCCGATAAGCATGGGCAGAAAAACCGCCGTCACGGCACGCATGATAAACTCCGCCACACCGGAAAGCATGGGGAGCACCGTGTTGCCCATTCCCTGAATGGCAGAGCGCGTCACATGAAGAATGTAGAGCACCGGCAGAAAAATACTCATAACCGCAAGGTAATAATAAGCAACCTGCAAGGTCTGCTCAAACTGCTCGGGCGTTCCCGAAATAAAACAGCTCAAAATCGCCCTGCCGCCAAGCAGCATGACAGCCGCAATGACCGCAGAGGTAATCAGGGAAATCAAAACAGCCGCACGCGTTCCCTTGCGAATACGCGAAAGCTTTCCCGCACCCAAGTTCTGCCCCGCATAAGTCACCATCGAATATCCGTAGGAGGTCGCCGCGACTTCGAGTACGCCGTAGAGCTTATTGGAGGCGGTAAAGCCTGCGATGAAAATTACGCCAAAGCCGTTTACCACAAACTGTACAATCATGCCGCCTATGGAAATCACCGCGTTTTGAAACGCCATCGGAAATCCTAACATGAGCAGCTTAACAGGTCTTGTCCCTTCCATTTTAAAGTCGGACACACTAAGCGAAAGAAACGCTATTTTCCGGATATGCCAAAGGCAGAACAGGCTGGAAAACAACTGCGCAATCAGCGTCGCCGCGGCCGCGCCCCCAATGCCAAGACCAAACCCCAGTACGAACAGTAAATCCAGCGCGATATTGACAAGGGCAGCCGCAATCATGGCATACAAAGGCGTCCTGCCGTCCCCAAGCGAGCGCAGAACCGTTGCAAACAGGTTATAGCTCATGACAACCGGAACGCCAAGATACATGATACGCAGGTACAAAAGCGCATTGCCGATAATCTCCGGCGGCGTCTGCAAAAGCATAAGAACGGGGCGCGCAATCGCCTGCCCGCCGCATACGAGCACAAGGGACGACAAAAAAGACAGCAAAACGGCATTGCCGACGGTTTTGCGAAGCTCCTCATGTCTTCCCGCGCCAAATTCCTGTGCCATCAAAATCCCAAAGCCCTGTGTAATTCCCTGAATGATTCCAAGCATGAGCCAGTTCATCCAGTCCGCCGCGCCGACGGCTGCAAGCGCCGTCACGCCAAGCACCTTGCCCACGACCATTGTGTCCACGACCGTATAGAGCTGCTGGAAAACATTTCCGAGCATGAGCGGGAGCGCAAAGGTGAGAATAAGCGCAGCAGGTCTGCCCTCTGTCATTACTTTAACACGTGCTGTCATCGTAACCCCTCGTTTTTGGACTGGCAAAGCGTGCTACATCATATTACGAAGCTGCGCAAACAGCTCCAAGTCGCTCTGCGTTATCTTCATGTTTGTGTTGTATTCCTTTCCGGCGGGGCTTGTGACCTTAATCTCGATAATCGTACCGTCCATCATTGCCTCACGCCCGACTGCCTGCATGAACGGGACAAATTTGGGGTGGTTTGCGTTAAATTTGTCCCATGCGCCCTTAAATTTCATCATACTGCCAAAATCAAACATTGTTTATTCCTCCGTTTTCCGTTTTTCCTGCTGCCAAACGACGCGGCTTTTGCGGCAGCAGCGCTTTGCCGTGCAGAAAAAGTACCGCCATGCGACGGTACTTTTATTATGCCAGATATGTAACGCTTTCCTCCGAAAGCTCCTTCTCGGACAACGCGGCACGCGCCTCGTCCTCCTGAAATCTGTTAATCCGAAACAGGTACTTGATTTTTGTCTCAAAGCGCCCCTTTTCGTACTTCCTAAGCTTTTCCGTTTTAATCAGGTAGGATACCCGATGTCGCAAAAATGCTTTCTCGATTGTCCCTTTTACAGCCGTATCATATGTCGCAACAAACGCAATCTCGCGCTCGCGCGGCTTTACCGGCATACTCGCCACACCTATGTTCAGCATACGTTCACAACTCCCCCCACAGCTTGCACAAAACACATTTTTTGTTTCCGTACAAAAACAACTATAGCTTTATTATAGTATGAATTGTCCAAAATGTATAGTAAACATATTCACTAAAAATTTTATGTAAATTTGTGAAATATTTGTAGCAATACGGACAATTGGCGGGTTCGGAGGTGTCCGGCTGCGCACGGGATGGGCGTTATCGTAAACATATGACGAATTATGCACGCAGCAGCCGGATGGTCAGCCTGTTTTTCCCCTCGGCGTATTCATATTCCACGTCATCCATCATTGTGCGCACCATATAAATCCCAAGTCCGCCCGCTTCTCGCGCGCAGGCGTCCAAGGTAATGTCCGGCGCAGCTTTTTCAAGCGGATTGAACGGGGTGCCGTTGTCCTCGAACCGGATTTGAACATATGTTTCATCCGCAATACATTCGATGTCTGCCTCCGCCGCCCTGCTGTAACGGCAGATATTGGAGTAAATCTCATCCACCGCCACCAAAAGCTTTGCCCTCTCCGACTGGCTGACGGTCTCCTGCTTTAACATTTCGTCCATAAATTTTATCACGTCGGGCATACGCTCAATGCGCGGCGCGCCGCACCATGTCTGCTTTTTGTCCACCGCACCGTTAAAGCGCAGCGCAAGCATGGTAATGTCGTCAAACTGCTCCGCAATCCCCTCGTAGGTGCATACGTCATTCCATATCGCGTCAATCACCTCCTGCGGCTCGTTTGTGCCAAGCAGCTCCAAAATGCGTTTCAGACGCTCCTCCCCATAGAGCGCGCCGTCACAGTCATTTGCCTCCGTGACGCCGTCGGAGCACTGGAAGAGCACATCCCCCGTGCGCAGCCGCACAACCGACTGCCGGTATTTCATCCCCTCCGCCCCCGCAAGCACAAACCCGCCAAGCTGCGTCAGGTACATGACGCTCCCGTCCCGCCCCTTTACAAGCGGATGACAGTGCCCCGCGTTGATATAGGTCAGCGTCCCGTCCGAGAGGTCAAGGACACCTGCCCAGACCGTCACAAACATGCCGTTTTTATTGTTTGCGCACAGGTTCTCATTTGTGATTTCAAACGCCCGCTCAAGGCTCTTCTCCCGCTTGATGTTTGACTGCAAAAGCGCTTTTGCGATTACCATAAAGAGCGCCGCCGGGGCACCCTTCCCGGATACATCGGCAACGACCAGCGCCAAATGCTCCTCGTCCGTCATGAAAAAGTCGTAAAAATCACCACCCATTTCCTTTGCCGGACGCATGACCGCCGCAAGCGTAAACGCGTCGTACTGTGTAAAGGCGTCCTTTGCCACCGGAAGCATGTCACTTTGCAAATGCGCCGCCACCGTAAGCTCCGTGCGTATCCGCTCCTTCTCCGCCGTCGCCGCCGCAAATTCCCCGATATAGCGCTGCACCTTGTCCGCCATTGTGTTAAACGCCGCGCCAAGCTCCTCGATTTCATCGCCGCTTGCGATTTTCGTACGGTAATCAAAATTTCCGGCGCCGATTTTTTTCACCTCCTTGGTAAGCGTCAAAATCGGGGTGGTAAAGCGTCTTGTCATTGCCAGTCCCGCAAAGCCAAGCAGAACCATCACCATAAGCACCATGACCGCCAGCAGCCGTATCGCCTGTCTGATTGCCGTATCCTGCTGCCTTGCCGTGTCCTGCGTCATCGCGAGAATGTGCTCCTGCGTCTTAAGTGCGGGCGCGATGACATCCTCCACTGCCATGACGGTCGCAAAGCTCCAGCCCATTGTCGGAAGCGGCGCGTACGCAATATAGACCTCCCTGCCGTCAAGCGTAATCCGCTCCACGCCCTAAAAGCCTGCCGCCATGGAAACCGCAGTCTCTGCAAGCGGCGCATTTTCACTGTCACGCAAATCCGCCGCGTCATTTGCCGACGCCTGCCACGGCAACCACCTCATCCCCCTGATAAACCGGCTCCGCGCAGACAATGCAGTCTCCCCTGCCGTGCACATCCGCTATCACATCCGAATAGACATACTGCCCCTCTTTTGCCGAAAGTGCACGCTTATACCACTGACGCTCCTGCGGCTCTAGATACTGCGGTGTACTACTTCCATCCGCAAATTTACTGTAAGCGATATAATCCGCCTGTATCACCCAGCCGCTGAGCGTACAGATGTACGTCGAGGAAACCATATTGTTGTTGGCGTTGTACTGCACCAGCATGTCCTGAAGGTTTGCCGCCATCATGTCAAGCACTCTTGCAAGACCTTCCGGCGTGCCGTGGTTGGTCGCGCGCACGTCCACATGATACTTTGCGGAATTATCCGATTTTCTTGTGTTTTCCTGATGAACGCTCACGTTACCGGAAATGCTGATTTTCACCGGGCCGATTTTTGCCTGCCCGTTAAATCCGACGCCGACGTCCAGCGATTTCTGCGAAGACTCGCTCTGCTTGACCTCCATATCGAACAATACGTTGACCTCGTCGAGCTGTAAATTCGGTATCGGCACAATCGCCAGCATCGGAATGTCCAGTTTCATCTCGTCGAGATTGCTTGTGCCGTCTTCGTTCGCACTTCTTTTCTGATAAGAGAACGCCACTGTCCTGGCCTTTCCGTCGGGGTCAAAGCCCACGCGGTTGATAAAATCCACGTCCAAACACCTTGCGAAGCAGATGTTTTATTTTTTCGCGTATGCTCTTAAATACCTGTATCTGCGGCTTTCTGCGTCAGAATCTGACACTTGTGTCACTTCTGCTGCCTCCACAAGGAGAATGTGCCCTTGTAAATCCTGATCTAAGAGCAGGCGCAAATTCATTTCCCATACCAACGCTTCAAGCTCCGCTTGGGTTTTTGCTTTATTTCGATTTTTTTCGACCTGTTTTGCCTGTGTTTATTTTACAGTTTTTTGCGGGGCTTGGCTAGGTTCTGTAGTTTCGGTTTTGAAGGTTTTTGTGGGGCTATTGTTCCTGTTTTTGGATTACCGGGCTATCATTCCTACAAAAAAGCCACAAAAAAAGGATGTCCCCAAAAGCCATTTTGCCTTAAGGACATCCTTTCATGTTTCCATTATCTCTCTCTCTTTTACAACATCCGGTCAGCATGCATTCCTCACTGGAAATACTTCACACCAGCCTCAAAAATCTTCAAATCCTGCTCCCCGTAAATATTCATCGCCACCGCGTCCCCGCGCCGCTCGACATGCGCCATCTTGCCAAGGCAGCGTCCGTCCGGGGAAGTAATGCCCTCAATCGCCGCATACGAGCCGTTGACATTCCACTCCTCGTCCATCGAGACATTCCCGTCAAAATCAGCATACTGCGTCGCAACCTGCCCGTTTGCAAAGAGCTTGTCAATCCACTCCTTCGGCGCCACGAACCGCCCCTCACCGTGCGAAGCAGGCGTCACATACGTCTTTCCAAGCTCGGCAAGCTGTAACCACGGCGATTTGTTTGTAACCACCTTTGTATACACCATCTTTGAAATATGGCGGTTAATCGTGTTATACGTCAGCGTCGGAGACTCCTCGTTCTGTCCGGTAATCTCACCGTACGGCACAAGCCCAAGCTTAATCATTGCCTGAAAACCGTTGCAGACGCCAAGCGCAAGCCCGTCGCGCTCCTGCAAAAGCTTGTGGACTGCCTCCTTTATCGTTTCATTCTGAAATGCCGTCGCAAAGAATTTTGCGCTTCCGTCCGGCTCGTCGCCTGCGGAAAATCCGCCCGGAAACATGATAATCTGTGCCTGCGCAATCGCCTTTGCGAACGCGTCAACCGAGTCCCGGATATCCGCCGCCGACAGATTGCGGAACACCTTTGTCACCACGTCTGCGCCTGCGCGCTCAAAGGCAATCGTCGAATCATACTCGCAGTTCGTCCCCGGAAAGACCGGAATGAACACCGTCGGCTTTGCCACCTTATGCCTGCACACATAAACGTCCTTCGTATCATAAAGCTTTGAAGGAACAGGCTCTGCGCCCTTCACCGCCTTGGTCGGGAACACCTTTTCCAGCTTTGATGTCCACGCCTTTAACGCCTCGCCCATCGGCACCGTCACACCGCCATACACAAAGCCCTCATGCTCGCCAAGCACCGTACCAACCGTCAGGTACGCCGCGCCGCACGTCGCAAGCGCACGAAGCTTATCGGCAGAAACCTCCGCAATCAGGCTTCCCATCTTATTTGCAAACAGCTCCTTTGCCGTAATCGTTTCTGCAAATGACACGCCAAGCTGGTTTCCAAACGCCATCTTTGCAGCCGACGCCACAATGCCCTTCGAATCAAGCGCATACGCTGCCACAATCACGCCGTCCGCAATCAGGCCTGCAACCGCGTCAAACAGCGCCATTACGCCCTCATATTCCGGCAAATCATATTCGTCCTTCGGAAGGTCAAACACAACAAGCGTATCGCCCGCCTTTTTGAGCTCCGGCGTGATAATATCCTGCTTCTTTGCCACGTCCACCGCAAACGACACCAGCGTCGGCGGCACGTCAATCTCATTAAACGTCCCCGACATCGAATCCTTGCCGCCAATTGATGGCAAACCATACCCGATTTGCGCGTCATATGCGCCAAGCAACGCCGCAAACGGCTGGCTCCAGCGCGACGGCTCCTGTGTCATTCTCCTGAAATATTCTTGGAACGTAAAGCGGATTTTCCGGTAATCCCCTCCTGCGGCAACGACCTTCGCCATAGACTCCGTAACCGCGTAAACCGCACCGTGATACGGGCTCCAGCTTGACAAATACGGGTCAAACCCATAAGACATCATTGTCACAACGTCCGTCTTCCCCTTCAAAACAGGCAGCTTTGCCACCATCGTCTGTGTTTCGGTTAACTGATACTTTCCGCCGTACGGCATAAACACACTGCCTGCCCCAATCGACGCGTCAAACATCTCGACAAGCCCCTTCTGTGAACATACGTTCAAATCCTGCAACGTCGCAAGCACGGCGTCCTTGACATTCCCTTTTGCAACCGCGTCCGCAACTGCAGGAACGGCAAGCTTCTCAAAATAATTCGCCTCTTTTACAGGTGTCTCAACGTACACGCCCGTCTCCTGATGTGCGCCGTTGGTGTCCAAAAAGGCTCTTGCAATGTCCACAACCTTCTGACCGCGCCACATCAGCACAAGCCGCGGCTCCTTCGTAACCGTCGCAACCTTGACCGCCTCCAAGTTTTCCTCCGCCGCATACGCAAGAAACGCGTCCGCATCCTTCGGGTCCACAACGACCGCCATACGCTCCTGCGACTCCGAAATCGCAAGCTCCGTGCCATCCAAGCCGGCATACTTTTTCGGCACCTTGTCCATATCGACAATCAGACCGTCCGCAAGCTCACCGATTGCCACCGACACACCGCCCGCGCCAAAATCGTTGCACTTTTTAATCAGCCTGCTGACCTCAGGACGGCGGAACAGCCTTTGCAGCTTGCGCTCCGTCGGCGCATTTCCCTTCTGAACCTCCGCGCCGCACGTCGCAAGCGACGCCGTCGTGTGCACCTTCGACGAACCCGTCGCGCCGCCGCAGCCGTCACGCCCCGTACGTCCGCCAAGCAAAATGATAATATCGTCCGGATCGGACGTTTCCCGAATCACGCTCGCCCGCGGAGCCGCCGCCATCACCGCGCCAATCTCCATGCGCTTTGCCACATAATTCGGGTGGTAAACCTCTTTGACATATCCGGTCGCAAGCCCGATCTGATTGCCGTAAGAAGAATAACCGCTCGCCGCACCGCGCACAAGCTTTTTCTGCGAAAGCTTGCCCTTCATGGTCTTCTCAACAGGCGCCGTCGGATCTGCCGCACCCGTCACGCGCATCGCCTGATAAACATACGTTCTGCCCGACAGCGGGTCGCGGATTGCACCGCCAAGACAAGTCGCCGCGCCGCCAAACGGTTCAATTTCCGTCGGGTGGTTGTGCGTCTCGTTCTTGAAATTGACAAGCCATTCCTCCGTGACAACGCCCTTTCCGTCCTCCTTGTCAATCTCCACCGGAACGACAATCGAGCAGGCGTTAATCTCATCCGACTGCTCCATATCCTCAAGCTTTCCGTCCTTTTTGAGCTTGCGCATTGCCATCAGCGCCAAGTCCATCAGGCAGACATATTTGTCCTTCCTGCCCGCAAAAATCTCCTCGCGCGCCGCAAGATACTTCTGATAAGTCGTCCGCAAAGGCTCTGTATAATAGCCCTGCTCAAACGCAATATCCTTTAATTCCGTCGAAAACGTCGTGTGGCGGCAATGGTCAGACCAGTACGTATCAAGCACCCTGATTTCCGTCACCGTCGGGTTCCTGTGCTCGTCCTTCTTAAAATAGTTCTGAATATGGAGAAAATCCTGAAAGGTCATCGCAAGTCCCAGCGAGCCGTAAAGCTCCTCAAGCTGTTCCTCCGCCATATCCACAAAGCCGTCAAAGCTTGCCACGTCCGCAGGCTCCTCAAATACCGTTTCCAAAGTCTCCGGCTTGACCATATCCGTTTCCCTTGAATCCACGGGATTGATACAGTAATTCTTTATTTTATCAAACGCACTGTCGGAAATGTTTCCAATGAGGACATACGTCACCGCCGTTTTGATAATCGGCTGCTCGTCCTCCTTTAAAAACTGCACGCACTGCACCGCGGAATCCGCCCTTTGGTCAAACTGCCCCGGCAGATATTCCACGGAAAAGCAGTGCGCGTTCTTTGGCATTTCAATGTTTTCATGATACAAATCATCAACGGGCGGCTCCGAAAACACGCACTGGCATGCCTTCTCAAAAACATCGTCCGAAATGTTCTCCACATCATAACGGATAAATATTCTTGCCTGCTCCAAACCGTCAATGCCCAAATAGCTCCTTAACTCTTCCTCAAGCTCCCTTGCCTTCACGGCAAAAGCTTCCTTTTTCTCAACATAGATACGCCTAACATTTCCCATTGAATGAGTCCTCCGTGTCTTTCGATTGTATTGTGCTTCCCAAATACAGGCTTTACACAAATTTGACGTGTGAAAAAATGTTTTCACACTGGGTACTTATTCATTATAGCGTATCCAACAGTTTTTTCAACCGTGTTTGCAAAGGTTTTTACGCCTGCTTCGTTTTTTTCACCGCATTTTCGTAAGATGCCTTTAAAATCGGGCTAAGCGGCTTATAGAGCACAAACGTAAGCACCGACGTGCCCGCGCCCTTTAACAGGTTGAGCGGCGCCACACAGAACGCGACAAACGTAAACACATTCGTGACATGCGCATTCAGCTCCGTTCCCATGCCGATAATCGCCTCAAGCGGCATGCCAAACATCACCGCAAACGTCGGCAGCAGATACACGGCGTTGAACAGCGTTCCAAATACCGTCATCGTGATGGTTCCCACTGCACTCCCAAGCAATGCCATTGATTTTTTCTTTTTGATATGGTAAAGAATCGTCGCCGGCAAAATCATCGAACAGCCGACGCAGAAATTGGCAAGCTCCCCGACAAACGCCGTGGAGGTCGGCTTAAAGAACAGCTTAATCACAATCTTTAAAAACTCCGTCAGCACGCCCGCCACCGGGCCAAACGCAAACCCGCACAGCAGCACGGGAAGCTCGCTCGCGTCAATGCCATAAAACGGCGGCGCAAACGGCACGGGAAGCTCGATTGTCATCAGCACGCCCGCGATTGCGGAAAACATGCCAATCATTGCGGTTTTGCGCGTTGTGAGGATTTTTTCGCTGGAATGGTTCTTTTTTGCAATTAGCTTTTCCGCGATGACCGCGACAATGACAAGCACTGCCACAAGCGCGATAAATTCCAGTACAAAGGTCAGGTTTTCCATGATGTTTGTGATAAATTGGTTCATTGGTTTAATCTCCTTTTCTCTTCAAATGATTTTTCATTGAGTTTAGGAAATTCTTCATGAAATAAGCGGTGGTGGCGGTTTTGGAGTGTACTATTGCGCAATCATAAAAACCCCCAAATATGTTTTAATATCCGGGGGTTGAAATAACTTCGCAAAACATTGCACGCAAAAACATCGCACAACGATACCGTTCTTCTCTCATCCAGACTTTACTGTCGGTTATGGAATTGCACCATATCAGCCGCCTCTTACAGCTTGTTTTCTGTAAAAAGCAGGTCGCGGACTGTCACCGCCGGTAGGGAATTTCACCCTGCCCCGAAGAATTTTCTATTTTGTTTCGTGTATTACTATATCATGGAAAAGCTTGAAAATCAAGGGGTTTGCGGGATTTTTTGAAATTTTTGGTGTTAGGATATTTTACCCAAATCCCACGTAAATCTACGTATTTTCACATAAATTCTCGGCAAAATGGTGTAAATTTTGGTGTAAACTTTTTTGTTCCTGATCCCACTGTTTAAGCCTATTCAGCTCACGTCTCACACGTTCCATATCGACATGATTGTACACCCGCATGGTGGTTTTAATATCGGTCTGCCCCATAAGATATTGCAACACTTTAATGTCACACCCTGATTCTGCATAACGGCAGCAGGCAGTATGTCTTAAAATGTGCGGGCTTATTTCCGGAAGCTTGATTTCCCGTTCACTATTCATATCTACAAGTGTCCGCATCATGCGCCTTACACTATTATGATTCATACATTTCCCGGTCATATGGGACACAAACACAAAGTTCTTATATCCATCTACTTCAAAATCGGGATCCTTCTTTGTATTCATCCACACTTTTTTCTGTTCCTTGAACAATTGATACACTTCATCTGTCATGGGAATTGTCCTTCTGCCTGCGCTTTTCTTTGTATCAGTTGCATATAGTTTTACCGTTCCGTCCTTTACTCGGTACTGTATTTGATGGTTAATACTGATCTCCCGATTGTCCATAGATATATCATTCCATGTCAGACCAATGGCTTCGCTGATACGCAGTCCTGTCTTTAATATGATTGCATACATTGGATAATAACGCTTCATTCTTTTCCAATGCCTATGGTTGCATCGTATCAAATTGTGGTACGCAAGCCATATTGCGTGTCCAGATTGATACAATTTCTGCGTGGGTGCTATCGTTTTTACATTTATCTCAAATGCCGTGAAATCAACACTTTTCAAAAAAGCAGATGCACCCATGCATGGGCGGCTATCGTTTTTTGAATTGAAATTGCCGCACTTTCGATATTCCATAGTGTAAAATTTAACGATAACCCATTTTTCAGCAAGGCTATCGTTATTTTTTGCACCCAAAGCAATTAGGATTTTTTATCTTCATCAAAAGTAAAATTTATTTTGGGTTTGCCTTTTTCGTTAGTTATTTCAACATTTTCTGTGCAATCATTCATTGCTCCAAATGTTAATGTAATGCTATGATTTATCCCCTTAACACTTTCCTCTTCTGATAGGTCCCATACCCCCTCTGTAGACGTATGAAAAGGAATTGGAGGAAAAGGCATTCTTTCAAACTCTAAGGTAGTGCAATTGTTAGGGTCTTTTGGTATTTCTATAAACAATGAAAAACATCCATATGTCAGATTAAAAAGCATATAAGGCTTATTCCAAACAGTTTTTTTACGTCGAAACAATACATAATGCGGATATTTTGTTACATTAAATCCAGGAATCATCTTATATCGAACGAGTAATTTTTTATTATTATAAAAATTAAAATGTTCCCGTTCAAGAAGCCATTTTATTGTGCTGGAAAAAGGAGATAACTCCTCAATAGGCATAATTGTTATCGCCATTTTCACTATAGCTTTAAATACAGCTATCGGACAACATTTCCCTACTGGTTTTGAAATAGTAATCGAATTTTCCGTACAGTTTATATATTCTCGACTAGCTTCCTTACATTGACGAATACAAGGTCTATTATTGTCATAAAAAATTTCAATGCAATAATCAGCACATTCTTCCGTGCGTTTTGAACACGGCACTTTAAACCTACACTTTGGTATTCCGCTCTTACCATAGATTTGCATTATACTGTGATATAAGCTAAAAAAGTTCGCATACTCATTTTCAATCGAATTACCAAAATATTGATTACATAAATCACACTCATAATTTGACGCCAAAACATTATTCCCAATAGATTCCGGAAAAACATGTGCAATTTTCTTGAAACTCACTTCATCTTCACCTTTACCGCAAAATCTACATTGTTTGTTTTGTGAATTTCCTATTACTTGTATTCCGTGTTTAGGCTTTAGTAGTCTAGACTTATCATTAAAGTCAGGTGTACGTAAAACATCGTAAAATAATTCATAATAATGAATTATCTCTGGGTCAATTCTTTCATTAATTCCTATCTGCATAAATACCCCCTAATCATTTGTACCTATACATATCAAAGCCTTAATTCATTCAACTCCACAACAACAAAAGTTATCAATTTTCCTCTATCAACTAGAATTTACCGAAAATTTTTTTATTGCTTATGTTTCCCAAGGATAGCCATCCAAATCATAATACATTTCTCCATCAAACGACTGCAATTTAAGACTCTGAACCATATTGCGACCTTCTATATCTTGATAACATATATTAAACCAATTTGGAATTCCCTCTGTATCTTCATATTCTGAGTGTAAGATTTTTGTCACTTTAGATGGCCATTTCTTTACATCCTCCGAATCCTCATATGCAACAATCATTCTGCATTTTTCTCCAGCTTTTAATGCAGTTGTTAGCAATTTGTCAAATATAATAAGATTCCTAGCTACTTTATCATTTATAATTTCAATAGAAAACTGAAGATTTTTATGATGAGTTCTTCCACTGAAATCAGCACTCAGTATTTCTGCCGTTCCAGGCAACTGTGTATTTATACCATCTATCTTAACAGCAAAAGAAGGCTGGTTTTGACGTATTCTTTTATCTTCTTTCTCTTTTTGGATTGCATTTATTGCATCTATAAATGCACCTCTGAATCGTTCCCATCTTATATCAACAAGCTTGGTTAAACCAAATTTTACTGTTTAATTATCTTTCAACTCATTCAGTCTTTGCTTTAGCTCATCTTCATCAGAATCTAGTTTGATTGATATTTGATTTGGATTAATCGCTCCTTTAATTTGGGAAAAATTAAAACCCGGAAGTAATATTGATGTATATTCTTTTTTGGTTACCCATGCAGCTCCCATTTCATTTAAACATGGCGAACTCGAATAGTATCTATCTGACAAAACAAATATAACATACAAATCCACATCAAAATCCATAAATTTACTTGCAAGCCAATCATAAACAGGCTGATTTAAAGGTATTCCATATCCTGGCGCTGATGAGCAGATCATATGTTTCTGATTTAATCCAATATTCTCAAAAAAAGTAACTAAATATTCTACATATTTCTTATCATCAGTTGCATGACTAATCAATAACATTGGCCTTTTTTTCTGACATTTTATTATCTACTTTTAAATTTTTCTTATCGTCAAAATCTAACATCAAAATTATACCTCAATTATTCGCAAATTTCCATACACAGAAGCACTCTATTTTCCACACACAGAAAAAACGGCCAGAACATCTGGTACAAACCCAATGCTCCGACCACTGCATTTAAATCCTTGTGCTGACTTCTACGCCATTGCGGAAGGTAAAAACCACCCGTCCGTCCGAATGGACCGTTGCGTAATCCACAAGCCTGTGGAACAGCTTCTCATTGAAATCCACCGGCAGCTCCCGCACTTCCTCAAGTCCCGCAATGAATCCGTTAAAAATGTCATACTGTATTTCCTTCCTCTCCCGCTCTTTCTCCAGGCTATCCACCCGGCTCTCAAGGGCGGCATAGCGGCTGGCATACCCGTCATACTTTTTGCGGTAGTCGTGCTGGTCAAGTTTCCGGGTGGCGTTCTCATCGACCAGCTTCTGGATCAGCCC
>CANOMQ010000046.1 GCA_947567595.1 uncultured Lachnospiraceae bacterium | reverse complement strand
TACATTGGAAAGTCCTGTACGATATTTTTTTATTAAAAACTTGTAAAGTGGTGTATAAAATTAAGAAATGGGAAAAATGGTCGATTAAATGCGGTTTTTGGTCGTTTCATGGCAGGTGCTCCTTTTTTGCAAATGGTTATTGTAAACTCAATTAGGCGGCAGCGGCGTGCCGTTGGAAATAGGATACACTGTAACGGTTTTATAGTTCATTTTACATTTTGTTTTTGGGAAGGGAGTTTTGGAAATGGGGCTGATAAAAGCAGGAGCAGGAGCGATTGGCGGAACGCTTGCAGACCAGTGGAAGGAGTTTTTCTATTGTGACGCGATGGAAAAAGATGTCATGGTGACGAAGGGCAGAAAACGCACCTCGTCCCGTTCCTCCAACACAAAGGGAAACGACAATATTATTTCCAACGGCAGTGTGGTTGCCGTTGCGGACGGTCAGTGCATGATGATTGTGGAGCAGGGAAAGGTTGTGGAGGTGTGTGCGGAACCGGGAGAATTTCGCTACGACACGTCCACGGAGCCGAGTATTTTTGCGGACAGTCTTGGCACAAGCATTGTGGAAACGTTCAAGACGGTTTGACGAGCAAGGATGGCGTGAGACTGCGCTATGGGAAGGAATATACGTTAAAGTATAAAGACAATAAGGCGGTGACAAAGAGTGCGACGGTAACTGTGGTAGGAAAAGGAAATTACAGCGGAACGTTTGATATACCGTTTGAGATTGTGCAAGCCGGTTTGAGTGAGGAGCGGGTTGTGGTATTGCCGACAGCGGTGCCTTACAAGGAGAATAAGCCTGCTGACTTCGTTTATAAGCCTGCCATTAAGCTTAAGGACGGCAAAGCGACATTGGCAGCGGGCAAAGATTATAAGATTGAGTATTTGAAAAATACACAGGCGGATTATGAGAACTATTTGTCAAAGCTTTTAGCGCACACTGCGACCGATGAGGATATGCCGAGGGCGCGGATTACTGCGATAGAGGGCTCGAACTATGGTCTGCGAAGCGGCCTTAAGGCAATCGAAGTGGAACTGCCGATTTATCAGACAAAGCTTGACAAAAAGAATTTGTCTGTACAGTTTGTCGAAACTGCCGTTTACACAGGCGGGCAGGTTATGCCGCAGGTGACGGTATCTTATAACGGAACCGCATTGGAAAATGATGTGCACTATACGCTTTCCTATGGCGCAAATAACAAAGCGGGAAAGAACAAAGGAAGCGTGACCATCACCGGTCTGGCGCCGGATTTTGGCGGAGCGGTGACAGTGAAATTTGACATTATCGGGAAGGATTTGAAATATTAAAACCTATAAACAAAAATCGAAAATGTTAATCGAAAATGTTAATAGAAACTACGCCTTGTGAAAAGGCGTTTTTTCTATTATAATGAAGTGAACAAAAAACAGCCAGCAAAAGAAAGGACACCCATACCCCCATGCGTTTTTTTCATTTATCAGATTTACACATCGGACTAAAATTAATGAACCGCGATTTAAGCGGCGAACAGGACTATATTTTCAACCAAATCATCACATTTGCAGCCGCCCAGAAACCGGACGCAGTCGTCATTGCAGGCGACATCTACGACAGGTCCGTCCCGTCTGCGGAGGCGGTGGAGCTGTTTGACAAATTTGTGACACGCCTGTCAGAAACCATTCCCGACGGCGTAATCATGATAATCAGCGGCAACCACGACAGCGCGCAGCGCATAGACTGCTTCCGAAGCGTCTTGGCAAGGCATAACCTCCACCTGATTGGAACACCGCCACGGACAAAGGAAGAGCATATCGAAAAAGTATCGCTGACAGACAAGCACGGCGCAGTCAATTTCTATCTGCTCCCGTTCGTGAAACCGTCTATGGTAAAAGCAATCGTCGGCGAGGACGAAAACGGAAACAACCTGTCCTACCAAGAAACACTGCAACGTCTGATAGAACGCGAGACAATCAACCCAAACGAGCGCAACGTCATTGTCAGCCACCAGTTCTACCTGCCAAAAGGAAAAAAAGCAGACGAAATCGAGCGCATGGACTCCGAAATCAGAACCGTCGGCAACATCGACGAAATCTGCGCAGACGTGCTAGAGCCGTTTGACTATGCCGCATTAGGGCATATTCATAAGCCGATGAAGGTCGGAAAGGAAAACGTCCGCTACTGCGGCACGCCCTTGGCATGTTCCGTCAGCGAGGCAGGACAGCAAAAAGGCATCATCATGGTGGACATGGCGGAAAAAGGCACGCTTACCACAACTGTACTGCCCCTAAAACCACTGCACAAGGTGCGCGTCATAAAAGGCAGCTTGGAGGCGGTATTAAAAGAAAGCTGTGAGGATTACGTGACAGTCGTCCTGCGTGATGAGGTGGATTTTGACGCGCTTGATATGAAGGACAAACTTCGGTTTGCGTTCCCGAACCTATTGGAAATCCGCGGAGAATATCAAGGAAAAACGAACTACCATCCGCTTGTCGAGGAGAAAGAAATTTTAGAGCCGTTTGCGCTTTGCTGTTCGTTTTTGAAGGACAGGGTCGATGCAGACGAGGAGGCGGCGTACAAAAAAATCCTTGAGGACGTCATAAATACGGTCAGCGAAATGGAAGGAGAGCGCTTATGAAACCAATCAGACTTGTAATGGAGGCGTTTGGCTCTTACGGGGAGCGGGAAACCGTCGATTTTACAAAGCCCAATCAACCCCTGTTCCTCATCACAGGCGATACGGGGGCGGGAAAAAGCACCATTTTTGACGCGATTGTATTCGCGCTTTACGGCAAGGCAAGCTCCACCGAGAACGAGAAAAAAGGCGAGCTTCTGCGCAGCCAGTTTGCAAAGCTTTCCGTCGAGCCGTTTGTCGAACTGACATTCTCAGAGGGTGAGGAGCGTTACACCGTAAAACGCATTCCCGCGTACCGCAAGCTGCGGGAAAAGGGCGAAGGAAAGGGCACGCTCAAGGACAAGCCGGAGACGGAAAAGGTAACGCTCACGTTGCCTGACGGACAGGAATACCCGTGCGCAATGGACGAGACGAACCGCAAAATTGAGGAAATCGTAGGGCTTACAAAAGCGCAGTTTATGCAGATTGCGATGATTGCGCAGGGCGAGTTCATGAAAATCCTGCGCGAGGAGTCCAAGCAGAAAAAAGAGATTTTCCGAAAGCTCTTCCACACGGAGATTTTTGAAAAAATTGTCCGGGAGCTGGACAGGCGAAAAGGGGAAAAAGGCAAGACGCTTGAGCGCATGAGGGCAGAGTGCGCGACGATTGCGCTCGGCGCGGCAGTTCCAAAGACGTATGAAAACGCAGCGCGCATGGAGGAATGGAAGCGTCAGATTACGGACGGCTCGCTGGCAAATATAGAGCCGTTTTTGGACGACCTTGCCACCGTCTGCAAGCAGCTTGCACAGGAACAGGACAAGTCTGCGGACAGCTACCGCCAAGCGCAGGAGCAAAGGGATAAGGCAAATGAGGCGTACACAAGGGCGGACGAGATTGTCAAATATTTCACACAGTTGGCGGACGCCGAAGCGGTTTTGCAGGAATGCGCGCGTAGAGACGGGGAAATCCGACAGAAAGAAGCCTTAATCCGCAATATCCG
Organism: uncultured Lachnospiraceae bacterium; assembly: GCA_947567595.1. Lineage (GTDB taxonomy): Bacteria > Bacillota > Clostridia > Lachnospirales > Lachnospiraceae > COE1. The sequence continues at coordinate 26,282 of CANOMQ010000046.1, read as the reverse complement.
CGCGGCGTACGATATTCAGACACAGTTTTTGCGGTATTCGGAAGCGGAAAAAAAGGCGCAGGAAACCGACACGGCAATGCAGCAGAAAAAAGCCCTCCTCCCCGCGTTGACAACTGCCGCAGGAGAGGCGGACGCATTGGAGCAGAGAGCAAAGGCAGAGCTGGAGACACAGCAGGGCAGCTTCCACACCATACAGGAGCGCGTCGCGGAGGCGAAAAAAGCGTTTGCAAAAATCAAGCAGGCGCAGGCTGCGCTGCAAAAAAGCACCACTGCATTGGAAGCGGCAAAACAGGCAGAGCAAACGGCACAGGCTGCGCTTGCGGAGTTTCAGGCACAGGAAGCCGCTTGGCGGGAACGTGCTAGTGAGCTTGGGAACGCAGAGGCGGCGTATGAGGCATGGAAAGCCAAAAATGCAGAGCTTGAGCGGGTAGGCGAGGAAATTAAAAACCTCCAAAAACGAAAAAAAGAGCTGTCCCAGTGCGAAAAGGACATGAAACAAGCGCAGGCGGATTTTCTGTCAGCAGCGCGGGCATACGAGGAGAAAAACGAGACCTATCAGCTATGGAACAGGCGCTATATGGCGTCAAAGGCAAAGTGCTTTTTGGACATGCTTGAGGACGGAAAGCCCTGTCCGATTTGCGGCGCAAAAGACCACCCGGCGCCGTATCAGATTGCAAAAGAGGACGAAGCGGCGGAAATTTCAACGCAGGCTTTGGAGACACTCAAAAATGAGGTGGAGCAGTTGAACCAAGCACAGCTTAAAATGACGGGACAATCAAATGCCGCCGTGACAGCGTGGGAGGCAAAGCAAACTGCGGTTTCGGAAATCCTTGAAAACCTCAAGCGTTGCGAAAGCTTAAAAGCACAGGGAAGCGCGTCAGGTCAGGAGATTACCGATGAGACCATAGAAGGTCTTTTTAAACGTTGGAAAACGGCAGTTTCCAAAGAAGGAAAGGAGCTGGAATGCAATAAAAAAGAACGGCAGGAACTAGAGAAGAAGCTTTCAGATGCCGCACAGCAAACACAGCAGTTGAGTGAAACGATTGCGGCGTGCCATCAGAAGGTGGAGGCGGCAAACACGGAAAAGAGCGGTAACGAGCGGGAAATCAAGAGTCTGCAAGGCGGCTTGCAGTACCCGTCGGAGCAGGACGCCGAAAAGGAGCTGCGCGCGGCAAAGACATTGCATGACGAAAAAAAGACCGCCTATGACAAGGCAGCCAAAGACGCCCAAAACGCGGCAAAGGCAAAGACGGAAACAGAAACCTCTATTCGTCAGTACGAGCAGGAGCTGCCCGTGCTGATTGCCGACACGGCGCAAAAACAACAGGCATACGAGGAAATCATGCGCGAAAAAAAGCTGCTCGAGCCGGACTGGAAATCGCTTGTGGAACAGCACCGCAAGGACGAGCCGGAGCAATTCCAAAAAGAAGTCCAGCAATACGGTGAGAAAAAAGCAGCGGCAAAAAGCCTGAAGGACGTCGCCGAAAAAGCGGTTGCCGGAAAGGAACGCCCCGACATGGAGGCGCTTGGGCAGGCACAGGCACTTGCGCATGAAAACTGCCGCAAGGCGCAGGAAGCCTATGACACGATAAAGACGCTTTGTCAGGACAACCAAAAAGTATACGACCAGCTAAAGCCGCGCAACAAGGAATGCACCGCCGCCGCGTCGGAATTTGCCAAGCTGGAACGGCTGTATAAGCTGTTTTCGGGAACGGTAACCGGAGGGCGCATGGATTTAGAAACATATGTTCAGCGAACCTATCTGGAGCAAATCCTCCACGCCGCAAACCGACGTTTCCAGGAAATGTCGGCAGGGCAGTTTGAACTGCGCATGACGGATTTGGACAAGGCAGGCGAGGGAAAAAACAAGGGACTGGATTTAATGGTGTACTCCACCGTTACCGGAAAAACGCGCGAAATCCGCACCCTTTCCGGCGGCGAGTCCTTCATGGCGGCGCTTGCCTTGTCATTAGGCATGGCAGACCAAATCCAGCAAAACGCCGCGGCGCTTAATTTAGACATGATGTTTATCGACGAAGGCTTTGGCTCTCTTGACGACCATTCGAGAAGCCAAGCCGTAAAGGTCTTGAAGGAAATGGCAGGCGGCGCAAGGCTTGTGGGCATTATCTCCCATGTCACGGAATTAAAGCAGGAAATCGACAACCAACTACTTGTCACCCGTGACGAAAACGGAAGCCATGTCCGGTGGGAGTGCAGTTAAAGGAAAAATGACGGCAATGTCATATTGTATTTATATTTTACTGCGCAGCCGAATGATTTTCTCATAGACATCAGGACGATGCTCCTTTAAGTGCGCGTCCAACAGCTCGCGGCGCTCCATAAACCGTTTCGCAAGATTGGGGTGTTCGCGGGCAATTTTTTCAGCAAGGCGTACTCTGCGCCGCTCAAATTCCAGTGCAATCTGCTGCTCGTCTTTTCCGGAAATCCGTGCAATTTCCGCAAGATGTGCCTCAAGATGCTCCAGCCATTCGTCCTCGTCCATCTCGCCAAGCTGATTCCAGCTTCCGTGAATTAACGTCTCAATATCGCCCGTGCGCTGCAATTCCTCAATCTGCTTGTGGATTTGCCGTTCCAGCTCCGCTTCGCAGTCCGAACCATAAGCCCACATAAATTCATGCAGTGTGCTTTCAATGCGCTTTTTCGCGATGGAACGGTAGCTTGCATTTACGCCTTTAATCGGGTAGGGTTTTTCCAAGCCAAGCTCTGCAAGCGCCGTTTCAATTGTGCGCCGGACAGCTCCCTTTTGAATGAGGCTGCCAATGCCGAGCGCACGCATTTGGTCATTTAATTCCGCTACATGCCCCGTGAGATAAAATGCAATTTTACGCTAAGTCAATATTGATGACCTCATGCCCGTCCTTTCGTAATAATTCCACTGCCGCAGCCCCGATTCCGCTCGAGCCGCCTGTCACTGCATATACACTCATGATTACCCTCCTGTTTTGATGAAATTTTATAGAACTGTAATTATAGTATAGCTCTTTTTTGTGGAATTTGAAATAAAAATTTATGAAAGTTTGGGTAAAATTTATGCAAACTTATAAATTTGTTGAATGAGTTGATTTGTAAGCGTATAATTACACTATGTTTGAAAAGTGGAACTCATTTTATGATTTTTATGGAAAGGGTGACAGGTATGCAGTTTTCATGGTTAGAGGGTGTCAATAAAAAATGGAAAGACATTCTTGTGATTGGTAAAACGATTGAGCGTGATGGGAAAAAATATCATATTATTGGGATGACTATGGAAGAAGCTGCAAAGCTTTATATCATAGAGCCATATGAAGAACGCAAAAGGCATAATCCCAAAAAGAAGCGTACACAACGAATGATATTAAAAGAGCAGGAAATAGAAAGTACCAGCTATTTGCATTGTCGGGAATTTAAAATTGGCAATAAAAAACTGTGTTCGCAGGGTGGGTGCGGTGGTGTCTTGATGCCTGAAAATTATGAGGAGGTTAAGCTGTTTCTTGATATGATAGATGCGGGATGGAAAATTCCAGACTGGCTTAAGAATGAAGATTGGGAGAGGTTACAGTTAGTCACTTTAAACATTGCCAATTTGAAACGACTTCCCAAATATTCCTCGGATATGCCTATTACCATAAAGCACGATTCAGGTTTTGGGAGACATTTTCTGAATAGGGCAAAATCTATTACGTTAGAAATAGGAAAATCCTTGTCATTTCAATTTACGGCTCATGACGGTGAAAAAGTGCAGTGCTATATCAATAATGTCATGCTGATTGATGTATGGGAGGATGCCAAGAAGCAGTTTGATGATATTAAATATCGGGAACGTTTTACAGAGGAACAGTTACAGGAAATGAAAAGCCATTACTATGAAGCGCTCATACAGAGTTGCCCAAAGGGAATGTGCTATATTGGTATTGAATATGAATTAAGCAGGGACATCAATTTGCAGTTTTATGCGAAAGATTATTTAGAATCGTATCCCAAAACCCACAGCGGAAGTGCTGCTTTTCTTATGATGCGGTTAAAGCCGGATAAAAAAACAGGGGTACATGGTCTTCCGCTGAAAGGATATGTCATTGATACGCCGTTTACTTCTGATACAACAGCAATATCAGCAGAATTACTTTTTTATATGGAAAAAACAGAGGCATGGGAAGAGTGTATATAATTATTTCATAACTTTAGGGGCAAATGATATTGATTTATTGTAATTAATTGCATATAATGAAAATACAGATAAAAATAAAAGTGGTTAGATTGTCCAATAAAAAACAATCGGTTAATAGCAGTGGGTGGAGCAGTCCACCCGCTTTTTTCTTGGAGGAAGTATGGATTGGTACGTTGTTGATAAAAAATACATTGATTATCTTGGAAAAGAAAGTATTTGTATGTAAAATCTAAAAGGAAAATGATTGATGGATTTGTAAAAGAGATAACAAAAGAGAATGGCTTAAATTAATTAAAGAAGGGTAATCATGATGGAAAAAATGAAATTGGAAACAGACAATATTACAGAAAAAAATATAGATAAGATAGCGTCTCTATTTCCAAATTGTGTTACAGAGATGCTAGATGAGGAGAAAAGCACTTCAGATAAAAAAGTTTACAAGAAAGCGATTAACTTTGAAATGCTCCGTCAAATGTTATCGAATGATGTTGTGGACGGTGACGAGTGCTATGAGTTTACGTGGGTAGGGAAAAAGGCATCGATTGTTGAGGCAAATAAACCGATTCGTAAGACACTTGCAGGAAAGTTATCTTGGAAAAGTGAAGATGATTTATATTGATCCGCCGTATAATACAGGGAACGATTTTATTTATAATGATGATTTCAAAATGACTGCGAGTGAATATGCGGATGAAAGTGGTGAATTTGATGATGATGGGAATCGAATGTTTCGGAATACCGATTCAAATGGGCGGTTTCACTCGGACTGGTGTTCGATGATTTGTTCGCGGTTGATGTTAGCAAGAAATCTATTGAGTGAGGATGGGGTTATTTGTATTCAGATAGATGATAATGAAGTTAAGAATTTAACACAAATCTGTGATGAAATATACAGTGAATCGAATCATCTGTCAACGTTGTGTATCAAGATGTCACATTTGAGCGGCATGAAAATGTCACATATGAAGACAAATATTCCAAAACTCAAAGAATATATCCTTATTTATTGCAAAAATATTAACAAAGCAGAAATTACTCCCGTTTACATTAAAGGAAAATGGAATGATGTTCTCAATCGATATACGAGTTATCTTGTAAAAGAAGATGAAGAGGATATTTCAACATGGAAACGTGTTCCGATAAAATCATATATAAAATTATTGGGTATATCCGATACGGAAGAGGAGGCATATAAAATTAAGAATGCCGGATTAATCTTTAGAACGGCTGTAAATGATACTATAGCAAATTGAAGCAGTTTGAAGACGGCTTATTTCCGGCAGATAGTGTGGGTGATATTTGGCTGGATATTGGTATTAATAATTTACATAAAGAAGGGGATATTAATTTTCCGAATGGCAAAAAACCGCTTAAACCGATAAAAAGATTGTTGAAAATGTTTACGAGTGATGACGCATATATTCTTGACTTTTTCAGCGGTTCCGCCACTACCGCCCACGCAGTAATGCAATTAAACGCACAGGACGGCGGACACCGAAAATTTATAATGGTTCAACTACCAGAACAGACAGAAGAAAAGAGCGAGGCATACAAAGCAGGTTATCAGACCATTTGTGAAATCGGAAAAGAACGTATCCGTCGTGCCGCAAAGAAAATTCAGGAAGAAAATCCTGACGCAGAATTTGACGGCGGCTTTCGCGTCTTTAAATTGGATGACAGCAATATGAAAGATGTCTATTACGCTGCCAACGAATATCATCAATCAATGCTTGACTTATTGGAATCCAACATCAAAGACGACCGCACAGACCTTGACTTATTCTTTGGCTGTCTTTTGGAATGGGGACTGCCTCTTTCCATGCCTTATATAAGTGAAGTAATTGATGATTGCACAATACATACTTATAATGATGGTGATTTAATTGCTTGTTTCGACGACAGTATTCCCGATAGTGTCGTAAAGACGATTGCAAAACGCCAACCGCTCCGCGCAGTATTCCGCGACAATCCGAACAGTTAGAGGGAAGATATAACCTGACTATTGAGATGGAAACAGGCGTCGGCAAAACATATACCTACATAAAGACCATGTATGAACTCAATAAACACTATGGCTGGAGCAAATTCATTATTGTTGTTCCGTCAATTGCAATTCGGGAAGGCGTGTATAAATCTTTTCAAGTCACGCAGGAACACTTTGCGGAAGAATATGGCAAGAAGGTACGTTTCTTTATCTATAATTCCGCACAGCTCACAGAGATTGACCGCTTTGCGTCGGACAACTCTATCAATGCTATGATTATCAACGCACAGGCATTTAATGCAAAGGGAAAAGACGCGCGGAGAATTTATATGAAACTGGACGAATTTCGTTCCCGCCGTCCGATTGATATGATTGCAAAAACAAATCCGATTTTGATTATTGACGAGCCGCAGTCCGTGGAGGGAAAACAGACAAAGAAAAATTTAGCGGAATTTCACCCGCTGATGACTTTGCGTTATTCCGCAACACATAAAAGTGACAGCATTTATAACATGGTCTACCGTTTGGATGCAATGGAGGCATATAATAAACGTCTTGTAAAAAAGATTGCCGTGAAAGGAATTTCCGAAACGGGCAGTACAGCAACAGAAAGCTATGTGTATTTGGAAAGCATTAATTTCTCGAAAAAAGACCCGACTGCGACAATTCAGTTTGATATAAAAGGAAAAAGCGGCATTCGTAAAGTAAACCGCATTGTGGGCATTGGGTATAACCTTTATGACCATTCCGGACAAATGGAAGAATACAAAGATGGCTTTGTTGTAAAAATGATTGATGGTCGGGAGGATTCCGTTTCTTTTTTAAACGGAATAAAGCTATATGTCGGCGATGTCATTGGAAAGGTCGATGAAAACCAACTGCGCCGCATTCAAATCAGGGAAACAATTTTATCCCACATTCAAAGGGAACGACAATTGTTTTACAAAGGCATTAAGGTGCTGTCCCTCTTTTTTATTGATGAGGTTGCAAAATATAAACAGTATGATGCGGCAGGACAGCCTGTAAACGGGATTTATGCGCAGATGTTTGAGGAGGAATATGCCGATATTACCAACACCATGCAGCGTGAAATTGGCGATGATGAATATATAAAATATTTGCAGAAAATTGCTCCGTCCGCAACACACGCAGGCTATTTTTCCGTGGATAAGAAAGGGCATATGATTGACAGCAAGGTAGGGCGTAAGGAAAGCACAACAGACGATATTGATGCGTATGATTTGATTATGAAAAATAAAGAGCTGCTTTTGGACAGAAATCCGGACAAATCCCCTGTACGCTTTATTTTTTCTCATTCCGCACTGCGGGAAGGATGGGATAACCCGAATGTATTTCAGATTTGCACCTTAAAGCAGAGCAGCAGTGAAGTCAGAAAGCGTCAGGAAGTAGGACGCGGACTTCGGCTTTGTGTCAATCAGGACGGCGAACGGATGGATGCGAATGTACTTGGAAAAGATGTCCACAATGTTAATGTTTTAACAGTGATTGCAAGTGAAAGTTATGACAGTTTCGCAAAAGGGCTTCAGTCTGAAATCGCAGAATCAATAACCGACCGTCCCCGTGCTGTTACGGCAGAGTTGTTTATGGACAAAGTTGTCACGGATTCAGATGGAGGAGAGCTGATTATTGACCGGGATATGGCATATGCGATTCAATATGATTTGATTGTAAATCAGTATATTGATAAAAAGGGCAATCTTATGGATAAGTATTATGAAGACAAGAAAAATGGTTCGATTCGAGTTGCTGAAGAGGCTGCTGATTTTACTGCAGATGTCATAAAAATTATAGATTCGGTTTATGACAGTCGTGTCATTTTACCGGAGAACGCGCGCAGCAGCAATGTAGAACTTACCGTTGAGGAAGAAAAACTGGCAAAGCCGGAATTTCAGGCACTTTGGGCAAAAATCAATGCAAAGTCCGTTTATGTGGTAGATTTTGACACGGAAGAACTGGTACAAAAGGCAATTGCGGCGCTTGACAGCAAATTGCGTGTTTCAAAGATTTACTTTAAAGTGGAAACAGGTGTCATGGAACGGATTTTATTGCGGAAACAAAAGGTTCCATGTCATCTATGCAGATGCGTTTGATGGAAGAGTCAAAAATTCATTGTGCAAGAGAACATTTTAAGGCAATCAGCAATGGGGACGTTATTTATGATGTTGTTGATGGCTATAAGAGTTTAATGGACAAAGTGATGAAGTAAAACCTGTGTAAAATATAAGAATTAGTAGGAGGTACGTATGCAAACAAACGAACTACTATCCCAAATAGAACAAAACATCTCCAAAGTCATCATCGGCAAGCGCGAAGTCACGCGTCTTTTGCTCGCGTCGCTCGCCGCAGGCGGACACGTCCTCTTAGAGGACGTGCCGGGTACCGGCAAAACCGTACTTGCCAAATCACTCGCCAAGTCAATGGGCTGCAAATTTGAACGCGTGCAGTTCACGCCCGACCTGCTCCCGAGCGATGTGACAGGACTGTCATTTTTTAATCAGGAAAAAGGCGCGTTTACCTTCAAGGAAGGTCCCGTCTTTACCAATATCCTCCTAGCGGACGAAATCAACCGCGCCACACCGCGCACGCAGTCAAGCCTGCTTGAATGCATGGCGGAGGGACAGGTAACGGTAGACGGCGAGACAAGAACCCTAGAGCCGCCGTTTTTCGTCATAGCGACACAAAACCCCGTGGAAACTATCGGCTGCTTCCCACTGCCCGAAGCGCAGCTTGACCGCTTCATCATGAAAATCAGCATGGGCGGCATGAGCGCCGATGAGGAGCGCAGGCTCATAGACCGTTTTATCAACGCAGAACCGCTGTCGCAGATTGGCGCGGTATGCACGGCGGAGGAAATCCGGCAGCTCCAAAAGGAGTGCAGGGAAGTTTTCGTCCACGACGACCTGCGCAGTTACATCGTATCACTCGTACAGGCGACAAGGAAAAAACAAAGCGCAGCGAATGCATGGCAGGGAGTAAGCCCGAGAGGAACTCTCGCGTTTTTGCGCGCGGCGCAAGGCTACGCGCTTGTGGAAGGGCGCGATTACGTCGTGCCCGAGGACATTAAAACCATAGCCGTTCCGGTGCTCTGCCACAGGTTTATCGGGGAGTTGGAAGAGGCACAAAAGGAAAGCTTCGTAAACGGACTGTTAAACAGCGTAGAGCTGCCCACGGAAGACTGGAAAAAGAGGTAAATATGTTTCTGCTTTTATTACTAGGAATTTTAGCCGCCGGCATACTTTGGGACTGTTATTATCGGTATGTATGGCGAAAGGCGGTAGACGTAAAGCTATGGTTTGACACAGATGCCCTCTATGCCGGAGGAGTGACCAAGCTTTACGAGGTCATCGAAAACCGCAAACGCACGCCGCTGCCCGTTTTGGAGGTCGGCTTTCACACAAAAAAGGAGCTGGATTTTGCCGACACCGAAAACACAAGCGTCAGCGATTACATTTACAAAAGAGACGTTTTTTCCGTGCTTGGAAGACAGCGTATCACAAGGGAAATCGCCGTAAACTGCCAAAAGCGCGGTCACTACGCCATCAGCGACGCCGACCTCACCACGCACACCCTTTTATATAAGAAGAGCTACAGCATTGACATCGAGACGGACGCGTCGATTTATGTCTATGCAAAAATGACAGATGTGTCAGAAATCGTCACACTATGCGAGCGAATGCTTGGCACACTCCAGTGCGCAAAAAGACTGTACGAGGACCCTTTTGCCTTCCGCACAATCCGCGGCTACACGACAGACGACCCGATGAAAGCCATCAACTGGAAGGCAAGCGCAAAGACAGGCGCACTCATGGTCAATACGTTCGATTCCGTGCAGTCGCAAAAGGCAATGATTTTTTTGGACGTTTCCGATACGGGCATTCTAAAACAAGAAAGCCTTGTCGAGGAAAGCATTGCAATCGCGGCGACACTGATACGCAAGCTGGTGCGTCAGGGCATTGAAACAGGCTTTGCCTTTAACAGCGTGGACTTTTCGGACTGGATTTTACCGACCAATAAAAAAAGCATGCTCATCGGACTGGAGCGCACGCTTGCGGACTACGACGCCGCCAAAGGGACGACCTCGTTTCCAAAGCTTATGACCAGCGAAGAAAAACTGCGCAAGGCACTGACCGACGATACCCTGCGGATTGTCATAACAAAAAATTTCCGTACAAATACACCTGACGACGCACTCTTGCAGACCTTGCAGGAAATGGCAAAGGACTGTGCGGTTCTTGTGATTTGTCCCGCTTACAGAGGCGAAAATAAGTTCGAAAACGAAGCGGCAGCACTGCCAGACATGGGCGGTATGCGCGTGCTGATGAAGGAGGTGGACAGGGTATGAAAGGCTTGGAATATCTTCACGCCACGCTGCTTGCAATGCTGATACTGCCGTTGATGTATGCGGTTGCCGAGATGACGGACGCGGACGGAGAGGGAATGTTTTATTTGAAATGCCTGCTGGTTGCGGTTCCAATCATTGCGACAGAGCTTGCGGTGCGCCGTCTGAAAAATCTAGGCGTTTATCTGCTGTCCTGCCTTGCAGTGACCATCATGGTATGGGGAATGACACGGCTGTTTTTTGGCGGCAGCGGAGTGCTGTATCCGGTTGTCATCGTGTCACAGAGCGTCTTAATCGCGCTCATGCGTTTCCGGGAGCGTCTGCGGCTTGCGCGGCAGGAAAAGGAAGGCGACCTGTACGCCGCGCCTGCGCTTAGTGTCCTCAATCAGCCGTCGCTTGGATTTCTGTGGTACTTTGCGGTACTGTACGCTATCGGGATTATTTTTAACGCAAAGACGCTCTGCGATTTTTCATTTTGGAACGGCGCGATCTATTTCTTTGTGGCGCTTGCGTATGTCTATGCGGCTTCGACAAAGAAGTATCTTGGCTTAAATAAGCGCACAAAAAGCATTCCGCGAAAAAGACTTTACGCCATCAGCGCCGCGATGACGGGAACGTTTGCCGCGCTTGTCCTGCTTGCAATGCTTCCGTCGTTTCTCCTTGCGGGGCAGCGCCGTTATACCGACATTAGGACATGGCTAGACAACATCGAAGTAAACGACGACTGGGCAGGCTGCTATCCGGAACTGGACAGCGAGGGCATGGAGGGAAACGCAGGTGCGGCGTATTTTGAACTGGGCGATCTGCCTCCGGAGCCGTCAAAATTTTGGACGTATCTTGGCTGGGCATTTGCGGTGGCGTGTCTGGCGGGACTTACATTTGCGGCACTCAAAATGCTGCGGCAGGTGTTCGGAGAATTTCGGGACAGCTTTGATGAAAACGGCGACAAGGTTGAGGAGCTCGACAGTGAGCTCGCGCAGCAGGAAGAACGCCTGCATCTAAGACGCAGCAAAAAGGCTGACAGCGAGACCGAGCGTATTCGGCGTACCTACAGGCGGATGATAAGGAAGCATCGCAAAGAACTTCCTGCACCATACGAGACACCCACAGAGCTTGAGAAAAACGCGGGGCTTTCCGAAGATGGGGAAATGAAGCTGCTTCATGTGAAATACGAACGTGTCCGGTATGGTCATGCTCAAATTGGTGATGCTCATATTGGGCAGAAAAGAAGATAGATATATTTTATGTTGTCCAATGGCGAAAAGTGTGATATATTGTCGATATGGAACAATCGTGTTGCAAGGTGGAAAGCCTCCCTAACTTGAAAAAGAAGGGAGGTGGTGCAATGAGTACATACGAAATTTTGAGCCTTATGTTTTTGGGCGGTAACTTCTTGATTGCGCTGCGAATCCACCGCAGGTGGATTTACCTACATAGATAGGAGAGGATAGAATTTATATAACTTCATATAAGTCTATATATCTTGATAAAACCACATAATATAAGGCTTTTGATAATAATAGGTTCTATATATCTCTATATAAATTCATATATTTTCATGGCAAATTGGTGTAGTAATGGTGTAGCAACAAAAGAGTCTGATATGAATAAAATCCCCATAACTAAATATTTGGACATCTGAATAAGTCCATTATCAGTTATAGAAATATGATTGATGGTGGGCTTATTTTAGTGCGCCAAAAACAGTAAGACAAAAAAATATTAAGGAGGTATCACAATGGAGATAATCAATTTTGAAGAGGTAAAAGCAAGGAAACAGTCAAAAGCAGGGAAACATGCGAAATCAAAATCGCAATCAAGGCAAAAGATTACGGAACATTTATCAGGGACAGACAATGGTGTGTTGGAACTGCAAAGGCAGTATCAGGAGCTTGCCCGTTTTTATAACCAATGGTATGACGAACATGTACTCGGGCAGGACGAAAATGGGAGATGGATATACAAGGATTGATAAAATTCTTAGTGATATAAGTCCTGTATGTCATATTTTCGGTAAGGCATACAGGGCTTATTTTAGTGCCTGAAAATATTTAGTGAGGAAATAATTGATTTTGTGTTGAATTGTATGCACTTTTATAATCTAAAATCTTGATATAGCCTTTTAAATTATCATATTCAAAATATACACTTTTCCCTATGCAATCCTTCCAATTTAATACGTTGTGATCTACCGTTTAATTTAGGTAAACTTGATGTGCCTAAAAATTTATGAATCTGTACCATAAAAATTATTACCTCCAATTTTGAATTTATGTGAATATGTATCACTTCTTTATTCTCCAAAATCAGAGGCAATAATATCGTTTTATGCTTCTATTGCTCTTAATTCATTCATTTGAATTTTGACACTTCCATAATAATTTCTAATATCATTCATACTTAATGTTTTACGGCTTTTCTTTTGATATGATTCTGATTTCCAGTACCACATCTTCTTTTGTGATACCCATTTAAAACCAAGTTCTTTCAAGTCCTTCTTGTAGCTGTATGTATTTCCTGATATCCAAATCCACGCGCCTACAATTTCAATCTCAATTCCATCAAAGCTGATGCTCTTCTGTAACATTTCGCGTAATGCCTTGTCGTTTTCCCAGTCGTACATGTTCTTGCTATACTCTGACTGCTTTGTATTTGTACTGTCTGCCGTCTTATCTGACTTGCTTTCATGCTTATCTTTTAAGAGCTTGAATAATCTGTCATATTCCGCATTAATTTCCTGTGTCGCTTGTGTGCTGCCTTGTGGGTTGTCAGGGTGAAAACGTTTCAATAGCTCTTTGTACTGTCTCCTCAACTCTTCCAATGTGCTTACATTATTAAAATACTTCATACTTAATGACCTCCTATTCTTAATTCGTTCCAGTCTGCCAAACAACTTCTTGCTATTTTTCACGTTCCAAGCTGATTGATACAACCGCTAGGGCGTTACTACTTTGCTTAGATAGCCGTTATATGTGACTGATAATTGTTATTGTTGTTTATTGACTGATGAATGTTTGTGATTGATTTTTGATTGTTTTCTACTTACCTATAACTATTGCTGCGCTATTGTCGTTTGCTCTTAATACGGTTATCTTTTTACCGATTGCCTTTAATGTTTGGTATTCAAAGTATGTGACTGTTTTTATCATTGTTGATATCCTCCTAAAATAAAAAGTGCAAAGCCCTTGATAATTCAATAGACCTTACACTTTTCATGTGATATTTATTATGTAGTTATTATGCTAATTTTTGTAACTTTTCGCTGTGTTCTGTAATTACTTTTTTCATGATTTCTATGTCCGCTTGCATTGCCTCTATTTCTGGAACTGCTTTTTCATACCGTTTGGCGGCTGGAACGTAATTTTCCGCTAATAATTGTATTCTCTTATCTGTTTCGTTTTCAAGATGTAACTTTATATATCTGATATCATCTTTTAGCGGTTGCAATTCTGCTTGCAAAGCTGATTTTAATTTTATGTCTAACAACTGACTAATTGCAAGTAAATCTTCATTTGATAATGCCATTTGTACCACTCCTTTGTTGTTAGCTATTTGTGCTTGTTACTTTGATGTAATGAGTATATCACATTTGAAGTGTAAAGTCTATTTAATTATCAAGGTGCTTTGTTGTTGATTGGTTTGTTGTTAAGACTATAATACACCTATTAGTTAACTTTTTCGATATAAAAAATACACTAATTAATTAACTATATTTTGCAAAAGTTAACTAATTAGTGTATTTATCGAATAGATAAAAACAATGTAAATTCTTTAATATTTTTGTTCTTTAGTCTGACTCTTTTTTTGTTCGTTTGGGCTTGCCCTTATGTTCAGGAGGGTAATCTATTAAATATTCCGCTTGATCAGACACATTTTTTAAAAGTAACTTCATATTTAAGGCATCTGCTATTTCCACTAGCTCTAATGTTGAAAAATTATCTCTATTAAGTTTATTGCTTAAATTTTGCTTTGTCACTTTTATTTTTTCTGCTAATTCCACTTGTGATATATTTTTATCTTTAAGTATATTTTTAATGGCTTCTGTAGCTGACATATGTATACCTCCATTCAATGTACTGTTTTTATCTATTATACAAGATAAAATGTATTTCTTCAAGTACACTTATAAATTTAATCCTGAGCAATCAAGCAAACCAGTTAGTGAATTATTGACAAAAGAAAGGTAAACTTTTTGGTGAACTTTACATAATGCAAAAGTAAACTTATAGATGTATTATAATCTTACAAGGTCACACAAACAACCAAACAAAACAACCACACAAGGAGGTAAACACAATATGAAAATGAAAAAATACATGATATATCTTGATGACGGCAGAGACTGCTACAAGTTAGCAATTCCGGCAAAAGACGAAAAGGCAGCACGCGAGTATGTACAAGGCAACGGTGAAGTGATAGCAGTAAAAGAAGTTACGAACGACTAAAAATCCCCTGATGAGTCTTTGAAAATTAAGACGAAATCCCCACAAAAGGGGATCGGGATAGCAACATAATCCTATAACATCAAACCAAACAGGCAGCCTACAAACAATCAAATCTGTATCGCGTCCCTGTGAGCTGACGATTACGAAAGCAATAGACACGCAAGCGGTACGGACAGGTTGCAACAAATCAAATAGGAAAAGGAGATTGAAACATATGTGTATTTCAGAAGAAAAATTGAACAAAACAATCGTAGCAATCAGGGAGTTCAAAAGCATCAAGAAGGATGCAGAGACAAACTTAAAGCCTTTGGAGCAGGAAGTAAAGGAGTTCATGGAAGAGACAAATCAGACAAGCGGAAACGTTAAGAGGGATGGAAACAGCGAAATCATTTGGGAGGTAGCTAAAATTTGATATTCGTAACAAGACCTATGAACAGTTGCCGGAAGAATTAAAGGAACGGTTTAATGGATACCAAATTGAACTTGCCATTCATCAGGACTGCGAGGCAACGGAAATTTCAAAGCTTGGAAATCAGGGAATTATTCAACAGCAAGCACGCGCATATCATGGTGGCAGCATTCAAGGAGTTTATGGAATCAGGGCATGAGGATAATGAGTTTGGAAAATTCCTTGAATGGTTTATAAACGGTGGAAGCGAAACGGTGATTGACGGAAAATCATGGAACGAATTGGGAATTGACCGCTCTACAAGGGATGTCAACACGGTACACGGAAAAATTGATTACCTTGTGGCATTGTTCCCAAAGTATCATGAGGAAACAAGAAAAGTAGCATAGCGGAAAATTTGGGGAGAGGGTAACTTCTCCCCGACAACAAAGGAAAGTAAAGGAACAAATGTTTACAATAACAAATATTTTGGAAGATATTCAAAGAGGGATTACGGCAAATAACTTGAATGAAGATTATTTTTCATACAGGATTGTCTTTTTTGTGAATGATGTAGGTGGGGGAACAAAGTTTCGCGTTGATACTCCGTATGACGGATTGCGGTCAGCACTGGAAAATATCATCAAGAAAAATTTGACAACGACAAATTGTCTTGTGATCGCGGCTGTGACAACTTTAAAAAATGGGAAATGCATTTCGTTGTTAAGTAGGTCATATCCATTTAGTTTAGACGGATATTTTAAACAAATTGTCGGAAAAAAAGAGAAAGAATATATAAGCAACAATTGCGGAAGGAGGCTGGCGCAATGCTATTAAGATTTATCATTCCGGTGATGAGAATCCCATAAAAGGTTTGTAGTCAGATGGAAAATAGAAATAATGAGTCAGGCGTTTTATGTTTAGTTACGCTGTGTTTCGTTGAGATATGCTATGTTACGTTGAGCTATGTTGGGTTCGGTTGGGTCAAGTTAGGCATTTTGAGTTAGGTATTTCAAGCGTGGCAGTTGAATTTTCTAACTGCCATGCGGAAGGGGGGAAAAGGACGAATGTCAAAGTATTATATTATCATTGCATATGACGGCACGGAAGTGATTGACACAACGCTGGAAGCAGAAGAACGTATTGCCACTATGGAGCATTTGGAAAGAAGACATAAAAGGGAATGTGAACGTAAAAAGAATGAACATTATAGATTTGCAAAGAATCCATTATACAGATTAGGAATAGTTTTATTGGAAACAGGAAACTATATGATATAAAGAAGTCAGATATATTGCGGTTTTATAATACATTATTAGAGGACGGTTTGAAATATGCAACAATAAAATCATTTCACGATATGATTTCACCATGCTTCGATCTTGCTATTGATGATAATATTTTACGGAAAAATCCCTGCAATGGGTGTCTGAAAGAATTTAAAAAAGATGCTGATAAAAGAATTTCCTTATTCAAGAAAGAGCAGATTGTTTTTCTTGATTTTGTAAGGACAAGCAAAACATATTCTGTTTACTATCCGTTAATTATATTTATGCTCGGTACAGGCGCTAGATGCGGCGAAACAATTGGATTGACTTGGAATAATGTTGATTTTAGAAATAAAGAGATTATAATCGACCACCAGCTCATATATAAAAAAACCGGAAATTCATATGGTTTTTATGATGACAGTCCAAAGACAGATTCCGGCGTTAGGGTAATTCCAATGACAACAGAAGTATATAGGGTACAAGAATGGCAGAGGCAGGAGTCGACCCAAAAGTACTGCAATACATCATGGGGCACAGCAATATTTCTGTTACAATGGACGTTTATAATCATGCATCGTCAGAACGAAACCGAAAAGAAATGGATAAACTGGAAAAGATAAGGTTATTGGGATAGCTTTACTACTTCAATTACTACTTCAAATTTCATAAAAATATGAAGTAGTTTGACGCTTTTGAAAAGGTTTTAATGTTTTATCTTAAAAAAATGCCCTAAAAATAAAGATTTGACGCACTTTGTAAAAATATTATAAAAAAGTTAGCACTCCCCATTGACGAGTGCTAATATGTGTGTTATATTACAGATAGAACAAAGAAAACAGACAAAATCAAATCCCAATGTTCTGAACAAATCATACACAACACTTCGGCAATTCCCGAATGTGCTAAAATAATTTTTAATCGATTTTTGAAAGGAGATATGACTTATGATGTTACCTGGTATTTTTGGAGAAAACCTATTTGACAACTTTATGGAGGATTTTGCATTCCCGGATATCAACAAGGCGTTATACGGAAAGCACGCAACAAACATGATGAAGACCGATGTCAAGGAAACGGATGAAGGCTACGAGGTCGATATCGACCTGCCCGGCTTCAAAAAAGACGAAATTAAAATGCAGCTTGACAACGGCTACCTCACAATCAGCGCCGCAAAGGGACTCGACAAGGAAGAAAAGGACAAAAAGGGCAACTATGTCAGACGCGAGCGCTACGCCGGCAGCATGAGCCGCAGCTACTATGTAGGAGCACACGTACGGGAAGAAGACGTGCACCCGAAATACGAAAACGGTATCCTGACCTTCCAAATCCCGAAGGAGGAGAAGCGGGTTGTCGAGGAGAAAAACCATTATATTGCAATAGAAGGATAAACAAAAAACGCTTCTGCAAGCGAACACCTGCAGGAGCGTTTTTTAATCCTCCTCAATCACCTGTATCTCAAGATAATCAAAATCAATCGCCTCGATAAAATTATCCGACGTAAAACGCGCCTTTCCGTGCTTTTTAAAATCCGCCACAGTCACGTCAAGCCAAATCGGCTTACCAAGGTCAAACTGATAGCAGACTTCCTCGAGCGCACGAAAAACCTTGTGCGTGCGCGTATCCTGCGTATCATCACAGATTACGGTATCGTTAAGCATACGGTTATCCTGAAAAATCCTGGCCCACAATCGAAACATAATATCCCCCGCCTTATCAAAATCCCTCATCATTCCATAAGATTAAAACTAATTTTACCACAAACACTTTCCGGTTATCAATAAAAAACAATGTAAAAAAAACAAGGAAATAAAAACAAATAGCATTATAAATTTGAAAACAATTTGTCATAAATCACCCCGCACCCGCATATACTTTATTTTAGTGGCGTAATTTTCCCGATTGCGCGAAAAAAACTAAAAAACGTTTCAGAATGGAGAAAATCGGAAAATGGAGTATCGAGGAAGCACGACATCAGATATTGATAGCTGGAAGGAGGTACAGCTTGTCTACAGCTCTGCCCTGAAGGAAATCGGGACAAAGCTTGAAATCCTGAACGATGAGTTCCAGCACGTACATAAGTACAATCCCATCGAACATATCAAGTCAAGGATTAAAACATCAGACCGCATCGTAAGAAAGCTAAAAAAGCACGACTGCGAGTCCACAATTGAAAACATGGTGCGGTATGTGAACGACATTGCGGGTGTGCGCATCATCTGCTCCTTTACGACAGACGTGTACCGCATTGCCCAAATGCTGGAGCGCCAACGGGATTTGAATATCATTGATGTAAAGGATTACATTCAATACCCGAAGTCAAGCGGCTACAAAAGCTACCATATGATTGTGTCTGTTCCGATTTACCTTTCCGAGCGCAGGGTTGAGGCAAAGGTCGAGATACAGATTCGAACCGTTGCAATGGATTTTTGGGCAAGTCTGGAGCACAAGATTAACTATAAGTTTGACGTCAATGTGCCAGACCACATCAAAGACGAGCTGCTTGAGTGTGCGAAAATGGTATCGGAGCTTGACGAAAAAATGCTGTCCTTAAACGAGGAGGTAAAGGCGTTAGAGCTGGAATGAAAAGTTCAAAAAAGCCGATAAAATGAGGAGTGCCCCGACGATTTCTTTCGAAAAACATCGGGGCTATTATGAAAAAATTTATCTATGTGTAATGAAAAAATTGCTATGTGGTTGTTTGATATGGTTCAATGATAGCACCGGAATATGAACAAATTATGAACAAACTGTAATAAGTTTGTAAAAGTGCATATTCCCGCCGCGCAATTCGACCGAAAATATATACAGTATGCATAAAAACAATTTTGTTTCTCTCCGCTTTCATAATGGGTAAAAGGGAATATAAAATACAAAATCACCTATAAAGTGACAGTTGTCATTCGATACAATTAATGATAAGATAAAGATATATACGATAGATTAGAAAGGCAAGGTACCATTGCGATGGACAATTTTATGGATAAACTGGCGCAGAAATTTAACGCGCAGGAGCTAATCAAGGCGAACTCTCAGGCAGAGGCGCAGGAGCTGAAAAGACTACAGCAGCAGGTCGCGGAATACGAGCGGATTTTGCAGGAAATCAGGCGTCTTAATTATAAAAATACGGAGCTTTCAGAGCAGCTTGGCACAATGATTTGTGACAATACCGATAAAATTCAGGCAATGAAGGAGGACGAGCAAAAGCTCCTTTCCTCGCTGCGTGATATTACGGACGAGCAGAGCAGAAACCGGGAAGCGGACATGGAGCGCAGGGAGCTTGAGCGCATCGAGAAGGAAAAAGGTGCCGCTTCCGAGCTGGAAACGCTCACGGCGCTTTTGGAGGAAAAATTCCAGCAGGCGGACGATTTTGTGCACAAGGAAAATGTCAAGGTCTACAGGAACGTGCAGGCGGCAATGACGGAGGAGCTGCGCAAGTACACGGAAAGCGGTAAAAACGGCAACACAGAGGTAAAAGAGGCGGTAGAGTCGCTGGAGCGCGAGTTAAACAAACGGATTGTAAAGAAGCTCAATGCGGTGATGGCAGTCAGCATTATTTCTCTTATCATGTCTGCGTCGGGCGTGGTGCTTTGTGTGCTGTGGTTTTTAATGAGAATGGGCATTCTCAAGTAGGCGGGGGGAAGCTATGGCAAAAATTTCGTTCAAACCCGGAAACATGCTTTATCCGCTGCCCGCGGTATTGGTGAGCGTGGCAGACAGCAAGGGAAATACCAATCTGATTACGGTGGCGTGGGCGGGAACGATTTGCACGAATCCGCCAATGCTAAGTATTTCGGTAAGACCAAACCGTTTTTCCCACCATATGATAGAGGAAACAGGCGAATTTGTTGTAAATCTCACGACAAAGGAACTGGTGTACGCAACGGATTACTGCGGTGTAAAGAGCGGCAGGGACGTGGATAAGTGGAAGGAGGCAAAGCTTACCCCCGTTGCGTCAGAGGTGGTAAAAGCGCCCTGTATCAAGGAAAGTCCGGTCAACATCGAATGCAGGGTGACACAGGTGGACAGACTTGGTTCCCATGATTTGTTCCTTGCCGAGGTGGCTGCGGTTCATGTAGACGACGCATATATGGACGAACACGGTGCGTTCCATCTTTCACAGGCACAGCCGATTGTCTATTGTCACGGGGAATATTTCGATTTGGGCAGAAAACTTGGAAAATTCGGGTATAGCGTCAAAAAAAGACTTGACGCGGCGGTGAAAAATTATTATAGTTAAAAATAGAAAAATAAGAAATCACTTGTTACAAAGGCGTAGCATCAAAATACCCCTAGGGGATATTTTTGGTGCTATTTTTATGCAATATATTGCACTGCACACGGGCACCACTTTTAATGAAAGCAGGGATAACGATGAGCCAGTTAGATAAGAATATCGCGGAGAATTTAAAAAGAATCAGGAAATCGAGAAATATGAGCCTTGACATGCTTGCGGAGCGTACGGGTGTGAGCAAGAGTATGCTCGGGCAGATTGAGCGGGGGGAGTCGAACCCGACCGTGGCGACAATCGCAAAGATTGTGGACGGCATCAAGGTATCGTTTGAGGACTTGATTTATCAGAAGGCGGAGCCCGTCGTCATCATTGACAACGAAAAGCTGCCCGTTTACAAGGCGCAGGACGGGGCGTATCAAATCCGCGCGATTTTCCCGTATGACAGGCACAGGAGCTTTGAGGTGTATGAGGCAAAGATTGAGCCGGGTGAGGACTGTGACCGCGTTGTGAAGGATGAGGGCGGGTGTGAATACATTATGGTGGTGCAGGGAGTGCTCACGCTTGAGACAGAAGAGGGAACGTACGAGGTCGCGGCAAACCATGCAGTTCGGCTGGACGCGCTCAAGCGCCATAGCTACCACAACCGGGCGACACAGAGGCTTATTTTGAATATATTTGTTTCCTACGAGGCGTTAATGCATTAAATGCACCAGCGTCTTTTTTTTATCTTTACATTATGGCAAAAGGCTGATAAGATGTGTTTATGGGTTTTTGTTTAGATAAATAAAAAGAATTTGAATTTAATCGGAGCATTGATATACATATGAAAAAAGTACATCATTATTATAGAAGAGCCAGGCTTTGCTTTATGGAAGCGGCGATTATTACGGTGGCAGTATGCGCTTTTTTGCTGCCTTCTTTTGAAGTTTTCAGACATACAGGGGACAATTATTTTACCGTTAGTATAAACGGGACACAGGTGGGCAGGTTAGGTTCGGTAGAACGGCTTGACAGAATGCTTGCACTGGCAAGGAAACAGGTTGCACAGGACGCGGACGGCGACGATCTTGTTTTTATGGATTTGGATATCCTGACAGTAGGCAGTGAGCGGATTTTTGGCTGTATTGATGACGAAAAGACTGTGGTCGAAAATATGACGGAGACGATGAAGGACAGTATCCGCAGCACGCTTCATCGTTCTTATACCGTAAAAATCAATGAGACCTCTGTCAATCTGGGTTCTTATGGTGAGGTGCATGAGCTTTTGGAGCAGGCGCTTTCGCCGTACGATACCAATAAGGAATATCAGGTAGAGCTTGCGCTTGACAGTCAAAGAGAAGTCAATGTTTTGGAGGCGGTGGTGACCTCCAAGGAGGAGCTGCATCAGGAACTTTCGGACAGTTTTCCGAAATCGGCGGGAATTGAGGCTGAATTTGAAAAAATGTTTGAGGAAATCGAGCCTGCGATAGAAAAAAATTTTGAAGATTACAATTTAGGATTGATTGACATAAACTATGCTGATAAAATAGAAGTAGTGGAAGCCTATTTATTGGAAGATGAGCTCAATACTGTAGAGGAGGCGGTCAATCTTGTGACAAAGGAACAGGAGACGCAGGTCATCTACAAGGTAGTGGCAGGTGATACGCTTTCGCAGATTTGTCTGACAAACAATATACCAATGGACGAACTCATTGAAATCAATGACGCGCTGGAGGACGAAAATACCGTGATTCGTGTCGATCAGGAGCTGGTAATCACGGTGCCGGAGCCCGACCTTTCCATTTTGTGGAAGGAAGAGCAGGTTTACACAGAGGATTATGAGGCGCAGGTACAGTATATTCCGAACGATGACTGGTACACAACGCAGAGTGTGACGCTGCAGGAGCCGTCCGCGGGACGCAGAAAGGTTGCTGCGGTCATTGAGTACGAAAACGGTCAGGAAATCGCAAGGGAAATCCTCAAGGAGGAGGTTTATGCCGAGGCAGTACCTAAAATCATGGAGCGTGGTACAAAGATACCGCCGACCTATATTAAGCCGATTTCAGGCGGAAGGTTAAGCTCCGGCTTTGGTGCAAGAAGCGCGCCGACAAAGGGTGCAAGCACATACCATAAGGGTGTGGACTGGGCAGTGCCAATCGGAACCTCCGTAGCGGCTTCGAACGCAGGTACGGTTGCGTTTGCAGGCTGGGCGAGCGGTTACGGATATGCGGTTTACATTAACCATGCGGACGGAAGACAGACGCGGTACGGACATTTGAGCAAGGTACTTGTAAAGACAGGACAGAGCGTGTCGCAGGGCGAGCGGATTGCGCTCAGCGGCAACACAGGACGAAGCACAGGACCACACGTGCACTTCGAAATCCGCATAGGCGGAAGTGCCGTGAATCCGTTAAAATACCTGAATTAGTGAATGTGTACAAAAAAAATTGTTATTTTGAATAAATTCAGATATTCTTAAGATTTACAAATGTTGCGAAAAGGTATATAATCGGATTTTGTTTGGTATATAAATTTAGAATGAATATAGTGTGAGGTGGACGATGGAACAGTACGCAATTAAGGGTGGAAATCCCCTTGTTGGTGAGGTTGAAATCGGCGGCGCAAAAAATGCAGCTCTAGGCGTACTTGCCGCGGCAATCATGACTGACGACATGACGGTTATTGAAAATCTGCCGGACGTAAGGGACATCAACGTACTTCTTCAGGCGATGGAGAGTATCGGCGTTATCGTATACAGATCAGAACGACATACGGTGAGAATCAATGCATCGATGATATCAGGACTTGTCATTGAAGATGATTATATCAAAAAAATAAGGGCATCTTATTATCTTTTGGGCGCCCTGTTAGGAAAATATAAGCACGCGGAGGTAGCGCTTCCGGGTGGCTGCAATATCGGCAGCAGGAAGATAGACCTGCACATCAAGGGCTTTAAGGCGCTTGGGGCGGAGGTAAAGATAGAGCACGGTCTGATTATCGCAGACGCAAAGCATTTAAAGGGTGCGCATATTTATTTGGATACGGTATCTGTTGGTGCGACCATCAACATCATGCTTGCCGCCGTGCTTGCCGATGGAAAGACCGTCATTGAGAACGCCGCGAAAGAGCCGCATGTGGTAGATGTGGCGAATTTCCTCAATTCGCTTGGCGCGAACGTGAAAGGCGCGGGTACAGACGTAATCCGCATTTCGGGCGTGAGGAAGCTTCACGGCTCGGATTATTCGATTATCCCTGACCAGATTGAGGCAGGAACGTTTATGTTTGCAGCCGCAATTACAAAGGGCGATGTAACAGTGAAAAATGTGATTCCGAAGCACTTAGAGTCAACGACAGCAAAGCTGATTGAGATGGGCTGTCAGGTGGAGGAATCTGACGACGCGGTGCGTGTCGTTGCGTCAAAACGTTTGCAGAATACTCATGTGAAAACGCTTCCGTATCCGGGATTTCCGACGGATATGCAGCCTCAGATATCCGTATCGCTTGCACTTGCAAAAGGCACGAGCATCGTGACGGAAAGTATTTTTGACAACCGCTTTAAATATGTAGATGAGCTTGCAAAGATGGGCTCCAACATTAAGGTGGAAGGCAATACCGCGATAATTGAGGGTATTGAGCGGTTTACAAGCGCAAATCTGACGGCTCCCGACCTGCGCGCGGGTGCGGCACTTGTGCTGGCGTGCCTGACTGCGGAAGGGTTTAGCACGGTGGAGGACATCAAGTATATCGAACGTGGGTACGAGGATTTTGATGTGAAGCTTCAAAAGCTTGGTGCGCAGATAGCGAAGGTAGATTCTGATAAGGAATTGCAGAAGTTTAAATTGAAGGTTGGATAATAAATTTGTGCAATTTGCAGAATTTGGCAGAATTTTATAAGATTGGTAGTTGACAAGCGCGTTATCCTGTTGTAAGATGTAAGCGATATGAAAATTCAATATTGAACGAATACTAATCTCTTATTCAGAGTGGTGGAGGTACAAAGGACCTGAGAAGCTACGGCAACCCCGTTATTGGAACGGAAGGTGCCAACCTGAGCGAGTTACTGTTTGCATGAAAATGGCGATAGTTCGAACAATAAGAGGATTTGATTATCGGTAAACAATCACTTCCGCTTATTCAGACGAATAAGCGGATTTTTTTAGGAGGAAAAACCAATGGAAAAACTTTTATTTACTTCAGAGTCTGTAACAGAAGGACATCCCGACAAGGTGTGCGACGCGATTTCCGACGCGATTCTCGACGCACTGATGGAGCAGGATCCCATGAGCCGTGTAGCCTGCGAGACAGCGACCTGTACAGGCTTCGTACTTGTAACAGGAGAGATTACAACAAAAGCGTATGTGGACATTCCTAAGATTGTGCGCGATACGGTAAAGGAAATCGGTTATGATAAGTCGGAGTATGGCTTTGACGGCAATACGTGTGCCGTATTTACCGCGATTGATGAGCAGTCTGGCGACATTGCGATGGGTGTGGACAAGGCTTTGGAGGCGAAAGAGAACAAAATGTCTGATGCCGAAATCGAGGCGATTGGCGCAGGCGATCAGGGTATGATGTTCGGCTATGCGACGAACGAGACGCCGGAGTATATGCCGTACCCGATTGACCTTGCACACAAGCTTGCATTGCAGCTTACGAAGGTACGCAAGGACGGTACACTGAAATATTTGAGACCTGACGGAAAGTCACAGGTTTCCGTAGAGTATGACGAGAACGGAAAGCCCAAGAGACTTGAGGCGGTTGTGCTCTCAACACAGCATGATCCTGATGTGACACAGGAACAAATCCATGAGGATATCAAGAAGCATGTGTTTGATGCAATCCTTCCCAAGGAGCTGATTGATGCGGATACAAAATTCTTTATTAACCCGACAGGACGTTTTGTAATCGGCGGACCGCACGGCGATGCGGGACTTACGGGACGTAAGATTATTGTAGATACCTATGGCGGGTATGCACGCCACGGCGGCGGTGCATTCTCAGGAAAGGACTGCACGAAGGTAGACAGAAGCGCGGCGTATGCGGCAAGGTATGTGGCAAAGAATATTGTGGCAGCAGGACTTGCCGATAAGTGCGAAATCCAGCTTTCCTACGCAATCGGCGTTGCGCAGCCGACTTCCATTAATATTGACACTTTCGGAACCGGAAAGCTGAGCAGTGAAAAGCTTGTTGAGATTGTGCGTGAGAACTTTGACCTTCGCCCGGCAGGGATTATCAAGACGCTTGACTTGAGGAGACCGATTTACAAGCAGACGGCGGCTTATGGACATTTCGGCAGAAATGATCTTGATCTTCCGTGGGAAAAACTGGATAAGGTTGAGGCGTTGAAGAAGTATTTATAATAGTCTGATTATACTATAAAGAAAAGAAGCAGGGGTGTACGTTCCCAATGTCATTTAGATAAGGATAACATTGCAGTTAGGATTCTTTTTACAGCGAGT
>CANOMQ010000045.1 GCA_947567595.1 uncultured Lachnospiraceae bacterium | reverse complement strand
TGGAGCCGACGGATAAGCTGCCGGTGGGGAAAAAGCCATGCCTTTCGTTACGGGAGCTGGAGAAGCAGATCGGGTATGACCTCGACACGCTTTCAGACCCGATGGGGAAAAACATAACCGTCGGAGAACTGGTGGAGCGTTATTTATGCACCAAGACAGGGGTAAAGCCGAACACGCTTGCCAATTACAATTTTGTGCAGAACCTTCTAAAAAAGGAAACTTTTAGTGAGAAAAAGATTTCCCAGGTTAAGACATCGGATGCAAAGCTGTTTTTGATAAAACTGCAGCAGGACGGGAAAGGATACAGCACCATCAAAACGGTGCGTGGAGTTCTTCGGCCGGCGTTTCAGATGGCGGTGGATGATGATGTTCTGCATAAGAACCCATTTGGCTTTGAACTGGCAACGGTGGTGGTAAATGACAGCGTGACAAGGGAGGCAATTACAAAAGACCAGATGAGGAAATTCCTCAAGTTCGTCCATGATGACAATGTCTACTGCAAATATTACGAAGTGGTTTATATCCTCTTCCATACGGGGCTGCGGATTTCGGAGTTTTGCGGTCTGACTTTGCGGGATGTTGACCTGGAAAACAAAATCCTTAATATTGACCACCAGCTCCAGCGGACTGCGAACATGAAGCTGGTGATTGAGTCCACGAAGACAAATGCGGGAACGAGAAAGCTGCCCATGACGGAGGATGTTGCCGAATGCTTCCGGGGCATCATTGAGGACAGGGAGCCGCCGAGGTTTGAAAAGGTGATTGACGGATACAGCGGATTCCTTTTTGTGGATAAGGACTGCAACCCGCTGGTGGCGATGCACTGGGAACACCGTTTCAACCATATGGTCAAGAGGTACAACGATATCTACCGGGTGCAGATGCCGAACATCACGCCTCATGTCTGCCGCCACACTTACTGTAGCAACATGGCAAAATCGGGAATGAATCCAAAGACGCTCCAGTACCTGATGGGGCATAGCGATATCGGGGTGACGCTGAATACATACACGCACCTTGGATTGGAGGATGCTGCGGATGAACTGAAGCGGATGGAGGATTTAGAGGTAGCGAGGAAGGAACTGGAAAAGGCGAAGGGTGAAAAGCCTGTGTCGCAGAAAATGTTCCGTGCAATTTGATAAGGGATGGTAAGGCGCTCTGCTTCGGCGGGGCGTTTTTTTTATAATTTTGTCTCCAAATATGGGCAGTTTTATGGTAGAATGATAATTAGAAAATTAGCATAAATTAAGGAGATGTCATGAACGGATTTGGATTTTATGAGAAATATGTCACGTTAATGGGCAATTTAAGAGATAAACCGGACAGAGCAACACCGTACAAAATAGATTATTTGAGAAAAACAATCAAAGATGGGAAAGTATATAAATTTATTTCATTTGACGGGGAGCCAAGTCTGGTAAGGACGAAGATTGATACATTAAAACAAGGAAAAATATGGTTCTCTTTTTATAAAACATTAAATGATGAAACAGAATTTCAAATTAATTATGATGTAAATAAGATTGCAATGGAAACAGGTCGAAGTGTCAGTAATGTGCATTTACTGATTAACTATTTTACGCAAATGTATGATGTATATTCTCTCACATATGAGTGCCAGGATTATATGTGGAAAGATTATGCATCCAATGGAAATGGGATTTGCATTGAATTTAGTGTAGGGGATTATGATTATTTATATCCCGTAGAGTATTTGGACAAAGAAAGTATTGATTTTAACAAAATGATAATTTCAGGGATTAACAATGGTGATTTTGCATTTGCCATTATTCCATGGGTAATTAAAAATCCGTATAATGTAACTTTGAATATTGATTCTACAAAAGAGAAGGAAGTAAGGATGCTTTATTGCCCATATGACCTGGGGGAAGTGAATGGTGGCACAATTGAAATGAATATTAAGGAACGATTAGGCTATAAGGGAATCGCAAAGCCATATGTAGATTTTGACTTAAATATTTCAAAAATTATTTTTGGGGATAAATGTAATAGTAAATTGATAGAGGAATTGAAATCGTACCTGAATGCAAAGGGGATAGGCTATACATATTTATAAAAATGAGAAGACAAATAAATGCAGTAGTAAAAACTTCCGATTCTTACTACGTTTTTACTACGATTGACGGCTTCAACTTGCCACATTTTGCCCCGTTTTGCTCATTCTGTGATTTTTTTAACAATTATCTTTGAAAAAATAAACCTCGCAAAACGTGCCAAAACACGGCAAATCAACGCAATTTAGGAGGAATTTTTATTATGATTAAGATACTTTTCGTGTGCCACGGCAACATCTGCCGCAGCACAATGGCTGAAAGCGTTATGGCATATTTAATAAAGGAAAAGCACCTTGAAAATTTCTTTTACATCAACTCCGCCGCCACAAGCCGCGAGGAAATCGGGAATCCCCCACATTACGGAACAGTCGGAAAACTAAGGGAAATGAAAATTCCCTTAATTCCCCACCGCGCCATACAAATGACCGCCTCCGATTATGACCACTACGATTACCTCATCGGCATGGACACCGCGAATATCCGGAATATGACAAGAATTGCGGGCGGCGACAGCGACAATAAAATATACAAGCTCCTCACCTTTGCCGGAAGCGGACGCGACGTGGCGGATCCGTGGTATACTGGTGATTTTGACGCTACCTATAAAGATGTCATGACAGGCTGCACCGCCCTTTTGCAATACCTTTTGGAGAATGACCGCGATAAATTTTAAACGGCATAATGCAGGTTCTTGTCCCGCACCTTCTTGATGATAAGGTAATCGGGAACAAGAGCCTTCATCTGCTTTACAAGCTCCCTGTCATAATCTTCATCATAGGTAAGCCTGAGCTTTTGGGCTGGAATAACAGCATATTTATTCTGGATATCATATTCGCAGTCCCGGGTATAGAAATGGACATTGATAATCTCATGATAATTGTCCTCCGAGATGGTTACGGTTTTCTCGTCTTGACTAAAGAAGTCAATGCCAATTCCCTGTGTGCCTATCACCCGTCCGCCTTGAAAATGCATTGCCAAATCATACTCGTCCTGTGCCAAATTCAGAATATTTAAATCCTGTATGGCGATACTGAATTTTTCACCGCTGTTTACCTCAAGCGCAATTGCCCTAAGGCAGTCATAGTTTAAGTCAACTTTCCGGGAAAATTCCACAATCGTGTTAATTTCATCATAATGTGCCTGCTCCAGCTTGTCCATCAGATAGCTGCGGATTTCCCCCTCTGAGGGATAATCGAAGCGGAAGTGGTAATGGAACCTTCCCGGACGGTTTATAATGCAATCATTGAGGTTGCGAATTTCATTACAGGTAATCACAAACAGCTTTTTCCCCGTAGACAGCCCGTCAAACAGTCCGAGCATTTCCGTCTGCGGTTCTTGGGCACCGTCAGGTGGCTTTACCCCGCCAAAGGTCTTGTCAAATTCATCAAAAATCAGCATGACTCTTTGGTCAATGCGTGCAAGGTAAGATGCGATTCCTGAAACATAACGCTCTACAACCAGCACAGGAATTCCCTGCGTTACAGCCTGTACAGACAGCAGCCTTGCAAAAAGCGATTTGCCGATTCCTTTATCACCACTTAAAATGACACCTAGATTACGTTCAAAGCGCTGGTACGTTTTGATGACTTTCTGTGCCTTTTCAAGCTGTCCTCCATAAACTTTTCCCTCAGAAACGCGAATATCCGCGCATTCCTCAAGATAAAAACCAGACATTTTTTCAAATTTTACGGCATAGGTCTTTGGCGGAAGCACGTCAAAGGTCTGCACCGTGTCGTTGTAAATTTCTACTTTGTTCCCAATTTTAATTGCCTTCATAACAAATCCTCCAATTTTCTGTAAATATAATATTTGAAAACAATACAACAAGGTATTAATCAGAAAATATCGCATTTTTGCAATAAAGTCATTGGACACTTAATCCAAAAAGCTTGACAGAACCCGAAAATAATGAAAAAATGATATAAACAGGCAACAAAGGTGGTGTTATAAAGTATGAAAACTATTTACAAAAACCTTTTAAGCATCCTATTTGCGGCTTCCATTATTATCAGTACACTTTGCCTCGGCGCGTCTATGGTCTCGTCGGCTGCCGATGCTGAACAGATGGAGGTGCATTTCATTGATGTGGGACAGGGAGACGCCACCTTAATCAAATGCGGTGAACACGCCATGCTGGTTGACACCGCAGACGCCTCAAAGGGAACGGCAATTCAGAACTATCTGAAAAAACAAGGCATACAAAAGCTGGATTACCTCATTCTCACACATCCGGACGCAGACCACATCGGCGGCGCCCCGGTGATTATCACAAAGTTAGAAATCGACAAGGTTTTTGTGTCAAATTTTGAAAAGGATAACAAGACATACCAAAAGCTGATACAGGCATTGGACAACAAGCGGCTAAAGGCAGTAACGCCGAAGGTCGGCGCCGAATATCTGCTTGGAACGGCAAAGATAACGATTTTGGCGCCGGACAGGGAGTACGATAATCCGAACGATGCTTCGGTCTGCTTCCTCATTCAAAATGGCGAAAACCGTTTCCTGTTTACCGGAGATGCGGAGGAAAAAGCGCAGGAGGAGCTTCTTTCCGGCAAGCCTGACCTTTCTGCCGATGTATACCATGCCGGACATCATGGAAGCCGGACATCAACAACAGAAGAATTTCTCGAGGCGGTAAAGCCGACATACGCGGTAATCAGCTGTGGCGAGGGCAACTCCTATGGTCACCCGCACGCACAGACGCTTAATCTGTTTCGGACAAACGGCATAAGCGTGTTTCGGACAGACGAGCAGGGCAGCATTGTGGCAACGAGCGACGGGAAGGAAATTGTTTGGAATTGCAGCCCGTCAACGACATGGGCGGCAGGAGAACCGACCGGATCTTCAAAATCCAATTCCACAAAAGAGGAACCAAAAGAAGTATCGGAGGCAGCCACATATATCTGCAATACAAATACCAAAAAATTCCATGTTCCCGAATGCGCTAGTGTCAGGAAAATGAGTGAAAAAAATAAACGAAAGGTTACATTGTCAAGAGATGAAATCATTGCACAGGGATATGTGCCCTGCAGGCAATGCAATCCATAGGAAAGTGTACCTGTACCATAACAAAAAGCCACAACAAAAAGCCATGACAATCCGCCAAAGGGAAAGTCATGGCTCTTTTCTGTTATCGCTTACCTGCTCCTTGCCGTAATAATCCACGGTGCAGGAGCGCTCTTAAAGGTATTGTTGCTGCTAAGCTTTGAGACCGATACCTGAATGGTATCAATATCCATAAGCCCCAAATCCCGGAGCGTATCGGGAAGGGTTGCAGCAGTCTTGAAGTCGAGGGTGTAGATGACTACATTGATATTCGGATTGATTTTTGTCAGATACGCAAGTTCCTGATTGGTGCTTGCCGACGCCACCAAAAATACCAATGAAGGGGTAGGGCAGTCCGCCATCGTTTCCTCATCAACATGGTCAATAATCTTAATGTTATGTAAATCAAAGTGCGCGACATTATCCTCCAGCGTAGAGCGGTCGGCGCGGCTGTATTCCACCGCGATAACGGAGCCTTCTGCCGCAATCAGTGCCGCCTCGATTGCAATACTTTCTCCGCCAATGACACAGATGTCGTCCTGCGGGGCGACAGCCATTTTGCTTAAGATAATCGAACGGATTTCACTGCCGACATACTGAATGGAGCCGCGCTGTAACAGCTCATTGCTAAGCCCGATTTTTGTGGTATTTCTGGCATTCGGGTTGAGGATGAGCATTCCGGCGGAGGCGTTGATTCCACGGTCAATCATGTCCTTTACAGCGTTGTGTAAAATTTCGCCAGATGGGTCAGAGCCTTCATTGTACCATACCTCGCATTCCCCAAGCCCCGCGTTCCAAAGGCGGTAGAAAATATCATCAATTCCGGCATTGGAGAATACAAGGGTGGTTTTGTGAGCCTCCACGGTGGGTATCACGTTCTTGTTTTTCTTTGTGATGTCGATAATTTTCACATGCTCCAAATCAATCGTCGTGTTCTTGGAATAGTATTGCAGCCATGCAAGTATCACATCATTGGTAAAAATCTGTTTTTCCATAGGTCGTATGCCCCCTTTATTCTTGATAGGTCTATTGTAACACGTCGGACAGGGTTGTACAATTGCTTTTGTCTTTTTTGGAGGGCGGAACGATAACGGCTTTACACGATTTCGTACGTTTGGTATAATACAAGTATTCCATTTGGCGGTGTGGTTTTGTTCAGAAAGGAAGGGAAAAGCAATGAATATCAGTATTACGGGAAATCTTGGAAGCGGAAAGTCAAGTGTGGCTAAAATCTTACAGGAGCAGGGCTATGAAATTTTTTCAACAGGAAAGGTATTTCGTCAGCTTGCGATGGAAAAAGGCGTTTCCGTGGAGGAATTTAATAAGCAGGTGAACGAGGCGGCAAGCCGCGGCGACCGCTCGGTGGACAAGATGATTGATGATACCACCACAAAAATCAGCGAGGAGCGCGACAATGTTGTTTTTGACTCGCGCCTTGCGTGGCATTTTGCGGTGAAAAGCTTTAAAGTATTTGTCATAACGGACATCAACGAGTCAAGCCGCAGGGTGTTTCATGATAGTGTGCGGGCAAATTCGGAGTCCTATTCGTCGCAGGAGGAATGCAAAAAGGCGCTGATTAACCGTCAGAAGCTTGAGACCGTGCGCTATAAGGAAATCTATGACATTGATTATTATGACATGAGCAATTATAACCTTGTAATCGAAAGCACAGACGCGTCGCCGCAGGAAATTGCCAATGAAATCCTTGACAAAATGAAAGCTTACCAAAGCGGGGCGTTTGATAAGCTTATGGAGCTTAATCCATCTTCCATCAAAATGGAAAGTGATGTGGAAGCAGACCGTATTTTTGTCAATGAAAAGGGCGGCATCTTTTCCCTGAATGCCGGAAAAAACCTGCTTGAGGCGGCAATAAAGGAACATGCAAAATTTGTGACGGTTCAAATCGCCAAAACACAGGACGGCGGGGAGGACAGCTTCATGGATTTCTCCAAAATGATCAGATAAGTTATTTGGTGATTTCCATAAAGGCATAGTTTTTGAGCACCTTGTTCCATATGGCATATGCCTTTGCGGTCTCATGCACATAATGGTCGGAGCTGTATTCGGGACGCAGCGCGCCGTCAGCTCCCATCAGGTATTCGCTTAAATTGACAAAGCCCCAGCCGTTTGCAAGGCAGGTCTCCTGCAACAGAAGATTTGCCGTGGTGATGGAGCTGTTGCTTAAGCCGCCCGAATGTGCGCCGCTTACAATGCAGGGAATGGAAATCACATAGACCTTCATGTCGGGACGGACGCTTAGGACGCGCAGGATAAGCGTCTGCATATCGGCAAGAAACTGCTGCGGCGTGCTGCCTGTCAGGTCATTCATGCCAAAGCAGATGAACATTTTGTGGACATGCTCCATCTGTGCGATGGCATTTTCGATATACTGTACGCGTCCGTTGTATTTTGGCATGATTTTTGCGTGTGTTGAGAGTGCGTTGGGTGAAATCGCCGCTTTTGCGGAGCAGCTTACCCTTGCGAGAAAACGGGTAGACTCGGTTGCAACCGTGTCAGAATGGCTTCGGCAATATTGTTCAAAACCGACGGTGAGGGAGTCGCCGACGAAAACGGCGTCCGCAAAAAAGGCGGTTTCGGAAATCATGCCGCTGCACAGCATGGCATTATACTGCTCGAGGTTGATTGTGCCTGCGACAAAATTGTCAACCAGATAGTGGTTTAAGCTGTCTGTCAGACTCGACGACAGGATGTCCGCACAGAGCGCGTTTCCCGTAAGGGGCTGTATTGTGGAAAATGATGGCAGGCTTGTCTGTGCTTCCGCTGCGTAAACCGTGGAGGGTGCAAGAAACAGCATTAGGATAAAAAGCGCAAGAACGGAGCATACATAGCCGGATTTGTTTCTGAACGATAAAAACATAGCTTCGGTTCCTTTCCTATCAATAAAGTTTGTGATAAAATCCTTCTGCCCATTATAGTACGAAAAACGGTAAAAGCACAATACCTTATAAAATTTTCAGAATACATTGACTATTGTACAAAATAGCGATAAAATTAAAAATATGATTATGCGATTGGTACGAATGTTTTGGTGCCGGATAGGTATCATATAGAATAGGAGCTGGAAATGGCAGGTAGGACAGATTGGATTGTAGAGGGTTTCCAATTCGGTACAGAGCAGGACGCGAGCCTTGCGAAAAATGAAAGGCTCAGGATTGAACGGCTTGAGGAAAAGCTGGACTATGACAGTCCGGAAATGGTGTATGCCGTATATAAGAAAGCCGTGGTCAACCGTGTATTCAAGACGCCCGTAGGCTTTGTATTCCTAAAAAAGCTGCAAAGAACCTTAAAGGAGGATTTAGGCTACGAGGGGGACATGGAGGAGATACCCGTGCAAGGGGTGTACAGTCTGCGCGAAAGCGCGAAGCCGACGGTCGAGCGGGTTCATGCAAGCCGGGCAAAGCCCAAGCCGACGAAAAAGGTAATCGGGCTAAGGGCTTCCTTATTTGTCAATGTCGTGCTGCTGCTGCTAATCGCACTGATGTTCTATATTACGATGACATCGTCGAATCCTACGGCTTTAAATTATGAACGTGCGGTGCAAAACAAATATTCCGAGTGGGAGAAAGAGCTTTCCGAGCGGGAGAGCGCAGTGCGCGAGAAGGAACGGGCGCTTTTGATGGAGGAGTAGCAGGGTATGGGAAATCTGAAAATACTCGTGGTGGACGATGAGAGCAGAATGCGCAAGCTGGTAAAGGATTTTCTTGTGAAACAGGGCTATGAGGTTTTGGAAGCAGGAGACGGCAGCGAGGCGCTTGACATATTTTTTGACAATCAGGATATTGCGCTGCTGATTTTGGACGTGATGATGCCAAAGGTAGACGGCTGGCAGGTATGCCGCGAGGTGCGGGCGTGCTCAAAGGTGCCGATTATCATGCTGACTGCAAGGGCGGACGAGCGGGACGAATTACAGGGCTTTGAGCTTGGCGTTGATGAATACATTGCAAAGCCGTTCAGCCCCAAAATCCTTGTGGCAAGGGTGGAGGCGATTTTGCGGCGCACAAGCAGGTGCGCGGAGAACGACACGCTTGAGTGCGGCGGAATTGTGATTGACAGGGCAGCCCACGTAGTGACGATTGACGGAAAAACGATTGATTTAAGCTATAAGGAGTTTGAGCTTTTAACATATTTTGTGGAAAATAGGGGAATTGCGCTTTCAAGGGAGAAAATCCTCAACAGCGTGTGGAATTATGATTATTTCGGCGACGCGAGGACAATCGATACGCATGTGAAGAAGCTTCGCAGTAAGATGGGGGAAAAGGGCGAGCTGATTAAGACGGTGTGGGGAATGGGCTACAAGCTTGACGTATAGGCGGTGAAACGATGAGGCATTCCATTAAGAAGCAGATTGCCATCATATTTATGGCAGTGATGACGGGAACGATTGCGCTATGCTGGATTATCAATAATATTTTTTTGGAAAAGTTCTATATACAGAATAAGGCAAGCGTGCTTAGCAACGCATATGCCGGAATTAACAAGGCGGCGTCAAACGGGGACATTACCTCCGAGGAGTTTGACCTTGCGCTAAGAAAGCTGTGTGATATGTACAACATCGGCATTGTGGTGATTGACGCCGATTCAAAGACCATCAAATCAAGCAGCCGGGATGTGGACATATTAATAGGAAGGCTTTATGACAATGTGTTTGGCTCCGACACCGGATTGGAATATATTGAGGAAAATGACAGATATTCCCTTGCTGCTTCTATGGACAAATCGACACTGACAGAGTATATTGAAATGTGGGGCGTGCTTGATAACGGGAACCTGTTTCTGATTCGCTCCCCGATTGAGAGTATCCGGGACAGCGTCAGCATTTCCAACCGCTTTTTAGCCTATGTGGGAATTTCGGCGACGGTCTTTAGCGCGTTTCTGATTTGGTTTGCGACAGAGAAGGTCACAAAGCCGATTATGGAATTAAAGGATATTTCGGAGAAAATGACAAAGCTTGACTTTGAGACGAAATATAACAGCCGCGGCGTTGATGAAATCGATTTGCTGGGAGAACATATGAACGTTCTTTCCGAGGCGCTCAAAAAGACGATTTCGGAATTAAAAACAGCAAACAATGAATTACAGCGTGATATTGAAAAGAAGGATCAGATTGAGGAAATGCGCAAGGAATTTCTTTCCAACGTATCACATGAGCTTAAAACGCCGATTGCCCTGATACAGGGGTACGCGGAGGGGCTTAGGGAAGGGATTAACGACGATGCCGAGAGCCGAGAGTTTTACTGCGAGGTCATTATTGATGAAGCAAATAAAATGAATGTCATGGTAAAAAAGCTGCTCGATTTAAACGAGCTTGAGTTCGGGAATGACGTGGCGGTGATGGAGCGCTTTGATATTGTCGCACTGGTTGAAAACTTTCTGGCTTCGGCGGAAATCCTTACGGAACAAAACGGCGTGACGCTAAAGCATGAGGCGCATACGCCGGTTTATGTGTGGGCTGACGAGTTTAAGACGGAGGAGGTCGTCAGGAACTTTTTCAGCAATGCCGTTAACCATGTGGCAGGCGATAAGATTATAGAGATCAAATACAGTTTTGTGAAAAAAAACGATACCGTTGTGGTACGCGTCAGTGTGTTTAATACAGGAGAGCCGATTCCAGAGGAAGCGCTTCCCCATATTTGGGAAAAGTTCTACAAGGTTGATAAGGCACGCACGCGGGAGTATGGCGGAAGCGGAGTAGGATTATCCATCGTAAAGGCAATCATGGAATCCATGAACCAGCAATACGGTGTTATCAATTATACCAATGGTGTAGAGTTCTGGTTTGAGCTTGAGACCAAATAAACGGAGGTGCCGGTTTGAAGAAGATAAAAATTTTAGGGCTGCTGGCGATGTCAGCGGTTATGCTGACAGGGTGCATTGACTCCATGCCCGATATGACGACGGAGCAGTCTGATTTGGTGTCGGAGTATGCGGCGGGACTGCTGCTGAAATATTCGCCCAACTATGATTACAGGCTTGTAAGCGACGAGGAGCTTGCGGCTGCGATTGCGCAGGAGAGAGCCTTGGAGGAGGAAACGGTGACGCAGACGCAGACCGAGGTTCAGGAGGAGAGCACGGAGGCTGCTTCCAAGCAGGAGCAATCCCAAGAACAGGCGAAGGAGGAGCAGGAAACACAGGAGAGCACGCAGCTAATCCAGCAGGAGTTTACGGACGCGGATACGGATCTTGCCGTGGAGCTTGGCATCGGGGGCGGGATTTCCCTGCGGTATCAGTCGTTTGAGCTTTGCAATTCCTACCCGCAGAATACATCGGGTTTTCGCGGAATTGAGGCAGAGGAGGGCAGAACATTGATTGTCCTTCATTTTGACCTTGAGAATACGTCGGACGAAGCGGTTGACTGCAATTTGTATGATGATGCATTAAAGCTGCGGCTGAACGTGAACCAGTCTGTTTCGGCAGGCGTACAGGAGACACCGATGCTGCCGGACGACATGGTATCCTTTGTTGGAAGCATTGAGGCAGGAAAGAAGACGGACTTGGTGGCTGTAGCCCAGCTTGAGGAGATATCGGACAAGCAAATCGAATCGCTTACGGTTCAGATGTCCTCCACAAACGGAAGCTGCAATGTGAAAGTACGCTAAACAGGGGATTTTTCAAGCTTTGTGGAAATTTTTCATAGAAAAACGCAAAAATTTTCTGAAAATATTTGTAATTTTATACAAGGATATGTTATAATTATAAAAAATGAAAATCCTGCTTGGCAGTGATGATTAAGGAACAATTGTCTGGTAGATTGGAGGGTTAATATGGAGACTAAGATTCTCTTGGAAAACGGAACTAACGAATTAGAAGTGCTGGAATTTATTGTGGATGGTAATTCTTATGGCATCAATGTGGCAAAGATTAGGGAAATCATTCAATATTCGCCAGTGACGCCTGTGCCGAACGCACACCCGAGCGTGGAAGGTATTTTTATGCCGCGTGATGCGATGATTACGGCAATTGATTTGAAGAATTGCTTGCAGAGAGGACAGTCTCAGCCGGGCGGTTTGTTTATTATCACAAGCTTTAACAAGCTGGATATTGCATTCCATGTTGATTCGGTTGTCGGAATCCATCGTGTATCATGGGTTGACATCATCAAACCGGGCGCGACGGTGACAACGGCGGAGGACGGTATTTCAACGGGTATTATCAAGATTAATGGCAAGCTGATTATCATTCTTGATTTTGAGAAAATCATCACAGACATTAATCCCGAGACTGGCTTGAAGGTAACGGAGATTGACGCGCTTGGTATGAGGGAGCCTTCCGAGGTACCGATTCTGATTGCGGAGGATTCCTCACTGCTTCGGAAGCTGATTGTTGATTCGCTTAAGAAGGCGGGCTATGATAACGTGATTAAGGCGGAAAACGGCGAGGAAGCATGGAGCTACATAAACCATTGCAGAAGCATAGGCAATCTGAATGAGCAGGTCAAGCTGATTATCACGGATATCGAGATGCCTTTGATGGACGGGCACAGACTGACGAAGCTTGTGAAGAATGATGAGGATACAAAGCACATTCCGGTCATTATTTTCTCCTCTCTTGTAAATGACGAGATGCGCAGAAAGGGTGAGGAGCTTGGCGCGGACGCGCAGCTTTCGAAGCCTGAAATCGGAAATCTTGTAAAGGTTATTGACGATTTATTATCAAAATAAAATAAAACGGAGCCGGGAGATAAAAGCCCCGGCTCTTAAAGATAATTAGGAGATGGAATGGAAAAGGCGGAAATGACGCAAAATCAGAAGCTCTTGGAGGAGAGGCTGGAGGACGCGCAGGCAGTGCTTGTGGGGATTGGTGAGGAATTTAATGAGGAGTTTGAGGAGATTGCCCGATTTCCGGAGCTGATGTCCGCTTTGGAGGAGGTTGACATCAACCCGACCTTGGAGTGGACGGTTCCGTTTTTGGAGAAATGCTATATTAAGAGGCACAATGAGGGCAGGGTGGTCGATGCTTACAGGGCGCTTTACGGGCTGATAAAGGACAAGGATTATTTTATTGTTACGACGTGTATTGACGGAAATATTGAGAAGGTGGATTTTAACCGGAAACGGATTGTGGAGCCGTGCGGCAGCTATAAGGCATTGCAGTGCAGTATGAACTGCAATAACGAGCTGACTTCACCGGAGGATTTTACGCAGCTTGTGTGTCAGGCGATTTTGGACGGGGTAGGACTGGATTCTTTGGAGAGACCGGTGTGTCGTCTGTGCGGCGAGCCGATGGCGTTTAATAATATCCTGTGTGAGAGCCATTATATGGAGGAGGGGTATCAGCCGCAGTGGGAAAAATATACGGACTGGCTGCAGCACACGCTTCATAAAAAGGTCTGTATTTTGGAGCTTGGCGTGGGAATGAACCTGCCGGGGATTATCCGGTGGCCGTTTGAGAAGGCAGCATATTATAATGAGAAGGCAAGCTTTTTCAGGGTGAACGGTCAGCTATATCATATGACTAAGGAGCTTGAACAAAAAGGTGTCAGCATCGCGGAGAATGCGGTGGACTTTTTGAATAGATTTCATAATGAGTAGAGAATAAAGACGGAGGGATTATCATGGGTACGGAAGAAAATTACTTAGATAATTTACTGAAATCAATTACGGATCCCAAACCGGACGCGGCGCAGGAGGTCGCGGCAGAGGAAGCGGCGGTGCAGCAGATGTCTGAAAAAAAAGAGGAAGAGGTTATAAGGGACGAGGAGATGGACGAGGAACTGAAATTCATACCTGAACCGGAGCAGCCGGAAATCGCGGATATGCCGGAGGAACTGAATATCACGGATATACCGGAGGTGTCTGATGGCTTGGAGGAATTGAATATCGCGGATATACCGGAGCTGGAAATTACAGATGTGCCGGAGCAGCCGGAGCTTGGGGAGATACCGGATATGTTGGAGGTACCGGAGGAATTGGGGATTGCGGATATATCGGATATTGCGGAAGAAGTGCCTGCGCTGGACATGGCAGAGGTACCGGAAGAGTTGGAACTGCCGGAAATGTCGGATATTACGGAAGAGCCGGTTGTGTTAGATAATATAGCAGATATCCCGGAAGAACTGGAATTGCCGGAAATATCAGATATTACGGAAGAGCCAGTTGTGTTAGATAATATAGCGGATATACCGGAGGAGTTGGAATTGCCGGAACTGCCGGATATTACGGAAGAGACACCGGAGCTGGAAATCGCAGATGTGCCGGAAGAACCGGAAATCGCAGATGTGCCGGAAGCAGCCGAACTGCCGGATATGATAGAAGAGTCGGAGCCGCCGGAAGTGCCTGACGTGCTGGAAACGCTTGAGGCAGGCGATTTGGAAGGACTTTCCGTGTCAGAAGATGATACAGAACATATAGAGAATATAGAAAATTTAGAACATATAGAAGATACAGTACCTGATTTAGACGCTTTGCAAGGCTTAGATGCTTTAACACCGATACAAGATGAAGCAGAAACGGATACTGCGTTGGATATTGACGGATTGGGGGCAGACGACTCCCCCCAGTCAGAAATGGAGCTTGGAATGCCGGACGAATTAAATCTGGACGAATTGGATTTGGGTACATCGGATTTGGATACACTGGAGTTAGACACACCGGAGTTAGACATGTCAAACACGGACGATGATTTAGGAATACTTGACAGCATGGACGAGGAGATAAAGGACGGCGGTGTACCGGGTGTAGACGACGGTCTTGATGATGTGCTGAGTATGCTTGATGACGATGCGGATTTGGCGGAAATTAACGACATTTTGAAAAAATCTGACAGCAACGAGCCGATTCAGGACGAAATGATGGATTTGCTCAATCAGATGGCAGATGACGAAGCGGCACTGGTAAATGCCGGGGTAAGAAATATCGAGGAGGACGGAGGCGTTCCCCTTCCCGATATACCGCCCGAAACGGAGCATTCCGGTGGGGACAGTGAGGAAGAAGGCTCATCTAAAAAGAAGAAAAAGAATAAAGACGGTGAAAAAAAGCCGGGTGCCATCGGAAAGCTGTTTAATCTGCTGACAGAGGAGCTTCCCGGACCTACGGAGGAGGACTACGCCGCAGAGGACGCGAAAAAGGCAGCCAAAAAGCAGGAGGCACTCACTAAAAAAGAAGAAGAAAAGCTTGCCAAGGAGGAAGAAAAACAGGCAAAGGCTGTGGAGAAAGAAGCAGCCAAGAAGGCAAAGGCAGAGGCGGCTGCACAGAAAAAGAAGGAAAAGCAGGAAGCAAAGGCAAAAAAAGCTGCCGAAAAGCTGGCAAAGCAGGGACCAATAAAGAAGGCAAAGCGCATTCCGCCCAAAAAGCTTGCGGCGGTGGCAGTGTTTGGAGCCTCCGTATTTGGCGGCGTGATGGTGGCAACCAACGTGCTTTCCAGTCAGGGCTATCTGAATATTGCAAAGAAGGCTTTTTATGACGGAAATTACAAACAGGTTTATCTTGCCACCTATGGAATGGAGCTTCGGGATTCCGACGCGCTCATTCAGGAAAAAAGCGAGGTTATCCTAAAGATGCAGCGCTGGTATGAGTCTTATCAGAATAACCGTAAGCTTGGACGGGAGCGGGAAGCCCTAGATGCCCTGATTAGAAGCATTGAGACATATGACTTTATTAATGGCGAGGCAGAGGAGTACGGCGTTCTGAATGAGGTTGATACCATTAAGGCAACGATTTTGGACGTGCTGCAATCGGAGTATGGACTCGGCGAGGAGCAGGCAAGGGAGTTGCTGCAATATGAAAATGCATTGGATTACACAATGGCACTCAACAATATCATAACAGGCAGATAATGGAATTTGCGCTTGGCGCATTGCCTGCGGGAATAAAGAGATGTGGGATTTGCACGGCTGTGCGGTCCCACGTTTTGGAAAGAAGGAAAGGTTGAACAACATATGGTAGCTGTGATTGATTATGATGCAGGGAATATTAAGAGCGTTGAAAAGGCATTGCTTGCGCTTGGGGAACCGGCAGTGATTACGCGGGAGCGCGATGTCATTCTGAATGCGGACCGGGTGATTTTACCGGGCGTCGGGGCGTTTGGTGATGCGATGGAAAAGCTGCGTTCTTACGGACTTGAGGAAGTGATAAACGAGGTCGTTGCCAGAAAGCTTCCGTTTTTTGGCATTTGTTTGGGACTTCAGCTTTTATTTGACTCAAGTGAGGAGGCGCCCGGTGTGCAGGGACTTGGCATTTTAAAGGGAAAAATTGTAAAAATCCCGGAAAATAACGGCTTGAAGGTGCCGCAGATTGGCTGGAATTCGCTTCAATTTCCGCATAAGGGCAGACTTTTTGAAGGGATTGCCAAGGACGCGTATGTCTATTTTGTACACTCGTATTACCTGCAGGCGGACGATTACGGGATTGTAACGGCAACAACGCAGTACGCTGCGCAAATTCATGCCGCGGTTGAACAGGAAAACGTGTTTGCGTGCCAGTTCCACCCCGAGAAAAGCTCCGATGTGGGAATGCGGATTTTAAAGAATTTCTTAAGGGTATAAATCAGGATAGCAAACGGAGGTATCGTATGATTACAAAGAGAATTATTCCCTGCCTTGATGTGGACAACGGGCGTGTTGTAAAGGGGGTCAATTTCGTCAACCTGATTGATGCGGGCGATCCCGTGGAAATTGCGGCGGCGTATGACAGGGCAGGGGCTGACGAGGTGGTGTTTCTCGACATTACCGCGTCATCGGATAATCGAGCCACGACGGTTGATATGGTGCGCAGGGTGGCGGAGAAGGTTTTTATTCCGTTTACGGTCGGCGGCGGCATTCGGACGGTTGATGATTTTAAGGCAATTTTGCGGGAGGGTGCGGACAAGGTTGCGGTA
This sequence comes from uncultured Lachnospiraceae bacterium, assembly GCA_947567595.1. GTDB lineage: Bacteria > Bacillota > Clostridia > Lachnospirales > Lachnospiraceae > COE1. Next base: position 13,047 of record CANOMQ010000045.1, on the reverse strand, counting down.
AACAGCGCCGCGATTATGAATCCGTCCCTGATTCGGGAAGCGGCGGATAAATTCGGAAGCCAGTGTGTGGTCGTTGCGATTGATGCAAAGCGGCGCGCTGATGGAAGCGGCTGGAATATTTATAAAAACGGCGGGCGTGTTGACATGGGCATTGACGCCGTGGAGTGGGCGATGAAGGCGGACAGGCTTGGGGCAGGCGAAATTCTTCTTACAAGCATGGACTGCGACGGGACAAAGAGCGGATATGATATCGAGCTGACACGGACTATATCGGAAAATGTGTCCATTCCCGTGATTGCTTCCGGCGGGGCAGGCAGTCTGGAGCATTTTTATGACGCGTTTGCGCGTGGAAAAGCGGACGCAGCGCTTGCGGCATCGCTGTTTCATTTTAAGGAGCTGGAAATCCGGGAGGTAAAGCAGTACCTTAGGGATAAGGGTATATCCGTAAGACTTTAAAATACAAAGGAAAGGTTGGAAGAACACTATGGCAATGATAGAAAATGATTGGTTGGATTCAATTAGCGGGGAATTTAAGAAGCCTTATTATAAGGACTTGTTTACGTTTGTAAAAGACGAATACAGCAGCGCGGTAATTTATCCGCCGGCGGACGATATTTTTAATGCGTTTCATTACACGCCGCTTAGCAAGGTGAAGGTACTGCTTTTGGGGCAGGATCCGTATCACAATGTCAATCAGGCGCACGGTCTTAGCTTTTCGGTGCTTCCAAGTCAGAAGAAAATACCGCCATCTTTGCAGAATATCTATAAAGAGCTGCAGGACGATTTGGGCTGTTATATCCCCAACAACGGGTATCTGAAAAAATGGGCGGATCAGGGCGTGCTTCTTCTGAATACGGTTCTGACAGTGCGTGCCCATCAGGCAAATTCCCATCAGGGGCATGGCTGGGAGCAGTTTACCGACGCCGTGATTCAGGCGGTCAATGCACAGGACAGACCGATTGTGTATTTGCTGTGGGGACGTCCGGCGCAGAAAAAAAGACCAATGCTTACCAATCCAAAGCACAAAATCCTTGAGGCGCCGCACCCAAGCCCGCTGTCAGCACATAATGGCTTTTTTGGCTGTAAGCATTTTAGTCAGGCGAACGCGTTTTTGGAGGAAAACGGCGAGACACCGATTGACTGGCAAATCGAAAATATCTGACAGACCGAAGTCACAAGATGAGAGGAACGTGGTTATCTATGAAGCTTTTAGAGGAACGGATTTTAAGGGACGCGGCAGTAAGGGCGGGAAATGTGCTTAAGGTGGACAGCTTTTTAAACCATCAGATGGACGTGGCGCTTTTTCGGGAAATGGCGAATGAGTGGAAAAGGCGTTTTGCGGATAAGAAGATTAACAAAATTTTAACGATAGAGGCAAGTGGAATCGGCATTGCGGCGATTGCAGCGGAGGTGTTTGCGGTTCCTGTGGTGTTTGCGAAAAAGGCGAAAAGCATTAACTTGGACAATGATAACTACTGCACGAAAATACAATCCTATACGCATGTCAACATGTATGATGTGATTGTCTCGAAAAAATTCCTGAAAAGTGACGACCATCTTTTGATTATTGATGATTTCCTTGCGAACGGATGTGCGCTGATGGGACTTTTGGAGCTTGCTGATAAGGCGGGGGCTGCGGTTGAGGGCATCGGAATTGCAATCGAGAAGGGATTTCAGAGAGGCGGGAGTGAAATCAGGGCAAGGGGAATTCAACTGGAATCACTTGCCATCATCGAGTCCATGAATGATGTAACAGGAGAGATTGTGTTCCGATAGTCATTTTATGTTATCTTATGGTCAAATGATGAAACAGGTATTAAAAAATTTTTTTTTTGTCCGAAATACATTGTGTAAACCAAAATTAAGGGATTGAGTATAAACGACAAAAAACAGGAGGAACCGACATATGAGAATTACGACACAAATGTTAAATGAGACCGCAAGAAAGGCAGGCATTCCTGTCAACAATTCATCTTTATTGAATTATGTAAATAATAAGAACAACAATTCGCTTTTAAGCAGTTTGCAGAACAACACGACGCAGAAGGCAAATGCGGCGAAGAAAAGCTCTTATGAAAAACTCGATGATGCAGCCAAGTCACTTGAAGCTGCAGCGAAGGCACTTGCCAGTGATAAGGAGGATAATCTTTTTGCAAAGGCAAAGGAGAGCGGCGATACGTCAGAAGTGATTAAGGCTGTGAAGGCTTTGGTAGAAAAATACAATGAAGCTACAAAACAGCTTGACAAAAATCCTTCCAATATTAACATGTATTACAGTCAGATGTTAAAATCACTTGCTTCCAAGAATGGCGAGGAGTTAAGCAAATTCGGTATTTCCGTGCAGAAGGACGGAAGCATTGCCATTGATGAGGAGAAGCTCAAGGAGGCAAAGCTAGAGGATCTTGAGACTATGTTTGGTCAGAAGAGTGAGTTTGTCGAGAAGCTGCAGTTTTTGTCATCTCATATTTCGGACAATGTGACAGCGGAGCTTGAAAGCATGGGAATGCAGTATGGGCAGGACGCGAATTCCTTTTCTTCTTATATTAATAATAAGTATAATTTGTGGAGTTAATGCGGTCTTTTTGCAGGATTGTGCAGACAAAAAGGCTGTCAGGAATCTGATTTTGAACAGGGGCAGGTATGCTTGGATTGGGCATATCTGTCCTTGCATTTTTTATGTGCATGGAAGCGGGAGAGGAAATAGAGTTTTTTTGATTTATATTGCAGGTTTAAGGAATTGTTAATGGCATGCTGTAAGGAGCTGTGTTAAAATAAGGACATTGGAATAACGCAAAATCAGTAGAAAAGCGTGGATTGGAGACGATTATGCAGGAAATATTATTGTTGGAGGACGACGAAGCGCTCAACAGGGGCATTACATTGACGCTGCAAAAGGCAGGGTATCAGGTGACGTCGGCTTTTACACTGGCGCAGGCGCGGACGTGCTTTGAGAACGGGACGTTTGCGCTTGTGATTAGCGACATTACGCTTCCGGACGGGACGGGGCTTGATTTTGGCGCGCAGGTGCGCAGGGCGGGCAGCACGTATCTGATTTATCTGACTGCACTTGATTCGGAGGCGGATATTGTGAACGGATATGACACGGGAGCAGACGATTATATCACAAAGCCGTTTTCCCTGATGGTGCTTGTCTCCAAGGTAAACGCCCTGATGCGGCGGCTTGACAGTCAGGGGGAGAAAAATCAGGTCATGACCTCGGGCGTGTTTACAGTCCATCTTGGTGAGATGAAGGTGTATAGGGACGGGCAGGAGCTTGTGCTGAGCAAGAAGGAGTTGCAGCTTTTGGTTTATCTGTGGGAGAATGCGGGCAGGATTTTGTCGAAGGAGAAAATTTTGGATTATATCTGGGATTCGCAGGGGCAGTTTGTGGACGACAATACGGTGGCGGTCAATATCAGCCGTCTGAAAAATAAACTGGAAACAGATGAGATTTCCAATGTGAGGGGACTTGGGTATTTATGGACGGGAAAAGTGACAAAAAATTAACAAAGTATTTCGCTGCCTATTTTGCGTTTGCCGTGTTGTTCAGTGTGTTTTTGTTTTTGATGGAAAGCCATCATCAGGCGGGGGTATTGCAGCGGGAGCTTTTGCTTCTGGCAGGACACCCGGAGCTTGAGGCAGAGATTATCGGCTTGTGGGAGACGTATGATAACCGGGAACTGGCGGCACTTATGCAGGAGCAGGGGCTTGACGCGGCGGTGGATACGATTGCGGAAAAGTATGGGTATCGTATGTGGTTTGGCGCGGACGGCACGTTTTGGATTTTTTGGTGTGCGGGAATGTTCATTGGCGCGGCGGTGACTGCGGTTTGGGGCGGTTTGGCTTGGCGCAGGCAGCATAAAAAGGATTGCTTTGAGGAGCAGCTAGGGCAGGTGTGTGGGTGCCTTTTGCAGTTTCAGCGGGGTGAATTTGGGGAAATCCCGACAGCACAGGCAGGCAGCGCGTCGGAGGAATGGATGCGGCTGTGCGAGCGGCTGCGGGAGCTGGGGATTTATTTTGTGCAGCTAAAGAAACGGCTTCATGACGAGGAGGAGAGCATGAAGGCGCTGATTACGGATATTTCACACCAGCTTAAGACGCCGCTTGCGTCCCTTCGTATCAGCTATGAGCTGATGACGGGCGGCGAACTGACAACGCAGGAGCGGCAGGAATTTCAGATTCAGGGGGAGAAGGAGCTGCAGAAGCTGGAGGCGCTTTTGGACGAGCTTGTGAATTTGTCGCGTTTGGAGACGCATATGATTACGATTAAGCCTGCTGCCGCGAGCCTGAAGGAGACAATTGCGGAGGCAGTTGGTCAGGTATATATGAAGGCAAGGAGCAAGGAGATTGCAATTGGCGTGGAGATGGAGGGGGACATTGTGGTCTGCCATGACGTGAAGTGGACGGTGGAGGCGTTTGCGAATGTCTTGGAGAATGCGGTCAAGTATTCCGGCACGCACACGGCGGTTACCTTGCGCGTTACACTGCTTGCCAAAAACGTGCTGATTGAGGTGGAGGACGAGGGCATGGGGATTGCCAAGGAGGAGCTTGCAAAGATTTACCAGCGGTTTTACAGAGGGGAGCGTGCGAGAGAGCTGGTGAAGGAGGGCGCGGGTGTCGGGCTTTATCTGACGAGGATGATTATGGAGCGGCAGGGCGGAACGATTTCCGCAAAGCGCAGGGCGCAGCGGGGGACGGTGTTTAAGATGACGCTGCCGCGGTAGCGGTGTGCTTTAAACCCTTACAAAACTGTTATGGTTTTTGTAAGGGTTTTGTAATGTGGGTATGTTAGGATAAGGTATCAAAACGGAAATTATTATCAAGACGGAGGGGATTTTCATGGACACAAATATCATTTTGCAGTTAGAAAATTTGGTGAAATATTACGGCAGCGGGGAGAATCTTGTGCGCGCGGTGGATCATACCAGCTTGGAGGTGGAGCGTGGAAGGTTTACGGCAATTGTGGGGCGTTCGGGCTCGGGAAAATCAACGCTTTTACATTTAATCGGCGGGCTGGACAGACCGGACGAGGGGCGCGTGCTGATTGACGGAACAGATATTTTTGCGTTGAAGGACGAGCGGCTTGCGCAGTTTCGCAGGAAGAAAATCGGGTTTGTGTTTCAGGATTACAATTTGATTGCGTCGCTCAATGTGTGGGAAAACCTTGTTCTGCCGCTTGGGCTTGACAACCGCAGGGTGGATGTGGCAGAGGTGAATGCGATTTTGCAAAAAATCGGGTTGGAGGATAAGAAGAACGCCATGCCAAATGTCCTGTCGGGTGGGCAGAAGCAGCGGACGGCGATTGCGCGGGCATTGGTGAGCAAGCCTGCGATTATCCTTGCGGACGAGCCGACGGGAAATTTGGACTCGCAGACGGAGATGGAGGTAATGAGCCTGTTGAAGAACTGCGTACAGGAGTTCGGGCAGACGCTTGTGATGATTACGCACGACGAGACGATTGCGCAGATGGCGGACCGGATTATTGAGATTGAGGATGGGAAGGTAGTGTAAAGAGGATTGGAGGATTAAGAGAATGAAAATGACAACACGCGTCGCCTTCGACAATATGAAATACCACAGGAGCAAAAACATTCTGATTGGGATTGCAATCATGCTGACGACGTTTCTTTTATATGTGGTTCCAAGTGTCGGGAAGGGCATGATTGATACGCAGAATGCGGCGGTCAACAAAGCCTACCCGACATGGCATGCGATGTACCGTGATGTGGACGCGGATACTGCGCAAAAGCTTGTGCTGCACCATGACATAGAGCAGTCTGGTCTGATGGTTCATGTCGGGGAAATGATGCTTGGGAAAGCAACCGTGTCGCTGATGTATTTGGACGAGTCGGCGGCAGGGCTATATCGTGTCATGCCCGAGCGTGGTCGCCTTCCCGAGGCGGAAGACGAGATTGTCGTGTCGCAGGGGATTTTGGAGGCACTGGGGCAGCAGGCGGACATTGGCGATACCGTCCGCGTCCCGTATCAGGTTTACCGCGACGGGGGACTTGATTATGGGCAGGAGAAGGAATTTCGTGTCTGTGGTTTTTTGGCGGACAGCGATTTAAGCAGGGAGCAAAAGGTTTATACCGCGTTTGTTTCCAAACCGTTTGCAAAGATGGAAATCCCGCAGGAGCAGCTAACGTACCGGATTTTGGCGCGGGTAAACGGGAACAACGGCGTCATGACCACCGCGTTTGAGGAACAAATTAACAATATCGCACACCAGTTTGGTATTGATGAGAAGCAAATCCGTATCAATGACGACTATTTGTGGGCAAATTATATTGACCCTTCGACAGTTCCAATGATTGCCGGATTGATGTTGATTATTATGGCAGCGGGCATTATCACGATTTACAGTATTTATTATGTGTCCATCAACCAGCGGGTGCAGGAGTTTGGCAGGCTCAAGGCAATCGGCGCGACCAAACGGCAGCTTCGGCAAATCGTGCTGCGGGAAGGGCTTTGGGTTGCCGCCATAGCGATACCAGCCGGACTGCTTTTGGGAACGGCGGCGGTGAAAATTGTCCTGCTAAACTTAGGGAATTTTGCGACAGGCGTCAGCGTGTATCTTACTGTTTTGCGGCAAGTGATTGCGGACGGGGAAGTGCCGACGGTTTATCCGTGGGCGTATGTGCTTGCGGTTGCCATTGCCTTGTGCAGCGTCTATCTTTCGCTGCTCAAGCCAATGCGGACGCTGTCAGGAGTGTCGGAGGTCGAGGCAATGCGCTACCGCGGCGGGGCGAAAAAGGCAAAGGCTTGGCGTAAGGGTTTTACCGAGCTAAACATATGGCGTCTGACCATGCGCAATCTGGCGGACAATAAGCGAAAGAGCGCGGTGACAATTGCGTCAATGGCAATTACAGGGGTGCTGCTTATGGTGGTTGCGACGGTGCTTTCGTGCGCGTCGCCAAAGCTGTGCGCGGACAACACGATTTTGGGCGCGTATGAGCTTTCGCCGATTGTGGAGCAGAATAACAGGGAACACCCCGAGCGGGAATGGGGGAAAATCCAGCAGGACAATCCGTTAAATGAAACGCTGAAAGCGCAGCTTGAGCATCTTGACGGTGTACAACGGGTAGACGTGTTCAGCGAGCTGCATGTGCGGACGGACGTGATGGAGGAGGACTGGAATTACCTGAACGGTGTTCCCGAGGAGTACGCGCAGGAGTTAGAGCGTGACATTATCAGGGGCGCGGTGACTTATGAGGAGTTAAAGTCGGGGGATAAGGTGATTGTGGACAGTATTTTGACATGCTGGTATCCGGAGCTGGACGTCGGGGCGAAGGTGAAGCTGACCATTCAGGATGGAGACCGTATGTTTGAGAAAGAGGTCGAGATTGCGGCGGTTGGAAATTATAGGATGGGGCTGTCAAATTATGCGTTTATTTACATGGCAAAGGAGGCGGTTGACGCACTTAGCGATTACAATTCTTCGCGCTATTTCCATGTGATTGCGGATGAAAAGTATGAGCCGGCTTTGGCGCGGACGCTTGAGGAGCTTGTGCTGGATTCGGGGAATCTGGAACTGCGCACGTGGCAGCAGCAGTATGCGTACTGGAAAAACAATATGGCAGTCGTTGGGTGTGCGTGCTATGTATTTCTTGGCATTTTGGCGGCGTGCAGCGTGATGAACCTGATTAATACGATGATTAACAGCGTCCATGTGCGCAGGAAGGAGCTTGGAATGCTGCAGGCAATCGGGATGTCAGACAGGCAGCTTGGGAAAATGCTGCGGCTGGAGGCGCTGTTTTACACGTTTGGTACGCTTGCGGTTTCGGTTGGTCTTGGCAGCCTGCTTGGGTATCCTGTCTTTCTGTATGCGAAGGCGGAGAAAATGCTTGAGATTACGACATACCGCTATCCGTTTGCGGCGGCGGTGATTGTGTCCGTGACACTCTTTGCGGTGCAGGAGATATTGACGCTTGCGCTTGTGAAATCGGTGCGAAAGGATACGCTGATTGAGCGGGTGCGGTTTCGGGAGTAGCATGTTTAAAAATCATGCATACACATAGTGAAATGAAAACAGATAAATCATAATAGTTTTAGAAAATCAGCCCTATCACCAAAAAGTGATAAGGCTGATTTTTTCAAAACGGATATAGGCTGGCAGTTCTTAAACTGACAACACTGCCAGTATAGTCAGTGGTATTGATTTTACATGAATAAGCATTAAGCCGTCTTACCACCCGCACTCTTATCCGCATTCTTTTTCGTCCTGTTTTCCGTCGACGTCGCAGAAATCTGTCTGCCTGACGAGGGCTTTTCCGCTTTCTTCGTGATTTCCGAAACAGTAGCCTCGGGCTTATTCAGGTTTTTCTGCGCCGACGCAAGCATGAGCTTAATCCGGTTCAACTGGTTGACCTCCGACGCGCCGGGGTCATAGTCAATCGCCACGATATTTGCCTCGGGGTGACGGCGTCTAAGCTCCTTGATAACGCCCTTTCCGACCACATGGTTTGGCAGACAGCCAAAGGGCTGTGTGCATACGATGTTTGGCGTATCGCTGTCAATCAGCTCGAGCATTTCACCCGTCAGAAACCACCCTTCACCCGTCTGGTTTCCAAGCGATACGATGTCCGCCGCGTGCTTTGCCGTCTCATAAATATCGGCAGGCGGGATAAAGTGCCTGCTTGCGGCAAACGCGTCGCTCATAGGCTTTCGAAGCAGTTGGATTGCCTTGATTCCCATGCGGCATAGCCGCGCGCCCTTCCTGCTTGTACCAAGATGTTCGGCTTTATAAATCTGATTATAGAAGCAGTAGTACATAAAATCCATCAAGTCCGGCACGACAGCCTCCGCGCCCTCATGCTCCAAAAGCTCCACCAAATGGTTGTTTGCGGCAGGAGAGAATTTCACAAGAATTTCCCCGACAATACCAACACGCGGCTTTTTGATGTCAAGTACCGGAATGGCGTCAAACTCGGCAATCATTTCCTGACACATCTTTTTGTAGGTGTTGTAAGAAAGATATTTGCGCCCGAGAAACGCGTTGCACTTCTTAATCCATTTCTGATGAATCTCATTGACCGAGCCTGCCACAGCCTCATAGGGGCGCATTCTGTATACACAGCGCATGAAAATATCCCCGAAGTTGACCGCATACACTGCACGCAGCAATAGCATTGGCGAAAGCTTAAATCCCGGATTGCTCTCTAACTTGGAAAGGTTAATCGAAATCACGGGAATGTGCTCATAGCCTGCCTTTGCAAGCGCACGCCGGATAAAGCCGATATAGTTGGTGGCACGACAGCCGCCGCCTGTCTGCGACATCACGACTGCAAGGCGGTCTGTATCATATTGCCCCGACAGTACCGCTTCCATAATCTGCCCTACGACCAAAAGGGAAGGGTAGCAGGCGTCATTGTTGACATATTTTAATCCCACATCGACACTGCCCTTGTTGTCATTGTTCAGCACGACAAGGTTGTAGCCGCACATCTGGAACGTAGGCCCAAGCAAATCAAAATGAATGGGGGACATCTGCGGACAGAGAATGGTGTAGTTCTTTTTCATTTCCTTCGTGAATATCACACGGTTCATGCTGCTTGGCTGAATGGTACGCTTTTGGTTGCGCTGTTCCCGCACACGGATTGCGGAGAGCAACGAGCGGATACGAATTCTCGCCGCGCCGAGGTTGTTCACCTCGTCGATTTTTAAGCAGGTATAAATCTTTCCCGAACCCGAAAGAATATCATTTACTTGATCGGTGGTCACCGCGTCAAGACCACAGCCAAACGAGTTGAGCTGTATCAAATCCAAATCGTCCCTTGTCTTTACATAGCTTGCCGCCGCATAAAGCCTTGAGTGGTACATCCACTGGTCAGAGACTATCAAAGGACGCTCCGGCTTTGCAAGGTGTGATACCGAATCCTCCGTAAGCACGGCAATGCCGTAAGAGTTAATCAGTTCGGGAATGCCGTGGTTAATCTCGGGGTCGATATGGTAAGGTCTGCCCGCAAGCACAATGCCGCGCGCGTGATTTTTTTCAAGGTAGGCAATAACCTCCTCGCCTTTTTTGTACATATCATTTCTGACATTGTTAAGCTCCTGCCATGCCGCGTCAACCGCCTCTTTCAGCTCATCTACGGGAATTTCAGGAAATTCCGCGCGAAGCGCCTGTAAAATCAGCTTTGGCTCCTTAAACGACAGAAAAGGATTTTTAAACACGACCTCACCGCGTCCGATTGCTTCTACATTGTTCTTGATGTTCTCGGAATACGATGTCACAATCGGGCAGTTGTAGTGGTTGTTCGCCTCGTCAAACTCATTCCGCTCATAAAAGAGGGAAGGGTAGAAGATAAAGTCCACGTTCTGCTTTATCAGCCATTCGATATGACCATGCGCAAGCTTTGCCGGATAACACTCGGACTCGCTTGGAATGGACTCAATGCCCATCTCATAAATCTTTCTGTTTGAGACAGGAGAGAGCACTACACGGTAGTTCAGCTTTGTAAATAAGGTAAACCAAAACGGGTAGTTTTCGTACATATTGAGCACTCTTGGAATGCCGACAGTGCCGTGCACAGCAGCTTCCACAGAAAGCGGCTCATAAGAGAACATACGTTTTAGTTTATATGCAAACAAATTCGGAACGTCATTCTGTGTCTTTTCCTTTCCAAGACCGCGCTCACAGCGGTTGCCGGATATGTAGCTTCTGCCGTCCGAAAACTTGTTGACGGTCAGGCGGCACGCGTTGGTACAGCCCTTACATTTTACAAGCGAGGTCGTAAACTGCAATGCGTTAATCTGCTCAATGGAAAGCATGGTGGAAGCTGTATCGGGCGCTGCCTGATAACGCTCCCTTGCAATGAGCGCTGCGCCAAAGGCACCCATGATTCCGGCAATATCCGGTCGGATAACCTCACAGTCCGCAATTTTTTCAAAGCTTCTAAGCACCGCGTCATTGTAGAACGTGCCGCCCTGAACAACAATGTGCTTTCCAAGCTCGCTCGCGTCGGAAACCTTGATGACCTTAAACAAGGCGTTTTTGATGACGGAGTACGCAAGACCTGCGGAAATATCGGAAACCTCCGCGCCCTCCTTCTGCGCCTGTTTTACCTTTGAGTTCATAAACACGGTGCAGCGCGTTCCCAAATCAATCGGGTGCTTTGCAAAGAGTGCGGCTTTTGCAAAATCCTGTACACTGTAATTGAGCGATTTTGCAAAGGTTTCAATGAACGAGCCACAGCCGGACGAGCACGCTTCGTTAAGCTGTACCGAGTCAACCGTCTGATTTTTGATTTTGATACATTTCATGTCCTGTCCGCCGATGTCGATAATGCAGTCCACATCGGGGTTAAAGAACGCGGCGGCATAGTAGTGCGCAACCGTCTCCACCTCGCCCTCGTCAAGCAGGAACGCCGCCTTAAACAAAGCCTCGCCGTAGCCGGTCGAGCAGGAGCGCACAATCACAGCGTCATCGGGAAGCAGTTTGTAAATTTCCTGAATGGACGCGATTGCCGTGTTTAGCGGACTGCCGTTGTTGCTGCTGTAAAACGAGTACAAGAGCGTTCCGTCCTCTGCGACCACCGCGATTTTTGTCGTGGTGCTTCCGGCGTCAATGCCCAAAAAGCATTTGCCGTGATAATCTTCCAGCCTTGCATTTTTTACGTGATGGGAGCCGTGACGTTTGCAAAAGCTGTCATAATCCGCCTCGCTTGCAAACAGCGGCTCCATGCGCGCAACCTCAAACTCCATCTTAATGTCGCCGGAGAGCTTATCCACCATTTCCGACATGGAAAACGAAACGGTTTCCTTGGCATTGAGCGCGGAACCGATTGCCGCAAACAAATGGGAATTTGCCGTGTCAATGATATGCTCCTCGTCAAGCTTTAACGTGCGGATAAAAGCCGTTTTCAACTCCGAGAGGAAATGAAGCGGACCACCTAAAAATGCAACATGCCCGCGAATTGGCTTCCCGCAGGCAAGACCACTGATGGTCTGATTGACAACTGCCTGAAAAATGGAAGCCGACAAATCCTCCTTTGTCGCGCCTTCATTAATAAGCGGCTGAATGTCCGTTTTCGCGAACACGCCGCAGCGCGCCGCAATGGTATATAAGGAATGATAATTTTTGGCGTATTCATTGAGACCGGACGCGTCCGTCTGAATAAGCGACGCCATCTGGTCAATAAAGGAACCCGTTCCGCCTGCGCAAATCCCGTTCATGCGCTGCTCAACGTTTCCGCCCTCAAAATAAATGATTTTCGCGTCCTCGCCGCCAAGCTCGATTGCAACGTCCGTCTTTGGCGCAAGCTCCTGCAAGGCGCTAGAGACCGCAATCACCTCCTGCACAAAGGGCACGCCAAGATGATTGGCAAGCGTCAGTCCTCCCGAGCCCGTAATCATGGGGCAAAGCCTGATGTTGCCAAGCTTTTTGTACGCGTCCTGTAAAAGACCAGAGAGCGTCTCGCGTATATTTGCATAGTGTCTTTGATAGTCCGAAAACAACAACCTGTGTCCCGCGTCTAAAATGGCGACTTTGACTGTCGTCGAACCAATATCAATTCCCAGTGTATAAATTTTCTTACTCATGATAACCCCCATTCTCGCGCGCACAAAATAACATCGACCGTTTAAACATACATTTGTCATTATACGACAGCAATTTAAAAAAGGCAACATGAAAAGTCTGCGCATTTTTGGATTTTATGGAATTTTTATCCCTTGGAAGACGTTGTCTGTAAATTTTATGAAAAATCGTTTGAAAATATTATCGGAAGTGAACAATTGTGGAAAAAATAAAGAAAAAATGAAGTCTTGGAAGATTGGTTTACTTTTGCCGTTATGAATGCTATACTGAAAAGCGAGTGCAAACAGTTGCATGATTTTGGAAAGGAGTATGGTTGGAACCATGAATTTTTTAAATAAGCTCGAGCGTAAAATCGGAAGATATGCAATCCCGAATCTGTCAAAATATCTGATATGCGGGTATATACTGGGATATTTGCTGCAAATGATCAATGCCAATATTATCAATCTATTATCACTCAATCCGTATCTGATACTGCACGGGCAGGTGTGGCGGCTTGTCACATGGAT
>CANOMQ010000044.1 GCA_947567595.1 uncultured Lachnospiraceae bacterium | reverse complement strand
TGGAACAGGGCGAGATAAGCAGAGAGGAATACGACCAGTGGCGGTACAAGTACCCGGAACTGGACACCTCAAAGCATTGGGCGAAAGTCCCCTCACAGGCGGTCAGTGATATGCTTATGGAAGAATTTCAGAAAATCGAAAAAGAAGAAAAGAAAACATCTAAACAGAAAAAGAAGAAAGCATAAAAAAGACCTTGCCGATATTCAGTTTCCATATCTGAAAATCAGCAAGGTTTTCTTATGCCAATGATGTAATTATTTAGTGCGTGATGTTGAAAATGTTGCCAAATCGTTGCCGGCACCTAAACAAATTTGCTTGCAACCCGCATAAACACTGGGTTCTTAAAGCCCATTTCATCACTCGAACTCAATCGTCCCCGGCGGCTTACTAGTCAAATCGTAAAACACCCGATTAACCCCCCGCACCTCATTAATAACCCGATTCATCACCACCTGCAGCACCGCAAACGGAATCTCCGCCGCCTCAGCCGTCATAAAATCAACCGTCTTCACCGCGCGAAGCGCCACCGCATAGTCATAAGTCCGCTCATCACCCATAACCCCAACACTGCGCATATTCGTAAGCGCCGCAAAATACTGATCCGGCTTCCACATCACCGCTGCATCATCTCCTTTTGCGCACAGCGCAGCCGCTTTGTCCACCTCTTCCCGATAAATTGCATCGGCATCCTGCACAATCCGCACCTTCTCGGCAGTGACTTCCCCGATAATCCGAATCCCAAGCCCCGGTCCCGGAAACGGCTGCCTGAACACCAACTTCTCCGGTATCCCAAGCTCTAACCCCGCCTTGCGAACCTCGTCCTTAAACAAATCTCGAAGCGGCTCGATAATCTCTTTAAAATCCACATAATCCGGCAATCCGCCAACATTATGGTGCGACTTAATGACTGCCGACTCCCCGCCAAGACCACTCTCTACCACATCCGGATAAATTGTTCCCTGTGCAAGGAAATCCACTGCGCCAATCTTCTTCGCTTCCTCCTCAAACACACGGATAAACTCTTCCCCGATAATCTTGCGCTTGCGCTCCGGCTCCGTCACGCCTGCAAGCTTCGCGTAATACCGCTCCTGCGCATTGACGCGGATAAAGTTCAAATCAAAATCCCCGTTTGCGCCAAACACCGCCTCAACCTCGTCCCCCTCGTCCTTGCGCAAAAGCCCGTGATCCACAAACACACAGGTAAGCTGCTTCCCAATCGCGCGCGACAGCAGCCCTGCCGCCACCGACGAATCCACGCCGCCCGACAACGCAAGCAGCACCTTGCCTTCCCCGACCTTTTCCCGAATTTGCTTTACCGACTCCTCGACAAAAGATTCCATGCGCCAAGTCCCCGCGCACCCGCAGATACCACGGACAAAATTATACAGCATTTTTGTTCCCTCAACCGTATGCAGCACTTCGGGGTGGAACTGAATTGCATAAAGCCTTTTCTCCGCGCATTCCGCCGCTGCAACAGGACAGTCCGCTGTATGCGCACAAATCGAAAAGCCGGGAGCGACCTGCGAAATATAATCATTATGGCTCATCCAGCAGACCGTCGTTTCCGCCACATCAGAAAACAAAGCGGAAGCGTTATCCACCGCAACCTGTATTTTCCCATACTCACGCACCGGCGCCTTTTCCACCTTGCCGCCAAGCACGTGCATCATAAGCTGCGCACCATAGCAAAGCCCCAGCACCGGAATCCCCAGCTCAAACAACTCTTTTTGATATGTCGGCGAATTGTCCTCATAGCAGCTATTAGGCCCCCCCGTAAGGATAATTCCCTTCGGGTTCATCGCCTTAATTTGCTCAATATCCGTTTTGTATGAATATATTTCACAATAAACGTTGCACTCTCTGACACGCCTTGCTACCAACTGGTTGTATTGACCACCAAAGTCAATCACAATCACCTTTTCCGAAGAGAGTTTTTCCTCCATATTCATTCCCATTTCCTCCATGTATTGTGCCCTCTATTCATCCAAGCACCTCATCTAACATTTGCATCAGCGTCTTGATATCAATCGGCTTTGCGATATGACCGTTCATTCCGCTTCTTAGCGCCTCCTGCTTATCCTCCTCAAAGGCATTCGCTGTCATCGCCAAAATAGGAAGTGATGCCAGCTCTTTATTTTCTGATTTTCGAATTTCCTTTGCTGCCTCATGCCCATTCATCACCGGCATTTGAATATCCATAAGCACAACCTGATAATATCCTGGTTCAGAAGCCCTAAGCATATCAACCGCAATCTGACCGTTTGGCGCAACTTCAACGGAAAAGCCTGCTTCCTCTAAAATCGCAACCGCAATTTCCTGATTCAGATCATTATCCTCCGCCAGCAAAATACGGCCAGTACGAATCGGCTTCTTATCGGTTTTGGGCGTGTTATCATTTGAATTGGATTTTACAAAATTATTCAGACATCCGTGCAGTTCCGAGAAAAACAGCGGCTTACTGCAAAATGCCTTCACGCCCGCTTCCCGGGCCTCCTCCTCAATATCACACCAGTCATAAGCCGTCAAAACAATAATAGGTACATCCTTTCCTGTTTCCAAACGAATTCTTCTTGCCACCTCGACACCGTTCATGTCAGGCAAAAGCCAGTCAATAATATATACAAAATATTGATCTTCCCGCATAACCGCCTGACGAGTTCTCAATACAGCCTCTTTTCCGGACAATGTCCACTCTGCACGCAGACCAATCTGCTGAAGCATACAGGTAACGCTGTCGCAAGTATTGAAATCATCATCCACCACCAACGCACGCAAGCCGTCAAGCTCCGGAATTGTCTGCGGCTCCTTCTCTCGCTCATTAATGCGAAGCGGAACAGAAACGATACACTCTGTTCCAAAGCCCTGTTTACTCTTCACCTCAATCGTACCATTCATCATGTCTACAATATTTTTGGTAATTGCCATACCAAGTCCGGTCCCCTGAATACCACTGATTGTCGAATTGCGCTCCCGCTCAAACGGCTCAAAAATATGTGCCACAAATTCATCACTCATGCCAATTCCGGTATCTTTTACATGAAATTCATAATTTGCATATCCTGCCGCAGCGCTGCCCCGCTCAATTACTTTCAGACTGACCATTCCGCCCGCTCCCGTATATTTCACGGCGTTACTTAGCAGATTTAGCAGCACTTGATTCAAACGCAGACGATCACAGTAAATCCCCTCATTATGAATATCAATGGCATCCATATACAAATCCAACTGTTTCGCGTGAATATCCGCCTGAATAATATTGCGCAGCTCATGCATAATATCCGGCAAGCTGCACGGCTCTTCTTCCAAATGAATTTTTCCGCTCTCAATATGACTCATATCCAAAACGTCATTAATCAGACTCAGCAAATGATTGCCTGACGTCATTATCTTCTTAAGATATTCTTCCACCTGCTCCTTATTCTCAATGTGCGTTATTGCCAACGTGGTAAAGCCAATAATCGCATTCATCGGCGTACGAATATCGTGGGACATATTGGAAAGGAAAATACTCTTTGCCTTGCTTGCCCGATTCGCCTGTGAAAGTGCATTCTCCAGCAGTTCGTTTCTCTCACGCTCACTGCGCGTCTCCTCATCCACGCTGCGAAAGCCCAAAACAACATTTCGATTTTTAGACCAATCTCCGACACGTACCACTTTCATTTGGAAATAGCGCATCTCACCGCAACAAGTAATGCGGTAATTCACGGTAAATATCGGCTTTTTCGAAAGCTCTGCCTCAAGCTGCTTTCGGGAAACGGCGCACCACATCGTCTCTTTATCTTCATCAAAAATGCCTGTTTCTATGTAACGCTTCATGCATTCTTCCCAACACAGCTCCCCGGCAAAAATAGAATCCAAAATTTTATTTTTGCATTCGCCAATGCGAAGCGCCCTTCCTATTCCGGTTTCCAAATCAAAGAAACAAATCAGATTATAATCAATACTAAGTGCCTGAATAAGCTCCATCTGCTTGCGCTCACCACGCAGCCGCTCCTCTTCCTCCTGAAGCTTCTGCGCCGTGCGGTCTAACAGAAAACGCTGACAGCATACTTCGCCGTCCTCCTCCACAAGCTTGAAGCTTCCAAGCACATAAATAATTGCCCCGTCCGCATGGCGCACGCGGTATTCCAAACTGACACTGTCGCCGATATTCTTGAGCGACTGAATGCCGTGCTCCACCTTGATTTTGTCCTCGTCAAGCACGGAAGCGGCAACCATATAAAAGCCGTCCTCTTTCAATTCCTCCTGCGACTCGTATCCCAAAATATTCAAAGCCGCCCGGTTAATGCTGATAAGGCGCGCACCGTCCAGCGTATGGCACATTACGCCGCAATCCATCGTCGTAAACAGCATTTCCAGCGTCTGATTTTTCTTAATCAGCTCCTGCGCATAGGCACGCTCCTTGGTAATGTCAATTCCCACGCCCACGGTACCCATGACGCTTCCGTCCCAGTCATACAGCGGGGATTTGTAGGTCGTGAGCACCCTTGTGCCCTCGCCCGTCTGAATGACCTCCTCCGAGATACATGTCTGCTTTTTTTCCATGACAATCCGTTCCGATTCGATACAGGCAGGATCGTCCTTCTCCACGTCCCAGATATACGCGTGCCCGCGCCCCTGTACCTGCGTCTTCGTCTTGTTCACCGTCTTGCAAAAGCTGTCGTTTACCTTCTCATGAATTCCGTTCTTGTCCTTGTACCAAATCAGGTTTGGAACACTGTTGATTGTGCCTTCCAAATACTGACTGGTCTGCCAATAGTCCCTTTGTGTTTTGCAGTTCTGCTGCCACCGCCGGAAACGAAACCGAATCTCATCGTCCGTCATCGGCATTTTCCAAATATCCGTAACCTCCTCATAGATGTCCGTAACATTTTCAAGCTGTCCTGCCTCCACTAGCAATATCAAATCCGCCTCAGGCTTTTTCCATTCTGACAAATTTTTCACAAGCCTTGTCGCGTCCGTTTCCTGTATATCGGCAAAAATCACGTCAGCCTTCGTCAATAGCTCCTGTTCAGGGCATTCACTCTCCATAAATTCATGGTCAAACGAGTGAAACGGGGGCATTCCTCTAACGATTTCAAACAACTGGCTTTGATGACCGATAAAATAAAAACACACATGACAATGATACATAAAATATCCTCCTCACACACCGCATCGCCCAAAAACGGTGTACCGTATTTTTTTTACATTCAATTCCTTTGAAAGACAAAGAGAATGTATTTATCTATTATATATTCTACCAATTGTACATGCCTATGTCAATGTCCCGAAGCATTCCCGTGATGTCCTTTATGTCTGCCGTGCCCTCCCTTTCCATGATTTTGCTGGCAACTGTCAATCCTGTTCTGGATTTCCCCGATTGTCATACCGTGACAGTCCTCAACCGAAACATTTTCATCATACTGCAGGGTACTTTTTTTCAGCTCCTGCGATGCCTGTAGCTGTTCCATGCTTTCCTGAATCCTGTTCATGCCCACTCACCTCCTAATTTTTCGCGCAAAATATCCTTGGCTCTGGAAAGCCACGTGTAAACAGTATTCTCCTTGCGCCCCAAAATCCCCGCAATTTCCACGGCAGAATATCCTTCATAATAGAATAAATAAATGACATTCCTGTACTTTTCGGGAAGCCTTAAGACAACCTCTAAAACTTCCGTGCAGGCATTGATTGTCACCCGCACAAACCATGCCTTCTCATGCTCCACATCCGCAAAGCTGCCCTCATAAAGCATGTATTTCAGGAACACATTCTGAAACACGTCCTCCGTATCGTCCCTGTTTTTCAAATGCACAAAACAAATCCTGCGCACCATGTCCGCATAGGTCTCCACCGCACGGTTTAGTTCTTCTGCGCTTTTCAAAAGCCTCACTCCCTCTTGTTCCCATATATGACAAAAACCCCGCCATGCCAGCGGGGTTTCCATGCATTTTTAATAGCAGTGCCCTGAATGATGTCCGCGTCTTGAATGATGTACGGACGTTGTGCGGGAATGATGTACCGCCCCGTCGCAATCCGTTCCATTCAGGCATACACCGTCCACATCACAGCTTCCGTCCTCATAGCAGTACGGCGTCTGCTCCACTGTATATGTTGAATGACCATGATGTGCCTGCGCCACCATTGCCATATTTCCCATTATAAAAACGCCCACTGCCAATACTGCAACAACCTTTGCTGCTTTTTTCATCATATCTTCGCCTCCGTAAATTGGTATTTTTTATTCGTTTCATAAGTAATACGTATCACGGAGAGAAATCCTTTCATTATTTTAAAAAAATTTTGGGTATTTACGTAGACTTTATCGGAATTTCTGATTTCTGTCTCTAAATACGCTAATTTCATCACCTTATGTACATTATAGGGGTGTTCTAGCGGAAAAGCAACCGAAATGTGCCACTTTTCAAACCTGTTCCAAGCCTGTTCACACAGACTATTGATTGACAGTTTTTTTATATACAAATATAATGAAAAGCAGGAAAGTATGGTATGATGCCAAATGCCGAAGCAACGAAAGCATTGGTTAAGTAGTGAAATCTTTAACAATTTTTATACGAGGTAACGCATGACAAACACAATCTATTTTTTCGCCGCCAAATCCGATTTATACAGCATTTTCAAACCAGTCGAGACCGAGTTTGAAATCAAATACTGCGCCAATTACGTATATGCCCAAGCCGGGCAGGAAGGCGCAGACCAAGACAAGCAGCCGCGTATTGCCTTCCACACCATTGAAGAAATCGCGGACAGCGATGGAGAGCTTTTTTATATCGTGCCAAAGGCGCAGGATATGCACACAATCTGTCAGGTCTTGCAGAACGAAGCAAGGGTACGCTACATCACAAGCTGTCGCGACAATGAGGGACGCCTCACATTTCGGATGAAAAGAAGCAATCCGAACGGCTACGAGTGCGATTATGAAGTGTATATTCCAAGAGAATACGAAACGGAATTTACGCGCGCGCTCTTCAAACGGATTGTGCGGGAAGTGAAGCGAAACTGTGTGCGCGTCAAAAATATCACCCCGTTTTATGTGGGAAAAGACCTTTATCAGAATGTCGGCGATTATGTTTTTTATAAACAAGGCAATGGCTTTCCCCAAATCGTGACCGACACAAATGAGACAAAACGGTGGTGGGACAATCCGGATATCAGACAGATGATGGAACAACCGATTCCGGAGCTGCTGCCCTTTTTGCAGGAGGTTTTTGCGCAGAAAAGGCTGAAAAATTTTGACCCATGGAAAGTCCACTGGAAGGACTATCCCGAGGATTACGAAATTTATAATGGCATTTTGTACCGGCTGTGGACAAACAAGGATTTATCCCTTTTCAAAAATATTGCCGCGTTGTTTGACGATTCGGTGACAATGAGCGATTTACAGACGGCGCGCACCGCGATGGAAACGCTGCGGGAGATTGAACTTGACTGGGCGTTTTCGCAAAAGGGCGACGGTATCAGGCTGCTGCTGGAAAACCTTAAAAATGTGCCGAGTGCGGGGTATCATTGCGGGAATGAGGAATTGGTAAGGGCTTTGTTGAAAAAGAAGTATTTTGGACTGTTTCGGGAAAGCTTACCGCAGGTGACGGACGAAACGAAGGCGCTTGTCCGAAGTACACTCAAAGCGGTTTCCGACAAACGGCTGCAAAAAAATCTTTATTGCTCTAAACTTTCCTATTATATGACAATCAAAAAACAAAGGAGGACTAAAAATGATACAGCTAAATCCACAAGCCAAAGAAATCATGACAGAACGTTTTGCGAAGGACTCTGTGATTGCACTGGCGACCACGGAAAACGGCGTGCCCTGTGTGCGGAACGTAAACGCCTATTATGAGGACGGCGCGTTTTATATCATTACACATGCCCTATCAAACAAAATCCGACAGATTACAGCAAACCCAACCGTCGCAATCGCCGGAGACTGGTTCACGGCGCACGGAAGAGGCGTCAGTCTAGGCGCTTTTAGCCAAGCGGAAAACCAGCCAATCGCCGAAAAACTAAAAATTGCATTTGCCGAGTGGATTGACAACGGGCATACAGATTTGGACGACGAAAATACCATAATCCTACGCGTGGAATTAACGGACGGATTACTCCTCTCGCATGGCACACGGTATGCATTTTAAAAATCCCTACACTTGACGCCATAAAGAAATTTCGTTATAATTTTGTTATCAAACAAGGAGGTGCCTTTCATGCCAAACATTCGTTCAAGCGCTGATTTGCGCAACAGCTATAATGATATTTCCGAATTTTGTCATACCTATTCCGAACCAGTATTTATTACCAAAAACGGAAAAGGCGATTTGGCTGTCATGAGTATTGAAACCTACGAGCAGCTTATCGGTCGTTTTGAATTATACAGCTTATTGCAAGACGGTTTAAATGACATGAAAAATGAAAACATACGCCCTTTGTCAGAGGCAATTTCCGATTTAAGGAGCCGTAGAAAACGATGAATTATACTATTAAAATTACTGCCGCCGCTGAACGCGATATGTCAAATGCCGCAGACTATATCGAATTTGTGTTGAAAAATCCATCTGCGGCAGACCATCTTTTAGACGAGGCAGAAACAAAACTCAATGCACTTTCCTCTTTTCCAAATCAGTACCCTCTCGTGGACGACATTTTACTAAATTCATGGGGAATTCATTTTACACAGGTAAAAAACTATCTTGCTTTTTATATTATTTCCGAAAAAAATCACACGGTAACAATCATCCGCTTTCTATATGAAAAAAGCAACTGGAAATCCATTCTAAAACATGGTTTTTCCTTAACTTAATTCCCCCCAATTCTTTCAATACTGTAAGAATTCCCCCACCCACCCGAAAGAATATCGACAGATTTATATGAAATAATAAATACAAGCAAATTGGAGGAATGCCAAGCGCGGCATTCTTTTTTCGCCCAAAATTGTGAAAAGTTTCACACTGCAAATACTAGGAGGATTGATTATGGAAATTTTACAGACAACAAACCTAAAGAAAATCTACGGCGCCGGAGAAAACGCCGTACACGCGCTCGATGGCGTCAACATAAGCGTCGAAAAAGGCGAATTTGTCGCAATCGTCGGGACATCAGGCAGCGGCAAGTCAACCCTGCTGCATATGCTCGGCGGGCTTGACCGCCCGACAGAGGGCAAGGTCATCGTGGACGGCAAGGACATCTCCGCCTTAAAGGACGAGGCGCTGACCATTTTCCGCCGCCGCAAAATCGGCTTTGTGTTTCAGGCGTACAACCTTGTACCCGTGCTGAATGTCTATGAAAATATCGTCATGCCAATCGAGCTTGACGGCGCAAAAATTGACACGGAATTTGTCGAGCAGATTATACATACACTCGGACTAGGCGAACGGCTTGACGCGCTGCCAAACCAGCTATCCGGCGGTCAGCAGCAGCGTGTTGCAATCGCCCGCGCGCTTGCGTCCGCACCCGCCATTATCCTTGCCGACGAGCCGACCGGAAACCTTGACAGTAAAACAAGCCAAGATGTGTTAAATCTGCTCAAGGTCACAGGGCAAAAGTTCGCGCAGACCATTTTAATGATTACACACAACGAAGAAATCGCGCAGATGGCAGACCGCATTATCCGCATTGAAGACGGTCGCATTGTCACACGGCAGTAACGGGGAGGGATAAACATGAAAGTACAAAACCGAAAATGCATTCGAAAACTAAGCCGCAAATCCCTCTACGCGAACCGGAAACGAAACCTGATTGCCGTTTTTGCAATTGCGCTGACAACAATCCTGTTTACCACCCTGTTCACCATCGTCATGTCCATCAACGCAAGCTACGAAACCTACCAGTTCCGCCAAATCGGCGGCTACAACCATGGTTCGTTCAAGGACGTCAATGATGAACAGATTGCCGCCATTTCCGCACATAAAAACGTAAAGGAAACGGGTGTCCGTATGGTAATCGGTCTTGCAACGACAGGCGTATTCGGCAAAACACCCGCCGAAATCAGCTACATGGATGCCAACTGTACGAAATGGTCGTACGCAACACCAGCCAAAGGACGAATGCCCGAAAGCGGCAAAGAGATTGCAATGGACACCACCGCACTCGCACTCTTAGGCATTACGCCCGAGCTTGGCGCGCAGATTCCGCTCACCTACAACATCGCGGACAAGGAAAAAGGCGTAGGTCCCACGCGAACCGACACCTTTACCCTTGTGGGGTACTGGGATTATGACAATCTCATGCCCGTCCACTATATCAATATTTCAGAGGAATACGCGCAGGAAATTGAGGCGTACGCCATTGAAGGCGGCATGGGTATTGACAATTTCCGCAAGGACTTAAACGTCATGATGCGCTCAGCCGTTGACATTCGCGGACAGATGGAAGCGGTGGATACGGATTTGGGCTACACATGGGAAACGCGCGACGAGGAAAACAGCGTGCGTATCGGCGTAAATTGGGGCTATACCGCTTCACAGGTCGGCGCGGTATTTGACTTTGGAACGCTTGTCGCAATCCTTGCGTTTATCCTGCTTGTCATCTTCACGGGCTATCTGATTATTTATAATATTTTCCAAATATCGGTCACGGGCGATATCCGCTTTTACGGACTGCTCAAAACCATCGGCACAACGCCAAGACAGCTTCGGCGCATTATCCGCCAGCAGGCATTGCTGCTGTGTCTGATTGGCATTCCAATCGGACTGCTTTTGGGCTTTGGAATTGGCACGGCGCTCACGCCTGTCGTTACCGCAACGCTCTCATTTAGCGGCATTACGACCACCAGCGTCTCCCCCGTGATATTCCTCGGCTCGGCGGCATTTTCCATCGTGACCGTGCTGCTCTCCTGCTCGAAGCCCGCGCGCATTGCGGCAAAGGTTTCCCCCGTGGAAGCGACAAAATATACGGAACACAGCATGAAAAACCATAGATTTTTCACGCATAAAATAAGCAGGAAACGCCGTACCACGCGCGGCGCGAAGGTTTGGCAGATGGCATTTAACAATTTGGGGCGCAACAAGAGCAAAACCGTTCTTGTCGTCGTGTCTTTGGCGCTGTCCGTCACGCTTTTGGATATCCTCTACTCGTTTGTCGGCGGCTTTGACATGGAGCGCTACCTTGCGCGCAATACCTGTGCCGATTTCATTGTCAGCAGCACGGATTATTTCCGTTTTAGCCACGGCACAACGGAATTTATCACCGAGGACACCATCGCGCAGATTACGGAAAACACAACACAAAGCGTAGACGGCTGCGGATATACAACAGTATCCAAATACGCAATCCAAATGTATATCGACAAGGAGCAGTGGATGGACATTATCATGCCGCATACCACGGAGGAATACGCCCAGACAATACTTGCAGAAACGCCGCAGCGCGACGGAAAATATGCGATAGATTCCCAAATTGAGGGACTGGACAATGCTTTATTTGAAAAACTGACCATTGTGGAAGGCGACCTTGCACCACTTTTTGACGAGAACTCACATTCGATTGCAATGTGCGTCGATGTTGATGATTACGGAAACATTTACAATAACGATATTCTGCCAAAGGTCGGTGAAACCATACCTGTTACCTATGTTGACGAGGTGACAATCATTGACTCCCGTACCGGAGAGCCGGCAAATGACAGCACGCCGGCAGAATTTTGCCAAATACAAGAAACCGACAGCCATGATGTGAATTACACGGTCTGCGCGTATGTAAAGCTCCCCTACTCCATGAGTTACCGCTACCATCTGATGGGGAACCGCGCCGTACTTCCTGCAGACACACTGCAGCGCGACAGCGGGCGTGAGGTCGCACCGCTCTTCTACCTCTTTGACACGCCCGACGCGGCGGCAGAGCAGGCGGCGGAGGAATACCTCGCAAAGCTTACGGAAGGCGCACAGTCCGTACTGATGTACGAAAGCAAGGAAACCACACGCAACGATTTCCGGCAGTTCCAAAATATGTTCCTGCTGCTTGGCGGCGTGCTCTGCGTGATTGTCGGACTGGTCGGCATCCTGAATTTCTTCAACGCGATTATGACCAGCATTCTCGCAAGGCTTCGGGAATTTGCAGTCCTGCAGGCAGTCGGCATGACCAACAGACAGCTTAGGCAAATGCTGGTTTATGAAGGTCTGTTCTACGCAGTCGGCTCGGTTGGCGCATCATTCGTGCTCGCACTCGTTTTAAATCCGTTAGCGGGAGATTTGATGGAGAATATGTTTTGGTTCTTTAGCGCACGCTTTTCGGTTACGCCGATTTTGGCGGTCGTACCCGTCTTTGTCCTCTTAGGCTGGTTCATACCCACAGTTTTGTACGGACAGACGACGAAACGCAGCGTTGTGGAACGATTACGGGAAGCGGAAGCATGAAAAGATTTCCTAATCCGGAAAAATACGCCGACTAATTAAATCTAAGTTTCATAACCGCGTTCTTCCAAATAAATGAAAAAAAGAAGTGTTTTATATTCAACCATGAAATAAAACACTTCTTTTATGCCTTGCTGACAAAGCCTCCGCCCGTGACGCGTCCGTTGTAGCTGCCCGGATTTCTGTTTTCGCCCAGCACGCTATGCGAGCCGTTCTTATCATAAGAATAAAGCAAAAATCCCGGACAACGGTTTTCATCAAGCTGGTCATAGACCGATGACGGCGTTTCCTCTTTTTTCTTGTAATGCTCCAACTGGTATCTTGCGCTTCTATCGGTCTTTAATACCTTTTCTGCCTTCTCCTGATTTTCCTTGTCAAACTCAGCCGCCGACTTGTCATAAGAAACCCCCGCGCGCGCGTTTGCAAGCTGGCTTTCCTCGATGGCTGCCATGTACTCCGCCATCTGCTGTGAAAGCTGCTGTTTGGGGTTCTTTACTGTGCTGACGTAACTATCCTGCTGCGTGCGCAAGTCAAACACACTCTTCTGCCGCTTCATATAGGTGTTCAGCATGGCTTCTATCGACATGGCTCCGGCAGGTCTTAACTTCACAACCGTTTCCGGTTTTTCCACCGCAACCCGTTGCGTCTGAACCACATGCTCCGAAGCCGGCAAAGCACCGATACGCGCGAGCCTTTGCAGCGTCAGCTCCCGCCTCCTATTCATTCTTTTCACCTCCGTGTGAAAACGTTACGGAACATTTTATCCCGGTAACAAGTAAAAATCCGTTTCTCTTAAAATGAATTTTCTTCTGCATTACTTTCCTATGAATTTTCATTCATAAGTTAAGTTATAGTATATATCGACATTCCGCACTTATTTTTTTATGCCTGTGAACGGATATTGTTGCAATTTTCTGAAAATTTGGCACATTATGTAACCCCGTCCCTCTGACAAAATTTTGTCGCAAATTTTGTCAGACTTAGCTGTTTATTATTTTTGCATATCATGCTATAATAAAATAGATTGATATTGAATTATGTATTTACATAATATAAATAGAAAATAAGAAAAGGAGTAACAAACTATGTTTACGGAAGAAAAGTTAGAACAGCATTATTCTGCCATTCCCTCTGAAGCCCTGCACATTATCAGAGACGAATATAAATGGGCGCTAGAGGAATGCGGCGTTCACAATGATGAGCAGCTGCGGTATATTGAAAAAGCGCTCTCCCTGCGTGGCGAAAGTCTTGCTGTGCGCCTGAACCGCAAAATTTTATTCTTATGCAAATGCGGTCAGAGCCGGATTGTCACAACGAATGTCGCTGACGACAAGATAAAAATGTTTATTTTTGACCAGTACAATGTAATGTGTCCAAAATGCCGGAATACGAATATGTACACATGGAAATACATGGATTAAGGGGCTGCTTCCAGCCCCTTTTCTTAGTCCGCTTCCTTTATTTTCACCAATTCCTGGAAGATTTTTTTAATAATTCCGAATTTTTAGTACTTAAGTACCATATACATCAATTCCACATTATGTTAAGTTAGACAAAGAGTTTAGACGCCAGACGGACGTCGTGTCCATTTCTTTGTGCCTCACGTGCTCGCTTTGCTTTATCCTGCTCCCTTCTGAAATCAATCCCTTTTCTCAAGCTTCCCCAAAACACTTCATACTTAGGAAAGCAGCACATACAAATCAACGGCTCCCCTCTTAACATGGCACCGTCCGTCTCGACAGGAATTTTTACAAAAGCAAGTTAAAACGCATCACCGTCCGGCAGGAAAAACGGCAGTGGCAGCCATTCAGAAGGAATGCCTTTTAGCAGGCTGTTCTCCCCCTTCTGTATCTCCCAAAAACAGCGCGGGGTTGTCAAAAGGCTGATTTTCTCCATATCAGGCACCAAAAGCGCATTCCACAGTTTTTTTATTTCCTCTGCATTTATGACACGCGTGTCATAAGCCTCTCTCCATGAAACCAAAAATTCCAGCACACGCTCCGGACGCAGCAGCTTCATATGATGCGACGTTGAAAGATTGTAATAGGCACATGCCCCCTCAAGCTGATTGATCTTTTGCATTTCATCAATCCCGACAGAAAGCCCGACCTCGTCCAGCTCCATTCCCTCCAAAAAATCGCAGAGCATTCGCGCAATATAAGCGCTCTCCTCCAGCTCAAACTCCAATATATTTTTACCATCAGCGGACAAATTAATGTACCCTGCTGTCTTTTCTCCCTCCAGCACTGCGTACGTTGCCGCAAGACTGCTTTTTAAACACGGGAAAAACTGCTCCTGCGTCCTTGCCGTAACGGCTCTTCTTTGATACAGCGAAAACAGATACGGAATATAGGCACTCTCCCCGTCAATCTCCTCAAAGTTGTATTTCGGCGCACAAAGCTCCTCCTCTGTATAAAGCTCATGGCAACGATGCCACAGGTTGCTAAGACGCATACTAAAATTGCACTTCACGCCCGCCTGCTCAAACCCGTAGCTGCGGTAGCGGTGCCTGTTTCCGTCCAGCAGCAGCAAATCAAACCCGTTTTCCCGCGCGTCCTGCTCCGCTCTTTGCATCAGCTCTGTCAGATACCCCTTCCCCCTATGCTTTGGGTGGACGCAAACGGTTCCAATATAAGCCGCCCGTATGCTCCTGTTATCCTTTTGCAATTTCAGCGTGACCGGATACACATCTAAAAGCGCCTTGAGCTTTCCCCCTTCTTCAATTGTATGGTGAACAGGAAAATGGCAGCATTCCCTTGCATAAGCCTTTGGATAAAGCTGCTCAAAGTCAATACTGCCATATTCCATGCTGAACACCATATTTGCAAAATCAAGAATTTCTTGGTTTTCCATTGCTGTATCAGCCTTCCTTATTCTTTATTTCTTTTTTGCTACCGCCTTTGGCTTTGAAGATGACTTTGGCTTCTCTGTCTCCTCTGCTGCCTCCTCCTTTGGTTCCGGCTCCGGTACCGGTTCAGGCTCTGTCTGCGGGAAGACATCACTCATATTGATATCCGCATAGCAAAGGGAACAATGACCGTTAATTGCTGCGCCATTGCTGACCTGTATCGACTTCGCCTTGATGTCGCTGTCAACAATCGCTTTCTCTCCCACCGTAACGCAGCCCTTTACATCAAGTCTTCCCTGAATTGCACCGTCCACCACAAGGCTGTCTGCATAGATATCGCCAAGAATGACCGTGTTGTCACGTACAACAGCTCCCTGTACACATTCAATCTTTCCCTCAATAAAAGAATCCTTTGTGTACAAATCGTTTGCCTTAATATCCCCCGTTACGTCTCCGCAGATATTGACGCGGTCATTGGAATTAATGTTTCCGTTAATCTCCCCATACATCTCCAGTTTTCCGTCAATATCAATGTTCCCGTTTATAACGGTTCCTTTCGGAATAATCGCTACGTCAGCATTTGCTGCTTCACCAAAATTATTCATTGCGTTTATACCCCTTCCTTTATTATTTATATTTATATTAAATCCTATTTTATATCAGAAATCAATATTATAATTCAAATTTTCCCTACGAACCGGAAACAGTGTCCCCTTCCATCTGAAATACCTTCATGCTGCTGTCAAGGTTTTCAGAGGTTGCCATGATATTGTCAACACCTGCCGCGCATTCCGCGACAATGTTTCCAATCTCCTGCATCGCCGCCGATGTTTCCTGCGTGCTTGCCGCGTTTTGCTCGGCAATTGCCGCAAGGCTCTGAACAGATGTGAGCACATTTTCCTTAAGGTGATTGAGCGTCCCCATCTCCGCCTTGATGTTGTCAACGGCATTGCGAACCTCTCCAATCTCCGAATTTAACCCGCCAAATACCTCTTTTGTCTTGTTGAGCTCGTCGTTCTGCTGGTCAATGACCTGCGTCACATTTTTCATCGTGTCAACGGTAGTATTGGAATTGACAATCAGCTTTTCGATGATTTCCGTAATCTGACTTGCGGACTCCGCTGACTGCTCCGCCAGCTTCCTGATTTCGTCGGCAACCACCGCAAAGCCCTTGCCGTGCTCACCTGCCCTCGCCGCCTCAATGCTTGCGTTTAAGGAAAGCAGGTTGGTCTGATCCGCGATATCCGTAATGACGTCCGCCGCTGACTGGATATCCTGCGCCGAATTGTTTGTCATGTTTGTCTGCTCATAGACAATGCCAAATGCGTTCTTTGTATCGCCGCTAATCTTAATCAGTTCCTTCAGTGTTTCATTCACGCTGACATTGTATTCCTTCATTCGTTCCGTATTGCCGACAAGCATGTCAATATTCTGCGAGGTCGTGTCTATCGCATTGCCCATCTGCTGCACTTCGCTTCCAACGCTTGAGGTATTCTGCGCCTGATCCGTTGAGCTTTTCGCCATCTCCTCAATCGCGCGGTCAACATTTTCAATGTTCCCCGTCATTTCCCGAAACGATTCCGAAAAGTTTGATGAAATGCTGTCAAACTGTCCGGTTGCACCCTTAATGTCCGAAACGATTCCCGTGAGGTTTGTCACCAGCTTGTCCACACCGATTGCAATGTCCCCGACCTCGTCCGCGCGCGTCATCAGCTTTTTCTTCACCT
This sequence comes from uncultured Lachnospiraceae bacterium, assembly GCA_947567595.1. Classification (GTDB taxonomy): domain Bacteria; phylum Bacillota; class Clostridia; order Lachnospirales; family Lachnospiraceae; genus COE1. The sequence continues at coordinate 16,073 of CANOMQ010000044.1, read as the reverse complement.
TGGTGTTCAGTCCGCCGTCCGCCACACGGTTCAGAAGTGCCACTGCCTCCTTAATTCCGCCGGAAATCAACCTTGCGACCACAATAACGATAACAATTCCTATTATGAAAATAATGATAAGCGCTGCAAGGCTCTTAATCATGCTTTGCGTATAAATGCTGTTAATCGTGTCCTTCTCCAAGCCCACGAAGGTCATGCCGATAATCTGGTCGCTGTTGTATTGATAAAGCGGGCAGTACATTCCATAGTACAGCTTCCCTTCTATCTCCATATTGTCGTCGTAGTAATCCTGTCCCTGCTGCACCACCCGTTCATAAATGTCGGGGTTTGCCTCCGTGCCAATCAGGTGGTTTCCGTCGTTGTCCACAAGGCTTGTCGCTACGCGTACCTTATCATAGTAGACAGACACCTGAAGGTCGACCTCCTGACTGAAATTGTCAAAAAACTGCGTGTCGTCACTGACGTTTTTCCTACCCTTATAAAATTTCCCGTTTGTATACATATATGTACCAACCGACATATTTCCGACTGACACTTCAAACGCATACTGCGCGGCGCTCAGCTCATGGCGCACCATCGTCTCCGTAATGCCTCCGCACGCGTCCTTGATACCGTTCATCGCAACAAGAAACATTAACAGCATGGGAGCTGCCGCCATAATCAAAAGAACCTGCATCAGCTTTAGTCCTTTTCTTTTCATTACAATCTCCTTTCTCGTACATTACCACAGGTCACTATCCTTATGCTATCATATTTTGTGAAATTTTACAACAATTTATGAAGTATCCATTTATTTTTTGTCTACTTCTGTTACTGTTGCACCCGTTCCTGCCACAAACAGAAGGTGCTTTATAAAACTACAATACTTTTTTAACAAATGGTTGCTACTTTCTTACATTTATGATACCATGTAAGTAATATTCTGAATTTTACAAAAATTGTATGAGACGCAAAGGAGGATGCTATGTTTAACAAGAAAAACACCACACAAGCAGACAATGATAAACAGCTTATGATGCAGGCTATGGAAAATATTATCAACGGCAGTTTTACGCCCATTGACACATCTTCCTTTACCGATAAATCATACGCTGAAAAGCTCAATCAGGTTATTTATACCTTTTTGAACGCAAACAATAATTTTGTTATGCGCTTAAACGAAGCCATGCTGTCCATCGGCGACAGTACCACGATTAAGAAAATGCTCGATCAGGTCAATGCGCAGAACGTGTCCATTCAGGGCATGAACGATTCCAGCCGCAACCTGCAGGAGTCCTTGAGCAAAATTTCCGACGAGGCAAACCATATTATGGAAACGACGGAAAACGCGGTCAAGGTTTCGCAGACGAGCATTGAGCATGTAACGGAAACCATTAACGCCGTTGCGGACTCCGCGGCGGAGGTCAACAGCATTAACGATAAGGCGCAGTTTTTCCATGAAAAAATTTCGGAAATCAGCAGCATTATCGGCATGATTAAGAAAATTTCCAGCCAGAGCAGCATGCTTGCCCTGAATGCTTCCATCGAGGCGGCAAGGGCGGGTGAGTCCGGAAAGGGCTTTGCCGTTGTCGCAAATCAGATGACGGAGCTTTCCAAAAACACGTCGCAGTCGGCGGAGACCATTGTATCCTATGTCGCAGAGCTACGCGGGAGCATTGAGGATTTGATAAAAATTGTAAACCACGCGACGACGCACCTCAATGAAAACAATGAAATGATGCAGCGCTCCGTAAACGATTTCAATACCATGACTGCACAGATGGATTTGATTAATGAGAGTATCAACAGCATCTACAATTCGGTCAATACGCAGTCAGAGGTTACGGATTTGTTCGTCAAGTCAATGGAGGATATTGCGGACAGCTATGCGACGCTCGGCGAGGACTGTATGGATACCGGAAAGCATATGTACAAAATCAGCCGCTATATTGATACCGCGAGAAGCGATATGGCAAGAGGCTTTTCAAACCTTTCGACGCAGGACTGGCTGCATGTGTTTAAGGTGGATCATTTAATCTTTACATGGCGTCTTTACAACAACCTTGCGCATTTTGAGCACTTGAAAATCACGCAGCTCAACAATCCGAAGGGCTGTAAATTCGGCAAGTGGGCAGGTTCACAGACGGATACACGCATTACGGGCAATCAGGTTTTCAAGGATTTGGTAATGTACCATGACAATATCCACAAATATGGGTGTGACTCATGGTACGCCGCCGAAGATGACGATAATGCGCTTGCGCTGGAAAATTTCTCCAAAGCGCTTGACAGTTACAACCACTTTAGCGCCACGATGGAAAAGTTCAAAAACTTCATGAAGAGTCTTGGATATACGGAATCTACAAATGTTGTGGTTTTCAGCCCTTAATCCTGATATGCAAAAACGCTGCCTTCCTGCGCGGCGTTTTTTCTTTGGTTTTCCAATCCGTTTCAAAAATTTTCCAAAAAAATGAACCAACTTCCTTCCTCAACGCTCTTATATACAGATGACATCACCAAGCGGCGAGGCGCATTGCGAAGCGTCCGATTGGGTAAAACATGATATATATATCAAAAACGCGCTGATTTTGGAAACAATTCCGCGCATGGGCTTTGAAAGGAGCAAGGTTATTTCTTATGTCAACGAACGACAAAACAGAGGAGCTGCTGGTTGAACAGATGAAACGCGGCGACCAGAATGCGAGACGCATCGCATTTGCACAAATTTATGAACAGTACAGACCGTCGGTGTTTCGAACCGCATGCCTGATTAGCGGAAACGCCGAGGACGGGGAGGACATTACGCAGGAAACATTTGTGAAGGTTTTCACACATTGTACGGAATTAAAGTCGAATGCAATGTTTCGCTACTGGCTGTTTAAAATTTTAAACAGAACCGCATGGACTTTTTTAAACAGGAAAAAGACGGAAGTTCCCGACGAGAACATCTTGGAGAAAGCCGACGCAAACCATATTCCGCTCACGGAGGATTTGTTTCTGAAAAAGGAGCAGCAGACGCAGGTTTTTCAGGCTGTCATGCAGCTTGACTATAAGCTTCGTCTGGTCGTAATCCTTTACTATTACAACGAACTGACAACCAAACAGATTGCCCAAATCGCAGACTGCTATGAAGGGACGGTCAAATCAAGGCTTTACACGGCAAGGAAGCGGTTGCGGCAGTTACTTCCGGAAGAACGCCCGGTTGAAACACAGGCATTATTCAATCGGCAGATTTGTGACAAAAAGGGGGATTTTCATGAAAAACCATCAGTTTGACAATCAAATCAAAATCGGCTTACAGGAACAGGCAGCGCTTTTTCAGGACACAGCGGACATGGCGGCTGCGTTTGAGAAGGCAATGCTTGAAGCCGAGGCACGCCAAAAGCAACATTCTTTACATCAGGAAAGGGGAATAAGTATGAAACGGTTTACAATTAAGAAAGCAATTATCGCAACAGTCGCGGCAGTGATGGTGCTTGGCACACTCACCGTTGCATCGGGCGGCGTAGCAGGCATTCACTCATCTTCAAGCGCACGTTTGGACTATACAAAATATGCGGATTTGGCAACGGCGGAGAACCGTGTCGGCGTGACGACAAACGCCCCGCAAAGCTTCTCAAACGGCTATACCTTTAAGGGGATTAATATCAAAAACGTATCCTATGAAAACGAGGAGAATACCACCATTGACAGCTTCCAGTCAATTGCGGTGTGCTACAAGAACGGCTCTGACGAAGTGTCTTATGATGTCGAGCCACGGCATATCCTTCCTGTTTATAATGACAGCATGGAGCATTTCGAGAAGGACGGAATCACCTATTATTACCACGCAGTACGCAACAAGTGGGTTACACCCGACTATAAGCCGACCGCAGAGGAGCAGGCGCAGGTTGAGGCAGGCACGCTCAATATCGGCTACGGCGCTGACAAAACCTCTTACTCCGACAGCATGAGCGTTACATGGGAGAAGAATGGTCAGATGCGTCAGCTCTTCTGCATGGACGTTGACCTTTCGAAAGAGGAGTTTATTAATATGGCTCTTGAAATTCAATAAAAAATAAACCATCTGCTACAACAGCAGGGCGCGTGTGTCTCCTTACGCGCCCTGCTGTTATTGTAGTAAATTTGTTACTGTTCACTTCGTTCCAGTAACAGGTAAAAATCCATGCAAAATCACCTTCGGTGATGGATTTTTACTTAACTGCGATACGTTTTCTCACGGACTTAGCAGTAAATGCTAAGTCCTGTTTGAACAATCATAATAAATTCCTTGTTTTCCAATTTCCCGTACGATACCAAACATACGAAATCAGATAGTTCGCCGCCCACCCCATCGGCACCGCGTACCATATCATCTCAATTCCCCAAATCGGCGAGCAGAGCTGCGCCACTGCCACGCGGATGCTCAGGTTCACGAGATTTGCAATCATGTAGACTTTAATGTCGCCTGCACCTCTTAAAATGCCGTCCGTTATCGCCTTAAATCCTAAGAACGAAAAGAACCATCCGATAAACCGCAGATAATCCGTTCCGACCTGAAACGCTACCTGTGAGCTGCCCTCGTCCACAAACGCGGACACAATCGGCGCATAGAAAAGCTGTGAAATCAAAATCAGCAGCACGCCAAAGCCGATGATAATCCCGTACGCCGCATGATACCCTTCGCGGACACGCCCGGACTTTCCCGCACCGAGGTTTTGCGCCGTAAACGTGGACATCGCGTTTCCCGTCGCAATCATCGGCACAATGCAGAGCGACTCCAGACGCATTCCTGCGGAATATCCCGCAAGCGCGGACGAACCGAACCGGTTGACCGCCGACTGCGTGAGCAGCATACCGACGCTCACAATCGACTGCTGTATAATAGAAGGAATGGCAATTTTGACGCCTGTCACAAACATATCGCTGCGAAACCTGTCCACTTTTCCCTCCACATGGTATGTCCCAAGCAGGCGCATTAAAATCACGAACGAAACAATTGCCGCTATTCCCTGCGCAATCACGGTCGCCGCCGCCGCGCCCTTGACGCCAAGCCCAAGCCCTCCGACCATCCACAAATCCATGACAATATTTAATATGGAAGAAAAAATCAGAAGGTAAAGCGGTATCTGCGACTTTCCAAGCGCATTGAAGTTGGCGGACAGAATGTTGTACATGAACAAAAACGGCAGTCCGACGAAGTAAATCTGTAGGTAAAGCACTGCCTCGCCCATAATATTGTCGGGCGTTTTGAGCAGCCTTAGCACGGTTGGGTTGATGAGGAAGCCAAGCAGCGACAGCAGAATGCTGAATAACGTAAAGGTAATCAGGAACGTGCAGACGGAGCTTTTCATTTCCTTATACTTTTCCGCGCCAAGATACTGGCTTGTAAGCACCGACGCGCCGATTCCGCCGCCGATTGCAATCATGATGAACACGGTCGTAAACGAGTACGACGCGCCGACTGCGGCAAGCGCGTCCTCTCCAACGAACTGGCCGACAATAATCGAGTCCGCCATGTTGTAGAACTGCTGGAACAGATTTCCGATAATCATTGGCAGCGCGAAGAAAAATAAGCTGCGCGCGGGGGATTGTGTTGTCAGGTTTGCTTTTGCATTTTGTGCCATTTTTCTGTGTCCTTCCTGTTACTTTATTCCGAACATGTATTCTATGTTTTCGTAAGTAGCAAATTAAGTATCTGCTTGCAGACATTTGACTTTTTCGGCTACGTATTGGCGCATTTTTGCCCGTATTTCGTCAAACTGCCTGTTCGTCTGCGCAAGCTCCGAGTGAAAATCCATCAGTTTTTCCAAATAGCCCTGTTCGCACATGATTTTGGTGCTTATGGGATATACAAGCTCGTATACAAGTGAAATATGTCCGACCACGTTATCCACGGGCGTTTTCTTGAGTGCACGCAGTACAGCGTGTTCTTCGTAAAATGCCTGTAGGACTTCCGGCGTGACGGTGCAGTTTTTCAGCTCCTGCGTGGTCACATTATAGATTTCCTCAAGCGGGAATAAAATATTTACTTTCAAAATGTCAATTTTGTCCGCGTCGCGCAGTACGTCCGCAAATTTCTTTTCGCGGGCGGTATAGGTTTCGGGAACGCGGTAGGCGCTATGGCAGCGGACTGCCTTTTCAAGGAGCGTATCTTCAGTGTCGTCGTCGATGTAGTCCCTGATTTTGTTTTCCTGAAATAAAATATCTGCGCCGAACTCGGCGTGGTCGATGGACTGCGCGTCCACGAAAGTGCCAAAACGGCGTAGCTGCTCGAAGCGTCCGACATCGTGCAATAATCCGGTGAGCCATGCGAGTTCTATCTCGTCTTTTGTAAAGCCGGAGGCTTCTGCGATTTGCTCACAGAGCGCGCAGACGCGGTAGGTGTGTTCGATTTTGAGCCTTACTTTTTCGTCTGTTTTATCGTAGTTTTTTACATAGTTCTCAAATGCAGCAAGTGCCTTTTGTCTGTCAATTTTCATTGAAAGTTTCTCCCCATTGTCTCAAATTCTTATATGCTAATTCAAAAAATTTCCTTACTCCTCACCCACAACCGCATTTTGATAAGCAGCCAAAGTCTTATCGTCAAACAACACCCACAGCACAGCTTCAAATATATCCGGATTTTCCTGTAAATATTGCCGCACCGTAGCTACTGCAAGTTTTGCTGCCCGTTCCACTGGAAATGCATAAATTCCTGTCGAAATAGAAGGGAATGCAATTCTTTTTATTCCATGCCCTGCCGCAAGCTTGAGCGAATTGCGGTAGCAGTCCGCAAGCAGTATATCCTCATTATGGCTGCCTCCATTCCAGACAGGTCCGACAGTGTGGATAATGTAACTGCACGGAAGCCGATATGCTTTTGTCAGCTTCGCCTGCCCTGTTTTGCAGCCTCCTAACAGGCGGCATTCAAACAAAAGCTCCGGTCCCGCCGCCCGATGTATCGCCCCGTCAACACCCCCGCCGCCAAGCAGACTGCTGTTTGCGGCATTGACAATGGCGTCTACATTGGTAATTTTTGTAATATCTCCCTTTATAAGCTGTATCATCGGTTCTCTCCTCCATATGCCTAATATAACACAGTACATGTGCCAAAACAACTGTGTACTTGGTTTCGGTTTAATGTATTTCCTGCACTGGGCTGTGCATAAAAGAAAAGCCAATAGTATGTACTATTGACTTTGAAGCAGCGCTACAAGGATTCGAACCTTGAAATGACGGAGTCAGAGTCCGTTGCCTTACCGTTTGGCGATAGCGCTATATGCTGTTTTTTTGGTGCTTGTATTTAGCACGTTATTTAGTATATAACATCTTTTTGGAAAATGCAAGTGTTTTTTTGATTTTTATATTACCGATTTTTATATTACCGGCGGCTGCATGCCTTTTCAGCCTATAGCCACCTTTTCCTTACCACTCAATATCACTATCTTTCACATATTCCCCACTGTCTATCCTCTGCTCTGCCGCATCCAGCCGCTTCCGCTCTTCCGGCGTCAGCTTTGTAAAATCCGGATCCCAAGCAAGCACCAGCCGCTTGATAAGCTGGCTTGCAAGCTCCTGTTCGCTCTCCGGCAGCATTTCCAACATCCTAACCGATTCCTGAACAACCTGTGTCATGCTCTCTACCTCCATTCTATTTATAAATATCCCCGCGGCTTCCAATCTCCATAATGATTAGTATTTCTACCTCACCATCTGTTGTATACCGATAAATCACGCGGTATTTCCCAACTCTTAAGCGATATCTTCCATCTTTGTAACCCTGCATAGGCTTTATATCTCCTTTAGGAGGCTTCTGTGTCAGTCCTTTAATGGCATCTCTTATGGAATCCCTTAATTTCTGTGGAAGCCCCTGCAGGAACTTTACCGCCACTTTATCATACCTAATTTCCATACACGTTATATTGCCTTTCGTTTGATGGTCCTATCATATTTCCCATGTAAATTCCTCTCTGTTTGCTGCCCTTCCATCTTCCTTTTCCTTCTGTGTTTTGTTCATTTTATTATAACATATCTTTTTCACTTACGGAAGTATATGATAGCATTATCAAATAAAATTATCAAATAAAACAGACGGAGAAGAAGTGCCAATCGGCAAATGAATTTTTATTTGCCTTCATCTATTGTTTTCATATTTAGCTGCCTTGTTTTTTCGAGGAGTGAAAAAGCATTGCATAAAAACAGGAAAGATGCCAAAAACACCCTTCCCATTTTTCACTGCCTATTATACCTCAAACATCAAATCCCCATATGTAGGAATTGGCCAAATCGTGCCGTCAACAATCATCTCAAGCTGGTCAACAGGGGCACGGAGCGCGTCCATTGCCTCCCTTACGGTATCCTTGTAATAGAATGCCTGCGCCTTCACGTCCTCAATCGCTGACGCCTTTGCCTCAACCTCCTTCAAGGTATTGAGTGCTTTTTTCGCCTCTGCGAGCAATCCGTCTACCTCATTTAACACCTCGACCTGCGCTGCTGCCGTTGCGCCCGCTTCTTTTACGGCTAAGATAGAGTTTGCTAAATCGCCCGCATATGACGCCACCGCCGGAAGAATGTCTTTTCCTGCCATGTCAATCATCGTAAGCGCCTCAATGTTGATGGTCTTTGCGTAAGTCTCGTAAATGATTTCCTCGCGCGACTCAAGCTCAACCTTTGTGAAAATGCCAAACTTCTCAAAAAGCTTCACTGCCTTTTCTGTAGTAAGTGTCGCAGCCGCTTCCACCATGGATTTAATATTGGGAAGTCCCCTGCGCTCTGCCTCTTCTACCCATTCGTCAGAATAGCCGTTGCCGTTAAACACAATCCTCTGGTGCTTTGTCATGTACTCCTTAATGATGTCGTGTATTGCCTCGTCCTTATCCGCTGCCGCCTCAATCCTGTCAGCCGCCTCGCAGAATGCCTCCGCGACAATCGCGTTCAGCGTGGTGTTCGGGCTTGCAATCGAGTCTGCCGAACCAACCATACGGAACTCAAATTTATTTCCGGTAAACGCAAACGGTGATGTTCTGTTCCTGTCCGTCGCGTCCTTCTCAAAATCAGGGAGCGTCGATACGCCTGTCTCAAGCTTTCCGCCCTGTTTTACCTTTGCGGCGTCGCCTGTCTCGACAAGCTGCTTTACCACGTCCTCAAGCTGGTCGCCGAGGAAAATGGAAATGATTGCCGGAGGCGCCTCGTTCGCACCGAGTCTGTGGTCGTTTCCAACGTCTGCCGCTGACTGGCGCAGCAAATCAGCGTGTGTGTCAACCGCCTTCATAATGCAGGCAAGTACCAGTAGGAAACGTACGTTCTTATTCGGTGTATTGCCCGGCTCGAGCAGGTTTACGCCACTGTCTGTCGTAATCGACCAGTTGTCATGCTTACCGGATCCGTTCACGCCCTTGTATGGCTTTTCATGCAGCAGACATCTTAAGTCATGCTTGTAAGCGACACGCTTCATCGTTTCCATGACAAGCTGGTTGTGGTCTACCGCAATGTTTGCTGTCTCATAAATCGGGGCTAATTCATGCTGCGCGGGCGCAACCTCATTGTGCTGCGTCTTTGCCGTCACGCCGAGCTTCCAAAGCTCCACGTTCAAATCCTTCATGTATGCGCCGACGCGCTCCTTGATAACGCCGAAGTAGTGATCCTCCATCTCCTGCCCTTTCGGCGGAAGTGCGCCAAAAAGCGTGCGCCCTGCAAACATCAGGTCTTTTCTCTGCATATATAAATCCTTATCCACAAGGAAATACTCCTGCTCCGGCCCTACCGACGCAGTTACTTTTGTCGCCTCCGTGTCCCCGAACAGCTTTACGATACGCAGCGCCTGCTCGCTCAAAGCCTCCATCGAGCGAAGGAGTGGTGTCTTTTTGTCAAGCGCTTCCCCTGTATACGAGCAGAATGCCGTCGGAATGCAAAGGATTGTTCCACAGCCTGACTCTTTTAAAAACGCAGGCGACGTGATGTCCCATGCGGTGTAGCCTCTTGCCTCGAATGTCGCACGCAAGCCGCCGGAAGGGAATGATGACGCGTCCGGCTCGCCCTTTATCAGCTCCTTACCGGAAAAATCCATCAGCATTTTTCCTTCGTCATCGGGGTGTGATACAAAGGAGTCGTGCTTCTCCGCGGTGATTCCTGTCAGCGGCTGAAACCAGTGTGTGTAATGCGTCGCACCGTTCTCAACAGCCCAGTCCTTCATTTCCTTTGCCACAACGTCCGCTGCCGCCATCGAAAGCTCGCCGCCCTGTTCCATGACCTTTTTTACTTCCTGAAATACTTTCTTGGGAAGGCGTTCCTTCATTTTTGCGATTGTAAAAACCTTCTGTCCAAAAATACTTTCCACGTTTAATAACTCACTCATACTTTTCCTCCTTCTATTTACACATGCCCCCGCTGTGTTTTGTGCGCTGCGGTATGCTTTTTGTGCGTTATAATGGCTCTTGTTTTATAAAAAAAATGCCCCAAAAAAAAGATATTATTCTTTTTTGGAACACCTTCGTTCACGATATCCGAAATATATAATTTTCACATTCTTTCATGTAATTCCATTTGGCAATTGATTTGCCTTGCTTTTAATAAAATAATATATCTTTTGTAAAAAATCAAGACTTTTGCGAAAACTTTCGTTGGAATTAGGGGTTTTTCTGCATATTGTATAATTTTATCTTTGATTAGAGCGTGTTTTTGTGAAAATATGCCATTTTCCTCCACTGCCTTATGATTGTCATCTACAAGTTCCCCCTTTCCCGCCAATGCATTATTCATCAAGCATTATCGTTCCTTTTTTCGCCTTCGCTTTTAATCTCGCCATCTGCTCTCTCTCAATCTCCTGAATACTTTTCTCCGGTTTTGGCAAATCCTCAGGCATTGTTCCCCCAATTTTTTCAATTGCCGTGCGTACCTCTTTTCCAACATTATAATGGACACTTGTCGCAGCATCTGCCCCCTGTATACTGTCCTTTCGCAATTTCTCCTCCGTTTGGGAAACCCGGAAGAGATTGGCAATAAGCTCTGTGCTTCCCATATAATCAAGGATTTTCTGTCCAACTTGAAGTTCTTTCCTCGCATGAATATCTTCTACATCCAGCCCTCCATAAAGTCCCATATATAATGTCTCCACGAACGACAAGACGCCTTCTATCCTCATCCAACTGATTAAAATGATCCGCAACCTCCTGACGATACGTTTGTATGGCAAAATATGTTTGTCCTAAAGCAATTACTTCTTTTCTTGGATCGCCATTTTGAACAATCAAATAGCAGGCATACCTTGAAAGTTCATAATCCTTTATCGGCTTGATTGTTGCACCAGCGTCTACGATTTTGCTGACCTTAGCAAAATCGTAAAATACATCATGCCCACTATTTTCACAGGCAATCATGGCTCTTTCAATAACCTTGCTAAAATTTCTCCACTGCGTATATTCTAAAGCATCTGCCAATTCGCGCGCGCTCCAATACTCCGAACCATCTTCTCGGATATGCTTAATATTCTCAAATTTCTTATATTCGTTTGCTTTTAGTTCTCCCATACAATCAAAACTCCCTCAAACACTTAAAAAGAACAAGGCTTTTACCGTGAAATATCTTTTTTCTCAACACCACCAACCAAACCCAAAATTCCCATAATAAAAAAGATAAGCCCTATATACCACATACGCTCTTTTTCATTCGGATCAATCACTTTCAACTGGTATTTTCCGGAAACCATCCGATGAAGCTCCTCCGTATCACGAATACCCGTACAATATATAAGCCCTTGCAGAATAAACTCATCATACACCACCGGAAATTTCGCCTTTTCAATTCTTCCATAAACATGATATGTCTTTATCACACCATCAACAAACTGCTGAAACTCCTCCTGAAATGCGGGCGGCACAACCAAGTCTATATAAAAATATTTGTTTTCCCCTATCGCAACATAATAATGATTATCCAGCGTAGTCGCGTCAGTAGTACAAACAGGAGCGTATCCCTCATACAATTCACCTTTGCAATACCTTCTCAAGAGTTGCTCAAAAGAAATATCATATTGAACACAATCCCCTATGCGTATCTTCGACAAATAATAACCATTCTTCACATGAACCCGCTGCTGCTGCCGAACCAGCCCTTTCACCGTAAAAATGCCTCCAAGAATACCAATCACAAGGAAAACAATTGTCCATTTAGAAATGTAGTACGTATATGTGAACTTTTTCACAATCCCCCTCCGTCAGACGCCAATACATCACCCAGCCTTCTTCACCCCCGCCCGCAAAATATCATACCGCTGCGCCTTCTCGCTCAGCTCCACATACAACACCTGCTTCGAATGCGGGCAGCTCTCGACCGCCTCGCCGTCCTCATTGTACATCGCAAGCACCTTTGCGCTGACATTCCGCCCGTCCGGCTTCATAATCTCAATCACATCACCCACGCAAAACTTATTCTTCTGCTCAAACCGCGCAAAGCCCCTCTCGTCCACCAAGTCAACCATGCCAAGATAAACCGCCTCGCTCACATAAGTGCTGTTATCATAAATCTGCGTATTCTCGTCCGGCTTCCCAAAATAAAACCCCGTCGAAAACTGCCTGTAAGTGCATTTCCCAATCTCCGCACGATACCACTCCATATTTGCGCGGTATGTCTCCTCCGACGCAAAAAAGTCGTCAATCGCCTTCCGGTAAGTGCGCGCCACACACGCCACGTAAAGCGCGGTCTTCATGCGCCCCTCAATCTTAAAGCTGTCAATCCCCGCCGCCACAAGCTCCGGGACATGCTCTATCATGCACAAATCTTTCGAGTTAAAAATATACGTCCCCCGCTCATTCTCATAAACCGGAAAATACTCGCCCGGTCGCTGCTCCTCCACCACGGCATACTTCCAGCGGCACGGGTGCGTACACGCGCCGCGGTTTGCGTCCCTGCCTGTAAAATAGCTTGACAAAAGACAGCGCCCCGAATACGAAATGCACATCGCGCCGTGAATAAAACTCTCAATCTCCATCTCCTGCGGAATGTTGTCCCGGATTTGCCGGATTTCCGCAAGCGACAGCTCACGCGCCGACACCACACGCTTTGCGCCCTGCTGCCACCAAAAAAGATACGTCTGATAATTCGTGTTGTTCGCCTGCGTCGAAATATGAATGTCAATTTCAGGGCAGACCTCCTTCGCAAGCATAAACATGCCCGGGTCAGAGATAATCAGCGCGTCCGGCTTTATCTCCCTAAGCTGCGCAAAGTACCTGCGCGCCCCCTCCAAATCGCCGTTATGCGCAAGGATATTCGCCGTGACATATACCTTGACCTGCTGCGCATGGGCAAACGCAATGCCCTCCGCCATCTCTTCCATGGAAAAGTTCTTCGCCTTCGCGCGCAGCCCAAATGCCTCGCCCCCGATATAAACAGCGTCCGCGCCAAATACCACCGCGGTCTTTAAAACCTCCAAGCTGCTCGCCGGCACCAAAAGCTCCGGTTTTCCCTGTCTTTTATTGTTCATTCTTAACCTCCATCTTGCGCCGGACAGAAAGCGTCACCCCGTCCGCAACCGGCAGTATCATGGTTTCCAACTCCTCATTGTGCGTCAACGCGTAAAGATATTCCCGCATACGGTTGTGGATTGTCCGGTTCCTGCGCGTCACGGCGTATTTCGACTCCAGCAGCTCGCCCTCCTGCAAAATATTGTCGGACACCAAAATCCCGTCCGGTGACAGCAGCCGCAGAATATCCGGCAGAAAGTGAATGTACTGCCCTTTCGCCGCGTCCATGAAAATCAAATCATACGCCCCGTCCGGCGAAAGCCCCGGAAGAATTTCGGCGGCGTCCCCTTCAAGCAGCGTAATCTCCTGCCCTTTCCCAAATTTCGCGAAATTTTCCTTCGCTTCGGGAATGCGCTTTTCGTACTTTTCAATCGTCGTAATCCGGCAGTCCTTTGGCGCATATTCCTGCATAAACAACGCAGAAAAACCAATTGCCGTACCCACCTCAAGAATGCGTGCAGGCTTTGCCCACGTAATCAGAAGCCTAAGCAGGCTCTGCATTCCCGGTCTGATAATCGGCACATTGGTTTTCAGTGAATACTGCTCCAGTTGTGTTAAATAATCCGGCTTTTCCCTGTCAAAGGAATGAATAAAGGTAAGCATTCTGTCGTCTGTCACTCTTCTTCCTCCTCAACATGGCAGAGTATTTCCAGCATTTCCTCCGTGTTCATTGCCGTGCTCAGCTCATACGTACCCGGCTGGATTTTTCCCCTGTAATCGTCCGAAAGCTGTTCCTGAATGTAGAACACATAGGAATTGTTTATCAGTCCCTTCTCCTCCAACTCCTTGGACAGCTCCCGACTGCTCTTTCCCTCTGTAACCACGACGCTTACAATCCTGCCTTCACCCTCGCTCACCGGCAAATCCGCAAACACCTGATACCCGAAATCATAAGCGCTTACTGCCAAACGAAACACCACGATAATGATTACGACTGCCACCGCTGTCTTTATGATCATGGCTGATATTGCTCCCAAAAGCTGTTTTGCGTTCATACTCTTAAATCTCCATTATAATCGGTAAAATCATCGGGCGCCGCTTTGTCTTTTTCCATACAAAATCACTCAGCGTATCCTTAATCGTTCCCTTGATTTTGCCCCAATCCGTAATGTTTTTCTTTAAACAGTGCAGCACTGCCTTCTCAATAATTTTATGCGCCTCCTCCAAAAGCGCGTCGGACTCCTTGACATACACAAAGCCCCTTGACACAATGTCCGGCCCGGCAAGAAGCTCCGCCGTCGCAGAGTCAAGTGACAATACCACAATCAAAATCCCGTCCTCCGCAAGGTGCTGGCGGTCGCGCAAAACCACGTTCCCGACATCGCCCACGCCAAGCCCGTCCACAAGCACCGCGCCCACGGGAACCTTATCCACAATCTGCGCACTGTCCGCGTCAAGCGCAAGCACGTCGCCCGATTGGAGAATAAAGATGTCCTCCTTTTCATAGCCAAGCTCTGCCGCAATCTTTGCCTGTGCCTGCAAATGCTTGTACTCTCCGTGCACCGGAACCGCGTATTTCGGCTTGGTAAGCGTGTAAATCAGCTTAATTTCCTCCTGACAGGCATGTCCTGAAACATGTGTTTCCTGAAAAATCACGTCGGCGCCCTTTTTAAACAGCTCATTAATGACTCTCGTGACAGCCTTCTCGTTTCCGGGAATGGGGCTGGAAGAAAAAATTACCGTGTCGCCCTTTCCGATGGTAATGCGCTTGTGCATTCCGTTTGCCATACGGCTTAATGCCGCCATGCTCTCGCCCTGACTGCCCGTCGTGATGATGACCGTCTTGTCACGTGGATAATTTTTCAGCCGTTCAATATCAATCAGCGTGTTGTCGGGAATGCTGATACGGTTCAAGCCGGACGCTGTTTCAATGATATTCACCATGCTGCGCCCTTCCACGACAACCTTCCTGCCAAATTTGTAAGCCGTGTTGATAATCTGCTGCACCCTGTCCACATTGGACGCAAAGGTCGCGATGATAATACGCGTCTTTTTGTGCTCCTCAAACAGGGTATCGAACACATGTCCGAGCTTTTTCTCAGACGGTGTAAAGCCAACGCGCTCCGCATTTGTCGAGTCGCACATCAGCGCAAGCACGCCCTTTTTCCCAAGCTCCGCAAAGCGCTGCAAATCAATCGCGTCGCCGTAAACCGGCGTGTAATCTACCTTGAAATCGCCCGTGTGCACCACCACGCCCGCAGGTGAATAAATCGCAAGTGCAGCCGCATCCACGATACTGTGGTTTGTCTTAATAAACTCAATCCGAAAGCACCCCAAATTGATGTTCTGCCCAAACTTGACAACCTTCCTGCGCACATTGTGTATCAGATTGTGCTCCTCAAGCTTGTTCTCAATAATCCCCATCGTAAGCTTCGTCGCATATACGGGCACGTTCATTTCCTTCAATACATAAGGAAGCGCACCGATATGGTCCTCGTGTCCATGCGTAATCACAAAGCCCTTCACTTTATCCTGATTGTTCTTAAGATACGTAATGTCAGGAATGACCAAATCCACGCCAAGCATGTCGTCCGCCGGAAAACTAAGACCACAGTCCACCACAACAATACTGTCTTCATACTCAAAGGCAGTAATGTTCATTCCAATCTGCTCAAG
>CANOMQ010000043.1 GCA_947567595.1 uncultured Lachnospiraceae bacterium | reverse complement strand
GAGACCTTCCAAGGTTGTATATGACAGGGCACATTCTTCCATCTCGACAGCTACGGCGGCAGATTTTGATTTTGATAAGATTTTTGAGGGTGTTGACTGGTTCCATTTTACAGGTATCACACCGGCAGTTTCTGACTCAGCGGCAGTTCTGACAGAGGAAGCTTTAAAGGCAGCGAAGAAGCATGGCGTTACGGTTTCCGTTGACTTGAACTTCAGAAAGAAATTATGGTCGTCTGAGAAGGCACAGAAGGTTATGAAGAACCTGATGCAGTATGTTGACGTATGTATCGGAAACGAAGAGGACGCAGAGCTTGTATTAGGCTATAAGCCGGGCAACACGGACGTTACAAGCGGTGATTTGGAGCTTGCAGGCTACAAGTCAATCTTTGAGCAGATGGTAGCAGACTACAACTTCCAGTATTGCATTTCTTCTCTGAGAGTAAGCCATTCTGCATCAGATAACGGCTGGTCGGCTTGTATTTATTCAAGGGATACGAAGGAATTCTATCACTCTAAGGAGTACAGCATTCACCCGATTGTTGACCGTGTGGGCGGCGGCGACTCGTTTGCAGGCGGCGTAATCTGTGGTCTGTTGGACGGCAAGGATTTCAAGGCTGCTTTGGAGTATGGCGTGGCTGCTTCCGCATTAAAGCACACCATTCCGGGCGACTTTAACCTTGTATCAAGAAAAGAAGTTGAGACACTTGCAGGCGGCGACGCTTCCGGACGTGTTCAGCGCTAAAAAACAGGAATGTAATAAAATTTAAGAATATTTAGGAGGAATGAAAGAAATGGCAAATTCAAATCCATTTTCACTGGAAGGTAAGATTGCACTGGTAACAGGCGCGTCTTATGGTATCGGTTTTGCAATCGCAAAGGCTATGGCAGCGGCGGGCGCTACAATCTGCTTTAACGACATTAAGCAGGAGCTTGTTGACAAGGGCATTGCGGCATACAAGGAAGAGGGCATTGAGGCACACGGATATGTATGCGACGTTACAAACGAGGACGCTGTGAACGGGCTGGTAGCGACGATTGAAAAAGAAGTCGGCGTGATTGATATTTTGGTAAACAACGCAGGCATTATCAAGAGAATCCCGATGTGCGAAATGACGGCGGCAGAGTTCAGACAGGTTATCGACGTTGACCTGAATGCACCGTTTATCGTATCGAAGGCGGTTATTCCTTCTATGATTAAGAAAGGTCACGGAAAGATTATAAACATTTGTTCAATGATGTCAGAGCTTGGTCGTGAGACCGTTTCCGCTTATGCGGCTGCAAAGGGCGGCTTAAAAATGCTCACAAAGAATATCTGCTCAGAGTACGGTGAGTTCAACATTCAGTGTAACGGTATCGGACCGGGCTACATTGAGACACCGCAGACGGCTCCGCTTCGTGAGAGACAGCCGGACGGCAGCAGACATCCGTTTGATACGTTTATCTGTGCAAAGACACCTGCAAACAGATGGTTACAGCCGGACGAGCTTGGCGGTCCCGCAGTATTCCTTGCGTCAGAGGCTTCAAATGGTGTGAACGGACATATCCTTTATGTTGACGGCGGTATTTTGGCGTATATCGGTAAGCAGCCCAAATAAATAATGGGAAAAGAATTTATGGAATAAGTGAGGTTAATCATGAACGAAGTATTAGAAAAAATCAGTAAAATTGGTATTGTTCCGGTTGTTGTATTAGATGACGCAAAGGACGCAAAGCCCCTTGCCGAGGCGCTTGTTAAGGGCGGACTTCCCTGTGCGGAGGTAACCTTCAGAACGGCTGCGGCAGAGGAGTCAATCCGCATTATGGCAAGCGAGTTCCCTGAAATGCTTGTCGGCGCAGGCACCGTGCTGATGACAGAGCAGGTTGACCGTGCAGTGAATGCGGGCGCGAAGTTTATCGTAAGCCCCGGCTTAAATCCGAAGATTGTAAAATACTGTGTGGACAAGGGAATCCCTGTAACACCGGGTACGGCAAATCCTTCCGATGTGGAGCAGGCAATCGAGCTTGGTCTTGAGGTTGTAAAGTTCTTCCCGGCGGAAGCGGCAGGCGGCTTAAACATGATTAAGTCAATGGCAGCGCCTTACACACAGATGAAGTTTATGCCGACAGGCGGCATTTCCGCAAAGAATATCTGCGAGTATCTTGCATTTGACAAGATTATTGCGTGCGGCGGCTCTTGGATGGTAAAGAAAGACCTTGTAGCGGCTGGAAAGTATGATGAAATTCAGGCACTTACAGAGGAAGCTGTCAGAACCATGCTTGGCTTTGAGTTAAGACATATCGGCGTAAACTGTGAGGATGAGGCAGCAGCAGACAGCGTTGCGTCAAGATATGACGAGTTGTTCGGCTTTACCAAGAAGGTTGGCAACAGCTCCATCTTTGCAGGCATTGAAGTGGAAGCAATGAAGAAGGTTGGACGCGGCAGGAACGGTCATATCGCTATCGGCACAAACAGCGTTGCACGTGCGAAGAATTACTTGGAGTCTGTCAAGGGCGTGAAGTTTATCGAGGAGACGGCTGTTGAGAAGAACGGCAAGCTTACGGCGATTTATCTTGACGAGGAGATTGGCGGCTTTGCAGTTCATCTTGTTCAAAAATAAGCACTAGATACAGGATACAAATGAGGCATCACTTCTATTATTTAAGTGGTGCCTTTTTGACAGAAACGGTGTGTTGACGGGAGGTCTGTTATGTACTACAAAATCAACATGGTGACGGAGGAGGACGGCTGGATTGTGATTGATACGGACGACCGTGACTCCGAGCCGATTAAAATGCTGTGCCAAAGTGTCGCCGAGGAGCTTGGGAAAGAGATGTACCAGCCGTATGAGGGCGACGCGCAGTTTATGATAAAGGGTGACCCGTATAAGCTCATTTTCCAGTATGATTATATGTTTGGTTCGGTGGTCATTTTGGATAAGCTTTCGGACAAGGACGAAGTGGTGAAGCTTTTGGAGCGGCATTTTGATAAATTAAAGGATAAGGGAATATAATAAACAGATAGGAGGTTTTTTATGACAGATCAGAATTGTGCATATTGTATGGAAGGCGAGCTGGTGGCAAAGTTTGGGATTAAGATTTGCGAGCTGGACGCCACAAAGGTATATTTGTTTAAGGAGCAGAGCCACAAGGGCAGGGTGATTGTGGCAAGCAAGTTTCATGTGAGCGAAATGACGGAGCTTTCCGACGAGGAGCGCAACGCGTTTTTTGCGGACGTGAATCATGTGGCAGAGGCAATCCATAAGGCTTTTTCGCCGGATAAGGTCAATTACGGCGCGTATGGCGATACGGGACACCACCTGCATTTCCATTTGGTGCCAAAATACAAGGACGATGAGTTTGAGTGGGGCGGCACATTTGCAATGGACCCTAAGAGAAAGACGCTTTCCGACGCGGAGTATGACGCAATCATTACGGAGCTGAAAAAATATTTATAAATTCTACGGAAATTCCTGCTTTATGCATTGACATGTTTACATAATTCCAGTATTCTATAAGTGTAGAGAAACGACGAAAAACTGCGAAAGACAGGTGTTTTTTGCAGCAAGGCACAAAGGAACGGAAAACGGATTATTTTGATTTAAAGGAGATTGGTTTATGGGTGTAAAGGTTTTACTTGATTCAGTGGATAAGGTCAGGGATTTTGTAGACATTACGAATGATACTCCGTATGATATTGATGTAATCAGCGGAAAGCATACATATCTTGACGCGAAATCACTTTTGGGCGTTTTGAGCTGTGATTGCAGGAAACCGTTGGTGCTTGACATTCATGCGGGTATGACGGAGCGCAGTGAGCTGATAACGAAGCTCGAGAAGTATGTTGTGGCATAAGAAATGATGATTGTAAAAAGGCTTTTGGCGAGTGGGTGCGCCGGAAGCCTTTTCTTTATGTAAACCCATGTGAGATAAATGTCTAAAAATGTGAAAAAAAATAAAAAAATAATAAATAAAATCAACTGCTTTTTATGACTGCATATGATATAATAAATAAAAGAGCGGCAGGCAGCGCAAAAAGGAAGGCGCTGCAAAGGCTGTATGAATACCATAAAGGCCTATTCTATAATGCATAAGCATTGATCAAATTATAAAAGGGCAAAGGAGAAAGTTTAAATGGGTAATCAATTAGTTTGGCAGGATCGGTTTAATATTGGTGTGGAGGTCATTGACAAGGAGCACAAAAAGCTGTTTAACGTGTTAAATAAGCTGTTTGCTTACGGAAAAGAGGAGGAGAAGAGCCAGTGGGTTTGTCAGGAGGCAATCAAGTACTTCCGCGACCATGCATTGCAGCATTTCATGGAGGAAGAGGAGTATATGGAGTCCATTCACTATGCGGGACTCGAGACACACAGGCGCATTCACAACAATTTCCGTGAGAAGACGCTTCCGACACTCGAAAGCGAGCTGATTCGGACAAATTATGCAATGGAGTCAGTTGATCATTTTTTGGGCGTGTGTGCGGGGTGGCTGATTGGCCATACGCTGATTGAGGATCACGCGATTACGGGAAAGGGCGCCAGTAAGTGGAGCGGTCTTTTGCCGGACGAACAGCAGGCGGCAATGAAGAACACGATTATGCAGCTTTTGTATGATATGTTCCGCCTAAAGCCACGCGTGGTCAGCGACTGCTACGGCGGGGAGAAGTTCGGGGACGGCATTTATTATCGCTTGATTTATGCGTCAAAAGCGGGTGAAAAGTGGGAAATTATCCTGATTTTCGAGGAAAAGCTGATTGTCAGCACGCTTGGCGGGATTATGGATACGAAGTCGAAGGCAGTAAGCGTGATGCTGATGAATGCCGCAAGGTACACAGCGCGGCAGTTTGTGGAGAGCATTCGCCAGCACCTTCCGTTTGCGAATACGGACGAGATGGTTGATGAGCAGCTTTTGACATACGAGCAGTTTGAACGGGTTTACGAGAAGCAAAATCCGCAGGTCAGCCTGCTGTTTGATACCGGAGCGGGGTATTTTGGCTATTGCTTTGTGGCACCCCACCTTCTGCAAGGTACCGACGGTGTTGCCATTCAGGCGGAAAACGCAATGGCGGAAATTCAGAAGTACCTCAAGAAGGGAAAGGCGGGTAACAGAAAGAAAATCCTTGTGGTGGATGACTCCGAGTTTGTGCTGCGCGCAATGGAAGAGCTGCTTGGCAAGGAGTATGAGGTTATGCTTGCAAAGTCAGGCTTGTCGACAATCCGCTCAATTACGCTCAACAGACCGGATTTGATTTTGCTGGACTATGAAATGCCTATTTGCGACGGCAGTCAGGTGCTCGAAATGATCCGCTCCGAGGAGGATTTTGCCAATATCCCTGTTATTTTCTTAACAAGCAGGGTGGATAAGGAGAGCATTAAAAAGGTACTGGCGCTAAAGCCGGCAGGGTATTTGTCGAAGTCGCTGGATCCGGTTGACGTCAAGAAAGAGATTGACAAATATTTTGAAAAGGTTTCTGCTGTAAAAAAATAGAAAAACATGAATATTTTTCTACTCTTGTCCATATAATTTAATACATATATATTAAATCAATAAAATGTATTTCTTATAAGGAGATTGGACATGGCAAGAGGAGTGAAAAAGTCATTACAGGAGAAGATTTCACAAAAGGAGGAACTGATTGACGCGCTGTCCGTGCGGATTAAAAAGGAGCGTGACGAGCTAAACGAGCTTTTGGAGCTGCAAAAGATGGAGGAGCTGAATGAGCTTCGCATGGTGGTGCAGAAATCGGGGCTTGAGATTAACGACATCATACAGATGGCACAAATGCAGGCGGCACAATAGGAATACAAAAAAATATGGAAAAAAAGTCCAAACATAATTGCGTACATAGCCTAAAAAGGGTATAATGGATAGCAAGTATGTATGGACTTTTTTCGTTTATAAGAGTTCATGGAAGAAAGGGAAGGATAACACAATGATAAACATACGCGAATTATATCACAACTATAAGGAGTATGCGGATAAGGAGGTAACAATCGGCGGCTGGCTTCGCAGCAAGCGCGATTCCAAGACGTTTGGTTTTCTGGTTGTAAACGACGGTACGTTTTTTGAGCCGTTACAGGTGGTTTACAGTGACGAGCTTGATAATTTTGCGGATATTTCAAGGCTCAATGTCGGTGCGGCAGTGATTGCGACGGGGATTGTGACGCTCACGCCCGACGCGAAGCAGGCGTTTGAGATACAGGCAGTCAAGGTGGAGATTGAGGGGGATTCCACGTCGGATTATCCTCTTCAGAAAAAGCGCCACAGCTTTGAGTATCTGCGGACGATTTCCCATTTAAGACCGCGTACGAACACGTTTCAGGCAGTCTTTCGGGTGCGCTCGCTGTGCGCCTATGCGATTCACAAGTTCTTTCAGGAGCGCGACTTTGTCTATGTGCACACGCCTCTGATTACGGGAAGTGACTGCGAGGGCGCGGGTGAGATGTTTCAGGTTACGACGCTTGATTTAAGCAACATTCCGATGGCTGATGGTCAGGTGGACTTTTCAAAGGACTTTTTCAACAAGCCGACGAACCTGACGGTGAGCGGGCAGCTAAACGGCGAGACGTATGCGATGGCGTTTAAAAATATTTATACGTTCGGACCGACGTTTCGTGCCGAAAATTCCAACACGACGCGTCACGCGGCAGAATTTTGGATGATTGAGCCGGAGATTGCGTTTGCGGATTTGAAGGACGATATGATGCTGGCTGAGGGTATGCTTAAGTACATTATCAATTATGTGCTGGAAAACGCGCCGGAGGAGATGGCGTTCTTTAACCAGTTTGTGGACAAGGGGCTGATTGAGCGTCTGCGCCACGTTGCGGACTCGGAGTTTGGACATATCACGTACACGGACGCGATTGCGGAGCTAGAGAAGCATAATGATGAATTTGAGTACAAGGTATCATGGGGCTGCGATTTGCAGACGGAACATGAGCGGTACCTGACGGAGCAGCTTTTTGGCAGACCGGTGTTTGTGACGGATTATCCAAAGGAGATTAAGGCGTTTTACATGAAGCTCAATGAGGACGGCAAAACGGTTGCGGCGATGGACTGCCTAGTGCCCGGAATTGGGGAGATTATCGGCGGCAGCCAAAGGGAGGACAAGCTTGACGTGCTTGAGCAAAGAATGCAGGAGTGCGGGCTGAATGCAGAGGATTACGCGTTTTATCTGGATTTAAGGCGTTATGGAAGCGCAAGACACGCCGGGTTCGGGCTTGGCTTTGAGCGTTGCGTGATGTACCTTACGGGTATGGGGAATATCAGGGACGTCATTCCGTTCCCGAGAACCGTTAATAACTGTGAGCTGTAATGCAAACTGCAATGCAAACAAAAGTTCGCATTGTATACAGCATTTTGATTCATAAAAACCAAAGAATGGAAAACCAAAATGGAAATCCCATAAAAGGGTATTCATTTTGGGTTAAAAAAACGAAAGGAGGATTTTTATGAACAAATTTTTGAATCGAGTTCTTGCAGGTGCACTTTCCTTTGCGATGGTGGCAGGAGCCTGTGCGGTGCCTGTAAACACGGCGGAGGCAAAGGAGGACCTTGTAGGAAAGCTCGTAGTGCTCCACACGAACGACATTCACGGACGCTATGAGAACAATGAGGAAAGCCTTGGCATGTCGTCCGTAGCTGCCTTAAAGGGCTATTACGAGGCACAGGGCGCAAATGTTTTGCTGCTTGACGCGGGCGATTTCAGTCAGGGAACCAATCTCGTAAACTACTATGATGGTCTCGACGCTGTCCATTTCCTGAATGCAGCAGGCTATGACGCGGTTTCGCTGGGAAATCATGAGTTCGACTTTGGCTTTGACGAGCTTAAGGAGATGGCGGACGCGGCGCAGTTCCCAATCCTTGACGCCAACATTTTAAGCAAGGAGACAAATCAGCCTTATTTTGCAAGCAACAAGGTATTTGAATTTGGAAACATGACAGTCGGCGTTTTCGGACTTGACACACCGGAGGCGAAGACAAAGGCAAGCCCGAAGAATGTCAAAGATGTGAATATCCTTGACAATGAGG
Source organism: uncultured Lachnospiraceae bacterium (assembly GCA_947567595.1). Lineage (GTDB taxonomy): Bacteria > Bacillota > Clostridia > Lachnospirales > Lachnospiraceae > COE1. The sequence continues at coordinate 25,817 of CANOMQ010000043.1, read as the reverse complement.
AGCTGTTTGCGTGTGCACAGGCGCAGGTGGACGAGCTTACGGCAAAGGGCTGCGATTACATTATCTGTCTTGGACATCTTGGCGTTGACGAGGAGAGCACCGGAAGACGTTCCGTAGATGTGGCGGCACATGTAAATGGCATTGATTTGTTTGTTGACGGACACAGCCATACAAAAATTGACGGCGGCATTGATGTAAACGGTGCGAAGATTGTCAGCACAGGAAGCTATTTGGAGAAAATCGGCGTTGTTGTATATGACGGCAAAAATACAAAGGCGAAGCTGGTTGACGATTTGTATACCGTCGGCGGCTGCCCTTCCATGGATCTATTTGTAAAGAGCTTTGATGACATTGTGAAGGAAGCATATGCAGGCACGTTTGCTACAACGACAAATCTGTTAAACGGAGCAAGAACGAGTGTACGCACAGCAGAAACAAATCTTGGCGATTTTTCGGCAGACGCATATAAGCATACGGCAGAGACTTACGTGGCGGACAATGAACTGGATATGGTGATTGACGGCGCAATCCAAAACGGCGGCGGTATCCGCGATACCATTCTTCCGGGCGAGATTTCAATGGATACGCTTTACAAGGTATTCCCGTTTGGCAACACGATTTCGATTGTGACCTTAAAGGGCTCTGAGCTGCTTGAGGCATTGGAGGCTTCCTGCTCTGCGTGCCCGAACGAGCTGGGCGGTTTCCCGCAGGTATCCGGCATTCAGTTTACAATCGACACATCGGTACCGTACGCACAGGGAGCACTTTATCCGGAGTCAACCTATTATGCACCCGCAGCGCCGGGAAGCCGTGTGACGATTACGTCTGTCGGCGGCAAGGAATTTGACCCGAACGCTACCTACAACATCGCGGTAAACAACTTTATGGCAGACGGCGGCGATACCTATTATGTATTCACAAACGCGTCTAAGGTGATTGATACGGAAGTTGTGGACGCGGAAGGGCTTATTTCTTATGTAAACTCGCTTGGCGGCGTGATTGGTGAGGAATATGCAAATCCGAAAGGGAATATTACAATTAAATAATTTGGATTTGGTGCGATAAGAAAGATTGTTATCAGATAGTAAAAGAATTGAATCGTTTAATGGAAAAGGGCGTTGTTTGTGATGGTTTATGTTGCTTACAATGCTCTTTTTAATTATGAGAGTGTATGATTAAGATGATAAAAATATTATTTGTTTACCACGGCAGGAAATTTTATAAAGGGGATATTTTACCTTTATTGTACTTATTTATACTCTGGCATGCCTGACATTGAAAATAAGTTGCATTTACAGTGAAATTACGTTATAATCATAAAAAATTTATATGGTCCATAGTTGCAGACAAGATTGAATATGGTGAATATGTGGCAGGTATTTTCAAAGGAAAGCAATAAGAAAGAAGGGAAACGTATGCGTAAAACAGGAAGATTTACAAAAGCTGTGCTCTGTGTGCTGCTCAGTGCGGGGCTGGTGTGCTCAGACATGCCGCTTAGCGTGTCTGCGGCGCAGGAACGGACAGAGGAATGGACGGAATCAAAGGAAGCTTTCAGGGAACAGACAGAACCGGAGGATGAGTCGGAGGACTTCATAAAACCATCGACAGAACCAATGGAGACGGTACAACCGCAGGAACCGACGAATACAACGCAGACGGAAGAACTACAGGAACCGGAAAAACCAACAGAGACGGAAATACCACAGGAACCGGAAAAACCAACAGAGACGGAAATATCAACGCAGACAGAAGAACTGCAGGAACCGACCGATACGCAGATAACAGAGGAAATCCCAGAGACGGATGAAACCGAAACGGAGACAGAACCAGCATCGCACGAGGAAGCAGAAAACAAACTGACGTTCTCAAACACGGACATTGCAAACGGAACCTCTGCGGATATCCGCTGGTCGATTGACCGCGATGGAAAGCTGACCATAGAAGGAACAGGGGACTATGAGCGTGATGATAAAGCATATGCGCCGTGGTACGGAAATGCGAAATCCATTCAGTCGGCAGTCGTCGCGGTAAAGGGCATGACAAACGCGCATTCGATGTTTTATGGCTGTTTCAATATGAAAAGCGTGGATTTGAGCGGTTTTGATACGGCAGGTGTGACAGATATGGGCGATATGTTCTGGGATTGCGGCAGCCTTACGGAGCTGGAATTAAGCGGCTTTGATACGGGAAACGTAACGGATATGAGCGGTATGTTTCGAAACTGCAGTACGCTCGAAAAAGTTGACGTGAGCGGCTTTCAAACAGGAAGCGTGACAAATATGAGCAATATGTTCAGCACTTGTAACGATCTGACCAGCGTGGACGTAAGCGGTTTTGACACAGGAAACGTAACGAATATGTCCAGCATGTTTGCCAACAGCGGCAAGCTAAAGAGCATAGACGTAAGCGGCTTTGACACAGAAAATGTGACGGATATGGGGGGAATGTTTGGCGCTTGCGGCAATTTGGAAAGCATAGATGTAAGCGGCTTTGACACGGGAAATGTGACAAAAATGATGAGTATGTTTGGCGGCTGCAGCAAACTAAAAAGCGTGGACGTGAGCGGCTTTGATACAGGAAATGTAACGGATATGAGTCAGATGTTCTACTACTGCAGTAATCTGACAGAAGTGGACGTGAGCGGCTTTGACACGGGAAATGTGACAAAGATGATAGATCTGTTTAAGAACTGCAGCAGCCTGACAGAAGTGGACGTAAGCGGTTTTGATACAAAAAACGTGACAACGATGCAAGGTATGTTTGAGGGCTGCAGCAGCCTGACGAAAGTAGACGTGAGCGGCTTTGATACGAAAAATGTGGGGTCAATGTGGGACATGTTTGGCGGCTGCAGTAATCTGACAGAAGTGGATGTGAGCGGTTTTGACACAAGAAATGTGACGCATACAGCTTCTATGTTCCGAGATTGCAGCAGTCTGACGAAAGTGGACGTGAGCGGCTTTGATACACGAAACGTGACGAATATGAGTGGTATGTTTTTTGGCTGCAGCAGTCTGACAAGCGTGGATGTGAGCGGCTTCGATACCGGAAACGTAGCATTTATACATAGTATGTTTGCGGGCTGCAGTAAGCTGGCAGAGGTGGACGTGAGCGGTTTTGACACAGGAAATGTGACACATATAGCTACTATGTTTAGCGGGTGCAGCAGTCTGACAAGCGTGGATGTGAGCGGCTTCGATACCGGAAACGTGGAGTATATGTGGAACATGTTTGAGGACTGCAGCAGCTTGGAGCAAGTGGACGTGAGCGGCTTCGACACAAGAAATGTGACGATGATGGGCAGTATGTTTAGCGGGTGCAGCGGTCTGAAAAAGTTGGATTTGAGCAGCGTTGACATGGGCAAGGCTACATCAGTCGATGGACTGTTGTCCAATACGCCTGCCCTTATGGCAATCTACGTTCCCCGCAATCTGACAATGGACAGCTTTTTTGACGAGGGTGTGACCTATAAGGACCTTCAAGGAACCACTTATGAAAGCCTTCCCAAAAACAGGGAGCAGTCGCTGCTGCTGTACAGGGGCGACTTGGGGGAGGACGCGCCAAAGGCGCATATTACGGCGAAAAAGACAAAAACAGTTTATGCCTGCGGGGAAACGCTGGACACGGGAGATATCAAGGCAGTGTATTACGGCGCTGACGGTACGGCAAAAACGCTTCGTCAGACAGACTATACGACCAATGCGGCAGAAATCGACATGACCTCCGTAGGAAAAAAGACGCTGACCATTTCCTATACGCCTTCTGACGCGGAGGAGGGTGCACAGCCTTTTACGGCGGACATTGCGCTGACGGTGGGGCGTCTGCTTGACGATACGACGGTGACAATCACGTTTCCCGCCGCAGACGCGTTTGACTATGTGTATGACGGGAGCCCGAAGAAACCGACGCCCGCAGTGCAATACACCGACGGCGGGGAAACAGTCACGCTGACGCCACAGACGGATTACACGGTGTCCTACAGATATAATACGAATGCGTATGAAAAGATAGACAGCAGGCAGGCACAGGAGGACGCGCCGACAGCCGTCATCACAGGCTGCGGTGCTTATCTTGGAACCGTGGAAAAAACGTTTGCAATCCAAAAAGCCCCGGCGCCCGAGCTGACAGAGCTTGTCAGAACGGTCAATGCGGCAATGCCTTCCGACATCTTCAAGCTGTCAGCGGACATTGCACAGTACGGCAAAATAACAGGATATCGGGCAGGCGCTGCGGTGGAAGATGACACGGTAAGCGGCAATGTGCTTGCGGGCGAGCCTTCCATCAAAGCAGACGGAAAGATGTCTGTCATGATAAATCAAACGGTGGCAAGTGGCGATTTTGTGACCATACCTGTCACGATTTCGTTTCGGAATTATGCGGACGCCGTGCGCAAAGTTAAAATTGTCATGGAGGGCGAACCGCCGTCAGAAAAGAAAACGGTAAACATTTCGGGCATTGAAATGTATGATTTCATTTACAATAAAATGCCTGTATCCTATAGCGGAACCGCAAGCGTGGTATCGGAAACGGACAATACGGATTTGACCGGGACAGTCAAGGTGGATTACACCTACAGCGGCACGCAGGCGGACGGCAGTGCATATGCAGCATCACAAAATGCGCCCGTCAACGCAGGAAGCTATACGCTGACCGTTGCTGTAGCGTCCGACAATACGGAATATACAGGCAGCAGGGACTATCCTTTTTGTATTGCGAAAGCGTCCCTCACCATCACTGCGCGTGATATGGTTCTTCAGACCGGCGCGCCGCTTCCAAAGCAGGAGGACTTTTCCTACGACATTACCGGACTTCTCGAGGGCGATACGCTGACCAAAGCGCCTGCAGCGGACTGTGGCATTACAGACACCACGGCAGCGGGAAGCTATGACATTACGGTTTCCGGTGCGGACGCGGGCATGAATTATGAGATTGTTTACCAAAACGGCACGCTGACCGTCCAAAAAACGGGGGAGAGCGACGACAATGACGATTCTCCCTATGATGACAGTGAGCGGATACCGCTTGAGTCAACGGATTTAAAGGCTGAAATTTCGGACATTAAGGCAAAGATTTATGACGCCCAAAACCCGTACAAGCCTTCCATCAAGGTGACGGCATTTGTGGACGGGAAAAAAACGGTTCTGACGGAGGGCGCGGATTACCGCGTAAGCTATGAAAACAACAGCGTAGCAGGCGAGGCAAAGGTCATTGTCAAGGGCAACGGCATATACAAAGGGCAGATAACGAAATCCTTTACAATCACCCCAAAATTCGTAAAGAAGCTTAAAATTCTTGCAGGCGACATTGCCACGGGCAGCGCGGAGCCTGATTTATCAACGCTTCCGATTCATGTTTATGACGGTACAAGGCATCTGACGCTTGGAACGGATTATACGCTGTCTTCCTACAGCATGAAATCAAAGAAATACCCCGCTGCGGCTGAGGTGACTGTTACAGGTATCGGAAACTATGCAGACAAGGCAGTCGCAAAGTTTAAGATATATGAAAGCGGGACACAGCTTATTACCGCCGAAAACGTGACGCTTGCGTCGGACACAGCGCCTTATACGGGAAAGGCAGTCAAACCGGAGGTAACGGTGGCTGTAAACGGCAAGACGCTTACCAGCAAGCACTACAAGGTTTCCTACCAAAATAATAAAAACGCGGGAACGGCTTATGCTATCTTGAAGGGAAAAGGTGAATATGCGGGAACGGTAGTCGTCCCGTTCACCATCAAAGCAGAAACAGGCGCGCTTGCCATAAAGGACATCAAGGCGGCAGTCTATAACGGAAAGCTCCAAAAGCCGTCCGTAAGCGTCAGCATACAAAAGAGCGGCAAACCGAAAAAGCTTTCCAAGAAGGACTATGACGTTACCTACAAAAACAACCTCCATGCGGGTACTGCGAGGGTTATCGTAACGGGAAAAGGAAACTATGCAGGGCTGCGTGCGGAAGGGACTTTCACCATCAACAGCCAGCAGCTTAAAAAAGCCGTCATTAAGGGAACAAAGGGCAAACTTACCCTACTCTACAATAAGCGTAAACTGAAAGAGGGAACCGATTACAGGATGCCGCAATACGGCAAAACCGAGAAAAATAAGGTCGAGGTAACGATTGTGGGAATCGGTGATTTTACGGGAGAGGTAACGAAAAAAGTAAAAGTAAGCGGGAACTAATCCTGTTAGGAAACAGCAGCGGACTTTTTATGGTCTGCTGCTGTTTTTGGTGTTGTTTCAAAGATATGTTATTATAGGAAAAATCTGTCCTGTTATTGTTTGGACATTTACAGTGAGGGGATTGTAAGCACTTGGTTTGCCCAAATGGTGTAGTCTTTTTTTATCGTAGCCTTGTTGGCTTCGTAAATATTTTTCCAATATTTCTTGTCGCCGTAAACCTTCTGTGCGATTTTGCTGAGATTGTCGCCGCGCTGTACGGTGTAGGAATTGTTGGTGACTGTAGGTGCAGGTGTTTCGGGTGTGGTCGGTACGGATGTTATTTCCTGCGTAGTCTGCTGCGCTACAGGCTGTGTCGTTGCGGTTGATGACGATGGAATAGCGGATGTGTTTGCGTTTCCGTAGAAAACAGGCAATCCGTTATTCAGATATTCTGTAGGGTAGGACCAGCAACGTGCTTGTTCAACATCTCCATTCGCATAGCCAAATATAAAAATTTCATCCTTACCAAAATCAACAGTTTCATAAAATACATCGGAAAAATAATATGGGAGTGACAAACTGTCTTCTAAACCCCGTAAATGATTGTTTGCATAGGGATGCGGCAAGCTGCTTTTGCAAACAATTCCATCATCATTAATCCACTGCATATCCACTTGGTAAACACCGTTTAACAATGTGCCTTGAAAATTTCCGGAAATGTCATATCGTGCCCCGTTATTTTCACCACTGTAGCAATGGTGGGAATATGTCCCGGCTCCGCTTGGGTAATCAGCAGCATAAGTTCCCGTAAACACAGTGTATTGTTCCTCTGATTCAAATGCAAAAGTTGTTCCGTTTCCTTGTCGCAGATTATTCTCCATCTGCCCAAAGTACCACCAGTAACCACCGTCATTGGATACAAACATCATCACTTTCGTATTGCCGTCAAGATCTACAACATATCTGTCAGCGCCGCTGCTTCTCACTGCTTCTGCATAACTGCCTGCGTTGATATCAAGTGTGTACATTGCATTATAATCCCCACTCTGATAAAGCGCATACATCTGCCTCAAAACCTCATCAAGACCGGCAATTTGTGTTTCCTCGGCATGTACCGACGTTGCCATGCCCTGCGGTACGCCTGTTAATGCGACTGCCGCTGAAAGAACAGCCATACATAGTACTTTTTTCAATTTCATCTTTTCAAAACCTCCGTTTTTTGTATAGGTAGGAAACGCTGTTTCCCACAGATTGATAGTTACCGGATTTCTATATGCCATATACGCAGAAATCCGACCTTATTATATACATCGGGGGGGGTATGTCAAGCCTCCATTTTTTCTCCCACCGTTCCCGCTCACAGGTAAAAATGCAAAAACCTTGTCCCTTTCTCCTGTTTCTTTGCCAACGATACCTTGCAACAGGCAGCAAGGTATGTTATTATAAGGAAGATTTTATTACATATTATAACAAAACGAAAAATTCAGGGAGGCGGCTTAAAATGGCACAGCTATGGGGCGGCAGATTTACAAAGGAAACGGACAGGCTGGTATACAATTTCAACGCGTCCATCTCCTTTGACCAGAAATTTTACAGGCAGGACATCGAGGGCAGCATGGCGCACGTAAAAATGCTTGCAAAGCAGAACATTCTGACGGAGGAAGAAAAAAATCAGATTTTGACAGGCTTGGAGGGCATTTTAAACGATGTCGAGGCAGGGACGCTTGCAATCACGGACGAATACGAGGACATTCACAGCTTTGTGGAGGCAAATCTGATTGATCGGATTGGCGACGCGGGCAAAAAGCTCCACACAGGCAGGAGCAGGAACGATCAGGTCGCGCTTGACATGAAGCTTTATACGCGGCACGAAATTACGGAAATCAATGACCTTTTGAAAAAGCTGCTTGAGGCGGTTCTTGCGATTATGGAGGAGAATACCGAAACGTATATGCCGGGCTTTACGCATCTGCAAAAGGCACAGCCGATTACGCTCGCGCATCATATGGGCGCGTACTTCGAGATGTTTAAGCGCGACAGGCAGCGTCTTTGTGATATTTATAAAAGAATGAACTACTGTCCGTTAGGCTCAGGTGCGCTTGCAGGCACGACGTATCCCTTGGACAGGGAGTACACGGCGCAGCTTCTTGCCTTTGACGGTCCGACGCTCAACAGTATGGATTCGGTTGCCGACAGGGATTACGTGATTGAACTGCTCTCGGCGCTTTCCACGGTTATGATGCATCTAAGCCGTTTCAGTGAGGAGATTATCATATGGAATTCCAACGAGTACCGTTTTGTGGAAATTGATGACGCGTATTCGACGGGGAGCAGCATTATGCCACAGAAGAAAAACCCCGACATTGCGGAGCTTGTGCGTGGTAAGACGGGGCGTGTGTATGGCGCACTGATGTCGATTTTAACGACGATGAAAGGCATTCCGCTTGCCTACAATAAGGACATGCAGGAGGATAAAGAACTGACGTTTGATGCGATTGACACGGTAAAGGGCTGCGTGGCGCTGTTTACGGGAATGCTGGAAACCTTGAAATTCCGCAAGGATGTCATGCGGGAGAGCGCGATGAAAGGCTTTACGAATGCGACGGACGCGGCGGATTATCTTGTCAACCACGGCGTGCCGTTTCGGGACGCGCATGGCATTATCGGGCGGCTTGTGCTTTACTGCATTGAACAGGATAAAGCGATTGACGAGTTGTCGCTCGACGAGTTAAAGGCAATCAGTCCCGTGTTTGCGCAGGACGTGTTTGAAGCGGTCAGCCTTGAAACGTGCGTCAACAAGCGCATGACAATCGGCGCACCGGGACCGGAGGCGATGCGGGAGGTTATCCGTATCAATAAGGAATATTTAAATCAGTAATGATATGATGTGAGATTTATAATAGAGGAGGAAAAAACAATGAGTGAAAAATTAAAAGTAGGTATTTTAGGCGGTACAGGTATGGTGGGACAGAGATTTATTTCCCTTTTGGAAAACCACCCGTGGTTTGAGGTGACGACGATTGCGGCAAGCCCGCGCTCCGCTGGAAAGACATATGAGGAGGCAGTCGGCGGACGCTGGAAAATGACAACACCGATGCCCGAGGCAGTGAAAAAGATTGTCGTAATGAATGTCAATGAGGTGGAAAAGGTTGCGTCAGAAGTCGATTTCGTATTTTCGGCAGTGGATATGACAAAGGAAGAAATCAAGAAAATCGAGGAGGAGTACGCAAAGACGGAAACTCCTGTTGTCAGCAACAATTCTGCGCATCGCTGGACACCCGACGTTCCGATGGTAGTGCCCGAGATTAACCCGGAGCATATGAAGGTCATTGATTTCCAAAAAAAGCGTCTTGGAACGACAAGGGGATTTGTCGCGGTAAAGCCGAACTGCTCAATTCAAAGCTATGCGCCTGTGCTGACAGCATGGAAGGAGTTCGAGCCGTATGAGGTCGTTGCGACGACGTATCAGGCAATTTCCGGTGCGGGAAAGACATTCAAGGACTGGCCCGAAATGGAAGGAAATATCATTCCGTATATTGGCGGCGAGGAGGAGAAGAGCGAGAAGGAACCGCTGCGTATTTGGGGCGAAATCAAGGACGGCGTGATTGTGCCTGCGACTTCTCCCGTGATTACCTGCCAGTGTATCCGCGTTCCGGTGTTAAACGGACATACGGCAGCGGTGTTTGTGAAATTCAGAAAGCAGCCGACAAAGGAGCAGTTGATTGACAAGCTGGTAAGCTTTAAGGGAGTGCCGCAGGAGTTAAATCTGCCGAGCGCACCAAAGCAGTTTATCCAGTATCTTGAGGATGACAACAGACCGCAGGTTGCACTTGACGTGGACTATGAGAACGGCATGGGCGTTTCGGTCGGACGAATCCGCGAGGACAGCGTTTATGACTGGAAATTTGTAGGACTTTCCCACAATACGGTCAGAGGCGCGGCAGGCGGCGCGGTGCTCTGTGCGGAATTATTGAAGGCGCAGGGGTATATTGTGAAAAAATAAGGAAATCCATTCCAAAACGGTTTGACAGCGCGCTGAAAGGAGGATGCAAATGGGTTTTGATTATGAAAAACTGGAAAAGAATTTATTAGAAGCTGTTACGGAATACGCAGCGTCACAATTGGATCAGAAAGATGATATGTATATTATGTCAATCGAGTATTTTCCTGAGTTTACAACGTTTATCGCAATCAGGGCGAATACCTATTCTTATCTGAAGGAACAGGTGGACGAGGACGATGAGAGTTATACATACTATAAGTATTGCGAGGAAGAGTGGGACCTCTATGAGGACGTCAAGGAAATTTCCAGTGCCCTGCAGGCGGAATATAACGAGATGGAAGAAAAATACAATGATGATGCGTTTGAGGAAGCACAGGAAAAACATGCGGAAAAGGTAATTGACATCTGCAGGAATGTGATGAAAAAGTTCAAGGAAACAGATACTTACAGGAAGTTTAAAAAGCTATATCTTAATGTTTACCTTCGGGAATATTTTGACGAGGAAGAAACCATTCGGATTTTTGCGGAACTCAATGGGGAGGACTGCATAGAAGAATATGCGTCGTGGCTATAGACGAATAAAAAATATGCCATAGCTTGTTTTATGGGAAAAATGCATTTGAACAGTATTCCATAATAGTAAGAGTATTACGGGAGGCGTGTGTAATGTACATTACTTCCACACAATTGCAAGTGTTCAGCGAGCATGACCTTGTGTCATTAGAGCAACAAGGTCATGTAAAATTCCCGCAGCCGTATCGTGATTTTTTGAAAACCTACGGCGGTGGGACTTACGGTGGCGCGATTTGCATTAACGGTCCTGATTTTAATCTGTTAAAGCAGTATGCAGAAGAAGACTTTTGGGAATATGATAACAGTCCGATTAAACGGGAGCAGATGAAGGAATGCATTGTAATCGGGAACAGCATTGATGGGGATTATATTACCATCCATCCGGCTGTGCGCGGTTACATTCTGCTGCCAAGAGGTTCGGAGCGGATTGAATTGTTTGCGGACGATACGGAGGATTTTCTTTGTACAATCAACAAAATTGCAGCCTTTCTTTATAACGAGGAGCTGGAGGATTATTTTGACCCCGGCGGCAATGACCATCTGTTTTTGCATTACTCCGGTAAAAATGTGGAGGAGCTGATTAGGCGTTTTCAGGCGGCGTTTCCAAGCGATTTCCTGATAGACAATGAATATGCGTGCAGCGTGTTTCTGCTGCGCATGGGAGGCCATGTCAGGATAAGCCGTTCGAGGGGATTTGAAGTTGCGGTTTTTTATAGTAAGTACGGGGCGGAATTTTTTGAAACGGTCAAAAATTTTCTGTGTGAAAACGGTTGTGCTTGATAACTTGAACCGTGCTGGAATGAAGAAAGGAACGAAGAAATGCGTAGGGGTAGTCTCAAACAAATTGGGTGTATGATATCTGTAATTGGTGCGCTGTTTGGACTGGCGGGGTGTGGCAGTGTGGCATCAAATCCGGCTTCGCAGGAGGAAAACACAGTCCCGCTTACGGTTGAAGAGGTTACGCTGGAGGACAATACAAAAAAGGACACGTCAAAGCTGGAGATGGCTTCTGAAATGGCGGAACAAAATACGGAAGTGGAAATACAAAACGCAGCCGCATTTGGAAACCCAAAAGAAGTGTTGGATAATAGCGTAATTACGTCAAATGTTGAAGTCATAAAATCAGAGACGGATGAGCTGCAAATTGACTTTGAAATTGAGAATGCCGGCGTCTGGACCTTTGTTGCCAGTAAAGGAAAGGGTTTGAATCTGCCGGATGAAGTTTTTATAGATGATACCAAAATCGAGTGGACGGCACCAACCGCAGATGGCGGATATATTTTTCCATATATGAAGGCAAATGAAACCGGAGACATGTTTCTGATTGACTGGGAATACCAAGAATACCGCTTTGCCATTTACGGAAACGCACCGCAGAATACAAGTGACAGGGATATGGCAGGGAAGCTTGCGCTGGCGATTATCCGGAATTTGGGTGAAAGAGAGATTAAGGAGTGAACTATAGGGTAGGTATTGAAATGAAAACGATTTCTGTGATTAAAAAAAACAATGATTATCAAAGATTTGAAGTATTGAAGAATAATCGGAATAAAAGATATAAATATAATCAATTTATTGTTGAAGGCGTGAGAAGTCTGAATGAAGCAGTTAAAAATAACTGGAAGATTATTTCATTTATATATGATAAAAATAATCTGTCAGACTGGGCAAAAAATATGTTAGAAACAGTAAAAACAGAAGTCAATTATACACTTTCGGCACAGTTGTTAAAGGAATTAAGCGGAAAAGAAGATACTTCTGAACTGTTGGCGATTATTGAAATGAGAGAAGATAAATTCGAAAATATTCCATTATCTGATAATCCCTTTATTATGTTATTTGACAGACCTTCTAATAAAGGAAATTTAGGTACGATGATTCGTTCCTGTGATGCATTGGGAGTCGATTTGTTAATTATTACCGGACATGCGGTTGATTTGTATGAACCTGATGTAATCGTTTCGGCGATGGGTTCTTTTTTCAATCTTCCAGTGATTCGAATCAATAACAATGAAGATTTCTATCAATTCGTTGAAACCCTTAGAATGAAATACCCTGATTTTAAGATTATAGGTACAACAGCCCACAAAGAAAAGCCTATCTATCGTGAGGACTTGAAAACCCCGATTCTGTTAATGATGGGAAATGAAACGATGGGATTAAATAAGGCGTTTAAAGAGTATTGTGATGTATTATGTACGATTCCCATGGCTGAAAATTCCTATGCCAGTTCTTTCAATGTTAGCTGCGCTGCATCTATAATGATGTATGAAATCGTAAGACAACGAATGAATACTACGACAGGCTGATATTGCAGATATAAATCGGAATAAATTTTATGAAGTATATTGTAAATGGAAGGGAAGTGCATATGCGGAAAAAGACACCGGATTATGACAATGTGTTTAAGACGATGAAGATGAAACACAAAAGATTGTTCGTTTCTGTCATCAATGATGTGTTTGGCAAAAATTACCCCAAAGATGTAAAAGTGGACATTTTGCAAGATATGAGAAAGAAATTGTGTCGGAAGGTGACATTGAAAAAGTGATAGAGGAGCTGGCATATTTCAGAGATGAAATGTTGCGTCTGTATCAGGAGGGGGAATTGTCGGATGATGAACTGATAGATCTAAAAGGATTTGTAAATACTATCATTACACATATTGCAAATGGAAATAAGAGTGAAGAAAGGCTGGTGAATGTTATGGGTGGAACTGTTATTGAGACGGAATCGGAAAGGTTAATACGTCTTGGGGTGAACCAAGGGCAGGCACAGATGATTGTTGAACTGGAGCGGGAGTATGGGCTGAATGATGAGGAAATTCTACATCAGATGCAGGAAAAAATTGGGCTGTCTTTCGAACAGGCGATGGTTTATTTTAAGCAGTATGGTAAACAGCTTGTATAAGGAGAAACTTGTCTGATAAAAGAGCAGTATTGATTGCTTTTTCCTTACGTGAAATATTTAACAAACAGGAGGATCATATGGGTAAGAAATCAATCATTACGGAAAAGTCCTCTTTTCGAAATTGTGTATCCACTGAAAATTAGTTTATAAATATGCGTTGCGTGAGGCAGGCAGATATTTTATAATTTAGCGGAAGTAGTTACTGTGAAAAATAAATTTTTCACATAACGAACGAAGTTCGTATTGCGAATATTGTGCGTGGCACAAATTTGCAGATTTTGACAAGAATGAGGGATTATTATGTATTATTCTTATGTTATGGGAGTAGGAAATGAAATTCATGCTTTGAGCGATAGCGGCTTTACAATTGAAAAATTTGGTAACAACTATGGTGTTGCGTTTTCAAAAGAAAAAGCAGGCGAATGGGAACGGTTTATAAGCCAATATTTAGAGCCAGGCTATTGGAATGAGTACCTTTCTGATGACGGTGTCATTTTCTTATTCCATCTTGAAGGTGGGTTAAAAAGATATGATGTAAAAGATTATAAGAATGATGAAGTCTTGTCTTTGTGCGAAAAACTTTGTGAGTGCAAATTCAAATCAATAAAAGATATGCTAAAGGAAAACCATTATTATAGTGATAAGATAGATTGATAAATAAAAATTTATAACATTAAAAAATCGCAGGTGACAAATATAAGCAGGCTTTTTAAACGCGATTTTACATATGGCAGGATTTTCAGAAACGAATTTGAAAACGATGCGGCTATGGTACCGCTTTTTATGCAGAAACTGTAAATGGTCAACAAGTTGTAGACGAATTGAGGTCTGATGATATTTTCCTGTTGATAACAACAATTCTGTGGAGACATAATCAGTGTATTATTTTTAAATGTAAAGATGTGTGTGAAGTTGTTTTTTATGCGCAGTATACTTTGGAAAATAAGGGAAAAGCCATTATGACGCTTACACTATAGTTGTTTCCTTCTAATCTTTATTCCCGCGAGCAACGAGCCAAGTGATTGCTTGCAAACATTTGGCGACTGCCGCGAGGGTCAAATACCCCGCCCCTTGGGGCGCTTCAATTTTGATGCCCCGCTGCTTGCGGCGGGGTTTTTGACTTAAAACTATTTGATAATACAGTATTAAAAAAAGTTGAATAAAAATGTGTATTCATCTTTTGAACTAATTGCGTATCACAGTGCGCAGGTAGTTTTAAAATGAGAAAACGAAAGATTATTTTTTTTATAGCAGTAACGCTCGTATTCATTTTATTTTGGAGTTGGTATTATTTTTTGGCAATTAACAAAGATATAAACGGATTAACAAAAAAAGACGTTTGGCAGGCAGAAAAGACGTTAATTTCCTATATTGACACTTTAAATTTACAAGAACATGATAAAGGGTTAACTTTTTTATCTAAGTTTTATGTAGATAAAAAAGAAGACATGCAGAAAATGTTTGAATTGGGTTCAGGAATAATATATGATGATTTTCAAGCAGACTACATAGAACAAAGTTGTAAAATTAATTTAGGATATATGCAAGAGAGAGAACAGTATACTGAATATATAACAGGTGCTAAAATTGTATATTTTGCTTGCTCTTTTACTGCTGTCGCAAGGCAGGAAGGATCTGAACTCGGTTCAGGATATACTGCAAATATGAAATATGAAGAATTTGGCTATTATCTAGTGAAGGAACAAGGACAGTGGAAGATTTTATCTTGGGGTTATTAGTTCAGAGGTTTTGTCAAATGTAGTTGAAAGACATATATTAAGTCGTTTCTGAATTTGAAAGTCGAATTGCTGCCAGCTTAGTGTCAAATTATATTACATTTGCACTTTTGTTGCCAGTAAAGGAAAGGAATTGGCGCTGCCGGATGAAAATTTCGTGGAGGAAACCAAAATCGAGTGGACGGTGCCAACCGCAGATGGCGGATATATTTTTCCATATATGAAGGCAAATGAAACCGGGGAACTGTTTCTGATTGACTGGGAATACCAAGAATACCACTTTGCCATTTACGGAAACGCACCGCAGAATACCAGTGACAGGGATATGGCGGGGAAGCTTGCGCTGGCGATTATCCGGAATTTGGGCAGAACAGTGGAAAAATTCAGGCAAAGAAAAATCAAAAACTGATTATCACAATATTAGACGAATTTGTTGAGGAACTTCCCCAAAAGGAAAAGTCGCAGACGGTAAGAGGTATGTTGGCACAATATGCAGATCCGAGTTTGAGGGAACAGGAAGCGACAGCGTGGGAATAAAAGAGCAGTACCTGCTGCTCTTTCTGTACGTAAAACAATGAACAAACAGGAGGATTATGTGGGTAAGAAATTAATCATTACGGAGAAGCCTTCCGTTGCGCAGGACTACGCGAAGGTGTTCGGCGTGTCGGGTAGGAACAACGGCTACATAGAAAATGACACATATGTCATAACTTGGTGCGTGGGACATTTGGTGGAAATGGTTTACCCCGAGGAATATGACATCAGATACAAAAAATGGGCGCTTCAGGATTTGCCGTTTCTGCCGGAAATATACAAATACGGCGTGATTGCAAACGTAAAGCAGCAGTATCAAATTGTAACCAAACTCCTTCACCGCGAAGACATCGACACCGTGTACTGGGCAGGCGACTCCGGAAAAGAAGGACAGACCATTGAGGAAAACATCCGCAATTTCGGCGGTGTGCGCAAGGGCATGACGGAGCTGCGGGTGTGGATTGACTCGCAGACGGAGGAGGAAATCCGCCGCGGCGTCGCGCAGGCAAGACCGATGAGTGATTACGCAAACCTTGGCAAATCCGGCATCATGCGTTCCATTGAGGATTACGCGATGGGCATTAACTTCTCGCGCGTCATGTCCGTCAAATACGGCAGGCTGTTGAACAACGCGGCGGCGACAAAGGACTACACGGCAATTGCAGTCGGGCGCGTGATGACATGCGTGCTTGGTATGGTGGTCAACAGGGAGCGTGAAATCCGAGGTTTCAAGGAAACGCCGTTTTACCGGGTTGTGGGCGACTTTACCGACGCGCACGTCGAAGCGGAATGGAAGGCAGTCGAAGGCTCCGCCTATTTTGCGTCGCCAAAGCTCTATAAAGAAAACGGCTTCAAGGAAAAAGCAGACACGCAGGCACTCATCACGTCGTTTGAAAACAAGCCCGCAGTGGTAAAAACACTTGAAAAAGGCACGTCCAAAAAGAAAGCGCCGCTGTTGTTCAACCTCGCGGAATTGCAGGCGGAATGCGCAAAAAAATTCAAAATCAGCCCCGACGAAACGCTACAGGTCGCACAGGACTTGTACGAAAAAAAGCTGACCACATACCCAAGAACGGACGCGCGCGTGCTGACGAAAGCCGTTGCAAAGGAAATCTTTAAAAATCTAAGCCGTCTGAAAGGCTACACGCCGACTCAGGTATTTGTTGACAATATTTTAACAAACAAAAAGCATGAAAACCTTGCAAAAACACAATACACCGACGACAGCAAGGTCACAGACCACTACGCAATCATTCCAACAGGGCAGCTCACGGAGCTTGGCGCGCTCTCGCCGTTGCAGCGCAAGGTGTTTGACTTGATCGTGCGGCGTTTTTTGAGCGTCTTTTATCCGCCCGCCGAGTATCAGACCTTAAAGCTTGTCATCGGCATAGAAAACGAGTCGCTGTTTGCGTCCGCAAAAGCGCTCAAATCGCTTGGATATCTCGAAGTGCTTGGAAAGACGCTTGAGGACGCGGACGAGGAGGAATCCGACGCGACCGGACAGGGCGAAAACGAGGACAATGCGGCAAAAAACACAAAAAAGAACAATACCAAAAAGCTGCTGGAGCTTGCCAAAACACTCAAAAAAGGCGATACGGTTCTGATAAACGGCTTTGAAATCAAGGAGGGAAAAACCTCGCCGCCAAAACGCTACACTTCAGGCTCCATGATTTTGGCGATGGAAAACGCAGGGCAGTTGATTGAGGACGAAGAGCTGCGCGCGCAAATCAAAGGCTCCGGTATCGGGACAAGCGCGACGCGTGCGGAAATCATCAAAAAATTAATCCGTATCGGCTATTTAAAGCTGAACAAGAAAACACAGGTCATCACGCCCGAAAACTTTGGCGAGATGGTGTATGAGGTCGTTGCAATGACCGTGCCCGCATTGCTTAATCCCAAGATGACCGCGTCGTGGGAAAAAGGGCTTGACGGGATTACAAACGGCACGATTGACGTGAAGGAATATCGCAGAAAGCTTGAGGATTTTATCCGCAGGGAAACGATACAGATACGCGATAAGGACTTGACACAGCAGCTTGCCGAACAGATTAGCAAACTATCTGAAAAAGACGCCAAAGCATTAAGCGCAGGCAGGAAAATCGGTGTTCCCTGCCCAAGCTGTGGAGGGGAAATCGCGACAACGCCGTTTGGCTACGGATGCTCCAATTACAAAAAGGACGGCACGGGTTGTAAATTTACGATTGGAAAAATTGCAGGAAAAGACCTAAATGACGCCGAAGTGACAGCACTGCTTACGGACAAAAAGACGCCCGTGCTAAAGGGCTTTACAGGAAAAACAGGCAAGCCGTTTGATGCCGCGCTGAAATTAAACGAGGACAATCAAGTCGTGTTTGATTTTGCCGAACGTGAGCCGCCCATAGAAACAAACCTTGCATGTCCACGCTGCAAGGCGCATAAACTGAAAAAGGGACAGTGGTATCTGGAGTGTGAGTGTGGGTTCCGCGTTCGTCATACCGTCGCGCAGGCAGTGCTTTCTGAGGAAACCATGCAGGAGCTTTTTACCAACGGAAAAACGAAAAATAAGATAACAGGGTTTCTTTCCAAAACGGGGAAACCGTTTGATGCGTTTTTAATCTATGAAAAGGAAGAAATCCGATTTGATTTTGACAATACCAATGGAAAAACGTAGAAAAAGAAAGCATTCTGTTTCGCTGTGGTGATACTGGTGGCAGCCAACAAAGGAGGAACTGGTGGACAACGCAGATGGAAGATATGTTGTCGGGAAATTGCTTACCGAAGAACAGTTTTTGAACGCTTATGCGGAAATGACAGGGTGGGATTTTTACGTGTCACAGGATATGTATTAAACGAAATCTCCCTTTTTGGAATATTATAACCACTAAAAATTAGTTTGTAAA
Organism: uncultured Lachnospiraceae bacterium; assembly: GCA_947567595.1. Taxonomy (GTDB): domain Bacteria; phylum Bacillota; class Clostridia; order Lachnospirales; family Lachnospiraceae; genus COE1. The sequence continues at coordinate 7,030 of CANOMQ010000043.1, read as the reverse complement.
TATACGTTGCATGTGGCAGGCAGATATTTTATAATTCAATATAGAAATCGGGATTTGAGAGAGGAAACGTATATTATGGATTTACTTAAATTTGAGAACTTTAGAAATGAATATAATCAGAATTTGCCAAAGGTTGTTGATGAAATACTAAACACAGGCAAACAGGAACCTCTTTGTGCGATTGGACTGATTACTACAGATGATTTTTATGGATTTTATATAACATGGGATTTTGGCAATGATATTGATGCCGGAAACTATTTTGAATGGGAGCCTGATGATATTCGTGTGGATACAAATTTCCTCTATCAACCACTTGTAGATATTGTTGATAGATGTAAGGATATTGATTTTTGCAGTCCGTCAGAAGAAAAGTGGGACTTTGCAGTGAGTCTGCTTACCGTACTGCAGGAAATTATCAATCAACTTCCCAATGAAATATTTCAAAAAAACAACTTTAAAAGAGAAGATGTCCTTTTTTTTGCTACTATGGGCGATGGTGATTATGTAAATGAAATGCTTGATACTTCTATCAAGATGTTGAATGACCAAAAAACATTAGAAAAATTTAAAATATGTACCAACTAAAATGCAAATCTGAAAGGAGCAAAGTATTAACATGGAACAATTACAAATCAAAAATCTTTACAATTTAAACGAAACAATCGCTGCGCCGCTTTTTGACGGGGCTGTTTACCCGTGGGAGCTGCTGCCAAAAATCAGCGCGTATATCATGGAGCTTGGCAGCACGCTATCTGAAGAAGCATTTGAAAAGCGCGGCGAAAACATCTGGATTGCAAAATCCGCAAAGGTAGCGCCGACGGCATGTATCAACGGCCCGTGCATTATCGACGAGGACGCTGAAATCCGCCACTGCGCGTTTATCCGCGGAAACGCGATTGTCGGAAAGGGCGCGGTTGTCGGAAATTCCACGGAGCTGAAAAACGTGATTTTATTCAATAAGGTACAGGTGCCGCACTACAATTACGTCGGCGACAGTATCTTAGGCTACAAGTCGCACATGGGCGCAGGCTCCATCACCTCAAACGTCAAGAGCGACAAGACACTCGTGGTCGTAAAATCCGCATACGGCAATATCGAGACCGGATTAAAGAAAATGGGCGCAATGCTCGGCGACAACGTGGAGGTCGGCTGCAACAGCGTCTTGAATCCCGGAACGGTCATTGGCAGAAACACCAACATTTACCCGACATCAATGGTTCGCGGCTATGTCGAAGCGGACAGCATTTTCAAAAAAACAGGGGAATGCGTGAAGAAAAATGCATAGAATTTGGCAGCCAAAAATTTTTGATAATTTTTTGACAAAAATTACATTTTTTAATTGCTATTTCTGTCGATTTGTGCGAAAATGAAAATGTGTGATAAACGATGGCAAGCCCTTGGCGCTGACTGGCATGGGTAGACAAAATGAGGCTTGCCGCAACTAGAATCCGTTATTAAATGCGCTGCATTTAAAATATAAGTGATATAATCGAAAGGAGTTTTCACATGATTTATTCAAAGGAAATTGAAGAAATGTGTGTAGTAGCACGTGACGGCAATCATGGCTGCGCACCGATTCCGGAAGAAGCAAACTGGGTAAAGGCAAAGGACGTCAAGGACATTTCCGGCTTTACGCACGGCATCGGCTGGTGTGCGCCGCAGCAGGGAGCCTGCAAGTTATCCCTGAACGTGAAAGAGGGCATCATTCAGGAAGCATTGGTTGAGACCATCGGCTGCTCCGGCATGACGCATTCCGCAGCTATGGCAGCAGAAATTCTCCCCGGCAGGACAGTGATGGAAGCATTGAATACAGACCTTGTATGTGATGCAATCAACACAGCCATGAGAGAGTTATTCCTTCAGATTGTTTATGGACGTTCCCAGTCCGCGTTCTCTGAGGACGGACTTGCTATCGGCGCAGGTCTTGAGGACTTAGGAAAAGGCCTTAGAAGTCAGGTTGGTACAATGTATGGTACATTAAAGAAAGGTCCCCGTTATCTTGAGATGGCAGAGGGCTATGTCACAGGCATTGCACTTGACGCAGATGATAAGATTATCGGATATAAGTTTGTAAGTCTTGGCAAGATGACTGACTTTATTAAGAAGGGCGACGACCCGAACACAGCATGGGAGAAGGCATCAGGTCAGTACGGCCGTGTGCAGGATGCCGTAAAGATTATTGACCCAAGAACAGATAAGGAGGTAAAATAATTATGGCATTATTCGAATCCTATGAAAGAAGAATCAATAAAATCAACGAAGTGTTGAGCAGCTATGGAATTTCTTCCATTGAAGAAGCAGAGAAGATTACAAAGGACGCAGGTCTTGACGTATACGATCAGGTTAAGAAAATCCAGCCGATCTGCTTTGAGAACGCTTGCTGGGCATATACGGTAGGCGCGGCAATCGCAATCAAGAAGGGCTGCAAGAGAGCGGCAGACGCGGCAGCAGCCATCGGCGAGGGCTTACAGGCATTCTGCGTGCCCGGTTCCGTTGCGGACAACCGTAAGGTTGGTCTTGGACATGGTAATTTAGGAAAAATGCTCCTTGAGGAAGAGACAGAGTGCTTCTGCTTTTTGGCAGGTCATGAGTCTTTTGCGGCAGCAGAGGGCGCAATCGGTATCGCAGAGAAGGCAAACAAGGTTCGCCAGAAACCGCTCCGCGTTATCTTAAATGGTCTTGGAAAAGACGCGGCAGAGATTATCGCACGTATCAATGGCTTTACGTTTGTTGAGACAGAGTATGATCCTTATACAAATACCGTTAAGGAAGTATTCAGAAAGTCTTATTCTGACCCGAACGGCCCGCGCGGCAAGGTAAACTGCTATGGCGCAAACGACGTTCAGGAAGGCGTTGCAATCATGTGGAAAGAGGGCGTTGACGTATCCATCACAGGTAACTCAACAAACCCGACAAGATTCCAGCACCCCGTTGCAGGTACATACAAGAAAGAGTGTACAGAGAAGGGCAAGAAGTATTTCTCAGTAGCGTCAGGCGGCGGTACGGGACGTACGCTTCACCCGGACAACATGGCAGCAGGTCCTGCTTCTTACGGTATGACGGATACCTTGGGACGTATGCATTCTGACGCACAGTTCGCAGGCTCGTCTTCTGTTCCGGCGCATGTGGAAATGATGGGCTTAATCGGCATGGGCAACAACCCGATGGTTGGCGCTACGGTTGCGGTTGCGGTTGCAATTCAGGAAGCGGCTGATGCAGGGAAGTTCTAAAGAAATCCAGTAAAATCAATATTTTGAGGACTTTTGGTAAAAACAAAAGTCCTCAAAATATTTTTGATTTATTAGATGTACATATATTTTTTTTCTTAAAAGTCTACGAGAAGTCTACAGAAAATTTTAATGTAGACTTCAGATTTGTGTAGACTTCAGAGATTTGGTATGATATTATTGTCATTGTACATATTACTTTTTATCAGCTTATAAAATAGAAAGGGAACAGGAGCAATATGGGTGATATAATAATAAAACCGAGAACTCTTAAAAGTGGTAAAGTAGTATATGAATATGCATTTGAAATTGCATCTATAGATGGCAAATGCCTATATCTACGCTGCTCCCCGGATGCACTAACCCGCTTGTTTTAAACATATCAGTTAAATTGCTATTTGTCTTGGCAAAATCCAAACATACTTTCGCAAAAAATATAAAAGCATATCACACTTAAGAGACATGCTTTACATATGTATTTATTAAATTTTTATAAAAAGAGCATATTGCGATGTTAAGCACTCATAAGTCTTTGATGTGTATATTTCACATTGTCCCGACTTATAGAGCAATAAATCATAGTCGTATCCAATTTGGAATGTCCAAGTAATTCTTTAACTTCTTCCAATGGTGCACCTTTCTTTAATACATTGGTTGCCATAGTTCGCCTGAATCTATGAGGATGACAATTTTCCACTCCAGCAGATTTTCCCAAGTCTTTAATGATATGTTCTAAACCAGCAACAGATAGTCTTTTATTTGGTTTTCGTATTCCAACAAAAAGAGCATCATTATCATCATTTCTACTGTTTAAATATTTTTTTTAATGTAAAATAGCAGTAGTAGTCAGATAGACCTCTCGTTCCTTATTCCCTTTGCCAAAAACAATTGCAGTTTTTCCGGTAAGCTCTATATCATTTTGATTAAGAGCGATCAATTCAGAGACTCTTACACCAGTACTATATAAAAATTCAATCAAAGCAATATCACGTTCTTGTATACATGCTCGTCTTAATTTCTCTAATTCTTCATCAGAAAAGGGTTTCTTAATTTTCTTTTCGGACTTTATCGGTTCCAATCCAATAGTAGGATTTTTGATAATATGTCCTTTGTTATTGCACCAAGTAAAGAAACTACTAAAAACTAATCTCATATTATCCAAGTGTGTATTAGATACATTTCGTGTCTTTTGATACCATGCAAGATATAAGAATAAATCATCTTCAGTAATCTTGTCCAATGATTTATTGAGTTTTTGGAGTAACTTGCTTAAATGTAATTGATATTGTTCTAATGTCCGGTCAGATTTTCCTTCTGTCTTTTTTCGAACAAGAAAGAGCTGCAAGTATTGCAGATAACTTTTTTCAATATCCTTTCAGTACAACTTTCTTCCATTTCTTTATAATTATGTAAAAGCATTCTCAACCCACAATCAAATTGTTTACATTTTATTTGATCTGAATCCCAACATTCAATTGTCAACTGTAAAACTTCTGTTATAAATTTTTCATTCATGACTAAATACCTCCGATAATTTGTTTGGAAAATTTGTTCGACAAGTATTTATTCTCCATAATATAAAAAGATTTTACATAAATTTCCAAACATAAAAATAGAAGTATATAGTTTCAGTTAAAATCGTAAAAAATAGGGCAACACTATATTAAATAGCATTACCCTATATGGTTATTTTCTATTTTTCAAGATTTACAAGATTATAATTGATTACAATTTCGTTCAACTCTTCTTGATTGGTACAATTCATAATTTGTTCTTCAAGTTGTTGCTGATGAAATACAAGCGGATATACATATGCTTTTATTTCAAGAATAAGTTGCAAAAACTCTTCTTCTGTCCATTCAGTACAAGATTTTCCTGTTTCATTCCAAGTTAATTTTGCATCTGTATCAACAGATTTTGCTATCTGATAGGTCATGTATTGGCTCATCATGAGAGATTGTTTTTCAGAAGTTACAGAATATACGCCTTCTATACCACCATGAACAGAAGAATATAAAGGATTATTTTCCAAATATTCCGAAAGCATTATTTTCGACAAAGCAATTTTATTTATTTTGTTTTGTTGAAAGATTGTTTCTAAATCTTCAGGAGTTGGCTCATATGGTTCAAAGGGAATACTCGGTATTTCGGGAGTAGGTTCAGGTTCCGTATATACACTTTCATCATTAGAGAATTGTACACCATCTTCTAGTATACGATATACAGTTGTAAAATCAGAATAGTTCCATATATCATTTTTTTGTTCAGGGCGGAAGAGTATGAATCCAAGATTTTCTACAGGGAAATCACCTCGAATTTCAATGACATTTTCAGATATACGAAAAAAATCGACTTCGTGAGAAGTCGTTGAATTTAAATATTTTAATTCTAACATAAAAAATCCTTTCTTTATTTTCATAAAATATTTGATGTAGCTACTCAGATATTTAGCAATTTATTGACAATAAAAACAATAAATATTCAATTATGCTATAGTAGCCCTAGTGAATTATACGCTGAAATAGATGCTATAGAAATTAACGATAGTATACCAATAGCTATTATTATAAATGCAGCAAATCAAACGCCGTATGATTCTGTAGTAATAGCTACAGCCATAAAAAATAATGACGTAATTAAATGTAGGGCTTTATCACCTGAAGGAACCACGCCTTTTGTAGAAGGTCATGTGTTATCAGCAACCATTGTATATATTTAACTGCACCTATATAACCATACTGTTGTAGTAGTGATAGTAACTTGTTCATTCCAATAACTATCTACATATATAAACCAAGTCACAATAACTATGAAAGCTCATGCCAAACATCAGGTTCGTCACCACTAAATGCTGCCCAATACAACCTAGAATTATTAAATTTTATAATAATATAATCAAATTATTCTACTAATAAGTGTAGTATATACACAAATATCTACCGTTCGGTACAACATTCTATATTCAATTATTGATAAAAATATTCATTAATTGCATACTAATAAATATTGCATAATTATACAGTTATTGCTTTATAAATCATATAAAACAAATAATATTATGCATAATATTCATGGCTTATGCACATCTTATATAACTACCATATAATATCAATATATGTATTATATTATCAATTTTTGCATATCAATTAAACATTCAACTACAATAATTATTATTGTACAACTACAACAATACAACCACACCACATACCCATACAACGCACTACAAGCCTCATATAGCCATTTTATACCATAAATCAATTTTAAAACAACCAAATATCACAATCCGGTGCAAAATAACATTTAAAATCGCATACAGCACCATAATAAAAATACAACAGTAAATAAAATATAATAGCTCATGAATACTATAATAAATCCACAAGCTATTATTTCCTTGTTCTTAAATTATAATTACCTTTTATTTAATCTTGTTTTTCATTCTTTGCTTTAGGTTTGTATTGTTCTTCGCCTGATTCAATATAAAGCACAAAATCGTTGATTTCCTTTTCAGTCCATCCAACAGCACGCAAACCTAAAAGTAACCTTGCAATTTCAGTCATATTTAATTATTCCTTATTTACATTAGGTGATTCCAACTTATTCTGATTCTTTGCGCGCTTTCTTTGCGCCAGTGCTAAAGCCTTATCATATTCTTTAGCCTCTAACAGTTCTATTATGTCGTCCCAGTCCTCAATGTTATCAAGTAAAAATCCATCGTATTGTTTATCACTCATACCCATAATCTCATAACCTCCCTATTTAGTCAAGTCTTTTTTCCTTATTTTTCAAGGATTTTTTAG
>CANOMQ010000042.1 GCA_947567595.1 uncultured Lachnospiraceae bacterium | reverse complement strand
CGTAGCTGTCGAGATGGAAGAATGTGCCCTGTCATATACAACCTTGGAAGGTCTCATGGAAGAGCCTGACTCCAAATAGTAAATGCCAAGTCTTTCTCCACACTTTGCAATGTTCTTCGTGTCAACGCCATACTTTCTCAAAGCCGCGATTGCGCACTCGCCAAGCTCATTGTCAGGAACTGCCGTGACAAAGCTTGCCTCATGTCCATAGTTTGCAAGAGAAACCGCAACGTTTGCCTCGCCGCCGCCATAGTTGATGTCAAACTCGTCCGCCTGAATGAACTTCTCATTGTTGGGTGTTGAAAGTCTTAACATAATTTCGCCCATTGTAACTACTTTTTTTGCCATGATAATAATCCTCCGTTTTATCTCTTTTTGTTATCATTTTATATCTGTTACACTGTATTTTTAAAATATTACAGTGTTACGCCCTGCTTAAAGATTGCCATGTCATGGAAGCCAGCCTTCTCGCTCTTGACTTCCTTGCCGGAAGCAACCGCCACAACCTCGTCAAACAACCGCTGTCCTGCCGTGTCAAGGTCTTCACCTTCCGCAACCACGCCCGCGTTAAAGTCAATCCAGTTCTCCTTCTTGCCCGCAAGCCTTGAGTTGCTTGAAATCTTCATCGTCGGTACCGGACACGCAAACGGTGTGCCGCGCCCCGTCGTAAAGAGTACGATATGCGCCCCGCTCGCCGCAAGCGCCGTCGCCGCCACCAAATCATTTCCCGGTGCGCTAAGCAAATTCAAGCCCGGTGTACTCACCATTTCGCCGTATGCCAAAACACCCTTTACAATCGCACTGCCCGACTTCTGCGTACAGCCAAGGGATTTGTCCTCCAGCGTGGAAATACCGCCCTTCTTGTTACCCGGCGAAGGGTTCTCGTAAATGGTCTGATTGTGGCTCTTAAAATAATTCTTGAAGTCATTAATCAAATCAACCGTCTTATTGAACAGCTCCTCATTTGCACAGCGGTTCATCAAAATCGTCTCCGCGCCAAACATTTCCGGCACCTCTGTCAGAATGGTTGTACCCTTTTTGCTAATCAGAATATCCGAGAAACGTCCGACCGTCGGATTTGCCGTAATACCCGAAAATCCGTCGCTGCCGCCGCACTTCATGCCAATCACAAGCTTTGACACGCTAATCGGCTCGCGCTTGAACTGGGAAGCATACTTTGCCAATTCCTTAACAATCTCAACACCCTCCGCGATTTCGTCGTCGCTCTCCTGCGATACGAGGAACTTCACCCTGTCCGTGTCAATCTCGCCCATATAGCCCTTTAATACGTCAATATTGCTGTTCTCACAGCCAAGCCCCAGCACAAGCACGCCGCCTGCGTTCGGGTGGTTAATCAGGTTTGCAAGGATCTGTCTTGTATGCTCCTGATCGTCTCCCATCTGTGAACAGCCGTACGGGTGCGGGAATGCGCACACTGCCTCGATATTTTCACATACCAAATCCTTTGACAGCTCCGCAATCTTGCTCGCCACATTGTTGACACAGCCAACCGTCGGGATAATCCAAATCTCATTGCGCACGCCCACCTTGCCGTTCTTACGGTTGTAGCCCATAAAGGTTGCGTCCTCCGTGAACTTCTCCTCGGCAAAATCCGGCTCGTACGAATACTCCAGCAAATCGCCCAAGCCTGTCTTTAAATTGTGCGTGTGAATCCACTCACCCTGTTTCACTGCGGCAGTCGTGTTTCCAATGCGGAAACCGTACTTAATGACCGGCGTCGCCTCCGGCATATCCACAAGCGCAAACTTGTGTCCCGCCGGAATTTCCATCGTCGTCGTCACCTGCGTGCCTGCCACGTCAAGCGTGGTGTTTTCGGCAATGACGTCAAGCGCCACTGCCACATTATCGTTTTCATTGATTTTAATAAAATTTGCCATTCTTAATCCTCTATTTATTAAAAATTCTTTTCAATTGCCTTTCTCATGCCAAGCGTCCTGATGTCCTCAAGATAAGCCGTAACCGCGTCCGCAAGACCTGCTACCTGTGTCAGATCCTGACCGTGGAAGTCAACATTGCTCAAATATGCGTTTACAAACTCCGCAGAAGGCTTCGCGCTGTTTGCCGCAAAGAACTCAAGCACTGCCGCGTCGTCCATAATGTTGTACTCCTGTCCGTCCCTGTGACCGATTAACGCCTTCTCACGGATTTCGCTGCCCGTGTAGAATGCCATCAGCGCCGCAATCGAGAAGGTCAGGTGCTTTGGCAGCTCACCCTTGCGCTCCACATAAACCAAAAGCGACGGCATACATCTTGCCCTCCACTTTGATACCGAGTTCAGTGAAATTGCAAGCAGCGCGTGCTTGATGTACGGATTTTTAAATCTTCCGTTCACTGCCTGCGCAAACTCAAGCAGGTCTTCTTTCGGAAGATCCAGTGTCGGAATGACTTCATCATAAATCGTCTGATGCATGAAGTTGCCGATAATTTCATCCTCCATAGACTCTCTTACATAGTCGTTTCCTGCAAGATAAGAAGCAAGAACGAAAGATGTATGTGCGCCGTTTAAGATACGAACCTTTCTCTGCTTATACGGCTTCTGATTATCCGTAAAGATAACAGGGCAGCCTGCCTCGGGAAGCGGGAACTCCTTGCTGATGTCCTTTGCGCTCTCGATAACCCAAAGACCAAACGGCTCTGCCGTAACAACGATATTGTCGCGGTATCCGAAGTCTTTCCAAAGCTCCTCCGCGTCGTCTCTCGGATAACCCGTAACGATACGGTCTACCAGTGTGGAAGTAAATACGCACGCATCGTCAAGCCATGTCAAAAAGCCCTCTTCCAAATTCCAAAGCTTTGCAAATTCAACAACGCATTTCTTTAACATAATGCCGTTGTCGTCAATCAGCTCTACCGGCAGCATGACAAGCCCCTTGTCCATCGCGCCGTTAAAGTGCTTATATCTTGTATAAAGGAATTTACAGAGCTTTCCGGGATATGTGTTAGGAGGATCTAATTCAAACTTGTCCGTATCATCAAAGACAATACCTGCCTCCGTCGTGTTGGAAACAATGTATCTTAGGGACTCTAATTTTGCGAAATCACTGTACTTCTGATATTCCGCGTAAGCGTCCACAACGTCCGCAACGCTTGTAATTACCCGCTTTTCCACCTTCGGCTCACCGTCAACGATTCCTCTTAGGCAGACCGTATACTGGCAGTCCTGATCATGGAACATGTTTAAAATTCCGGAACCGTCAATCGGCTTTACCAAAACAATGTCTCCGTCGAACATTCCTTTTTCATTTGCAATGTCGATAAAATAATCCACAAATGCACGCAAGAAATTGCCCTCGCCAAACTGAAGGACTTTAATCGGTCTTTCTTTTTTTCCGGTCTTAGCTGCGTTTAATAATTCCATACTGTTATCTCCTATCAATTTTAAAATCTTTCGTCGCTTACAGGAAAAAACTGTAAGCACTTACAATTTGAATTTTATATCGTTTTCACAAGAAAGTCAACCACATTTCAGTCACTTTTTATGAAAGCTTTTACATAACGCCTTTACCGTCACTGTTTGCGCCGTTTCTCAATGCTCCAGACGCTGCCTGATTTTGTCGATTGCCTTCCATCTGCTCACCCGCTCCTGCTGGTCTGCCACAAGAACTTCCACCAAAAACAGGCTGATTTCCCAAAACGTATGCTTCGTCTCCTCGCTAATCTGCGCATACTCCTGCGCAAGCTCATGCAGCTTTTTTGGCATTTCGCCGCTTAATTCCTTCAAATCCGTGAGCGTGCGCGCCTCCGTGACCTCAATGAGTCGGAACAAATCGTCAATAAATGCACCGACGCGCTCCCTGTCAAGCGCATAAATCCAGTTGTTAATCCGGTCGTAAAGCTCCTTTCGCTTAGGCACCTGATTTTCGGCGCGCTCAAACCGGTCGCCCTCCACGCTCCACGAAAAGCAGATATGCTGCTGCAAGCCGATTTGGCTGCTCTTAATCAGCTCGTAATCCGTTTTTGGCTCCATCAGCATACCCACAAACGACTCGTCCGGCACAATCTTTAAAATCTTGTCCTTCATGCCGTCATAGTCCAGCGTTTCCATAAAATCAGGGCGAAAGCCCGGACCGTCCATATTGTAAATGCGTCCGATACGCGGCTTAATCGTGTCCCTGCAGGTCATCGCCGCATAGACCGCCAGATTTCCGCCCTTCGAATGCCCGCCAAGATAGAGCCTTAAATTGCGCTTTCTTGCCAAAAGCTCCGCCACCTCATTGACGTAGTTCGTGCTGCGGATTTGCGCCTCCACCGGCGTCTGATACGCCATGTTGAAATCCTCGCGCCACCCCACAAGCGCGTCGTCCGTCCCCCGAAACGACAAAAACACGTCGCCGTTTCCAAGCAGAAACGTGACGGCACAAAATTGAAGTCCCTGCTCCAAATCCGTCTCCTCCACCAAGAAGTTCAGCTTTGTATTGCGGTACCTTCTTGAAAATGCCGTCTTGTAAAAAAGCTCCCTGTTTTTTTCAAGCTCCCACTTCACGGAAATAAAATTGTCCCAGTGAATTTTCTGCGCCGCGTCGCTAAGTCGTATCGCCGGCCTGCTGTCTGTGGGAGACGGCACAATATCCGTAAAGATAAAATACGAAAAATGCGCGCACAACAACCCGTCAATTTCACAAAAGGGCTTTTCCGCAAAGGTAAAGCCCCCGTATTCGTCCACATATGAAATAATATCTCCCATACCCGTAATCATATTCCTTTCCCGATTGGTCTAATCCCCGTACTCCCCGTCATAATAGAGCAGCAAAAGCTCCACGACATGATTGTACTGCTGCATTCCCTCCTCCACGCCGTTTAATTTCAGCGTCGTCTCCGTAAACGCGTTTGATACCTTTTTCACAGTCTCCGTCTTGATGACCGCTTTCTTCTCAACCGCCTGCCAGTCCTCTCTTGTTAGGAAAATATTGTCATCCGCCACCACATCGCTAATGCGCACATGCGCGCGGTATTTCTGCTTGTCATGATGGATTGACTCGTAAAAGTCATTGTTTACATAATTCAAAACGCTCAGATACCCGCAATACTGCAGAAACACATCGTCCGACTGGATACACGCCAAAAAGCCAATCAAATTCGCGTCGTCCTCATTGATAAAGCCCTTCGTGTGCGCAAGCTCATGGCACACCGTCGGCGCCACGTTCGTCACATACATCACAGAATTGATATTTGCCTCCAAAGAAAACGGAAAATAATATCCCATAATATACTGCTGGCTGAAAAATTCCGAGCAGGTCAGATATTTTGGCGTCACATAAAAGCCGGAAAGCTGGTCATACTCCGCGCCAAGCAAGCGCATGGCGTCCATTGACGCCGCCACAAGGTCGCCCTCATAATACGGCACGCCGTTCTCGTCCCGCGCAACCTCCTTTGCAAGCGCATTGCACCGCTCCACGATATAATCCCGAAGCATTGCAAGCTCCTTGGCGGAATACGCACTTGTACGCACCTTTGCAACCGCCTCCCTTGAGCCGTCCACAAGCAGCGCATCCTCATACTGCCGCGTCCCCTCCTTCACCATGTACTTTTGTGCAAAATCGGACGCATGGTACAAAATAAAACAGTTGAGCGTCATAATATAGCATACCGCAAGCACAAGCCATGCATACACGGCGCCGAAACGTTTTATCCCGTTTTTATATTTTCTTTTTTTCAGCAGATGAAAGACCAAAAACCCCGCCCCAAATACGGTAACAAGCACCGCAAGCACAAGCATGACCTCCCCTACCGAAAACGCCACAAGGCTTGTAAGGCGCGCATATGTATTGAGCCAGACCGGAAAGATATACGCCATATACCAGTCACTAAACGCCCTGCTTTTCCATGACGCGGCATTGAGCAGGACAACGCCCGCCGTCCCCGCCGCAAATAAAACCTTCCTTTTCTTTAATCTGTCCATCACTTCATACTTTATCCTTTTCCAATCAAGCTTCCTATGGTTGTCGGTATCTCCTATATAGAATACCATATTTTTATTAGCAAAGTTTAAATAAATTGTGAACATTCACCAAAGGAAAAGTTTTCCATATGGAAAATTATAGCAGATATGCCTGAAGCCTTCCCGCGTCCCTGACCGTTACATTTGCTTCCACGTAGATGCCTGTCTCCTGATATTTTGTTTCATAAACCACCGCGTTTTCACTTAAATAGGAAACAATATCTCCTCGCTGATACGGTATCAGCAGCCTGCAATCCCGGTAACCGCCCGCAAGCTTTCCCGCAATCAGCATAAGAAGCGCCTCAATCCCGCTTTGCGATTTCGCTGACATGTAAATCTTATCATCGCCCTGTATGGTCGCAAACGTCCCCATACCGCAAAGATCCGCCTTGTTAAAGACATAAATCATCGGCACGTCGCCCGCGCCAAGCTCCCGCAGCGTCTCCGCCGTCACCCGCATGTGCTCCCTGTGGTTTTCGTCGGAGTAGTCGATAATCTGCAGCAGCAAATCCGCCTCCTTCACCTCCTCAAGCGTTGAGCGAAACGCCTTCACAAGGCTGTGCGGCAGGTTGGAAATAAACCCGACTGTATCCGAGAGCAAAAACGCGTTTTTATCCGGCGGCGCAATCCGCCGTACCGTCGTGTCCAGCGTGGCAAACAGCATATCCTGTTCGAGCACCTGCTTTTCCTCCTTATCTACATATGCGGACAAGAGCATATTCATGACAGTTGATTTGCCCGCATTCGTATACCCCACAAGCGTCACCCGCGGCAGTCCCGACTCTGCCCGCTTTTTGCGCTGTGTCCTGCGCTCGCCTGAAATCGCCTCCAGCTCACGCTTCATGCTGGTAAGACGCTGCTCCAGACGCCGTCTGTCAAGCTCCAGCTTTTTCTCCCCGGCGCCCTTGTTACTCATTGCCCCCGACGCGCCGCCCTGCCTTGAAAGCGCCGCGTGAAGCCCCACAAGCCTTGGCAGCATGTACTGTAAACGCGCCACCTCCACTTGGAGCTTTGCCTCCCTTGTCTGCGCCCTTGTCGAAAAAATTTCCAAAATGAGCGTCGTCCTGTCAATCACCGGACAATCGAGCTCGCGCTGCAAATTGCGAAGCTGTATCGGCGAAAGTCCGTTGTCAAACACCACAATATCCGCCTCGAGCTGCGCCGCCAGTGCACGCACCTCTTCCACCTTTCCGGCGCCGATATAGGTCGCCGTGTTCGCGCGCTCCATGTTCTGCTCCATTCTCCCGACAGGCTGCATGTCACATGCCTTTACGAGGCTTACCATCTCGTCCATCGCCAGTCCGAACGCCGCGCTGGTTTTCCTGTCCGTGCCTATATTCACACCTATTATCAGTGCTCTTTCCATTGAAAGTCCTCCCTTAAATTTGGACAAACCTGTCCACTGTTATCGTATGCTGTTTTTATTTATAGTTTACCATATTTTTGTGATTTATTGGGAAAAGATATTGATTTCAGAAGAAAAAGCCAAAAAAAGGCTGTAAAACAAAGAAAGTCTCGATCCGGCAGTAAAGAATTGGGAGGATACTGCCGGAAGGACACTTTCTTTTAAGGATTACTATATTGAAAAAGAGTTAAGTGATTCATTCGTGATGGAGTTGTCACGAACCTATAAGCAATATATCAAATAGTCTGACAATTGTCAATATTTTCTTTTAATTTCCTACAATATTTTTTTATTCTTTTTATTATTGACATTCGTATGGATTATGTGTATACTAATACATGTCGTTGATACGGCTACATATGCTTATGTATATCGGGGTGTGGCTCAGTTTGGCTAGAGCGCCACCTTAGGGAGGTGGAGGTCGCAAGTTCGAATCTTGTCACTCCGATTTATTTAAATAGTGCGAAATACCGCAGAATTTATGGGTTCTGCGGTATTTTTGCGTTTCGGGGGAAATCACAAGCCCAAACTTTCAATTTGACATACATGCTCCTTCGTCTTTTTGTCATAATCAATTCCCACCAGTAAAATATCACCTGCGTACTCCCTTAGCGACTCGGGATATTGTTTTTTCTTAATCTGTGAAATTGCCGCATCAGCGCTCTTATCCCATTTTAACTCGACCACGATTACCGGACGATTCGGGTGGTTTCGCAATGGCAGATATACAATATCCGCAAAGCCCTTACCGCATGGAAATTCACGAATGGGTTTATGGTAATACCTGAACGCGGAAATGAGTGCAATCATAATGGTACAGGACAGTGAATTTTCGTCATTGTATTCGATACCGGAAACAAAATCATTGTGCACACTTTGTATCAGCCTTGCAGTCTGCCCAAAATCTCCCTCCATCACAGCATTCAATATCTTCTCGGAAAACCGCATAAACCGCGACAGGTTATCGTTTTCATTATCCTCCATATATTGATAGAAAACTTCCTGAATTTCCTTATTCGGCACATATGCCTCCTTCATATCCGCATCATAAGCAAAATACCCTAAATGTATCAAAGCCGTTATCACTTCACTCTTATTTTTAAACGACTGCAAATCATTTTTACCGTTTGATACATTGACTGGTATCCTGTTCCCCGAAAGCATTTTTATAATGTCCTCCCGAAGACCGTCAAAATTCATATTAATCAAATCATCAATATCTCCATAAGTTCCTGTTGTTGCCCAGTACTGTTGAAACCTCCCCGCAGAAAGCGCCCTCACGACCGACAGCGGATTATACATCGCAATGCCGTTTAGGTTATACCCGTTATACCATTCCTTCATCTGGTCAAAGCCCATACCAAATTTCTCGCAAAGGAACCAGACCTCTTCTTGCGTAAAACCAATATCCTGTGCTAAATCCATTGGATTTGTCATCGTATATTCCACAAAATTATTGACAGCAGACTGTCCCTTTGTGCGGACAATGGGCATGATTCCGGTAAGATATGCCAAGCGGATATACTCCTTTGCGTCACTGTTTTTGAACAACCCACGCAGAAATTCAATATAATCTGTTCGCTCTTGGGAGCCCTCTTCAATTTCCCTGACCGGATAGTCCCACTCATCAAAAATAATAACAAACTGATTTTCCGTCTCATTATATATTTTTGCCAAGGCATCCGCGATCGTGTCATCCTCTGAAACAATCTCCTGATATGCCGCTCTCAGCTCCTGTACCAATATTTTTTCTATATAGTTACTCGGTTCTAATTTTTTCTTTTTCGCCTGAACAAACTGCGCCTGAATATCCACAAAAATCGTATCATACTGGTTCATATTCCGCATGAACAACGCATTCTTTTCACAGTTCAATGGCTCAAACAACTCCTTGGAAGCAGCCCCTTTGCTGAAATACGCGACAAGCATGTCTGCCGTTACAGACTTTCCAAATCTGCGCGCCCTGCTGTTGCAAATAAATTTTTCGGTTCCGTCCTTCTTTAACAGCTTATTAATCAACACCGTCTTATCAACAAAATATTTTGACGTGACAAGCTCCGCAAATTTTTTATTTCCTTTATTCAGAAATTGCCCCATTGAAAATCTCCCCGTTATTTCTCCCACTGCTGCAAAACCGACACAAACGCCGGAATCAACTGCTTCTTCCTTGACACCAAATTCTTTAGCACAAACTCCTTCTGCTCCTTTGGCAGCTTAAACGCCTCCCGCACAAGCTCCCTTGCCCTCTCGCCAAAGCATAAAAGCTCCGTCTTTTCGTAAACAATATTCGTCAGCATGAAAAAGCACATATCCACTTCCAGCTCTCCAAATTTTTCTTTAATATAAGGAACAATCTTTTCCTTAATCTCGTCCAGCTCAATGCTGTTCATCGAATTAATCTGCCCTACCCGAAACTCGAAGCCGTTTGCCGAGAAGCTCTTATTGTCCTGCTTAAAAATTTCGTCCGCGTCCTTGTCGCCCAGATTGCTTCCCGCGCCGAACATGTCAAGCGCGAACTCCTCCGGCTCCACGCCGCAAATCTCCGAAAGCTTATATGCCGCCGCCTTGTCAACCTCCGTCACTGTCGGCGAACGGAACATCAACGTATCCGAAATAATCGCCGCCATCATCAGCCCCGCGATATTCTTCGGGATTTCCACACCCTTCTCCTGATACATCTGATAAATAATCGTCGCCGTACAGCCAAGCGGCTGGTTCCTGAAATACACCGGCGCCACCGTCTCAAGCGTACCAATCCTGTGGTGGTCAATGACCTCTAAAATATCCGCAAACTCAATTCCGTCCACGGTCTGCGACACCTCGTTGTGGTCCACAAGAATAAGCTGTTTCCTGCGCAAATTCAACAGCATACGGCGCGAAATCATGCCCACGTAATTATCCTCCTCGTCAAGCACCGGAAAATCGTGATAACGCTTCTTTTTCATAATCGCACGAATGTCCTCTGTCTTGTCCGTAATCTTAAACGTGGTCAGCTTCTCGCGTCTCATAAAATACCCAATCGGCATACTCTGATTGACAAAACGCGCCACCGTCGCCGTATCATAAGGCGTACTGATAATCACGCAGTTATGCTCCGCCGCAAAAATCTGAATGGTCTTTGACACCTTCGCGCCCATCGTAATCAGCACGCACGCCGCCCCCATCTCAATCGCACAAAGCTGCGTCTCATAACGGTTGCCAAGAATAATCATATCCCCCTTATGGATATAGTCCTCCAGCACGTCCGGGTTTGCCGTCGCAATTACCACGTCGCCGCTCTCAAAATAGCCGTTCTCGTCGCCCACAATCATCTGTGCGTCAAGCGTTTCCAGTATATTTTTATAGGAAGTCCGCGCGCGCGACAAAATCGCGTTGTCATACACGTCCATATACGCATTCGCAATGTCGCCGATTGTGATAATGCCGGCAAGCTTTCTGTCCTCTATCACGGGAAGCGTCACATCACCCCTATCACGCATTAGATGCCATGCCTTTTTCAGCGATATATCCTGCGTCACGCCCTCCACGTCATTCATGTCAATATCGCGCACGTCTGTCATCACATCATGCAGGTAAACGGGCGGCTCGGCGTGAAACGCGTTCAGCACGTACTGCGTCTCCTGATTAATCTGCCCCGCCCTTGCAGGGATATAATCGCAGCCGTCGTCGCACGCGTTTTTCAGGTACGCATACGCAACCGCGGAACAAATCGAATCCGTGTCGGGATTTTTGTGCCCTACTATGTAAACAGGTCTTCTCACAGCTTCTGAAGTCTCCATAAATTATCCTCCAAAAATATTTCATTTTTTTCAATTTTTTATTAATATCGTACATATATTATTGCCTAAAGTCAAGTAACTTGTTATAATTATGTAATAATGACGTAATCGTTTCATGGAAATGATTACAACCACACTACAATAAAGGGGCAAATGAGAAATGAAAAGGTTTGAAAAATACACGGTGTTAGAGCTTGAACAGCTTGAAAAAGTGAAAAAAATCGGTGAATACTACGGCAATTCACCACAGCTCAAATCAGCGTGCCAAGAGGCATACCGGCTTTACAGGGCTGGAAAAATCTCCGCAGAATGCTATGGCAGCATTTACTCAAACGCTTTTGACAATTATTTGGCACGAATTTAAAAGAGGTACAAATGGACATTCAAGACATTATCAAAACGGTTCCGGATACTCCCGCAAAATCCACGAAAATCAGTACATCACGCATGAAAGACATCATTTCACAGCTTTCCGATGTAATCTATCTGCTATGCAGTGCAAAATCGGCAGACCTCTCTATCATATTTGACCAGTTTACAAATATCACCAGTGAGGAACGGGACGCATTGCACATTGTTTATCCACAGGATACGGACGACGAAACGAAATAGCAAAACAAGGAAACGCCGCATAAGCCAATAAACCTATGCGGCGTTTTGCAGTGTTTCCTTTTCTACGCTGTCTCACGCGGCATGAGCGTCAGTTGGTTTATCCGCATTTTTCACAAACAGACAGGATTTGCGCCATCAGAATACCGCAAGCGCAATGCGCGGCGCTAAATCCCTTGAAAGCTGAAGCAAAATTCCAGCTTTTTATCCACCGCAAGATGATACTCCTCATGCACCGGAGCGCCCCAGCTATCGTCGCCGCCAACGCCCATCTGCTGCTTTGCCACGCGCACGACCGTATAGTGCACCTCAGGCAGCTCATACGGGTGCTTTGCGTTCTCCATCTCATGCGGTGTATATGGCAATGCCGAGAAATTCATCGCAGCCTCCTCCGCCGCAAACAAAATGCCTCTGCCCTTCCTGTCCGTAATTTTTGCCCAACGAACATCAGTTTTGTTCCCGCACTCCTGCGGTACAAGATATGCCGCCATATTGTCGGAAACCATATTTTGGTAAATGCCAAGCTTTGCGCCCATTTTTCGGTCCTCATATGTCTCCGCAGGACCGTTTCCGTACCACTCCACACGGTCATAGTCCGCATTGAACTTAAAAATCACGCCAAACTCCGGCATATCGGGAAGTCCCGCCACGGGCTCATAGGAAAGGGTTGTACAAATCCGTCCGTCGCCATAAACCTTGTATTCAAGCTGGCACTCCGAAGCCGGTGCGGTCGGAAGATAATAGAAATACCGTACACTCACAAAATCCTTCTCCTCATGCACCACGGGATTTTCATACGCCGCATTTCCAAGCCTGTCCTGCTTTGCAATCCCTGCTCTCTTGTGCGTCGCATACATGCTCGCAAGCTTCCACTGCCCCTGACGCACACACATATCGTTGCCCATATCGTTGTCTGTCGGCGCACGCCAGAAATTCGGCTTCGGGATTTCCTCAATCAGCTCTTTTCCGGCATACCGGTATGAGGAAAGTCCGCCGTTTAGCTCCGTAAAAAGCACATCAAACTCCGCGCCGCGCACGCCGATATTGTGGTTTCCATAAATCACCGTAAACGGCTTATCCGCCGGTTTTTCCGCTTCCTCAACAACTGCAATGACCGCCTGTCCGAACGCAACCTCATGACCGCGCCCTGCCCAAAGCGTATCCTCCTTTAACCGGAACGAAACCGTCAGCGCATACTCACCGCAAAGTGCAGGCACTTCAAACGGATTCGGAAACCGCTTCCTGCTCTCCGGCGCCACAGTAATGTCCGTAAGCGCTTTTTTCGCAATGAGCACACCGTCCCTTGCAAGCTCCGCCACACAGTCAAAATCAGCCGTTGACACAAAAAGATTTTTATTCCATACCTCAAAATCCTCTTTTCCAACCGTCACGGCAATATTCTGATAAAGATACTTTACCTCCTGCATCTTTGGAGATTCATCGCGCTCCCCGCCGTAAACAATTCCGTTTCCGCTGAAATTATAATCCGTCGGACGCTCCCCGAAATCGCCGCCATATGCCTGGAACCATTTTCCGTACCGATCTTTCTTATAAAGGGACTGGTCGATATAATCCCAGATAAAACCGCCCTGATAACCCGAATTTTCCTTGTCCGCAAGATCCGTGTATTTTTGTACCGCACCAAACGAGTTGCCCATCGTGTGCGCATATTCACAACTGATAAACGGCTTTGCACTCTCGTCCTCTAAATACGCTTCAATCTCCGCCGCCTTTGCATACATACGGCTCTCCATGTCGGAGCTGTCATTGTAGCGCCTGTCGTTAAAAACACCCTCATAATGGACAAGCCTTGTATCGTCAAGCCCGCGGAACTGCTCTGACATCTCTAAAATCGTTTTCCCGCCGTACGACTCATTTCCCACCGACCAAATCACAATCGCGGGGTGGTTTTTATCCCGCTGGAAGCAGGAATTAATGCGGTCAGACATCATCGCCTTCCACTCCGGTCTGTCGTTTGGCAAAATGAAATCCTCTTCCTTCTTACCGTGAATATATGCGTCCCATGTGCCATGCGATTCCATATTGTTTTCCGCAATCATGTAAAGCCCGTAACGGTCACACAAATCATATATGTCTACATCATCAGAATAATGACAGGTACGGATTGCATTGATATTGTTGCGCTTCATCGTCACAATGTCCTTCTCAAGCTCCGCATACGACACATGCCTGCCCGAAACGGAACTGAACTCATGACGGTTCGCCCCCTTAAACACAATGCGCTTTCCATTGATGAGCATACGGTTGTCCTTTAACTCAAATTTGCGAAAGCCCACCGTCTGCGGAATATATTCCGTCACCACACCCGCACTGTCCAAAACCTCAATTTCCATGTCATACAAGTAAGGTTCCTCCGCGCTCCAAAGCTTCGGCGCACTGACAGGCTCCTCAAGCAGGACCTCCGCCGCAGCGTCCACCGTGCGCGAAAAAATCACCGTATCCTTGTCCCGCAGCGTCACACGCAGACTGCCCGTCCCGCTGACCTTCATCGCAGCGCGAAACGTCGCCTTCGAAAAATCATTCCCGTCAAAGAGCGTCTTTACAAACAAATCCTCCAAATGCGTCTTTGGTATCGCACGCAGCTCCACGCTCCGGTAAATTCCCGAAAACCGGAAGAAATCCTGATCCTCGCACCAGCTTGAGGACGTCCACTTAAACACCTGAACTGCAAGCTTATTCTCCCCGTCTTTCAAGTACGGCGTCAAATCAAACTCCGACGGCGTAAAGCTGTCCTCACTGTAACCCACATAAGCGCCGTTGAGCCACACCGCCATGCCGCTCTCCACACCCCTAAAATTGATGTGAATATCCATGCCCTTCATCTGTTCAGGGATTGTGAAATATTTCACATAATTGGCAACCGGATTAAACCGTGTCGGGATTTCCCCCGGCACAAGCTCCTCGCGTCCGTCCCACGGATACTGTACATTAGCATACTGCGGAATATCATACCCCTCCATCTGGATATGCGCCGGAACACGGATATCCGCCCAGCTTGTACAATCATAATCAGGCGCCTCAAACCCCTTAATCGCGGAATGGTAATTCGGCGCATACGCAAATTTCCACACACCGTCCAGCAAGGTGACAAGTGAGCTGCCCATTCCTGACAGCTCACCTTTCCCCGCATAAGTCATATGTGCAGAATGTGCCGCAAGCACATTCTCCTTAAAAAATGTCGGATCCTTTACTTTTCCATAATCAAACATTGCCATAACTTATCCTCATACTATTCTTTTTACTATAAACCACATTGAATCGTTTTGTTTTGAAACAGCAAAGCCTGCCATATCAGACTTATTTGACTGCACCGGTAATACCTTCCGCAAACGCATTCTGCAGACAGAAGAATACAATCGCTGTCGGCAGTGTACAAATCAGTACCGCGAGCATCAGCATACCATAATCTGTCACATAACCCTGCGTCAGATTGGCAACTACCATCGGCATTGTCTGGCTGTCACTGTTTGTCATGATAACCTTCGGCCACAAATAGCTATTCCATGCATTCATAAAAGTAATCGTCATGGCAGCCGCATAAGTCGACCGCATTGTCGGCATGAACATCTGGAAAAAGATTCTTATTTCCGAAAGTCCGTCAATTCTCGCCGCCTCCATAATATCATGCGGAAACGACCTCGCACTCTGCCGGAACATCATGATCAAAAATGGCGTGGAAATGGTTGGCAGAATAAAGCCAATCGTCGTATTCAGCCACCCTGCGGTAGAAATCATCTGAAACAACGGAATTAACGTTGCCACAAACGGAACCATCATCGCCAACAGAATGATATTCATCACCGTGTCCTTTGCCTTATCGTGATAAATCTCAAAGCCATAACCTGCCAATGAACTGACAAGCAGCGAAATCACTGTCAGAATAATGGCATATTTAAAAGAGTTTCCCAAAGCCCTTCCAATATTCTGATTTGCCATCAGATTCTTCACATTCTCCAAAAAATACGTTCCCGGAATCAAACGCCCGCTAACGACATCAGCGCTCTTATTCGTAGCCGCGCAGACCATCCAATACAGCGGAAAAACGGATATGAAGGATACAATACACAAGAACAGATACATACCAAATTTTTTGCCTTTAGTCACGTTTATCACCTACTTTCATCTGCAAGAATGCCAGCACAGCAACCAAAATTAAGATTAAAAACGACATCGCCGCCGCATATCCAAAATTGGGCACATATTTAAACGATAAATTATATATGTAATGTGACATTGTAATAGAAGCATTCGCCGGGCCGCCATCTGTCAGGTTGACGGACTCATCAAACAACTGCAACGTACCGTTTGTAGACATAATCGCAGTCAGCAAAATCGTAGGCTTTAACAATGGAACCGTAATCTTGAAAAACGTCTGAACTGCATTGGCTCCGTCAATTTTTGCCGCCTCATAAACGGAATACTCGATATTCTGTAATCCTGACAGATAAAATACCATATTATATCCCGTCCAACGCCAGAGAAGCGCGATGATAATCACAATTCTTGCACTTGTCGCATGTGTAAGGAACGAATACGGTTGATCCAATATTCCAAGATTAACCAATACCAAATTAATGATACCATTATTTGCAAATAAAGAACGGAAAATAACTGCATATGCCACCAACGAAGTTGCGCAGGGAAGGAAAATCATGGTACGAAAAATTCCCTTAAACCGAAGGTTTCTATTATTCAGTATCGATGCCAATATCAAGGCAAAAATCAGCATGATCGGCACTTGAATGATTAAGTAGAAAAACGTGTTCTTAATGGACTGTATAAATACCGCATCCTCAAACATCCGGACATAGTTCGAAATTCCACACCAAGTAGTCGCTGCACCCACGCCTGTCTTAAATGATAATAGCAACGCTTTTACCATTGGGACAAAGCTCATAAAAAGGATTAGCAGCGCTCCCGGCGCTAAGAACACCCATCCGGTAAGATTGTGCTTTCTGCTTAATGTCATTTTCTTGGATGACTTACTCACAAAAATCCCTCCTTTTCCTCCTTTTAAAAAGGGGAACAGCCTGTGAGAACCATTCCCCCGGTAATTGAATATGATATTTTATTTACCCATATTAAAGTTTACTGTCTTCTCTGCTGTATCCAGCTCTGTCGCAATGTCAGAACCATTGATATAGTTTGTGATTGCCGTTGCTACAGCGTCACGCGCTTCATAATAGTAAACGCCTGTAATATTAGAAGGTACCTTTGTAGAAAATTCTACAATCTTAGCAGAAACAGCATCTCCTCCAAAGAAGTCATTCGGTACAGCATATGCATCTGACTCACCTGCCGGAGCCCATGTTGCAAGTGCACCACTCGGAAGGATATTATCATACAGCTCTGTGCTTCCTGCGAATGTGCTTGCAAGGAAATCAAACGCTAATTCCGTATTCTGGCAGTTTGCAGTTACCGCCCATGAAGAACCGCCGTTATTTGAATAATTGGTTGCACCTGTTGCGCCGACAAGACTTGGCATGTTGGTAAGCGCCCACTTACCTGACTGGTCTTCTGCCGTCTGAATGGAAGCCATAGTCCAGCATCCGTTTATCGTACCTGCAACATCACCGCTTATGAACGATCCAACATATTCATCCCAGCTATTTACTTCTACAAGAACACCGGAATCCTTCAAAGCTTTATAGGTCTCCATAACAATCTTCAGGGTATCATTGTTTACGATATTCGCAGTGCCATCTTCATTGAATAAAGAAGAGCCTGCTGACTGAAGCATCATCATAATCAAATCGCATTCGCCTGCCTGCATGGAAATGAGGGGCTTTCCTGTTGCGTCTAATACTTTCTTTCCGTTCTCTATGTACTGATCCCATGTAATATCCGTAAAGTCATCAACTGTCAGACCTGCCTGCTCAAGGATATCAGAACGGTAGCAGCCGACTACAGCACCGTTATCAAACGGAACGCCCATATTCTTACCGTCGATTACAGAATATGCTGTTTTTCCTGCTGCAAAATCAGAATAGTTCACACCACTGCCTGTCAGGTCAACAAACGCATTCGGGAAGCTGATTACATTTTTCTGGAATGCATTATCCTGCATCAGTAAAATATCCGGCAATGTGCTTAAATCACCTGACGTTGCCGCCGTTGTAATCTTTGTCTGTACATCTTCCCAAGGTGTCTCAATGACATTCAGTTTAAAGTCCGGATGATCCTTTTGATATACCTTCTCTGCTTCATACATTGCATTCATGTTAAATGCAGGGTCCCAGCACCATACGGTAAGCGTCTGTTCCCCACCTGCCGCATTGTCAGATGATGATGTATCTGCTGCCGGTGTCTGTGTGTCAGCCGCGGGTGTCTGCGCGTCCGCTGCCGGTGCCTGTGAATCTGCTGCCGGCGCTGATGAATTACCGCAGCCTGCAAGCATTGCTGTTGACATTGCGCCAACAAGAACAAGTGAAAGTAATTTCTTCTTCATTTTTAAGTATTCCTCCCTTAAAATTTTTTTCGTAAGAAAAGATGTATTTGGTCATTTTGCACACTTTTTACAATCTTTTCTCAACCGATATAAGCATTATACCAATAAACTGCCTTATGTGGTATGCGATTTCAACCAAGAAAAATGCAAATTCGGCTATTTTGTGATTTTTTTCACAAGACAGCCGAATTTGCACACATGATATTTTTTCACTATTTAAATATGAAACCGTCTCTTAAGCTCCACCCGCGCCCTCCTGCCGCCGATAATCACCGTGCCAAGAAACAAAATGACCGACACGTTAAACGCCACCGACGACATCACCGGACTTGTCACAATGCCAAACAGGTAAAGCACCAGCATCACGCCGCCGCACAGAACCATAAAAAGCTCCAGCATTATATAGCTCTGCCAGTTCTTGCGGTTAATCACCATCATGAACACCACGCCCGCGTCAATCAGTAAAATCCCTGACGGCAGCACATAGTTCACCGACCAGCCGTTATAGCCCACCACAAAATCCGCCGCCACAAGCAGCGCAAGCGCCAAACTCGTAAGCACCATCGTCTTTGCGATATACCCGCTGCGCCCCAATATCGCATAGCGGATTACCATGTATCCGTAAAAAAGCCCCATACCGCAAATCAGGTACACAATGGAACTCCAGTCCAAATAAATACTCACATTGACCAAAACAATCTCCGCCACAATCGCAAGGAACAGAAAAATGCGCGAAATCAGCACAAGCTTTCTCGCCCGCATACGGATATCGGGATACATATTTTCCACCTCAATCGTGTGCTCTAACGCCGACTGGCAAAGCGGGCAGTGCTGCGCCTCGTCAAGCACCTCGATTTTACACTGATTACACCTACTCATAATTCACCCCGTTACTGTCAATCTCCACACCGACGCCGTCCGACGCAATTTTGCGGAAAAAACACCGCTGCACCGACGCGTCCGCAATGTCATAGCTGAACGTAAAAACCAACGTATCGCCATAAGAACATATGTTTCCTTTTATATGCTGCCCCTTCGACATGGCAAGGCACGAATGGAACATTTCCACATACGGCTGATATGCCTCGTCCACCGAAAGGTTTCCGATGTTGGTGATGGTCGTCGTGTTCGCAAGCGCCGACTGCGTGTAAATAATGCGCATTGCAAGGTTTTTTGCAACAAGCGGAACGGCACGCGCGATAAAAAACTTTTCATTTGACACATTATAGGAAAACAGCTTTTCTAAATTTTCCTTGTTAATCTGACTCTCCAAGCTGGTCTTTACCGCCTCTATGACCTCCTCAAACACATACTCCTCCTTCGTCGGAGCAAATTCCGCCGACACCATGACGAAAAAGTTCTTTGTCGTAATCGAGTTAAAATACGGTCTTAAATTGACGGGAACCGCAACCCGTATCGGACGCTTTGCGGGCATTTTGTGCATACATTCCTGATAAACGCTCCACACAAAGACCGACACCAAGTATTCATTGATACTCACGCCATAACGCTTACAGACTGCCTTTAATTCCGGTACCTTCATATAGCCGTGCATCAGCCCGAACTCGCCGGGGCTTAGCTTTTCACCCTTGATTAAATACGCCTTTTTTGTCTGATAGCCTCTCTGCGAGCTTTTGCGGTAATTTTTCAAGAAGCTGTCCTCACGGTTTAGGGACGTGGCACTGTTAAGCTCGTCTCCCCTGTCGCCTTTTAGCTCAGGGTGCACAAGGCGCAGGTACTGGTACGTAAGCTCCTTTAGGAAATTAATGCCCCCCATGCCGTCGGTGAGTACATGGAATACCTCCAGATTGATACGGTATTTGTAATACGTCACCCGAAACAGGTAGCTGTTGTTTCTGTTTGGATAGATAAAGCGGCATGGAAACGTGTTCTCCTCCCGCACGCGCGGCGCAGGCTTTCCATTTTCCTCAAAGTAATACCAAAATACGCCCTGCCTAAGGCGCAGGTTAAATCCGTCAAATTTGGGAAGCACGATGTCAAGCGCGCGCTGTAATGGCTCCGGCTGTATCAGCTCGGTGAGTGTTACGCTGATGCGGTAGACGTTGCTCATGCTGTCGCCTGCGATTACCGGGAACAGGTGCGCTGTGTTGTCCAATCTGTCCCAACGGATTTCGCGGTTTTTTACTGCTGCTTTTGTTTTTGTCTGTACCTCTTTTTGCGTATTCACCGTGTCGGTTATTTTCTTCTTCATATATTATACCTTTTAACCCCTGATTTTCCAATGATGTATCAAACTGCCTTAACATAACGCACCGCAGTCCGTTTTTAATCATTATAGCGGATTATGCGAAAAGTGTAAAGCATACTACCCCTTCAGAAACAAGCGCCGAGGATCCCAGTACAGAAGAGAATCGGCGCCTGCAAAATTCAGTGCTTGTCCGATAAATTCTTGATGCAATCAGCGCGGCTGTTTTCTGACATCCTCCGGAATGAGCGTACAGAATTTAGGAGCGCTCTTGTTTGTATAGTACCAAACCAGCTTTCCGTCAATCAGAATCGGTTTGCAGTCCGAAAGACCGCCCGCAAAACTGTAAATTCCTGAAACAGGCTCGCCGGCTCCATTGAGCAGGACGCACTTTACGTCTTTTGTTCTTTAGGGCGCATTATTTTCAATCACTGTAGTCTCCTGTGCCCACAATAGCATCGATCATACGGCTGTGTGGTTTGGTCAACCGAATTTCCAAAAACCAAATATGAAGTATCCAATGCCTCAAGTCCGCCTACAGAAGCGTCTGTAATATTACTTGGAGGAGCGCCTCCAAGTTGAAGCGCAGTTATGGTTTGCGCTGATTTCTGAGATGTAAAGTACGTATTCTTCTCGCCCGCTTTGGTATGCTTTGACAGCAGAATGCCGCGCGGATAAGCGTCGCCGTGGTCTGCAGTTATCAGATAAGGCTCATCTAAGGTAACATAAGACTGCGAATTTGAGCGTAAGCACATATTTGCCCTGTGAAAAATTTATTTTTCACAGTAATCCCTCTGCTTTTTAAGATTTCCTTGGTAGATGCTTGTGAAACAACCACGTCATTTTCCTAATTTGATTTCACATAAAATTTAATAATAATTATATATTATTATGTAAATCTTTTCCAGTGAAATATAGAAATATAAAGAAATCTTTTTATTTTCTTTTTTATGCACCGCCAATATCCGAACAGAAAAATAGTTTAATCCTCACGCTCTATTCAGTTCACCTGCCGCCTCCATGATTTCTTCCTTCGTCAGGTACTTCTTTCTGTTCCTGTTGTCGTTATCCATGACCGCTTTCACCAGACGTTCCATCGCGTCCTTATTCAGCTCAATAATGCGTACTGTCTCAATATTTTCTGTCGTTTCGATATCTTCCGCTGTTTCAATGGTTTCCACTGTCTCGACGTCTTCTGCTGTTTCAATGGTTTCCACTGTCTCAACGTCTTTGGTTGTTTCTGTTTCAGATGACGCTTCTATGCGTCATGTTCCTTTATATAATCGGTGAGATAACATTCAAGGTAGATATGAACCTGCGTGACCGTGCCCCACGGCTTTTCGACGTCGTAATACTCCTTGCGGACGCCGTACGGATATCCGCAATAGGTATCAAACCAATGGATTTCGCCGTTCTTATCACCGAGTTCAACCCCCGTACTTGTCATTTCGATTTTCCCGTCCTCGGTCTGTTTCATATTGGGGAACAGTATCTGCGCGTGTGCGGTCAGCGCCGTTGACAGCACCATTGATACGGCGAGCACCGCCGAGAGTATCCTGAATGCTTTCATTTTTTTCCTAATCATTTCTTTTTGTAAATATTTTTTCATCTGTTAAATAACCCCTCTTTCTGCAGTGTCCTCCGAGTTATTGATCTCACTGCCTTCTTCCATGTCCTCCGACTCGGTAACACCGCCTGTTTCTTTGATCAATCCTGTCCCGTTATCCGCAGTACGGACAATATACCGCGTTGTCCGCAATTTGTTTTCCGCAAAAAGTACAATCCATCATTAATTGGTCCTCTCTTAATAGTCACTGTCAGTTGACAAAGTTCTAAAATATTGCATGTTCCGTCTGTTGTATTATATTCTTATTCGCCCTAAAAGCCAACTATATAAACATTTTGTCAACCATTAGAGTATAATTTTCATAGTATGATACTGATTAGGAGGTTTTCTTATGGTTGACTTTGGAAAGATACTGCGTACTTTGCGCCGCAAAGAAGATATGACACAGGCAGAGCTTGCCCGAAAGCTGGACGTTACAAAGTCGGTGATTAGCGCTTATGAAAACGGGCTGCGCCTGCCCTCCTATGATATTCTGATCCATATTTCAAAGATTTTTCACATGAGTACCGATTATCTGCTGGGGCTGGAACGGTATCAGGAGATTGATTTGTCGGGTCTGACTGAAGAAGAGGTGACTGCAATTTTACAGCTGATCCGCGTCATGAAGCGAAGATAGCGCTCAAGAAAAAAGCATTTGGGTTTTTATGCGCCAAATGCTTTTTGTATTCTTTTCATAAAAGGTTATTCTATTTTTATGGAAAATCCCTCATAAATCCCAACGGGGATCTCCTCTCCAAACATATATTCTTCAACGTTTTCTTTTTCAAAAAAGTAGACCGTCACGCGTTCTTTTTGGGGGTCAACAATCCAATACTCTCTCACACCTGCCGTCTGATATCGGAGAAGCTTTGTAAGATAATCCATCTGCCTACTGCTTGGCGATACAATCTCAATCACCCAATCAGGCGCGCCGTGACAGCCTTTCTCGTCTAATTTTGATAAATCACAGATAACGGAAATGTCAGGTTCAAAATAATTTTGATTGTTTTTGTCTAAAAATACTGCAAAGGGTGCCAAATAAACTTTACAACCGCCTTTTTTTGCGTCAATATAATCCGCTATTTTTCGTGATATCGAAAAAATAAGATCCTGATGTCTCCTGCTTGGCAGTGCCATATAATAAATCTTTCCGTCAACCAACTCCGCACGCTCTCCGTCCGGCAACGCATAAATATCCTCAATCGTATAAATTTTTTCTTCTCTGAATGCGTCCATAACCAATCCCCCATTTCTGCCAAACAATCTGCTCCTAAATTTATTATAGACACAATTACCCCAAAACACAACCGATAACTTTACCTCCCTACTCCTGCAGCCTGACACTCTCCCCCTGCTTCAACTCCTTTGACGAAAAAATAACAATCTGCGTATCCGCGCCAATCGCGGCGCCCTCAATCGCGGCATAGCGGTCGTTCTTGTCCGTAATGTTCACCTTCAGCCGCTCCACATAATACTCCTTCCCCAAAATCCCTGTCTTCTCATTCACCGTAAACAGATAATACACCTTATTCTCTTCCAAAATCGCATCAATCGGCACCGTGCTTGAATACATCTCGCCCTGAACTGTCCGCTTTGCCACGCCGTATGATCCAATCGGCGCCTTCGCGTCGCCAAGCCTGCATGTCACGTCATAGCCGCCCGCCGTATTCTCCTCGATATAGTCCGCCGTCACGGTCACTTTTTTGTGGTCTGCAGAATTTAAGGAAAGTTCGACGCTGTCGCCAAGCTGTACATACTTACTCTCTTCCTTTGAAATGCCAAATCGGAACATATACTCCGATGTCGTATCCGCAAGCAGCATTGCAGCCGTGTCCGCCGTGCGCTGTCCTGTCGCAACAAGAATCTCCGAGACATACCCGTCCGCCTTTGCCGCCACACAGCCCTGATTGCTTTTCACATCATTTAAATCCGCAATCTCGCTCTGCAACGCGGCAATGTCCATGTTGTAAATGCCAATCGTCGCGTCTGCGGCTACCGTCACCTCCGCGCTTGCCAAGTCGCGCCGCTTCCCGCGCAGTGTACTCTCCCGCGCAAGCTTCGCGTCCTCCAATGCGTGCTTCGCCGTCTGCACCGCGTCCTCCAAGCCCGATTTCGTCTGCTGCCACGCGTCATACGCACTCTCCTCCGCTGAATAATCGGGCTGTGAAACGGGATTGCGCTCCAAATCGGTCAGCTCCGCCTTACATTCCTCCAGCTCCTTTTCCTTTTTTGCAAGTTGTTCCTCTTTGTCCGCCACGTCTGCGTCCGTGTCTGTCTCCTCCTCTGGCGCGTCCGCAAGCTCGCCCTTTAGCCGTTCAATCTCCTTCTCAAGCTCCGCAATCTTATCCTCCAATGCGTAACGTTGTTTCTTCCAGTCGTTATACTTCTCCCACGCCTTTTTCCGCGAAGAACCCGACGTATGCGGCGCGCTGGTGTCCAAATGCTTGTTCAAATCATTCTGCGCGTCCAAAAGCGCGCTCTGCGCACGGTCTAGGGCAAGCTGTGTCTCCTTATCGGCATTCGCATAATCCTCCTGCGCCCACAGCCGCGCAATCTCCTTCTTCTGCGCGTCGAGCACCTCATTAAACTGCGCCGTGCCAAGCTGAAGCTCCAAGCGCGCAAGCTGTGCCTCCTTATCGGCAATCAGCTCCTCCAAATCACGCAAATCCACCGTGAAAAGCACCTCGCCCTTTTGCACCAAGTCGCCCTTTTGCACTGCAATATGCTCCACACGAAGCCCCGCGAGCGCGTTGACCGCCACCTCGCCACCCGCAAGGACAATGCCGTCCGCCTCGACAATATGTTCGATATATTTTTTGGAAAGCACATCGGTCTTCACCCTCGCAAGCCTCGACACGTAGATACTTTTTGAAATAATCGTAAAAAGCCACATCACTGCCAAAAAGAGCAACAACAGCCGTACCCATTTTTTATTCTTTTCCATATCCCATACCACTCCAAAATTCCCAAGGAACGCACCCTATTGTTTTAGTCCTGAGTAAATAATCCCCTGCTCCAAGTAATCCTGCCCCATAAGGAACACAAACACCGCCGGAATCAGCATGACAAGCGATGCCGCGAACGAAAATCCCGCCTGTGTCCAGTCGATTTCCGGCAGGTAGAGCGACAGCGGCCAAAGCGCCTTCTCCTTCAAAAACGCAAGCGGCTGTTCAATCAGATTCCAATACTCCAAAAAGCCAAGCACCACCGCCGACAAAATCCCGCCCTTTCCAAGCGACAAGCCAATCCTTGTAAATATGTAAAACTCCCCTGCCCCGTCAATGCGCGCCGCCTCAATCAGCGCCTTTGGGATTGCCCGGAACCCGCCGTATGTGACAAACACCGGAAACGTACTAAACACCGCCGGCAAAATCACCGCCCAATGCGTGTTTAACAGTGACAGCCTGTCCAACACGATATAGCTTGAAAGCATTGTCACTTGAAACGGCAGAAGCATGAGCACCACATACACCAAAAACAGCGCGTTCTTCCCACGCACGTCGTACACGGCAAACGCCCACGCCGCAGGCACCCCGACAACAAGCTGCCCCGCAAGGATAAACAGCGTGATTTTGACACTGTTCCAAAACAGGATAAAAAACTGCGGCGTCTCAATTAAGAGGCGTTTGTAGTGCTCCAAGGTCGGGTACTGCGGAATGAGCTTCCATGTGACAAAGCCCTGCCCCTCCAAAAACACGGGCGCAAGACACTCCTGCAAATCCGAACTGCCCATCACCGAGCCTGTCACGACTAAAAAGACCGGCATGCAAATCACCACGCCCATTGCGATAAACATCAGCTTAACGGTCATCGCCACTGCACTATTCACAATCCGTCTAAAAAGCCGCATACCCTTAATCTCCATTCCAAAGCCTGTTCAGCACCATAATAAACACAAACAAAAACGCCCCCACCATCACCGTCGCGGCGGACAGCTTATCGAGCTCCAAATTGACATACCAGTTGTTAAAAATATGCTGCAGCAGGTAAATTTCCTCCTTCGGGTACGAGCCTGCCACAAGGTACGCCTCGCGGTAAATCTTAAACGAGTTTAGAAAGGACAGCACCACAATCGTATAAAAGCTCCCCTTTAGGCAGGGCAGTTTCACATAAATCAGACACCTTATCCACCCTGCGCCGTCCACCTTTGCCGCCTCCACAAGCTCGTTTGGAATTGCCGCAATCCCCGCAAGCCAAAGCACCAGCGTATACCCTAAATTTTTCCATAA
The DNA here is from genome assembly GCA_947567595.1 of uncultured Lachnospiraceae bacterium. Classification (GTDB taxonomy): domain Bacteria; phylum Bacillota; class Clostridia; order Lachnospirales; family Lachnospiraceae; genus COE1. Next base: position 7,842 of record CANOMQ010000042.1, on the reverse strand, counting down.
ATAGCCCGCGACAAGGCTGTCAAAATCCTGCCTGTAAAAAAACATGCGCCACACAATCACCACCGTCGCCGTCGGCATTGCCATCGGAAACAGGTACAGGCTTTTTATGACACGCGTGTCATTTATTTTCGCAAGCACAAGCGCGATGACAAGCCCGGCAAAGACGAGCAGCGGGATTGCCGTCGCCGTAAAGCGCAGCGTGTTTTTCATCGCAAGCGCAAACGCCTGATTGGAAAAAACACGCCTGTAATTGTCAAGCCCCACAAATTCCTGCGACATGACGGTCATAAACGAACGCTTTACCACGTCCGCAAACGGCAGCACCACAAACACCCCCACGCCGACAAGACTTGGCGTGATAAAAACGAAAAACCATTTTTTGTACATTGTTGATAATCCTTACTCCGACATATAAATCGCGGTGCTGCTGCGAACCTGCGAAACCGCATCGTCAAGGCTAAGCCTGCCCTTTAAATACTCCGTGCACGCGCTCTCTACAGCGTCCTCAAGCGTGACGTCCGTGATATGCGGTGTCTTCGCCTGCGCCGCCCAGTCGCGAACCTGCTGCTTTTGCGCATCGTCAAGCCACCATGACTCCCAAAACCAGCTATTGCCCTCTTGGTCAGAACCGCCATACATCATATAAGCTTCCTCATTCTCCAGCGTATCATCGTACTGTGAAAGCGCCGTCTCAAACGCCGCCTTATTAATAGGAAGCCCACGAAACGTACTTGTCTGAATTTCCTCCGAAAGCATTAGCTTCACAAACGATTTCGCCGCCTCGGCATTCTTGCTCTGTGCACTAATACCCGTCAGCGTTTCCGCCATATAGACGCCCTCGCTCTGCCCGTCAAACAGCCCGATGGAAATATTCTCACAGCCCTCATTTCTTGGCATGGAAAGCGACTCCGCAAATTTATCCATTGAATACGCCGTTCCACTGCTCATTTTCACATCATGATACATAAAATCACCCGCTTCAATCATTTTCCAATAAAACAACCAGTCAATTTCATCCTGCTGACCACTGCCCCCGCTTTGGAAAACCCTTGACACATTGTCATTGTATTCGCTCATCTGTTTCTGCGTTAAACCGCTCATCTGCGCGTCAAAAATTTTCTTGGTCTGCTCCATAAACGCCCGAATGTTCTTTTCATTGATACTGCCGTCCTCATTTTTCCAAGCAGGCGCACAGACATCAAGAAACCGCCTTGTAATCCCCTGTTCATTGCAGTCGCTGATAATCATACCCTCCGGATTTTCGCCGCGAAGCGCCTCAACCGCCTGCGCATAGCCCTCATAGGTTCTCGACTGCTCCACATACCGGTTATCGCCCATCACAAGCGGAAGCTGGAACTCCATCGGCACCACATAAATCTTGCCGTCCGTCACAAACGGTTCAACCACATTTTCATACAGTCCGTCGCTGTTTTTTACCTCCGTGACAATATCGCTCATATCCATCAGAATACCCTTTTCCACATACGTATCAATCGGCATTTCATCAAGAATGAGCACGTCCGGTCCCTCGCCGTTTAACAGCCTTGTGCTCAGATTTTTCAGCGCGTCCTCCCGCGTAATCCCGTCCGCGTCAAGCGCCGCCTCATACTCCACAAACACGCCGGGATTTGCCGTCTGATACGCCGCAATCGCCTGTCTGACCGTGTCATTGCCTTTCAGGCTATAGACAGAAAGCCTGTCGCTTGGAACCGTCGGCACCGTCTCGTCATAATAAAACTTCACCACCGCCCCATCGCTAAACTGCGCCAGAAACTCCTCATTTTCCAGCGCAATCGCATGTACAATATCGCGCGAAGGATTGCCAAACGACGAAAGTCCCGGCTCAATCACCTGCTCAACCGCGGCTCCGCCGATGACATGGCGGTGCAGTCCCTTGCCGCCCGCGATATAGACCGCGTTTTCATCTTCCGTGCCGAAAAATGCATACATATTGTAGCAGTTGCCGTAATCCGTCGCCCCATTGTAGGTTTCCTTCACAAAATCGTCAAGCACCTCGTCCTCGAGAAAGCGCTCGCCCTCCATGTCATAAAGGAGCACGCCGTCGTAGGTGACAAGCATCAAAAGCTTGCCCTGCACTTCCATTGTCATTGCGTTGTCTTCAATCGTGCAAAGCCTGTTTAGCGCGCCCGTCTCCACGTCAACCTCGTACACGCCCTTATTAAAGGTAACCATAAACAGCCGTCCGTCCTGCGTAAAGTGCAGCTGCCTTGCATACATATCGTCCGACGAAAACTGCACGGGCACCTCCTTCTGCGTGCCGTCAGGGCTGACAATCATCAGATGCGGGTCAAGTTTCGTCTGCCCTTCGTCCTCAGAGCTTTCCGTATCCACCCCCATGTCGCCTGCCATGCCCTCCTTTAAGGTGTCCTCGCGTTTGGAAAGCGGGGAATACTGAATGGCATAGGTTCCGTCGTTTGTGAACGCGGTCTGCATGACATAATTATCCTCCTGCAGCTTCTCATACCACTCCAGTTCGGTTCCGCTCCAAGTGTCTCCGTTATCCTCCGACGTATAAAAGGTCGAGCCGTACGCAAACATCTTGACATTTTTGCCGTCCCGCACCATGTAGGAATGCCCTTCCATGCCTTCCCCAAGCTCCGCCTGCTTTTCCACATAACGCCCCATGCTTACGGCGTCGCCGCCCTCTTCTGCTGTGGGCGCGCTTGACTGCTGTTGCTGCGTTCCTGCCTGCGCGCCGGTCTGCATGTCGGCATTCTGCCCGCCACCGGACTGGCAGGCTGTAAGCCCTGCGCATAAGGCGAGGGCTATCGCAAAAGCCGCCGCTTTCGTTGTTATTTTTTTCACAATTTGATGCTTCATTTTGATATCCATACTCCTTTCATACCAACCCTGTCTTCAAGCTTTGCAGATTGGTGTATGATGACATCATAGCAGAGGTTTCTCTAAAAAATCTCTAAGGAATGATTTTGTTGTATTTTTATAAAATGAAAAAAGTGTGAACTCTTATTTTGATTTAAGATGTCACACTTTTTAATAAACATTTGCTTTCGATTACAGTTCCAATTCCGAATAGTCAATCCCAAAGCTTGCCAGCTTTACCTTTGCAACTCTGATCTGATATTCCAATTCTTTGTTTTCCCCTGTTTCATGCGCTTTTATCCGCATTAAATCTACGTATCGGTTAATCGCTACTTCTTTTTGTTCTTCTAATGACATACAACCGCCTACTTTCCTTTTTTAATCTATATTAATTGTTCCAATTTTATGAAGCCTATTCACCCTTGATCGGCGGCTTCTGATACAATTTCCGCTCCACAAATTTCTTTTCAAGCGCAAGCTGTTTTTTTACTGCCTCAATGTTATTTTCTTCTATTACCATTTCAAGCCGTTCAATCAATTCAAGCTGATCCAAGAGATATCCATTATATTCTTTTTCATTATTTGGCATACATTCACCCCTTTCATTGAGAAAAGAACATTTTTGTCATGCCCTTAGTATATCATATTTTTATCACGATATCTATAGTTCTTTATGGATTTATGTTTCCTTAATATTTCCTTAATTAGAGATACTTTAGAGAAACTTTGTGCTATACTGTTTTTAAACTCAAGAAAAACGCATTAAAATAGAAAGCATACACAATGCGGAACAAAGGAGGAACAACGCACCCATGCGCATTTTACTTGCAGAGGACGACAAAGCCTTAAATCATTCCATCGCACAGCAGCTTACGGCAAACGGCTTTACGGTTGACTGCTGCTTTGACGGCGAGGAGGCGCTTTACTTTTGTGAACAGAATATCCACGACGTTATCCTGCTCGACCGGATGCTCCCCCAAATGGACGGAACCACCGTTTTGAAAAAACTGCGTGAAACCGGTATCGGCACCCCCGTTATCTTAATCACAGCGCTCGGCACACTAAGCGACAAGGTAACGGGCTTAAATCTCGGCGCGGACGATTACCTCGTAAAGCCCTTCGCGTTTGAAGAGCTGCTTGCAAGAATCCAATGTGTCACACGCCGCTCGCCCATTTTAAACATGACAAGCGAGCTGCGCCTTGCGGACATCTGCTACAACGCGGCTGACAACTCGCTCACCGGAAAAGACGGCGCCTGCACCCTCTCCAACCGCGAAGGGGCGCTGCTTGAAGTGTTCCTCAAAAATCCCACGCAGACCTTCCCCCGAAACACGCTGCTCCTCAAAATCTGGGGACCGGACAGCGACGTTGAGGAGGGCAATCTTGACAACTATATCTATTTCCTGCGGCGCAGGCTAAAAACAGTCGGCAGCCGCCTTGAAATCAAGACAATCCGCGGCGTCGGCTACTGCCTGCACGACGAAGCAGGTGCAAAACAACCATAAACAAGAACCTATGGAGAACCGTTATGTTTAAAAAAGTCCGTATCCGGCTGACCTTGCTAAGCGGCATGATGACCACGCTCATTTTGACGATTATGACCTGCGGTTATCTTTACATCTCGGAGCAAAACCTGATTGAAAACCGCCGCAGCTCCTACCAGTCCGACATCTACAACATCGCCGTACACTTGGACAATCTGGGCGTCATTTCGCACATATGGCTCTCGCAGATTGAGGCGTCGCACAACTGTTTTATTTCCCTGCTCGACAACGGCAAGCCTTCTTTGTTTAACCAAAAGCAGACCACCAAACAGCGCACCGAACTGCTTGACAGCCTTTGGGCATATTACAGGGACAACGAGCCTGCCGTTTCCGTTGCCATTTCCTATAAATGCCACTACCAGTCATTTTCCACCGCCGATTACTACTGCTTTGTCATCACGGTCATACAGAACAAGACGCCCATTGAAATGCTGATTGCAATCCCGCTCTCCGACATACGCGGACAGGTTTTAAGACAGCGCTTTGTCTTTCTCGGGGTTGTTTTTCTCGCGCTTATTGCCATTTGGATTTTCATGTGGATTTACACCAAACGACTCTTAGCGCCCATCGAAGAAAACCGCCTGCGCCAGAACCGCTTTGTTGCCGCAGCCTCCCACGAGCTGCGCACGCCCCTTGCGGTCATTCTCTCCTGCGCGGAGGCGGCACAGGACAACCTTGCTTCCTCCACCACACAGCAGACAGGAAAAACTGACACAAGTGTCATAAACTTAAAGCACGATATTGCCGCCATCAAAAACGAAGCGCTGCGCAGCTCCCGCCTGCTAAACGACATGCTCACCCTCTCAAGCCGTGACGCCGGACACCTTGATATCCAAAAAGCGCCCACCGAGCTTGACACCCTGCTTTTAAATACCTGCGAAGCCTTCGAGCGTCTTGCCGCCGAAAAAAATATCCGCCTGTCCGTAGTCCTCCCTGACACTCCCGTCCCTGCCTGCTGCTGTGACGCGCAGCGTATCGCGCAGACGCTCACAATCCTGCTGCATAACGCCGTCAGCTATACCCCCGAACACGGTAGCATCGCCGCCACCCTCAGCTATCGCAAAAACGCGCGCAGACATTTTTCGCTCGCTGTCTATGACACCGGTATCGGTATCAGCGACGACGACAAAACCCGTATCTTCGAACGCTTTTACCGCAGCGAAAAAGCCCGAAGCGATAAAAACCACTTCGGGCTTGGACTGTCCATCGCCTATGAAATTGTCGCCGCACACGGCGGAACCATCACCGCCGCCGATAACCCGGACACAGGACGCGGCACGGTCTTTACGGTACGGCTGCCGTAACCATAATCTGATTGACTGTATTGCGTTCAAATATTCTTATTCCGCACTATTCTCCGCCACCTTCGCCGCGCGCGCAGCCACTTCCGCTGCCTGCACGTCACTTGGTGTCTGCTCGTAGCGCACAATCTCATACTCGAAATTGCCGCGTCCGCCCGTCATCGAGCGCAGCGTCGTACAATATCCCGCAAGCTCCATAATCGGAATATCCGCCTCAATCACCTGCTTGCCGTTTCCAATCGGGTTCATGCCAAGCACCCTGCCCCTGCGCTTGTTCAAATCACCCATAACATCGCCCGTATACCGGTCAGGAACCGTCACCTTGAGATTGGCAATCGGCTCTAACAAAACAGGCGCAGCATCCATAAAGCCCTTCTTGAACGCCTGAATCGACGCCATCTTAAACGCCTGCTCCGAAGAGTCTACCGGATGGTACGAACCATCGTAAAGCACGCCCTTCACGCCCACAACCGGATACGCCGCAAGCGGTCCCTTCAAAACGGATTCCTGCATACCCTTCTCCACCGCGGGGAAGTAGTTCTTAGGCACCGCACCGCCGACAACCTCCTGCTCAAACACATATGCCGTCTCCAAATCGCCCGACGGCTCAAAACGCATCTTCACATGACCATACTGACCATGTCCGCCTGACTGTTTCTTGTATTTCGCCTCCACGTCCGCTTTCTTCTTAATCGTCTCCTTAAACGCAACCTTCGGCTTTGACAGCTCAATCTCACACTTATATTCATTCAAAAGACGGCTCTGGATGATGTCAAGCTGCTGCTCGCCGATACCGTAGAGCAATGTCTGCCTGTTCTCCGTGTCATTGACAACCTTGAGCGTCTGGTCCTCATGCGAAAGCTTCTGCAATGCCTGCGAAACCTTGTCAATGTCGCCCTTGTTCGGCACTTTATAGCACATTGCCGTATAAGGCTTTGACAGCTCAAACTTACCGTATTCAATTACATTCGCCTTTGTGGAAAGCGTATTGCCTGTCCTTGCCGCCGTCAGCTTTGCAATCGCGCCGATGTCGCCCGCGTGCAGCTCACTGATTTCAACCGGCTTGCTGCCCTGCAAAATATAAAGCTTATTCACCTTCTCCTCAACATCTTTATCTTTATTATAAATCACATCATCCGGCTTGAATACGCCTGAACAAACCTTGATTAGTGAATACTTACCGATAAACGGATCCACAATCGTCTTAAATACATACGCAGACTTTGCCTTCGAAAAATCATAATTCGCCTCAAAGACTTCATTTGTCTTCATGTTAATGCCTGCAATCTGCCTATTCTCCGGGCTTGGCATATATTTTACAATATCGTCCAAAAGGGTGTATGTACCCTGACACAATAAGCTAGAGCCCATACTAATCGGAACAATCGAGCTGTCAATCACGTTTGTGCGAAGCGCCGCACGGATTTCGTTTTCCGTAAACGTCTCGCCGCCAAAGTAGCGCTCCATAAACTCCTCGCTTGTCTCCGCAACCGCTTCCATCAAGGTATCCTTGTAAAGGGAAAGATTTTCCTTGCTGTAATCGGGAATTTCGCACTCCTCGACTTCCTTGCCCTTCCAACGGTTTCCTGTCTCGCTCACGACATTGACATAGCCGACAAACTTCTCATTTTCACGAATCGGAAAATGGAACGGTGCAATCTTCTTACCATACATCTCCGTCAGCTTTTCCACCACATTTTTAAATGAAGCGTTGTCCGCGTCCATTCCGGTCACGTAAATCATGCGCGGCAGCTTGTATTTCTCGCAAAGCTCCCATGCCTTCTCCGTGCCTGCCTCAACGCCCGATTTGCCCGAAACGACAATGACCGCCGCATCCGCCGCGCTGATTGCCTCCTCAACCTCGCCTATAAAATCAAAATAGCCGGGTGTGTCGAGTACGTTAATCTTGGTACCCTCCCACTCGATTGGTACGACGGACGTGCTGATAGAGATTTTGCGTTTCTGTTCCTCCTTGCCGAAGTCGCTGACGGTATTGCCGTCCTCCACCCTGCCCATACGCGAGGTGACGCCCGCCAGATATGCCATAGACTCCACAAGTGTGGTCTTTCCCGCACCCCCGTGCCCTAGCAAAACGATATTTCTGATTTTATCAGTTGTGTAAAAATTAATTCCAGTTACCTCAAATTTTGGTTTTA
>CANOMQ010000041.1 GCA_947567595.1 uncultured Lachnospiraceae bacterium | reverse complement strand
GTCAACAATACAAACAGGAGGCGGAGAGTATGAGAGAAACACAGATTAACATTACTCCTTTTCATTATGTGGCGCTGTATCGGCTTACAATGAAGCGGAGTGTAAACGAACATGCAAAGGCTTATATAACCATGAGCATAAAAAATGATATGGAAGAACAGTATATGGGAGAGCTATGCAATGAAACATGGGTAAAGATAACAGGGATAAACGGCATGGATGGTGATAAAAATGCTATCCATACGGTTTTGTTTTATGGAATTGTGACAGATTTCCGGTTTGAACACCGCGGATATGAGACGATTTTGGAACTGGAACTTACAAGTGGGACTGTCTTAATGGATTTAAAACCGCATTTCAGGGTATTCCAAAATGAAGCGTCCTCCTGCGTACAAATCCATCAGACGCTGGCAGACGCCTATCCGCAAGGGAAGGTAATCTGTATGGAAGGCAGTAAAGATAAAACGCAGGAAGTATATATACAGTACGGGGAAACAGACTGGGAATTCTTAAAGCGTCTTTCCGCGGAACAAGGGCGCTGCTTGGTGCCGGACGCCCTGAAAAAGGGTGTCAGATATTTTATCGGAATGCCATTAGGAATAAGGAGGACGATACAGACAGATAAATTTGGGATAAAACTTGATATGAATGAATATATGGAAAAATTGCAAAATGCAAATCCTGCATTGCAGGCAGCAGATATGACAGAGCTTATTTTAACGGACAGGGAAATTTACCAGCTTGGCGACAGTATTTCATATCAGGATAAGGACTATTTTATCATGCAGATTTTAACGGAGTATGACAAAGGAGAGTGCGTACATACTTATTACTGCAGGACGAAAGCAGGAAGCATGCCCCTTCCGATACCGCATGAGCATCTGGCAGGCAGTTCTTTTGACGCCGTGGTAACAAAGGTACAAAGGGATAAGGTTCAGGTTGATATCAAGCAGGATGAGTGGAATGCGGCGGACGGGAAGAAATGGTTTTTATATGCAACCGTTTATTCTTCCCCTGACGGTACAGGCTGGTATTGCATGCCGGAAATCGGGGACAGCGTGCGCCTGTATGTACCGGATAAGGAATCGTGCTGTTTTATTATGAGCGCCGTGCATAAAGAAACAGATGCCGCGAGACAAAAGCCGGACCATAAATCATTCAAAACGAAATATGGGAAGGAAATACTGTTTACACCCGATTCCATTCTGATGACCAATAATAAGGGAATGATGGTAAAGCTGGAGGATAAAGAGGGCATTACAATATCCAGCAACAGGAATATTGTGATACAGGCAGCCGGAAACTTGACGGTATCCAGCCGCTCGGACTCTTTGTTGATTGCGGCAGAGGATAAGGTTCAGGTGAAACAGGGAAGCACGACGATGACGCTTAGCAATGATATATCATTTACAGGTGGGGAGTTTCGGATACAGTAAGGAAAATACAGTTTGACATGATTATGGGCAACGTAAATGGCGAAAGATTATGGAGGATGAATACTTATGGGAGAATTGGAAAAAAGAACAAGTCAGGAAGAAGAAATACAGCGTCAAATAGAAGAAATACAGCGCCGGGCAAAGGAAATCCATAAAGAGGAATATATGGAAAGTCACGAGACAGGAGAGGACTTTGACGAGGTGTGGGACAGGGAATACAATAAAAGTGATAAATTTAATGAATATATTGTTAATGGCGCACTTTTAACATGTACACAGGCAACGTTGGAGCCGTTTATTATACCAAATGATGATCCTATTGAACTTGATAGAGGTCCGAAAGAATCAGAATTTGAGTTTAAATATGGATTTGGGCGCAAGCAGACCCGCTTGAATGTTGGGGAGAATCACCTTTATCTTGGCAAGGCATCCTATGCCACTGTAAAAGATACGGTGAAAGATGTAAATATCACTCCATTCCAGTGCAATTGTGCGCAGATGATTTCCAGCCTTTCAGAGATAAAATATATACGGGATCATTTGGAGGACTGTAAAAAGAACGGGGTATGCAAGTATTTAATGCGGCTGAATGAGGAATGGGACAATATGCCGTTGGAAAATACAGAAAATGCAATTACACCGTCAAGTTACCTTAGTATATCTGATGTAGAGGAGTATAGTGTTTGTTATTTCGAAGGAATAACAAGAACCTCTGTTTTGGTTTGCAAACGAGGGGGAGGGCTGATTATTCCTCTGACATCAGGGCAGGATGTTTTGACAAATAAGGATGCGTTAATTTCAGAGAAGGGAGGAATTTCTAAAAAAGCTCTGAGAGCATTGATGGAATTGGAAATACTAAATACGTATTCTTTGGATGAAGGTTATCTTGTAATAGATGATGGAAAGTTGATTGGAATTAAACCTCATTTAGCAGGGGATGGTCGTGTTACATTTGGATTTGGGGATTGTTTACAGGAAGGTGATATAGAATTTTATAAGGATGCTGAACGGAATAACCGTATTTCTGGATATCTAAGTGATAAAGTAAGTGAGTATAATTTAATGAAGGATACAGTTATTCCGGTCGACATTTGTTTTGAAAAAATGATTCAGGATATAACTCCGCTGTACGAAAAAGCTAGAAGTGACTTTGAGAAGGAAGAACTTACATTGTCTCAAAACCAATTAGATGCTTTGAGTATAATAAAATACCAGTGTTATACAATAGGGAGCGAAGCATATAATGCGATTTTGAATAATGATGGCAGAGAAAAACTTTATGAAGCCGTTCTCGATAAACATGGAAGAAATGGTGATTTTGAATTCAGAACAAATGTAGAAATGAATATATATTATGAGGGGAATTATGATGTTGAAGGAGGATTAAGCGATATCATTGTAGAACCGCTGGAGGAATATGAAGAATAGGAAAATATTAGTTGCTGTAATAATTATACTGATCTGTGCATTTTTAGGACAATATGCTTATAAAATTGTGACATATGACAGAGAAGATGAAAATGTTCATGATTTAGATTTCAATATACAGGATTTGACTATGGTTCCCCAATGTTTATGGGGAACATGGGTTATGACAGCGGAGTTGCACGGACAATATGGCTGGGGTGAATGTCGTAATGATTTACAAGGCTTATCAGTAAGGTTTACCCCAACAAGTTTTACTTTCCAAAATGATCATAGAAAAGTTTCATCCTATTCCTGTGAGATTATAGCGATTGCGGATGTAGATGGATATTTTCGCGAAGCTGGAAAATTTCGTGACTTTGGTCTGAAAGGTGATTATTTTTTGAAACTTTCTCCTGAATGGGATAATTGGGAAGATAGAGTTGGATGGCTTTGGGAATATATATTGGTTTCTGAAACAGAACTGGTAATACCTGACGCTAGGAGTGGCATGTACAGGATGGAAAAAATAGAAGGATATACTGAGACAGAAGATGAATCAGACTATTTAGAGATTATTCCATATCAGAGCATATGTTATGGCATATGGGAGGTCACGGAAGAGTTAGGGAAACCGTGTCAATTCGTAGACATCGGATATAAACTGGGAACATTTGGAAAATCTGGCAGCTTTGATTACTGCAGAGTATTGGACAGGAATGAGAAGACTGTAGATGAAATTGCAGAATTGATAGGGTTAAGTGATGGAAATGAATATCTGGTTTACTGTAAGTTTTCCGCAGATTGTTTTTGGGACTATATGATCATTAAGGATGGGATGACAGCAGTATTGGTAAAGGGGGAGTGTTTATATCAGGTACGGAGGATATCAGATCCTGAAAAAGATAGTATTTTTTATGAATTGGGTTAGGTGGAGCAACTGGAGATATGAAAAAGATGATGTAGAAAGTGGAGAATAGAAACATGACTGAAATAAGAAACCGAAATGCAGAAATCCTTCAATCTATGCAGGATTTCATGAAAGAGTGTTTTCAAAAATCATGTCTTATCATTGGAAAGAAAATAGAGCTGCATGCTTCCGAAATATGGGATGGAATAAAAAATGCCATTGATGAAAGCTTAAAGCACGCATCGGAAATGCAAAGCCAACAGAAAAAAGGGGAATTGAAGTATCTTGCATTTAGCCTGCTATCATACGGGCTTTTCATGGACAGGCTGGAAATGCGGGTAGATGCTATGGACGACGGGTTTTATTTAGATGTTGAGGAAGCCGCGGGATATTATCAGTTTGCTTTTTTACAGGATAAATATTTGGATGATTTAGAGTTTTTATATAAAAAAGCTCATGAAAAATTTATACGGCTGCAGAATCATGAACTTGAACAAATAAAAAGAAAGTACGCAGAATTTTATTTTTCCATCATATACCGGATAATGAAAAGCCTTTCGGAACTGATAACAGAAACGGTCCTTGACAGCGGAATATCTGTTGCGGAAGACTTTAAAGTTATTTTTGGGGAATACATGGATCAGGCGGTTATTTTACATACAGGAGAGAAAAAAGATAATGAAATATTTTCTGATAGGAATGGATGAAGAAAACAAAACACCTTATAACATTAATAAGAACCGGGCGATTGATATCAGAATGCTGTCAAAAGAAAATCTGAATAAACTTCCCTTATGGAATGTGTTGGAAACAGATATGCCGCAGGAAGGCTTCTTCCCGGATATCATATGCAGGCCGTTCCTCCTGTTATCCGGAAAATGCGTAAAAACAGCTGTTATGTACCAGCCGGATATTTTGTTTAAAGGGGTAAAATTGTGGGATAAAAAGAGCGGAATTAATGCAACATACTTTTTGACTATTTTAGATAAGTTAGACTGTATGTCTGAACAGACACAGTTTAATTCTGTGGGAAACAGAGTCATAAAACCGGTTTTGGATCGGGATAAAATCGGTTCCAAGGCAGTATTTGAGATAAAGGGCTTTGACAGGAAATGTATTGTTGGCAGAATGGATTTTGTTGAGAGTATTTTGAGAAGGGGCGCGGAGGGAATTACGCTGGAAGAAATCTGTATCAATGAGCGGCTTTAACGCATTCTCGCATATGTAGGTGAGCAGGATATGGAGAGAGCATGGCGCGGGCAGGACGACAAGGCATTATTATCTGCCCGGCGGAAGGCGTAAGAAAACGGTTTATCCGGATGGCAGGCAGATGTCGTATGAATATGACACCCTGGGCAGGCTGAAAAAGAAGACAGACCAAAACGGCTATGGAATTTCTTATAGCTATGACTGTATGGGGCGGATTCTGTCCGTCACAGGCAGCGCAGGTCAAAAGAAATCCTATGCCTATGACGTTATGGGAAACGTCACGTCCGTAACGGACGCAAACGGAAATACGACAAAATATGTGTATACGTTAAATGGCAGATTAAAAGAAGTGACGGATGCCCTTGGCAATAAAACGGAGTATGCCTATGACAAGGCGGACCGCCTGATTTCCATCTGCCAGCACGGGCAGACAGGTGAAGCGGACCGGATCACGGAGTATGAACGGGACGCCTTCGGACAGGTGGAATGTGTCCGTGATGCCTTGGGGGGAGAAGAGCGCTTCCGCTATGATGCACTGGGGAGAATGATTGAAAAGACAGACAGGGAAGCGCTGGTGACAACGTATACTTACACTGCGGATGGCAGACCGGAGAGCATTCTGTACGGTGACGGGAGCAGGGCGGAACTGGAATATACCCCGTTAAGGCAGCTTGCGCTGGTAAGGGACTGGCTGGGTGAAACAAGGATTGAACGCGACAGGCAGGGAAGCCCTGTAAGCATTACGGACCACAACGGCAGGACGGTGCGCTATGAATGGGGAAGCATGGGACAGCGTCAGGGAATGACCTACCCAGACGGCACAAAAGTAAGCTGGACATATGACAGCCTTCTGCGCCCTGCGGAAATGCGGAGGACTGCGGAAGGGAAGGATGCATTATGGGTTCGTTATCACTATGATACGCAGGGCAGGCTGGCGGAAAAGACAAATTCAGGAGGATACCGTACCAAGTGGGATTATAATGAATCGGGATTTCTGGATGAGCTGTCACATGAAGATGCGTCCGGCATCCTTGACAGGTTCCGTTATGCTTATGATGCCATGGGAAACAAGACCACGGTATGGAAAGAGAGAAGGGGACTGCCTGAGGAAAGCGGCACGTACCGTTATGGCTATGATGAACTGCAAAGGCTGAATGATGTGGAAAAGGATGGGAAACTGCTGCGCAGATACCGGTATGACATCTTTGGAAACCGCGTTGGCATGGAGGACTATGGGAGAGGGACGAAGAGCCTCTCTAAGTATGAGGCCCTTAACCGGTTAGTGGAACAGGAAATATGGGAAGACATTTCTGACAGCGGCAGCATTGTGCATAAAACATATACCTATGACGGGAGGGGAAACCTGACAGGGGAATATCAGGACGGGGAACTGCTGCACGGATATGTTTTTAACAGCATGAACCGGCTTGGAAAAGCGTGGAACGCACAGGATGAGGAAGCGGAATATTTTTATAATGCGCTTGGGCAGAGAACCGGAAGGAATGCTGACGGGGAGCCGGAGGAATATCTGCTGGACTTGACGAAGCCGTACCATAATTTGCTTGGACTCCAAAAAGGGAAACAAAAGCAGACGTTTTATTATGATTTTGGCGTTGCCCTTATGGAAGAAGAGGGAAAAACAGCACGTTATGCCCTTTCTGATGATTTAGGAAGCCCCCTGCGTGTTCTGCATCGTAACGGGCATGGCGATACATATGGGTATGATGAGTTTGGCGGGGAACTGTATGATTTAAATAAGCAGCAAAATGCAGTAAAAAGGTACAGCAGACAGGGAATGAATCAGCCGTTTGGATATACGGGATACAGGTATGACGGCATCAATGGGACATACTTTGCGCAGGCGAGGGAATATCAACCGGAAGTTGGGAGGTTTACAGCTGAGGATATTATACGAGGGAAAGGCAGCGTTCCAAAAACACTGAACCGATATGGATATTGTTGGGGCAATCCTATGGGGTATATGGATTTGAATGGTAAAGATCCGATAACACCACAGGAAGCACAAAATATGGCGTGGGACTTTTTGGAGGATGAGTTTAACAAAGCTGTTGTTGAAATAGAGAATAAAGTAGATACCGTAAATAATGATATCATTGAGGGAACACAAGCTGGATTGGGCATAGTTGCTGATATCATAAAAAGCAGTTCAGAATTAGCTATAGATAGCGCACAGCTAGTAGCGGATAGTATGCAAACAGGATTGGATATTGCTGTCGATGTGGCGAAAGAAGGTTGGGATTTTTTTATTGATACAAATATATCAACATTAAAAAAATGTAGTGAGACATATGAACAATTAACAGGAGTAAAAACATGGAATATTTCATATTCAAGAAGAGCCGCAATGGGTTTAAGTATTAGTGAAGGTTATGGTCTTACTTTTGACTCTATGGGAAACATAGCTGTGCAAACAAATATAAATATTGGCGCAGGATTGCCGGGAGTGGGAGCAGGGATATCGTTCTTATATACAGGAGCACAATCATATAAAGACTTGGAAGGATGGGGGGCATTGATTGGTGGTTCTTTTTCACCGGGATTAAGTATTGGACTTGATAAGCTTTTTATGGATAAAAATACAGCCACAATACTTGGCTTTGGACCTGCGATAAATCTTCCATTTACTGGTTTCCTTGAAATGCATGGTGAAATTGGTTATACTGTTACTCCTTTAAAGTGGAATATATATGACATACTAGAAAGCTTAAAATTCAAGGACACAAAAAAATGTCCTTGTTGTCAGTAGAAATTGGAGGTATTAATGAATAACTATAGTTATAGAATAGTGTATCCGTTCAGCAAATCAATATTTATTGAGAAATTAAAATCCAACACGATATTATCAAATCCAACGAATTTAATAGAACGGGCATATAGTGAAGAGGCTAATAACAGAGTATTTATAAGAGGATTTTTGAACTTGAATCAAGGACGGTTTCAAGTATATACATATCCTGATATGTATGATTCTTTTCTAACACCTTACTTATTTTTAAAAAGGGTATTTATTTTAATGGCTCCTACCTGTATTTATTGTCACATAGTAGGAGATGAAGAAAAGACAATAGTCGATTATACAATTAGTAAAACGGATATTGTCAAGGTGACGGCTATATTTGGAATTATTTTGAGCTCTTTTATTGGATTGTGCTGTATAATAAGCATATTGAAAAACGAAATTAATGTAGGGATATTGATAACACTGGCTATGATTGCACAATTTTCGCTTATGATATATATGATGTTGAAAATTCCATGTTCAGAATCGGATGCTTTGAGAAAATTTATGAGGAATTTGGGTAATGAAAACGACGTTTTATAAAAATATTATGGAAAGGTATTAAAATAAACTATGTTTTCAGAAGTATAATAAAAAGATTGCCTTATGATAATGAAATATATAATAATAACAGAGCAATTGATTAGTTAGGAGTGATGTACCAATGCTAACATTAACACAAAAAGATCTGAAAGTTCAATCTTCTATTCCGCTCACAGACATCGAAGAATTCCATATGAAAATCCGCAAAAACAACCATGCAGTATTCCATATGGAAGGAGCCGTATCAGAGGAAGAAGGAAAAGATGCTGTTTTACAGCCTTTATCCGAAACGACGGTCATGGTAAGCGCCAATAACCGGACACTGTTCACGGGAATATTAAAAGAAGTGCAAATAATCCACGAAGGCGCAGGCTATCATGTGTCGCTTACAGGAGTTTCCTCCACGGAGAAGCTGGATTATAGGAAAAAGAACCGGAGCTTTCAGGATGTTTCCCAAACATATAGAGCCGTAATGGAACAGGTAATCGCAGGCACACCGGGAGCGAAGCTGAGATTTCACGGGTTGGACCAAACGATACAACATCCCCTGTATCAGATTGATGAAACAGATTGGGAATTCTTAAAAAGACTTGCCGGCAGACTGCACACAGTCCTTGTTCCGTCCGTATATGCCGCTGCTGCCTGTGTACATAATGGCATACCGGAGGGAAACAGATACAAGGCAGACAGCGGGACGGTATGCGAAAAGATATGGTCTGACATGAAAAACAAAGGTATCCGCAGGCGCATCCGAACCGGTCAGAACTGGGAGATTGGCGACAGGGTGGAATGGGGCGGCTGCGAATACATCATATCGTCAAAAGAATGCTGTCTGGAAAAAGGTCTGTTACAATTTTACTATACACTTGCAGGCGATGTTGACTTTCAAGCGCCGCAGAGCGAAAATCCGTATCTGACAGGTCTGCTGCTTCCGGCAACGGTGCTTGATGTAAAGGAAGAGCAGGTAAAAGTAAAGTTTGACATGGACTGGGTGCAGCTGCCAAAAAGTGCGTTTTGGTATCCGTGGCGTCCTGATATGGGGAATTTGGCGTACTGTATGCCTGAGAGGGGAGAACGGGTATATATCCACATCGGGAATGCGGCAGGCGGCGAAGACCGGGCGGTATGCTGTGTCCGCAGAAACGGAAAAGGAAATCCGGAGATGAAGAACACCTGCAGGTATTTCACCACAAAGGATAAGAAGCGTCTGTATTTGGAACCGGAGGCTATCGGATTTCGGGACATGAAACAAAAAAAGCTGCTGCAGCTAAAGCTGTCTGACCGGACGGGTATCAATATGGCAAGCCACCGTTCCCTGACGATGATTGCGAAAGACACCATAGGCTTGAAGGGGGGCAGAATTCTGTTTCAGGCGCCAAAAGAAATCTCACTGGTAAAACGCGCCGCGTCGCCCACAGTCATAAATATGTGTAATGGCTTTGACCTGGTAGGTGCGGCAGATCAGGTTACGATGAACGGGAAAAACGGGGATTATTTCCCAGTGTTCCCTTCAGCAAAAGAACAAGAGGAAAAGACAGTTGCTTTTACGGACCGTAAAGCAGTTGAAAAAAGCATTATCGGCTCTACGCCGGTAACGGAGCTGTCGGGCAGCTTGGAAAGACAGTTGGAAGGCTGTCAGGTAAAGCGTTTGGGAACGGGCGGTATAACCTGACGGGAACAGGGAGGCATGATATGAGTGATTCTATGGAAACAGGAGGATTCGGGAAAAATCCTGTTATTGATAAAATAAACCGGATTAATACGGCAAAAAGCCGTATCAGTGCGGTCAGTGAGCTGGAAAAAAAGATCTTTTGTCCGGTGCAGCCAAAACAGAAGGCGGTGCTGGACAGGCGGAACCAGATAGCTGAGAAATTCCAAATCAGCTTTAAGAAAGGGGGGAAACAGCAGCATGGAACAATTCTGCATGGAGGAGAGCGAGGGATGCTCGCAGGAGAATATCCGGTTCGTGCTTCTGAAACCGGACAGGCTCGGACTGCAGTTAGAGCTGCCGGAAGGGTTTTACCCAATGCCGGAAGACAGACAGAGCAGGTATTATCCAAGGAAAGGACGGCCGGAACTCATTTGGGAGAACAACTGCGGCGTGCAGATAACAATGCAGCGGCTAAAACAGCAGATAAAACCGGAGCAGGTACGGTCCGCAGCAGAGGGATTATGTCTGCTGACAGAGGAACTGTTCCCCAAATACAGGCTGTCTCCGGTTTACCTGTGCGAAGAAGGGAAGCTTCCGGCAGGCTGGTTTCTGATGGAGATGACGGATATGGGGAAAGAACATATCAAAGCGGTGAGTACAGTGAGGGAGGAAATGATACTGCTGACCTTTACATATCCGGTTAAGGAATCCATAAAATGGCGCAGCATTATACGGCAGAGCTTCCGAACACTGGAAGAGAACGGGGATATGACGGATGGAGAGAATTAATCAAAATGATGTGGACTGTTTCCTGCTGCAGATGGAGCGGATATCTGCAGCACCGCCCCAAAAGGAAAAACTGCAGGAGGAGTGGTATCGCTTTTCGGGTTTTATTATGTGGATACCGGAAATATTTCATTTGGCAGAACAGAAAACAGTAGAAGAGATATTTTGGTCGGAGAATCTGCCGGACACGCTGTTTCTTACGGAAGAAAAGACAGCGGGAATAACCCTGCAGAAAATGAAAGATGCAGTCATGCGGGGAGAGGAAGCAGGAGCGGAACTTATAAGGAATATCAGACATCTGCTGGAAAAGCTTGACGACAGAACGGTGTGCTACGGCGCTGGTGAGGAAGGAAGTGCGGTAAAGGCATACTGGCTGGAATATAAAAGCTTTGCGGCGGACAGCAGGATATATAATGTGCTGTTTGTTTTCCGGACAGGGAAGGAATGGAACATGGGTACATTTTTCAGCCTTTTTGAGGAATACGAACAATGGAAACCGACTATATGGGAGATGATGCGTACGATAAAGGAGGATTTTGATGAGAGAATATAATATTAAGACAGGACCTGTGGTATTTTTGGATCTTTTGGAGCTGCGGATAGAGGAGGAGGTCAACCGACATGGCAGGGCGGTTCTTTCCGGTCATATTACGGACGAGCAGGAAGAAGAATATTTGGGGCTTTTGACAGGAAACGTGTGGGAGTCGGTACAGGCTGTCGGGAAGAACGGAGAAATACGGATACTGTTTATCGGGATTGTGACGGATTTTTCCATATCAAAAATCAATGACCAAAGGAAACTGACACTGGAGCTTATGACAGGCAGCTGCCTTATGGATGAAAAAACGCATCTTCGTTCCTATCAGAATATGTCCGTGACATACGAAGAGATTTTCAAAGAGATAATGAAGGGCTACGCAGATGCCGCCGTGTCATTTTCCAAACCGTACGGGAAAATGACAGGAGAACTGGTTTTACAGTATGCGGAAACGGACTGGACATTCCTGAAGCGGCTTGCAAGCAGGAGCCATCAGTTTCTGGTGCCGGATTCCCAAAGGAAGGGAGTAAGAATTTATTATTCCATGCCGCAGGGGGAACCGTTTGAAATTCCTGAGGGAAGCAGATATTCCATGCGAAAAGATTTAAGTGCATTTAGGAATAAAACAGGTCAAAATATGGCGGTATCAGAGGCGGACTGTATGGAGTACATAATTCAATGCAGAGAGTCTCACAGAATAGGGGATTACACGTCATTGTACGGAAAGAACTATTACATATATAAAATAAAGAGCAGATATGAGGGCGGCGAACTGCTCCATTGCTGCTGCCTGAAAAGGGAAAAGGGAATTGAAGTGCCGGAATGCTATAATGAGGATATTGCCGGCTGTGCGCTGTCTGCAAAAGTCACCAAGGTAAGGGAGGATAAAGTACAGGTGTCAATTGTGGATGATGAAAATGCTAAACAGGATAACAATGTTGAGTATCCGTATGCCACGGTATATTCCACGCCTGATGGTACGGGGTGGTACTGTATGCCTGAGCCGGGAGATGCGGTGCGTCTTTCAATACCGCAGAAGGAGGAACGGGATGCATTTGTGGTCAGCTCCGTGCATATGGACACAAACAGCGCGGATCGGAAAAATCCTTCACATAAAGTATTTAAGAGCAAATATCAAAAGGAAGTGCGCTTTACCCCGGATTCCATTGTGATTACCAACAATAAAGGGACAAGAATAGAACTGACGGATAAGGAAGGGATTCATATTGTCAGTGAACATTCCGTTATGCTGGAGGCGGCAGAAGACCTGACAATTTCCAGCGATACAGGTTCACTGATTGTTTCAGGCGATTCTTTTGTGAATTTCAGACAAAAGGGAACAAGCATTCAGCTTGATGATGAGATTTCATTTGTCGGCGGAAATTTGAAGATACAATAATAAGTCTGTAAATAAGCACCGGGGAGGTAGCGGATTGAAAAACAGGAACGGGTTTATGGCTGCTGCTGAAAAATTAGGGGAGACAATATTTACCTCCAGCATCAGAATGTTGGAAACGGAATACCAAAAGGAAGAGAAGAGGCAGGCAGTCCGGCAGGTATTTGCAGAACTGATGGAAGCGTGGGGAAAACAGACGCAGGAGGAGGCGGCAGCCCTTGGCATCTGTTATCTGCACAGCAGTATCCTGATGCGTTCGGCGGAAATCCGGCTCACGCTATACGGAAGAGCGCTTTACATGGATGAGAAACGGCTGGAGAAAGCGTGGACTCTGCCTGGATTTTTCGGTCAATATGAGCAGGACATGACAGAAATAATGGATAAGCTTAGAAAAGAGTTTCCCAGAATATATCCGTATGAAGAAGAAGCTGTCCGTTTTTGGTATGCACAGTATTATTATGCGGCGTTAAAGGTTTTGTGCGGGGATATGCTGGAGGAAGTCAGGGAGGGCAGGGAATACAGGATGCTGAATAAGACAGAGGACTTTTATTTCTTTTTTGGGAGATGGAGAGGGGAGGCTGAAAAACTGGTATGTATGGAAAATATCTGACACTTGTTTCCCAAGAAGGGAATCCGATACCGCAGATTGTGAACTGGTACGGAAAACTGGACGTGAGGAATGTGAACCGAAAGGATTACAAAAAAATTCCGTCACCGCTGATGCTGGAAATGCGTTCCGGCATGGATGTTTTCTATCCGGACGTCATGACTTCGCCGGTTCTCATGGTATCGGAAGAGGCTATGGAAGTAATCCGGCTATATGACAGCCGGATGCCGTTTTTCTTTTTGGCGTTATTTGATGCCGCAAAGGAAGAGAATGTGTCTTATTACTGCCCTGTCCTTGCAGAAGATTCAGGCGGAGGAAAAGAAGCAATGTACCGGATAAAGCAGCGTGACGGGGATGGGATAAAAATATGTGAGGAACTGGCAGAGAGCCTGCTGGAACGCGGTGTGACGGGGATGGGATTGATTCCTGATGAGTGAGAATATTAAGACCTGAAAATGATTGCTTTGAAAATTTTACAATAAAATTTTTTTAAAACAGTGACTTTTAGTTTGAAATATGATATTCTGTTTCTAGATACGTGTTTATTATTAGTTAAATGGGGAAATAAAATTAAATGACTGATAATCCCGTATTATCAGTCAGGAAAAGCACCAGTCTATACAAGCTTCCCCTCATTTAGACTGATGCCTTTACCCTTAAATATGGAAATTCTTCCTTGGATGTTTAGTAGTAAGGATATCTCTCTGTTTTGACATGGCAACATGTGTATAAATTTCCGTAATATTAATAGAACTGTGTCCTAATATTTCCTGAATATACCGAATGTCAACATCAGCTTCCAGTAAACTTGTGGCAAAGGTATGACGAAACATGTGTGGTGTGATATGCAGATCAATTGCAGCAAGCGAAGCATATCTGTTTATCATCCTGCGGACAGACTGGTCTGATATCTCCCTGCCATTCTGATTTACGAAGAAATGCCCGCTGTTTTGTATTTCCATTTGGAAATCATTTTGATATTTTTCTAATATATTCGCAACATCATCATTTCCAATCTGCACCTTTCGTTCCTTAGAACCCTTGCCATAAATCAAGACAGTTCTGTCGTATAGATTGACATTTTCGGCGTGCAAGGCACAAAGTTCCGAAATCCGTATTCCGGTCGCAAAGAGCAGTTCAATTATGGCTGCATCCCTTAAAGCGTTCCTTTTTTGATAAACCGTTTTGGCATCCGACAACTGCTTATATATCGTACACAAAAAGGCTTCAACCGTATAGAGCGGAATGGTTTTGGGCAGAAGAACAGGTTCACGGAACTTTACTTGTATTTTGCTGAAAGGATTTCGATCAATGATTTCCCGGTATTCAAAATAATGAAATAACGCCTTTAAGGAAGCTATTTTCCGCTTTACCGTCTTGGGCTTGTATTTTTGGTGAAGCCCTGAAATGTAGCTTTCCAAAAGTTTAGGCGTAATTTCTAAAATATCCGTCTGCTGCGCGTGATTAAGAAATTGTGTCAAATCAATCTGATATGCCCTCAGTGTCTTTACATCCAGCCTTTTCTGCATTTGGCAGTATTCCAAATAATCCGTTATGTGTCTTTGTAAATCATTCATCTTAAAATTCTCCTATCGTTTGTATTTTAAGATATATCGTACATTAGTTCATGCAAAAATGCACCTATTAAATCGTGTATGATGAATTTTATCTCAAAAGCCATTGTCTTTTGTTATTAATAAGAGTTACGATGAAACGAAAAGAATGTCAAAACTGGAAAACATGAAATACAAGCCGGAAAATATAAGGATTGTGATGAATAAACGCAGAATTTTCACATCACATTGTATAACTTCTTACCCATAATTAATTATTAATAGCATTTTATAACTGATTTTTTATTTCCAAATGGGGTAAAATAAACGTATTATACAAAAGGAGGTGTGCCTGCCTGCAGAAACGTGGGATAATTGTTATTCATTTGAAGGAGTTGATTGAGAACGCGGGGTTAAGCAAAAACAAGTTTTGCCAAAGGGCAGAATTGCAACGGTCACAGCTGAACGGCTATATCAATAATACAATCACAAGGCTTGATGTTGACGTACTGGTTAGAATATGTGACACACTGGATTGTTCCATATCAGACCTGCTTGAATACAAGAAGTGAAAACAAAAGTCTTTATAGCATGTAATAATCATCACATTTTACAGTTCTTTTTACATCATTTCCGAAAACCCCTCTTTAATCGCTATTTCTACCATGACTTGCACATAATCAGATAGCGGCATAAAAATTTGCAACAGACACTTGGCAGCATTATTCGATGATGGCTGTCGTTTTTCGTGAGTGCGGCAGTTAGATGGTACTATGCCGGGAAAAACAGGGCGCTAATAGCGGTGAGGGTATCCGCGAAATCCTCCTATGTTGGGTGTATTTACTATCAAAAGCTGGATTTCGGGCATAGGAGGAGTATTCCAAACCATCACCGGAACGTATTGCATGAAGACGTGTGCGTGCAGGCTTTTGGTTTCTTCCTGTTATCGATCATCTTCTGAAGCTCGTCCACTTTTTCTGCCGTAATCCGCTCTATTTCTTCCTTCGTGTGCGTATAGTAAAAGGAAGGCGGAAACATTCCAAAGCAGCTTCCCCCCATAAAATACCACATATTGTCCATTTTTTTCAGCTTTCTTCTGAAACGGATTTCATCGAGCGCTTTATTAAATATTTTTACGATAGTATCCATTGATATATACCCCTTTCCAAAGCAATGTGTGCAACTTATTATAGTCAATAAATTACCTAAGATATATTATATATGATTTCTTAAAAATATAAAAGCACCATTGCGCATTTATCCCAAATAATTTCTTGCGAACGACTTCAAAATAACATAAAATAGCTATATATCATCAAAATATGCAAAATAGAAAGGAACCATTATGTCAAAAATAGCTGTTTATTTTCCGGGACTCGGATACCACTGTGACAAACCGCTTCTATATTATAGCAGGAGCATTGCAGGCAAGCTTGGATACGAAAATTCCAAAACCGTCAATTACACCTACAGCGCCCCGAATATCCGCGGCAATGCGGAAAAGATGAAGGAGGCATATGAAGCGCTTTTTTCGCAGGCGGAGAATATCCTTGCGGACATTGTATGGTCGGAATATGATGACGTTCTTTTTATCTCAAAAAGCATTGGAACAATCATTGCGGCATCCTATGCGGCGAAGCATGGATTGACAACTGCAAGACAAATTCTATACACGCCGTTAGCCCAGACGTTTTTGGCTCCGCCAAGGAATGCAATCGGCTTTATCGGTACTGCGGACGCGTGGAGCAGCGTTGATGAGATTATCCGGCTTTCCGCCGCGAACCATATCCCGCTGACGGTATATGGGGGCTGCAACCATTCCCTAGAATGCGGCGAGCCATTGAAAGACATTGATACCTTAAAGGACGTCATGCAAAAAACAAGGGAGTTTATCATTCAATAAACTTCCCTCTGCCAGCATTGTCAAAATGCCAAAAATCAAGTATAATAATTAAAAAATATTGTGAAAAATGTTGCGAACAAATGAAAAGGAGAACGACATGAAACAATTTCAAATTCTTTACGAGAATGACAAAGGATTTCTTGCAAATCTGGAGGAAATTAAGCAGTGGCGCGCTTCCCATCCGGCATATGTTACAATATTCAGAATTTACTCGCAGGATATGGATTTCGGGCATATTCGCCATATCTGCGACTGCTTGGAGCGTGAGATGCCGGAGGCGTTGTATCTGGGCTGTACAACGAATGCCAATATCGTGGACGGGGCATTGTCAGATGCCAAAATTGTTCTGACCTGCACCGTTTTTGAGTGTGAGACGACGCAGGCGAAGATTTTGCAGTTTCCGTTTTTGGAGGAAAACGTGGTGCAGGACGTGGCGGAGCTGAAAAAGTGCTGCGAGGAAAATCCGTGGGTACAGGCGGTGGAGCTTTATGCCACGATTATGGATTTGTCCATGATGGAGTTTTGCAGGGAAATGAGCAGTCTGCCAAAGGGCATTCAGGTATTTGGCGGATATTGACATTCTGCGGTGCCCGCTGGCGGCAAATGACGACGAGTCCCTTGTGATGCCTTCCGATATACAGGAGGACGCGTTTGTCCGGCTTGCGTATGGAGACCCCGAAACCATTCTTGCGAGTATCCGGGAGGACGGGCAGAGGATTGCGGATTTTTGCCCGCAGGTGATACAGACGTTTTCCTGCGCGGCGAGAAGGACGCTTGTGATTGTTGCCATGCGTGAGGGGGAACCGCCAAAGGATGGAAGGAAAGTGAATATTGCGAGTGCGCAGATTGGCAAGGATAATAATGAAAAAATTCCGATTATCAGACGGTTTGTTTCGTTTATTGAGGCGTCCACTGCGGAGCTGGAGTGAACATGAGGCTTGCCTTAAGCTCTGTCACGGACGGGCTGACACGGCTTTATAATCGTGCAGAAATTGAGCGGAGAATTCGCAGTGCGCTGGATAAGCGGAAAAGTCAGGGCGTCTGCAACAATATTTCCTTGATTATGCTGGATATTGATAACTTTAAAAGAGTGAACGATATTTATGGGCACAAGGAAGGAGACCATGTTATTCAGGCGTTGTCCGATGTTCTGAGGGATACGGCGGCAGAGGTACCTTCCTGCTTTCTTGGGCGTTGGGGCGGCGAGGAATTTATGATTTTACTGTCGGACAGCACTGCGGAGGACGCGGTTGCTTTGGCGGAGAAAATCCGTGTGGCGTTTGCGTCGGTTTCCTATGAAACTGCGGGGTGTCAGACGGTCAGCATTGGCGTTACGCAGGCAAAGGAGGAAACTGCCGATACGCTTTATAACAGGGTGGACAAGGCGCTTTACATGGCAAAAGCTGCCGGAAAAAACCAAGTAGTTAGATTGGATTAAGATTGGATTTATGAGAAATACGAGAAGGTGATATTGTGAGTGATATTTTTAACAATGAGTTGTTTGAGGCATTTGGTGCAGCGTCGGATCATGTTTATATTTATGTGTGCGATATGAAGACGAATGTTTCCCGCTGGTCTTTGGCAGCCGTGGATTATTTCGGGCTGGAGGGCGAGTATTTGGAAGACGCGGCGAGTGTATGGGGGAAGCATGTTCACCCCGATGATTTGAAGACTTATACAGATGATATTAACGGTGTGTTTTCCGGCGAAAAGAAGTACCATAACTGCCAATACCGGGCGCGCAACGCCAAAGGCAAATATGTGTGGGTGGAGTGTAAGGGCAGCGTTATCCGGGACGCGTATGGCAATCCGATTATTTTTGCGGGGCTTATGACAAGAATTGACGGGCAGAGCAAATATGATACGCTGACCGGGCTTTTGACAACGCAGGAACTGCATTATTTTGATTTTGCCGCACAGCCCGGAATTGCGCTTCTGATTGGAATGGACGGGTTCCGCAAAACGATTAGCAATTATGGGTATAACATCGGGGACGAGCTTTTAATTAAGTTTTCACGGAAAATAGCCGAATTATGCAAACCTGAATGGAAAGTGCTGCGGTTTAGCGGCGACGAATTTCTTGTGGTTGCGTTTGCGTCCGATTTGCAGGAGGTGACGGACTTTTATGGGCAGCTTTGCAGGGAAACGGATATTATGAAACTGGAGGACGGGCGCAAGGTTGGTGTTTCCATATCGGCGGGCGGCGTGTTGTTTCCGAAGGATGCGGATAGTCGGGAAGTTCTGATTAATAAGCTGGAGCATTCGTTGGAGTTTGCAAAGAACAACCAGAGGGGAAGTTTAACCTTTTTCTCGGAGGAGATTGCAAAAATACATGAGAGAGGATTGGTTTTGCGGGAGGATTTAAAGCAGTGCATTCAGGATGGTTTCAAAGGATTTGAACTGTTTTTTCAGCCGTTTATCAGTCAGGCAACTGGTGCAATTGCGGGGTGTGAGTGCCTTCTGCGTTGGAAGGGGGAACGGATTAAGGATTCCTATCCGATGGAATTTATTAAGGTTTTGGAGGACTACGGTGAAATCAATGCGGTGGGCTACTGGGTGATGGAGCATGCAATCAGGCAGCAGGCGGAATGGCGCGCGCGATATGGTGAGCTGCAGGTGAGCTTTAATGTTTCGTATCAGCAGCTTTTGGACGATACATTTGAGGAACGAACGATTGCCTGTGCAAAGAAGTATGGGGTCAATCCGAACTATATTATTATCGAGCTTACGGAGAGTTGTCAGGTGGAGGCGCCAAAAGAGCTTGCGGCGATGTTTGGCAGGCTGCGGGAACAGGGTTTTAAGATTGCGCTGGACGATTTTGGGACGGCGTATGCCTCGATGGAGATGCTGAAATGGCTTCCGGTGGATTTTATCAAGGTGGAGCATTCGTTTATCCGGGAGCTTGCGCAGCCGGGGCATGATATTGATTATGTGATTGTTGACAGTCTGCTGGAGATGTGCAGGCGGCTGGGGTATGATTCGATTATTGAAGGGGTGGAGGATAGCAAGGTTGCGGATATTGTGGGGGCACTGAATGCCACACTGCTGCAGGGGTATCACTATTCTCACCCGATTTGCAGGGGGGATTTTGAGAAGATGCTGGAGGAAAAATCAATGCATTTGGGGGAGACGCAAGCATGAAGCGATACGAGGAATTGAGCAAAGAGGTTTTTTAGGTACTGCGTCATGCCCTGTGGAAGTATGAGCTGGAGATGGACGAAATAAATACGGTATATGAGTTAGATGGATTATGGTATGGAAGCAATGATTGATATAAAGTGAAGCATTGGAGGCAACGGCGCGTGGGATTGGTCAAGGCTGCCGGTGGAAGGAAAGGCCTTTGAAACGGAATATTTGGATATTGAGAATATTCAAGACGTTACGATAAAAGAAAATGTTGAAGGATGGCTAGGCGCATTAAAGGAATAAAAATCGCACCAAGCATAACATTTTTCAGGCATAGTAAAAAAACAAAAACCCTATAAAACCAATTTTTCCATAATAGACAACGCCGTAATAAACAGCACCGTAATAACCGCAAAGCCCGCAGTGACAGTAATAATGGCAAGTGCTTTGCGCATTTCGGGGCTTAGCTCCTTTTTGGGCGGCAAAGGCGTCTGCTCTGTCTGCGGGCTTGGATTATCCTCGCGCCCCAAAAGAATGTAATCGGCGCTAACCTGATAAATTTTTGTCAATTTCACAATATTCTCAATGTCGGGATTTCCCTGTCCGCTTTCCCATTTGGAGATGGCTTGTCGGGAAATTCCCAAAAGCTCGGCAAGCTGCTCTTGTGAGTAGCCTGCTTTTTTGCGTAGGTCTTGAAGGCGTTCGTTGAGGTTCATGTTGTTGCGTTCCTTTCTTGGTGTATCAGTTTATTTCCTTTTGCTATTGGAATGTAAAATGGTGAAGTGCGTTGTTTGTTAAGATTTTATCATAAAATGGGCGTCTTGTCATTGGCTTTTCCATGTTTTTTTGAGGGTACTTCTGAAAAGCAAAAGGGCAGTTCGACGTTGTAAATGGCAGGCAAATATTTTATAATCAAGTTGTAATCCGGTAAGTCAAATACCTGCAAGCAGCCACTTGACTCGTTGCTCGCAGGAATAAACGCAATATTGCAGGGAGATGTGCTTTATGAATGAAAATGACCAATATGATGTACGCATTGCCAATATCATGTCCAAAATCGAGGCGCTTCGAGGCAGGAAGAAACGGTTTGGACGCGGGGTTTTTGAGCCTGTTTGGGAGCCGCCCCTGACGGAAGAGGAGGTTGCGGCGTTTGAGGCGGAAAAGGGGATTTATCTGCCAAAGGATTATCGTCGTTTCATCACCGCATATGCCAGCGCCGGAAAGCAGCCGTTTGGTGAGCTGTATCCGCTGCGTCAGGCGGAAAGTGTGGTTGAGCGTCCGTTTCCGTATACGTTGGATAAAATTCTCTATTTTCTTTATATGACGGAGGAGGAAATGGATTATTTTTGGGATGATGATACGCCGTTTACCGCAAATCACGGGTTGCTGACGCTGTGCCATGAAGGGGACGGAATGACAAGTGTTTTGGTGGTTAATAGCGAGGACGCGGATACGTATGGAACGGTTTGGTATTATGATTTAGCCAATGATTTTGGAATTGCTCCGATGTATCATCGGGATACGGGAAAGCCGTTTCACTTCTTGGACTGGCTGGAGTATTGGGCAGACCGGACGGCAGCCTTGCCTCGGGACGGGTACTTTGGTTATTGCGAAACGGTGTGCATTCCACAGCCGCCGGACAGCCCGGATATTATGGGGCGGAAAATGGGGTGGATAGAATAAAATCGGTCAATCCTTATGTTGTGAAAAGGCAGGGTATCGTGTATACTGATAAAAAACAGGAAATGATTTCATGCGGGGGGATTTATATGAATGAAAACAGGGCAGGGCTTGGATATCAGGATTTTGAGGAAGTAAGGGAGAAGCATATCTTTTATATTGACAAGACTGATTTTATAAGGGAATGGTGGGAAAATGCCGATAAGGTTACGCTGATTACGCGTCCGCGCAGGTTTGGGAAAACCCTGAACATGAGCATGACAGAATGCTTTTTTTCGAATAAGTACGCAGATAAGGGCAGCTTGTTTGAAGGGCTGTCCATATGGGAGGAGAAAACTCCTGACGGGGAATATAAGTTCAGGAAGCTGCAGGGGACGTTCCCGGTGATTTTTTTGAGCTTTGCCAATGTTAAGGCGACGTCATTTAACGAAATGCTGTTCAAGATAACAAAAGTCATTTCTGATTTGTATAATAAAAATGATTTTTTGTTAGAGGGAACTGTGTTAAATGAAAAAGAACAGAAATATTATCAGGAAATAGAAACCGGAATGAGCAGCGAATTAGCGACGGAAGCCATACATTCAATGTCCGGCTTTATGCAGCGTTATTACAATCAAAAAGTAATCATCATCTTAGATGAATATGACACACCAATGCAGGACGCATGGATTTCAGGATACTGGGAAGAGACTACAAGTTTTTTCAGCGGTCTGTTTAATTCCACGTTCAAAACAAACGATTACCTTGAGCGGGGGCTTATCACTGGGATAACAAGAGTGGCAAAAGAGAGCATATTTACAGGCATGAACAACCTTGATGTCATAACTACGACTTCTAATGAATATGCGACCTGCTTTGGTTTTACGGAAGAGGAGGTCTTTACAGCGCTTGAAGACGCCGGGTTAGGTAGCCAAAAAGAGAAGGTAAAGAAATGGTATGACGGATTTACCTTCGGAACCCATATGGATATCTATAATCCGTGGTCAATCGTTTCGTTTATCAAAAAAGAGGGAAAATACGACACATATTGGTCAAATACAAGTGGAAACGGGCTTGTGAACCAGCTCATTCAAAAAGGAAATCAAGACATCAAACAGACAATGGAAGACCTTCTGCAGGGCAAGAGCTTTGAGGCGGAGATTGACGAAAGGATTGTGTTTGACCAGCTAAACGGCAGCACAAACGCGGTATGGAGCCTTTTGCTTGCCACAGGATACCTAAAGGTGTTAAACGTAAGAACACTGGACACTGACGAGGCGGGGGTAGGCGAGGAGGGCGATACATTTTACACGCTTACCATTACGAATCTTGAAGTGAGAAAAATGTTCCGCAGAATGGTCAAGGGCTGGTTTGGGGGCAATGCTGAAATCCCATACAACAATTTCATCAAGGCGCTCCTTATCAACGACGTTGATGGCATGAATGAGTTCATGAACAAAATCGCACTGCACAGCTTTTCAAGCTTTGACATTGCGAAAACCGTCTCAGATGACGACGCGCCGGAGCGGTTTTATCATGGATTTGTGCTGGGACTGATGGTTGAGCTTTCGGGGCGGTTTGAAATCACATCCAACAGGGAAAGCGGTTTTGGACGTTATGACGTCATGCTTGTGCCGCTCAACAGGGAAAGGGACTGTGCATATATCATTGAGTTTAAGGTGCATAAACCAAGGAAGGAAAAAGACCTTGCGCAGACCGTAGAGAATGCCCATTCCCAGATTGAAGAAAAGCTGTATGACGCCAAGCTGATTGCGGATGGCTTTTCTTTGGAGCAGATAAGGAAATACGGGTTTGCGTTTCAGGGAAAGGAATGCCTGATTGGATAAATGGAGGTATTCGTCCTAAGAATGCCGCCATTTATCCCAATGATATTGTAAAAGCATTGCCTGTTTGGATATAATAAATCTACTTCTAACCCTCGCAGTACCAGAATAAGTGCGCAAATTGTAGTTGAAAATGAAGGAGTAAGTCCGGTTTATGAAAAAATTTAACCCGACAGACGAAAGAAGCAGCTACGGATAAATAGGAAGAATTTACAATTGCCGCACTGACTGGTACTGCATCAGATTATTCCCCAAAAAAGAACTGGTTCAAAATCCCCGAAATTATCAAATCCGTTGACACCATCTACCTATATTATATCCGTTTTGCATAAAGAAAATAACTGTGCCTTGCAAATGCACTACCGCACTGCTATACTAAAGTTGAACAAAACGAGAAGGGTATTGAAAAGGGGGGTAAGCATATGTTTATGAAAAATCAAAAATACAAAAACATAACGGCAATACTGCTTGCGGTCAGCCTGCTTGGTGGCTGCGCTGCGCCATCACAGTCAGATAACAACAACGAGGCTTCCAAGACGGAACCGCAGACACAGGCAAAGACAGAAACAGCTTCTAAAACGGAAACAGAACCGCAGACACAGGAAAACTTGGACGTGTCGGCGGAGGGCACGGAGGTGACGCTTGATTTATACATGGGACAGCGTCCGATGCTGGCTGGCAGCCTGCCGCAGAGCGTGTCGGCACAGGTGACGCCGCAGGTGGCACCGTACAGTGTGGAGCCGGATTTGAGCAATATTGAAAACTTGGGTCAATTTTATATTTCGCCAGACGAGCAGGAATTTGTCCAAAAGCTTGCGCGCAACGGCTTTGTTGTGGCGGGGGAAGCGGAAAACGAGTTTTTTGAAATTTACGAATTGAACCGTTATGAGCTGATACCGAACTTTGTGACGGTGGACTCGCTCATGCATACCTACCATTTGTATTTTAGCTATTTATTGAAAAATATTGAACGGGATTATCTTTGTGACAGTCTGACAAATTTGAGCGGCAGAATGCTTGAAAACAGTCTTGCGCAGTATGAGACGTTAAAGGGCAGTGAGTGGGAGAGCGCGGCAAGGCGTAATGTCGCATTTTTCACAGTCGGCATGAAGCTTTTGGACGACGGCACAGAAGTCAATCCGGACGTTGCGGACATCGTGGAAAGTGAGCTTGGCAAAATCAAAAATGCCGAGGGCGTTGCCATATCGGAAATCCGCGAAGCCGAGGAAGACTATACGCAGTATGTGCCTCGCGGCTATTACGAGGGCGATGAGAGGCTTGAGAAGTATTTCAGGGCGATGATGTGGTACGGCAGGATTCATTTTGACCAAAAGGAGGAGGACCTTGACAGAAGTGCGCTTTTGATTACGAAGGCGCTTGCGGACGACGGGGAGTCAACCGCCTTGTGGGGCGCGATTTATAGCGTGACGTCGTTTTTTGCGGGGGCGAGTGACGATTTGGGCGTGTGCGAGTATGCCCCACTGGTCAATGAGGTGTATGGGGACAATGCCAAAACGGTGGACTTGATTGGAACGCAGGACGATTTTGCAACATTTCACGAAAAGACGGCAAATTTGGAGCCGCCAAAGATTAATTCCATTCCGATTTATGCATCGGACGAAACGAATGTAATCCCCGGTTTCCGGTTTATGGGACAGCGGTTTACGGTTGACGCGGAAATCATGCAAAACCTGATTTTCAGAAATGTGGGCAGAAACAGCGCGGGCAAAAAGAGAATGCTGCCCGATGTGCTTGACGTGCCTGCCGCGCTTGGCAGTGACATGGCGCTTTCCTTTTTGAAGGAGAGTGGCGTGGAGGATTATGAAGGCTATACGGAAAATATGGAGAAGCTTCGTGCGGGCTTGTCTGTGGACAATGATACGCTGTGGTCGGCAAGTCTGTACGCGGGCTGGCTGTACACGCTGCGACCGCTGCTTGAGCCAAAGGGCGAGGGGTATCCGGTGTTTATGCAAAACGACGAGTGGACGAAGAAGGACTTGGAGTGCTTTGCAGGCAGCTTTGCGGAGCTGAAGCACGATACGATTTTGTATTCGAAGCAGGTGATGGCGGAGATGGGCGGCGGTTTAGATGATGAGCCGGACGACAGGGGCTATGTGGAGCCGGAGCCGCTTGTTTACGCACGCTTTATGAGCCTTGCGGACAATACGGCGCAGGGCTTGAAGCAATACGGAATGCTTTCGGCAGAGCAGGAGGAAAATCTTGCGCGCCTTGTGCAGATTGCAAATCAGATGTTTACCATTTCCAATAAGGAGCTTGCGGACGAGCTGCTGACCGATGAGGAGTATGATTTTATCCGCAATTACGGCGGTAATATCGAGCATTTTTGGTATGAAGCAGTCAGGGAAGCGGGCGATGAAGAGTACATTGCCACAAAGGAGTGCCCGGCGGCGGTGATTGCGGATATTGCGACTGACTGGGAATCGGGGCAGGTTCTTGAGGTGGGAACGGGAAGCCCGTCTGTTCTGTATGTTGTCATAAGGGTGGACGGCAAGCTTAAGCTTGCGAAGGGAAGCGTTTACTCATTCTACCAGTTTGCGTGGCCGATGGACGACCGTCTGACGGATTCCAAGTGGCGGCAGATGTTGGGCATTCAGCCAAATGAGGAAGGATACCACGAGCGGGACGCGTCGCTTCAAAAGCCGGGCTGGACGCAGAGCTACCGCTATCGGTATGAATGGGAAAAGTAAAAAACGTGTATGAGTGATGATGGGAAAGAATTGGATTGTTAAGCTTATAACAATATGCTTGGTTGTGATAAGCGCCGCTATGCTTCTGCATTTCTTGTGGAATGGCGGCGCTTTTTTGCCACGCTGGATTTCGTGGACGGACGCGTCACAAGTGGACAGCTCGGGGAAATTTTCATTCGTGGCAAAGCGTAGGGCGGTTCGGGTTTTTTATGAAAAGGACGAAATTTGGCAGTCGCCTGTGGGTGTGAAGGTTCAGAAGGCATTGTTTTGCGATGTTGACAATGACGGGCAGGACGAGCTTGTGCTGCTCTGCTGGAAAAAAGGACGATACGGAAAGGCAAGACCGCTTTGGGTGGAGCAGGACGAGCGGGGCTGGTCACAGCATTTGTTTGTTTATGAGTGCGCGTCAGATTTGGTGAAGCCGAAGTGGATGTCTTCTTATATTGGAATGGAGGTTTCGGATATTGCGTCCAACGAAAAGGGCGTGCCGCGCAACCGGCTTTTGCTGACGGATTTGGAGGGCGCAGTCAGCAGTTGGGCGTGGGACTCGTGGGGCTTTACGAAGGAGGACACGGATATTTCATTTGCGGTGTTTGGTGATTTGCTGGCACATGAGCCGATTTATCGGTACGGACTGCAAAACGGCGGGGATTTTGATTTTTTGTTTGAAAATGTGAAGGACGTGATTGCGGACAGTGATGTTGCGGTGATTAATCAGGAAACGCCGCTTGTGAAAGAATTATCAATGGTGAGCGATTATCCGCGGTTTGGAACGCCTGTTCAGGTCGGGGAGGCGGTTGCGGACGCGGGTTTTGACGTGGTGACATGCGCGACGAACCATGCGCTTGACAGGGGGGCGGACGGGGTTGATTTTACCAGACAGTTTTTTGACGACAGCGGGGTTGTCTGTCTTGGGGTTCAGTCGCGTTCGGAGACGGAATATAAGCCATATCGGGTGCTTGTGCGCGGCGGCGTGCGGTTTGCGCTGTTGAATTATTCGTATGGGACGAACGGGATTGCAATGCCGGAGGGCAGTCCGTATATGGTGCATTTACTGGCGGATGAGGAACAAATCCGCAGGGATATTGCGCAGGCAAAGGGCGATTGTGATGTTGTGATTGTGTTTGCGCACTGGGGAACGGAGGACGCGCAGGAGGCGGACGATTTTCAGCGGAAGTGGGCGCAGGTGTTTTTGGAGTGCGGTGTAGATGTGGTGGTTGGGACGCACCCGCATTGCCTGCAGCCGTTTGAGGTCCTGACAGGGGCGGACGGGCATGAGATGTTGGTTTATTATTCGATTGGGAATTTTATCAGCGCGCAGCCGGTGAAGTCGTGCGTGAAGGGCGGTGTGGCGGAGTTTACGGTGTCGCTTACGGCGGACGGGTACCGGGTTTTGGCGTTTGGCTTGAGACCGCTTGTGATTACGTGGGAAGATGGGAGGTATGGGGTGGCAATGTCTGTGGAGTCGTATTCCTTTGATAAATATTAGGGATATTATAACTTATAAGGCTACTGTAGTGATGTGACCCCTGTCAAGTAGACAGGGGGCACATCAAATTAAAACAAACAGCACCGTTCTTTTCTTATAATATAAAATTTAAAACGATTTCATCAAATTATAACAACCGCACACGAAACATATCCGTCAAATTCTTGAGCATTTTCGTTTGAGAACTCAATTCCTCACTCGTAGCCGCGCTCTCCTGTGCAATTGCGGAATTCGTCTGTACCACGCAGGAAATCTGACTAATCTGCTCCCTGACATCCGAAACCGCCGCAGCCTGCATACGTGAGTCCTCCGCAATACGGGTAGTCGTTTCCATCACCTGATTTGCCCCCGAGACAACGAACTCTAGTTTCTCCGCCATATCGCTTGCAATCGCCGAGCCGTGCTCCACGCGCCGGATAGAGCTCTCTATCAAATCCGTTGTCGTCTTGGAAGCCTCCGCACTCTTGCCTGCCAGTGCGCGCACCTCTTCTGCTACAACCGCAAAGCCTTTGCCTGCTTCGCCTGCCCTTGCAGCCTCCACCGCGGCGTTCAGTGCGAGGATATTTGTCTGTGAGGCAATGCTCTCGATGGTCTTGATAATCTTGCTGATTTCGTTTGAGCTGTCATTAATCTCCTGCATTGCATCAATCATTTCCTGCATTTTCTGATTGCTTTCCATAATCTGCGTTCCGACCGTTTCCACCATCTGGCTCGCCTGCTGCGCATTTTCCGCCGACTGTGAAATCCGCTGTGAAATCTCGCGCACATTTATTTCCAGCCCTTCAACCGTGCTCGCCTGCTCCACGGAGCCTTGGCTGAGCGACTGTGCGCCGATAGACATTTGGTCAGCCCCGTTGGAAACATAGTCCGTGCTCTCCATAATCTGCGACATCGTGCCGTTGAGCTTTTTCAGGATTTCATCCAAGGACTCTTTAATCGAAACAAAATCGCCCACATAATTCTGCGTCGTTTCCACCGTCAGGTTTCCGTCGGAAATTGCCGCAAGCGTTACGGAAATTTCGCCGATATATCCTTTCAGGCTGTTCATCATGCTTTGGAAAATACGCGTCAGATAACCGATTTCATCATTGGAACGAATATCAACCGTCAACGCCTGCTTTGATTTAAGCCCTAAGTCACCCTGCTCCATGCGCTGTGCTAAACCAGTGAGCTTTGCAAGCGGTCCTGAAACGGAGTGTCCGACAAAAACGGACATGATAATAATACTGATTATAACGGCGATAACACCTACGACGCACGCCGCCTTGACTGTGTCATTAATCTGCTGTGTAGCTGTCTGAAGCGAAATTCCGGCAAAAATCAAACCGTTTATCTGCCCATTTTCATCTTTGGTCGGGACATAAGAGCATATGTGCTCCACGCCAAGAATTTCCGCGTTTCCAATGTAGCTTTTGCCCTGCTTCAGGACAATTTCAGCCAGCTCGGGGGAAAGCGTCGTGCCGACAACCCGCTGACCGTTTTGCTGGATGGTCGTATAAGTCCTGACGTCCCCGTCAAAAATCGTGAACTCACAGCGCAGCAGCGCCTTTAACTCATCTAACGTAATATTTTTGTCATCCGGTCCCACATAGCCGTCCAGCTCATATGCCAGTACGTTCGTCGCGTTGACACAGCGGTCACGCAGCAGGTTCATGGCAAGCTTATAAAACATGGAAATGCACAGGGCAACCACCAAAATCATGCTGACGACCTGAAGACAAACCATCAAAGCGTTTATTTTGCGTCCTAAATGTTTTACTCTTTCGTTTTTCATTTTACTAAGTAAGCTCCTTTCTTCGCATGAAACGCGCCGTGCCCGACGGTTTCATTCAAATCGTGTCATAAAATAAAATCCAATGATATTATTTTATATAAGATTGAATAAATTTTCAAGATGGAATTTTGGGCAAAAGCGTCCTGTCGCCCGTAAGTGTTCTTTCTATATATATAATTGATATAAAATTGTCAAATGTTTGGGCAAAGGCATTAAAATAAAGTACAAAATAGGGAAGCGTATTGGTGCATAACGGGCAAAATGCTTTGTCAGGCACGTTGAACGGGCACAGAAATGCTATAAAATGTCAATTTTTCTAGAAAATTTGTATAAATTAAACAATTTAGAAAACAAAAATAGTTTAATTTCAATAAAAATATTAGGGTTCATGACTTGACAAGTCGTGAACTCTTTGTTATTATATAAAATCGTAACAGGTGTTAATATTTATGTAACATTTGTCGTAAAAATGTAAGAAACTTTGTAAAACAAGCGCATATTATGTAAAAATATGTAATATTTTGTGAAAGTTTTTTGCGAGACAGGAAATGGAGTAAATTATGAAGGCAAATTGTAAAAGGTGGAAATGTCTGTTGTTCATTATGGCAGCAGCGGCTGCGTTTACAGCTTCTCCGGTCAGCACGGAAGCGGCTGGCACACAGGAAAGCTTCACGTCAGGGAAACCGGGCAGTGAGCAGAAAGCCACATCAGACAAGATGAATTCAGAAGTCAGTATCGTAGGAAGCGCGGCAGCAGCTTTGGGCAGAGACCAGCAGTCCCTCACAACGGCAGGCGCGGCAGACATACTGGACGCAAACATTTCAATGGAAAAAGAAGAACTGATTGCGTTTGCAAAAAGAAGCGCAAAGGCAGAGAAAAAGGAAAAAAGCACTCTTGTAATGGCGAAGGTAAACGAGTTCGTCAATATGCGGCAGGACGCAGACCAAGACGCAGAGAAGGTCGGCGTGCTTTATAAGGACTGCGGCGGCGAAATCGTAGAGCAGATTGCCGGATGGACAAAAGTAAAATCCGGTGACGTTACAGGCTGGATAAAGAACGACTATCTGTATTTCGACGAAGAGGCGAAGAATATCGCAAAGGACGTCGGAATGCTGACGGCGTATTCCGAGACAGAGACGCTCAGAGTCAGAATGGACGCGGATTTAGAGTCCGGCGTACTTGGTCTTTTGGCAAACGGCGAGGCGGTAGAGGCAATCGCAGAGGAAGGCGACTGGGTAAGCGTAAACTACGAAGGCACAAAGGGATACGTTGCAAAAGAATACGTGAAAGTCGTATTTGATATAGATAAAGCAGAGTCTATGGCAGTGATTAAGGCACGCGAGGAAGCAGAGCGTGCAAGGGCGGCAGCAGCAGCCGAGGCTAAGAGAATTGCGCAGAAAGAGGCTGTTATGGCGACTGCGTCAGAGGTTGATATTTTGGCAGCGCTCATTCAGTGCGAGGCAGGCGGCGAGCCGTACGAAGGACAGGTGGCAGTCGGTGCGGTTGTTATGAACCGTGTCAGAAGCGGTGGCTACCCTAATACGATAACAGATGTTATTTATGCGTCAGGTCAGTTTGTGCCCGCTTCCAAGGGAAAGATGGAGTCGCTGATTTTAAACGGAACGACCAAGGCTTCCTGCAGACAGGCTGCAAATGAGGCAATCAACGGCGCCTGCAATGTTGGCGACGCGCTTCATTTCAGAAGAAACAACGGCAGGGCAGGGCTTGTGATTGGAAATCATGTATTTTACTAAAATGTTTTAACTCTAATCAGAATTTGATGTATGAAATGGAATGCTTCTAAGTAGCACCTTAATCGGATTTTTTCGATTGGCTGCTTTAGAAGCATTTTTTACGTTATCATCTCATAAAAAGCAATAGATTTATATTTTCAATACCACATCTACAAAAAACGCTGTCTCGCTATTGGAAGCCTGTGCCGAGCCGTCGTACTTCTCTGCTGCCGCGGTAATGGCAGTAAGCCCGCTCCCACTCCCGCTGTGCTTTGTGGAACGGTAGCCATCGTTCCCTTTCTGCACCTTGCCGTCAAAGCTGTTGGTGGAAACGATATAGAGCCTGTTACTATGACGAATTTGTGCAGTCAGGCAGAAATACCGCTTGTCTTGTGGTACAGTGCGGCATCCGTCGATGGCATTTTCCATCAGATTTCCAAACAGGGAAACCATGTCAAGCTCGGTGGCGGGCAGCGGCTCGGGCAGCTCGATGTGCCAGTCCATGTCTATGCCCGCAGAAACAGCTATTTCGTGGTAATAGCCAAACAGTGCGTTCAGCGCGGCATTGGCGCAGTAGTTTACGGGGGTGTTCTCGGCAAGGCGTGCCTCGTATTCGGCAAGGTGTGCTCGAATGCTGTCAATATTGCCTGTTTCCGCAAGGGAGGAGAGCAGATGCACAGAGTGGCGGAAGTCATGGCGAAGCTGTGCGGTCTGGCGCATATGCTCCTGCAATGTCCGGTACTGGCGGGACTGCATTTCAAGGAGATGGGTATGCTCCTTCAGCTCTGCATGCTCCAGTATAACGGTTGTACCTAGATAAAAAAGCACGTAAATTGCCGTAAGGATTGCAAGCATACACCCCTCCATCAGCAGGAAAAGGAAAAACATACGCCCTGTATGGATTGTCGTGTAGGACTGGGGGACAGCCACTACATTGAAGATTAAAAAGATAGAGGACAACAGGATGGTGGAGTACCATATTTTGGGAATATCCAGACAGTCAACTATCCGGAAAAAAAGCCCGCAGGCAGGCCATGCGAAAGCGGCTGCGACCAGACAGGAAAGCCCAAGGTGGAAAAAAGCTGCTTCCACGGAGAGGTCCGCCGCGCCTGATGCCGGATGCAGGAAAGCGTCAAAAGCATAGGCAAATTGCGCCGGAAAGGTCTGGACAGCGCAGACACCTACATAGACGGCAAGGCATTTTGGCAGGCTTGCCGTCACGGTGTGACGGAACACAAAAAAGAAAGCGATAAGCGATGACAGGAATATCGGATTTGCGTTGATGGGAAATGCGGCACACAGCAGTGCCGCGAGGAGGGAATACGGAAGGATGGCTGCAAGGCATATCAGCGTGGTCTTTAGCAGCGTATATCTCAGTTGGTTCCGCATGGTAAAATAACAGGACGCCGCTGAAGGCAGCAGCACCAAAAACTGTGGCAGTGTCAAAAATAATCGTTCCATATCCATGTTCAGTCCCCCTTTCTGATGCCTTCCGGCGCAGAGCGTCTGGCAAAGTGCGCTTGACGCTCCCGGATTTTTCCGAAATGGTAATCTCTCGCCGCCTGCTCGATTTTCAGGCGGTCCCGCACACGGATTGGGAGCTTTGCGCCGTTTTCCATGATACAGCAGTTGTCCTCAAATTCAAGGAGGTATTCGGCATTTACAATGATTCCCTTGTTGACGGGAAGAAAACGGGAATCCCCACCTGTAAGCTTCACAAACTCCGGCATGGTCATGCGGCAGTGCAGCGTTTCCCCGCTTGTCAGGGCGATGTCAAGATAATGGGCGTCTGTGATAACAAAGGCAATCTCATAGAGAAATACCCGGACTGTTTTCCTGTCGCTTATCACCTCAATGTATTTTTGCAGCGGCGGAAGCACTTCCTGAATGTCCGTGAGGACTTGGAAGATGCGCTGCGGGGAAAATGGTTTGGTGATGTATTCAAATGCGTGGCAGGAAAATGCCTCCGGCATGAAGTCCTT
Organism: uncultured Lachnospiraceae bacterium; assembly: GCA_947567595.1. GTDB lineage: Bacteria > Bacillota > Clostridia > Lachnospirales > Lachnospiraceae > COE1. Next base: position 3,590 of record CANOMQ010000041.1, on the reverse strand, counting down.
GCTGGAAGTCAGGAACACAAGGATACACCGTCTGTCTATGCCCCGCATTTTCATTGCGGCGGCAACACCGTCCATGCCGTCCATGTAAATATCCATAAATACGGCGGAGAAGCCGCCATCTTCAAAGGTCTCGAGAAACGTTTCCCCGTTTAAGAATGCGACTACTTCCATCTGACAGCAGTGCTGTGTGCCAAAATCGCTGACAAGCTTTGCCATCTCGTCTAAATATTCCTGTTCATCGTCTACTAAAGCAATCTTCAAATCAGTCTCACCTCGGCTTTTTATAAAATCCAATATCATCATACAATAAAAAAAGCCATTTTACAAACTTCGTGTTTGACGTTCTTGCCAAAAAATTGACGTTCCTGCCAAATGCATTGTTTTTTGATGAAAATGCACTATGATAAATAAAAAATTATGCACTTTTTAGAAGAGGATAAAGAAATAAATGTGCAGACTTAAAAAAACAATATAACATTTAGGAGGAATTTACCAATATGGACAATTTTTTCAAAAGAAGGAAAAAAGGAAAGCGAAAGCGCGGCTGTAGTCTGCTTCTGTCAGCAGTTATGGTATTCAACATGCTGTCATTTGACGGGATTACTGTGTCTGCGGCGGAGGAGCAGGAGACGGTAATCGAGAGCGTGGAAGCATCAGCGGAAGGCAGTGATACACAATTGCCAAAAACAGATGCGGAGGAAACAGCAAAAGAAGACCAGACAGAGAAAGAGACAACAAAAGAGGAGACAGTAAGCGAAGGGACGACAGGAGAGAAGACAGTAAGAGAAGAGACGACAGAGGAAGCGACAACAAAAGAAGCATCGACAGAAGAAACAGAGACGCAGGAAGAAATAACAGAGGAAAAACAGGACAATGCGGCTACGGAGGATACCAGCCTCTGCGCCCATCACAGGGAGCATACGGCGGACTGCGGCTATTCGGAGGAAGATAATGCGCCCTGCGGATACGAGTGTCGGCTCTGCCCCGTCGAGGAATTGATCGCGGCGCTGCCGTGGGCAGTTACGGAAGAGAATGCGGAAGAAGTGCGGGCGCAGCTTGAAGAAATCCTTGCCCTCTATACAGAGCTGACCGATGAGGAGCAGGAACGTTTGGACATTTCCCGCTGTCTGGAATTGCAGGAGGCGCTGGAACTCCGTGCAAGGCAGAGAAGCGCGAAAACGCCTGCCCTGATTATGGAAGGGGTGTCTTATCGGGACTGTGATGCGGACGGGAAAAACTGGGTGGAGAAAACCTGTGCAGAGTATACGGAGATGTCCGCGGAGATATCTGCTGACATAACCACATGGAAAGCTGGTTGGTATGTCGTAAAAGGCGAGGTCACAATCAGCAGCCGTGTCACGGCGGAGGGGGACGTGCGCCTGATTCTGACAGACGGCTGTATATTAAAGCCTGAGAAAGGCATCACAGTAAAACGCGGCAACAGTCTGACAATCTATGCGCAGTCTGTTGAAGGCGGCATGGGGAGTTTGGAAGTCACTGCGCCTGATCAGAAGTGTGCCGGAATCGGAGGCGGCAAAGAGGAAGCCGGGGGAGAGATAACGATCAATGGAGGAAAAGTTACGGCTAACGGAGGCGGGGAATCAGCCGGAATCGGAGGCGGCTGGTGGAGAAACGGAGGAAAGATAACGATCAATGGAGGAAAAGTTACGGCTGGCGGAGGCGAGAATGGAGCCGGAATCGGAGGCGGCGGTGGTGGAGCCGGCGGAACGATAACAATCAACGGAGGAGAAGTTACGGCTGGCGGAGGCAAGTATGGAGCCGGAATTGGCGGAGGCGGCGGTGGTGGAGCCGGCGGAACGATAACAATCAACGGAGGAGAAGTTACGGCTGGCGGAGGCGAGAGAGGAGCCGGAATCGGAGGCGGCAGCAGAGGAGCCGGAGAAACGATAACGATTACAGGAGGAACGATAACAGCCACCGGAAAAGAGGGTGGAGCTGATATCGGAGGAGGTAATAATGGCAGTGAAGGCACTGTTTTTATCAGCGGGGCGACGGTAAACGGACAAAGGTATTACGCCGTTTCCTTCGTTGTGCCGGATATTCCGGAGATAAAGACGCCGCCTGTGCAGGGAATCCCTGAAGGCGGGAAAGCGACGGATCCCGATATTGAAATTTCGGGATATACAATACTTGGATGGTTTGAAAATGAAGCTGATACCAATCCGTTTGATTTTGCAACAGAAACGATCACCAAGGATCTTACCCTTTATGCCAAACTGGAAGTATGTACAGATTTTATCGCAGAGGTGACAATTGACGGGCAGAGCAAAGAGTATACGATTATCGGTGCGGCATGGGATGCTCTCAGCGGCAAAACCGGTACGATGAAAGTCTTAAAAGACGTGACGACAACCGATACGCTCACGGTCGGCTCCGGCATGGATGTGACGGTAGAGATGGCAGATGGGGCAACGTTTACAAACACCAGTTCCGACTGCTTTCAGGTAAAAGGCGGCACGCTTACCCTGACCGGCGGCACGGTAGTTGAGGAGGCATCGGGAAAATCCGTCGTTTATGCCGCTTCGGGAACGCTGCGCATTACCGGCGGCGCTTATCGGAGTACACAGGGGAATGGTTTGTGGATTGATAAGGATGCAAAGGTTCGGCTTTCCGGCGGAACTATAAGTGCATCAAACACTGCGCTGCGGTATGGGTCTCCGCGCACACTGAAGGAAATGCTGGACACAGAGGGAAATCAGTGTGTGGTTTTCTGTGACGATACGGATAATCCTGTCACAGATATTTTGGAGACGCAGGAATCAACAAAAGGTAAGACCTATACCGTGAAAAAGGTACATAACTATGAATGGGTGAACAAGGGGACGCAGCATTGCCAGCGTTGTTCCAATTGCGGGCAAGAAAGGGATTACGGAGAGCATACGTTTCAAAACGGCGTCTGCACTTTGTGTAAGGCAAAATGTACCCATAACTTTCAGCCTGTTCATAAACAAGGCACTACAGTTCATGAGCAGAAATGCTCTCTCTGCAGATTTGTGCAGGGAGAACCAAAGCCCTGCCGTTACGAGTGGGCTTCCGGGAGTAATAAGGCTGTCTGTACCGACTGTGGCTCCTGCCTGACGATTACCTTGGACGGAGCAAACGGTCTGATTTACGACGGCGCTGAGAAAAAGCCGGGTGTTACCGTGACGCTGGATGATGGGAATGCGCTGAAACAGGGATATACGGTAACCTACGCCGACAACGTCAACGCCGGGGACAACACCGCATCCGTTACCGTAGAGGGTAATGCCTTTGAGGGAACTTATACACAGAACTTCTCCATCGGCAAAGCAGAAGGAACATTGACAGTTCCGTATACATCTTTTAAAAAGACCTTTGGCGATAAAGATTTTTCCATAAAGGAGTGCAGCACAAACGGGGACGGTAAGATTTCCTATGCTTCGGACAAGAAAGCTGTTGTTACGGTTTCAGAGGACGGGACAGTACAGGTCAAGGGTGCAGGAACAGCAAACATCACGGTATCCCTTGAAGAAGGGGAAAACTATACCGGGGCAGCAGGGGTTCTTTCTGAACTTTGGGTATGATAGGTAATAAAAGAACAGGTCAAA
>CANOMQ010000040.1 GCA_947567595.1 uncultured Lachnospiraceae bacterium | reverse complement strand
ACGGCTGGTTAAACAGTGTTGTGGTTGTTTTAATAAGTTGTAAAGTGGTGTTATAATATTATGACATATCAATTTTGAAAAATAGGCACCCTGACATGAATCGACCAGAAATTGCATTGAATCTACCTCTTTTAGTTCATGTTCTTTTTTTCTGACACTCGTATGCGTAGCAAAGTGCATGGCAAAGGCATTTTGCACAACTTTCCAGCAATAGAACTGCGTTTTATAATCAAAAGTTTAGAATTTGTAATATTTTTCCAAAAAATGTTGTATAGCAGATATTTATATGATAGTATCAATATGAAAAAAACCTGTAAAAATATACATTTCAAAAAAATTGTGCAAAGCATTCAAGCATCTTTAATAACAAATAATTGATGGCAACATTTGTGCAAAAATTTTTTTAAGGAACATGGCGGCATTATTTCATATTAAATTAGGAAAGGCAATATAAACATGAGTGGTCTGAACGGAACATTAAAAAGGAACGTGAAAAAAGCGTTTTGTCTGTTGCTTGCGGCGGCGACGCTCTCCTCGGGCATGGAGCTGCCCGCAAACGCAGCGGAGCAGATAGAGGAGGTTCTTGTCGAAGAGACGCAGGTCGAAACAGAGAGCATTTTGGAAGAGGAAGAAACGCAGACAGAAGCGGAAACGGCTTTCAAAGAGACGCAAACAGAGACGGAATCCGAAGAACTTCCTTCCATAAAAGAAACCGATTATGATTGTATTGAAACGGAAGAAACGGACTGCGTGGAAGAAACAAGTCTTGTTGAAGAACAGGAAAACGGCGCTTCCTATACTTATCCGACAGGAGGGTTTAATCCTCATAAGCCGTGGCTTACGGAATATCACTCTCTGCCGGGAGACGGCGTGTGGACGTTTGACAGCGCAACCGGAACGCTGACTGTAAGTGGCAAGGGAGAATTTCATTCCAATAGCACGACCGCCGTTCCTTGGGCGAATTATCAGGATCAAATTAAAACGGCAATCATATCCCTAAAGGGAACAAAGAATTTTTCCGGCTGCTTAAGCGGCTGCAAGAATCTGACCAGCGTGGATTTGCGCAATGCCGATACCAGTAGTGCAACAACCATGAGCAATATGTTTGGAGGCTGTGAAAGCTTGGAAAAGCTTGATTTAAGCAGCTTTAATACCGCAAATGTCACGGATATGTCCTCAATGTTTTACAACTGTAAAAGCTTAAAACAAATAACGTTTGGGGAAAAATTTAACACAAGCAACGTAACAAGTATGTCTGGTATGTTTCGTAATGTCAATTTGACCTCTTTGGATTTAAGCGGCTTTGATATGAGCAAGGTAACAAATGCGAACGACATGATTTACTCCGACAGTCTGCTTGAGCTGGAAACGCCCCGCAATCTGAAGCTGCCAGTCCCGCTGCGCGGAACATGGGTTGCGAATAGCGGGGACACGGTTTTCCCCGAGCTTCCGAGAAATACGAACCAAAGTATGCACTTAAAGCAGAAGCCTGAGCTCATAGTGGAAAAAGGCAAAAGAGAATATCTTGTCGGCGAACCCCTTGACCTTTCGGATTTGACCGTTACACTGTACTACAATTTCAACAACCGTACGACTACTACCGACTATACAACAAATGCCGCACAAATCGACATGAATACGGCAGGTACAAAATATTTGGTTATCTCTTATGAGGGTCAGAGCGTGACGATTAACCTGACCGTAATCGGCAAAGAGCTGTCTGTTTCCAAGGAAAAAAAAGAGTACTTTGTCGGCGATACACTCAATGTAAACGATTTGACCGTAAAGCTCCTATATACAAACAATCGCTATCCGTCAGAGACAATCACATCAGGCTATACGACAAACGCCGCAAGCATTGATATGAAGACGGCAGGTACGAAAAATCTGATTGTGAAGTGGCAAAATCTATCGGCAACCGTGAAGATTACGGTAAAGGAGGACAGCTATTGCAAGCTGAATGTCAGAAACGATAAGACAACGTATTACGTCGGAGAAACGTTCGACCGTTCCGAGCTGTGTGTGTGGGTAACGACACTTTCAGGCAAGACCGTCGAAATAACGGACTATACGACGAATGCCAAAGACATTGATATGAAAACCGTCGGTACAAAGCAGCTAATTGTATCCTACAAAAACTTTACGGCAGTATCGGAAATTACCATAAAGCCCGCAAGAACCTGTACCAAACTCTATTTCCAAAATGGATGTGTGTTCGAGACAGGAAAGAAGCATGCGCCTGATGAATATCTGGTTTTTGAGGTTCTCGATGAAGGGAAAGAATGGGACATTCGTGCCTGCTATTATTGGTCAAATATTGATGAAATTGATATAGCAACACCGGGAAAGAAACGGCTTCAGGTTGCATATGCGGATCTTAAGGGCGAGCTTGACATCTATTACATTGAAGCGTTTCGTGATGATGATATTGTGCATGAAATCGCTGGATCTCGCAATGATGATATCGCATATAAAATCGACAAAAACGGAAATCTGAAGGTCATGGGAAAAGGCACATGCAAAGCATACGGCTCTCCGGTATGGTCAGAAAAGAAAGACTATGCAAAAGACATCAGGACGGCGACGCTTTATGTAGACGAGGCAGATGAGCTTGACGGTCTTTTCAGCGGCTGTGTCAATTTAAGGTCTGCGGATTTGAGTATGGTTGACGCAGGCAGGGAAACCGATTTTCGCGGAATGTTTGACGGTTGCAATCAGCTTGTATCGATTTGGACGCCGAAGAATGTAAAGGCGGACGCTATACTTCCGAAGGTGGAAGGCACGTATTGGCATGATAAAAACGGAAAGGTATATACAACGCTTCCTAAAAATATGAGCACGAGTATTCTGCTGACGAGAGATGAGATACCGGAGGAGGAAAGCTCTGCTGTTGTGGAAAGCTCTAAGGAGGACGAAAGCGCTTCCGTAGCGGAAAGTTCTAAAGTTGGGGAAAGTTCGCAGACTGTTGAAAGCTCCAAAGTTGAAGAAAGCGCTAAGATTGAGGAAAGCGCTTCTGTAGTAGAAAGTTCTAAGGTTGAAGAAAGCGCTAAGGTTGAAGAAAGCGCTTCTGTTGTGGAAAGCCCTGAAATTGAAGAAAGCGCTTCCATAACGGAAAGCTCAAAAGTCGAGGAAAGCTCACAGACGATTGAAAGCGCCAAGGTCGAAGAAAGCTCTGAAACAATGGAAAGCACCTCCGAACCGGAAAGCTCCAAAGCAGAGGAAAGCACCCCCGCACCCGAAACAGGCAAAACAGACTTAAACGCAGTCGGCGGTACGCTCTCTTCCATTAAGTCAAGAGTTTACGACCAAACCCCATACGAGCCAGCCGTCAAGGTTACCGTCGTACAAAACAACAAAAAAATAACCTTAACCGAAGGCGTGGATTATCAGCTTAGCTATGACCAAAACACCAACGCCGGAACCGCGACAATCCTTGTCAAAGGCTGCGGCAATTACAAGGGCACACTGACAGCAACGTTTACGATAACCCCAAAATCCGTCAAAAAGCTCAAAATATATACCGGAAGCATGACGACAGGCGCAAAAACGCAGCCGCCCGTATCCGTATTTGACGGCACAACCCTTTTGGAAAACGGTAAGGATTACAGGCTTGACTACGACACCGCTCTTACGGCAAAAGCCACAAAATCCGCAAAAATCACCATTACAGGCTTAGGCAATTACAAGGACGGCAAGACTGCAAAGCTGGCTGTATATGACGGCGATCCCGCCCATCTCATCAACCCTGAGCACGTTACCTTGCCGAAAAACAACCTGAAATATACCGGAAAAGCACAAACCCCCGCTCCGACTGTAAAGGTTGGCGGCAAGAAGCTTACGGCAAATAAAGACTATAAGGTCCGCTACCAAAACAACGTCAACGCCGGAAGCGCAGCCGTTATCATCACAGGAAAGGGCGCCTATCGGGGCGAAGTCGTAAAAACCTTTGAAATTACGGCACTCAAAGCAGCCGATACCAAGCTGACAATTGCAAAAATTCCCGATAAAACTTACAACGGAAAGCCCCAAACGCCGACCGTCACCGTAAAAGCGGGAACGAAAAAGCTGGTGAAGAATAAAGATTACACCGTCACCTACACCAACAACCTGCACGCTTCCACCGATAAGCAAAAAGCAACAATCCTTATCAGGGGAAAAGGAAATTACGCAGGCATAACGTCAACAACAACCTTTACCATTCTGCCACAGAAAATTTCCAAAGCTTCCGTAAAGGGAACACTGAAAAACTTCACGGTTTCCTACGGCAAGACACCATTGACGCAAAGCATTGACTACAAGGCAGTACCCGACACGTCCGGCGCAAAGAAAAACAAAATCAAGGTCACGATAACAGGACTTGGCGATTTCGCAGGCTCGAGCGTGACAAAAACCATAAAGGTAAAATAAAATAAAAAATACACCCGTCTGACAAGCTGATATGTCAGGCGGGTGTTCTTTTTATAAAACAATAAAAACCTACAAAAGCTTCGGCATAATTGCCTCAATCGTCGCCGCACGCGCCTTTGACAAAATGTCGGGGTTGCGCTTGCAAAATACATAAAACAGGCACTCAATAATAAACAACTGCCCAAGCTTCGCCGCAACAGAACCGGACTGTAACGGGCTTTCATTATACCCGCACAAAAGCACCACGTCCGCATAGCCTGCTGCGCGGGAATTGGGGAAATGCGTTACCAAAATCACGGATATATGCCGTTCCTTTGCAATCTGCATAATATCCTCCATATCCTTCGTCGAGCCGGAGTATGAGAAAAACAAAATGACATCCCTCTCCGTGGCAAGCGCAAGCTGCATGACCTGCATGTGTGAGTCCTCGATATGGACGAAACGCGAGGTCGCCGTGGAAAAGCGCGCCCACGCTTCCATCGCCATGACCATGCTCCCGCCGTGCCCAAGGCAAAACACCCGTTCTGCGTCGGAAATCAAATCAACCGCTTTGGAAATATCCTTCTCATTCAATAGCTCCATTGTCTCATTGAGAGACAAGATATTTGCCTCATAGAGCTTGTGAAAAATGCTGCTGTAGCTGTCCTTTGACGTGATGGTGTCCGGTGTGTGCGATGACTCTCCTAAATCCGTGACATAGTCCGTCTTGGCGAGCGCGAGCTTTAAGCTGTTGTAGCCCGAAAGACCAAGACTGCGGCAAAACCGTGTGATGGAGGCTTCCGACACGCCGCTGTTGTCGGCAAGTCCTGAAATAGACATGTACTGCGCGTCATGGGCATTGGCGAGAATGTAATCAGCCAGCCTCTGACCGGAACGGGTAAGGGAATGGTACTGTGTCGTGATTTTCTCCAAAATATTTTCTGCCAAAGTAACACGCTCCTTTCGTATCGTAGTGCAGCGCACATATAAAGGACAATTTCCGGTTTACAAAACAGCCGCACCAAGCATTCCGGCATGGTTTCCAAGCGCTGCCTTTTCTAACACTACGTGATGATAGCTGGGCATGATATGCTGATACAACTGCTTTTTCAGGCATTCGAGCACATAGGGCTGTTCCATGACGCCGCCCCCGAGGATAACGCACTCAGGATTGAGCATGTGAATGACGGTTGTCAGCCCGTAAATGATTTCCAAAATCCAGCGGTCAACGACCTCCTTTACCTTTGGCTCGTCAAGCCGTTCAAAGATTTTCCTGCCGCTCGTCAGGGCAGCGTCTACGCGAAGCGCACTGTTGACCAGTGCAGTCACGGAAGCATATTTCTCATAGCAGCCCGTGAACATATCCTTGCCCAAAATCCGGTCCTCGGGGTGGGTGACAATCGCACCAAACTCCCCCGCCGAATAGCTGCTTCCCGTGTAAAGCTCCCCGTCGGTAAAAATCGCGCCGCCGACTCCCGTGCCATAGGTCAGGCACACAAATTCCTTGTACTTCCTGCCCGCGCCAAATGCCGCTTCCCCGATTGCGGCTGCATTGACATCATTTTCGATGTTGACGGGCAGGTGAAATTCCTGCTCCATGATATCCATAACCTTCATTCCCATATAGCCGGGGATATTTTCATTTGCGTAAATAATCATTCCGCGCGCGGGGTCTACCTGTCCGGCTGTACTAATTCCGATACGCGAAAAGGAATGTCTGCCCTGATAGTCCCTGATAATTTCGATTGCACGGTTCACCACATGCGCGCCGCCTAAAGACGCCTCGGTGGGCGTCTCCTGAATGTCTGTAAGCTCCCCGTCATTATACAGGGCGGATTTGATTGCAGTTCCCCCGATGTCAAGCACCATGATTGCCATAATCAGTTCCCTCCGATTTCGTGTTCCTTCACCAAAGACGCGCGGTGAAATACCATTTTCAGCTCCAAAGCCTTATCCAAAATCACAATGTTTGCAACCTTTCCCGCCGCAAGGCTTCCGTATTCGTCATAAATCCCGACCGCCTTTGCCGGATTGACCGCCGCACATTTTACCGCGCTCCCAAGCGCAATGCCCATATTTTTGACTGCATTGCGCACACAATCCATCAGGTTGGTCACCGAGCCTGCGATTGTGCCGTCCTCCAAGACCGCAAGGTTTCCCTTGACAGTGACGTTCTGACCGCCCAAGTCATACTGCCCGTCGGCAAGACCTGCGGCGCGCATACTGTCGCTAATCAGGATAATCCGGTCGTCGCCAAACATCTTAAAGGTTGTCCGCACCACCGCCGGGTGGACGTGAATGCCGTCACAAATCAGCTCTGCCATACAATGCCCACTGTCCGCGGCTGCGCCAATCGGTCCCGGGGCGCGGTGTGAGAACGGCGGCATGGCGTTGTAGGTGTGCGTAAGCTGCGAAGCGCCGCACGAAATGGCTTCCTTTGCCGTCTCATAGTCCGCCGTGGTGTGCGCGATGGAAATGTTGACGCGGCTGCTGTTTTCACGGATAAATGCCATCGCCCCCTGCGTTTCCGGCGCAATTGCCACCGTGCGGAACAGGTTATTTGAGCGCTCCTGCAAGCGGTTTAATAAATCGGTGTCCGCGCAGATAATATAGCTTCCGTTCTGCGCGCCCTTTTTGTCATAGTTGATAAACGGTCCCTCCATGTAAAGCCCGCACAAATCCGCGCAGTCCGCATGGGTGTCCGCCGTATCGCAGAAGGTCTTTGCCGCCTCGCAAATCTGAAAAAGCACCTCCTGCGGCATGGTCATGGTAGCGGGTGTGATGGAGGTTACGCCCTGACTTAATTCGTACTTCGCCATCGTGCAAAATGCCTCCACTGTGCCGTCACAGCAGTCGCTTCCCATACAGCCGTGAAAATGAATGTCCGTCAGACCGGGAATGACATAATTGCCCGCGGCGTCAATGACCTCCTCGCTGTCCGCGCCCGCCTGCTCCAACGCCGCAAGATAATCTTCCTGCGACGCAATGCGCTCACCGAGCAGATAGACGGTGCGCTCGGCAAACGAGCCGTTTTCCTCAAAGACAGCCCCGTTGATAATTTTTTTCAGTGTCATAAGCCGTTCCCCTTCCCTACCATTTTGAGAGTGCTGCCTCGTCCGCCACGAGTACGACATTGGGGTGGAGCTGTAAAATCGACGCCGGAACCTGCGGGGTAATCGGTCCGTAGAAGGCGGTCTTTACAATGTCCGCTTTCGCCTCGCCCGATACGACAAGCAAAATCATGCGTGCCGACATAATCGTCTTGATACCCATTGTATATGCCTGACGCGGCACTTCCTCCTCATTCTCAAAGAAACGTGCGTTCGCCTTGATTGTCTGCTCAGAGAGTGTGATACAGTGCGTTTCCGTAGAGAAATGCTCTGCCGGCTCGTTAAAGCCAATGTGCCCGTTGTGCCCAAGCCCTAAGAGCTGGAGGTCAGGCGCGCCGACGCCCTTCAAGATTTTATTGTATTTGAGGCATGCGGTGTTGCTGTCAGGCTCTGTCCCGTCGGGAAGGAAGGTTCTGTCCTTGTCGATGTTCACTTTGGAGAACAGGTTTTCATTCATGAAATAATAGTAGCTCTGCGGATTTTCGCGCGTCAGCCCCTTGTATTCGTCCAAATTGACCGTGACAACCTCTGAGAAATCAAGGTCGCCCTTCTCATACCATTCCACAAGATTGCGGTATGCGCCAAGCGGCGTCGAGCCTGTGGCAAGCCCAAGCACGCAGTCGGGTTTCATGATAACCTGCGCCGAAATAATGTTTGCTGCCTTGCGGCTCATGTCCTCATAGTTTTTGGCTTTGTAAATTCTCATAACAAACCTCCATTTCAAATAAGTAACTATTGATAAAAATCTCTATAAAGAAACTATACCATAGAAGCCGACAGGGCGCAATGGAAAATGGCAAAAAATTTCACATTTTCACAAAAAGAAAATTTTTTTCAAAAATCTATTGACAAACCTACTAGACAAACGTACAATAAAATCACAATTACAACGCAACGCGTTATAACATTTTCACAAAAAGGAGGGTTCATTATTATGAAGAAACGTAAAATTACGGCACTGTTGATGAGTTTAGTCATGGTATGTTCACTGACTGCATGCGGTGGTAAGGATACCACCACAACCCAGCCCGAGCCTGCACCCGCTCCTGCTCCTGCGGACAACGCAGCGACACAGGACACGGCAAAGCAGGATACGGCAGAACCTGCCGCAAGCGGGGACGCTGCACAGGCGGCGGACATCACGTTATGGACATATCCTGTTGGAAGCTGGGGCGACGCTGCTACGGTTGACGACATGATTGCAAACTTTAACGCAGCTTACCCTGACATTCACGTAACGGTTGAATACTTGGACTATACCAACGGCGACGACCAGATTAACACGGCGATTGAGGGAAATCAGGCACCGGACATCGTGCTTGAGGGACCGGAGCGACTGGTTGCAAACTGGGGCGCAAGGGGACTGATGGTAGACCTTGCCGACCTGTGGACGGACGACGCAAAGGCAGCAATCTATGACTCCGTAGAAAATGCCTGCAAGAGCAGCGACGGCGTATTTTATGAATATCCGCTCTGCATGACGGCACATACGATGGCGATTAACAGAGACATCTTTGAGGCGGCAGGCGCGCTTCAGTACTTAGACGAAGAAAAAGGCACATGGACGACGGAGAACTTCCAAAAGGCAGTTCAGGCAGTGTATGACAATGGTCAGCAGAATGTCGGTGCGGTTTACTGCAGCGGTCAGGGCGGCGACCAAGGAACACGTGCCCTTGTCAACAACCTTTACGGCGGAACATTCACCAATCCTGAGCATACGGAATACACGGCAAACAGCCCGGAGAACATCAAGGCGCTTGAGCTGTTAAAGAGCATGGACGGTATTAACTTTGACGCTTCCATCGCAGGCGGCGACGAAGTAAACATGTTCTGCAACGGAACGTTCGCAATGGCATTCTGCTGGAACGCAACGCAGGAAAAGAACAATCAGGAGCAGGGAAACATCAACTTTGACGTGCTTCCGATGGCATTCCCGTCAGAGAACGGCGAACCGCAGCTTTGCGGCGGTATCTGGGGCTTTGGTATCTTCGACAACGGCGACGCGGCGAAGATTGCGGCTTCAAAGACCTTCATCGACTTTATGGCAAACGACCCGACACAGGCTCCCCTGAGTGTGCAGGCTTCCAACTTCTGGCCTGTAAAGGATCTTGGAAATATCTACGAGGGCGACGACCTGATGTCTGAGTACGCGAAGTTTATCCCGTACATGGGCGACTACTATCAGGTAGTTGGCGGCTGGGCTGAAGCTCGTACCGCATGGTGGAACATGCTCCAGCAGATTGGCTCTGGCACAGATGTTGCCACGGCTGTTGAGGAATTTGTGACGACTGCAAATGCAGCGGCTGCAAAATAGCATTTTGGCTGATTACAGCACCATTTATGCGCCCCTTCCCGCACATGGGGAGGGGCGTTTATTTATCAAATGAGAACGAATGAACTGTCAGAAAGGAGGATTTTTATGGCAAAACAAAATCCCATGAGCAAGGCGCTGGTCCGCAGGGAAACCATTGCAGGCTACGCATTTATGCTCCCAAGTCTTATCTTCTTTTTAGGGTTTGTGGTTTATCCGATGATACAGTGTGTTTATACAAGCTTCTTTGATGCAACCATGAACCGGGAGGATATTTTTATTGGTCTTGCCAATTACAAAGAATTGTTTCAGGACAAAACATTTCTCGGAGCGCTGAAAAACACGGTGGTTATTGTTATTGTTTCCGTGCCGATTACCTGCATCTTTTCCCTGTGGGTAAGCTCGGTGATTTATGACCTGAAAGGATTTGCGTGCTCCGCATTTCGTTGTATCTTCTATCTTCCGGTGGTAACAGGCTCCGTTGCCGTTGCCGTTGTGTGGAAATGGATGTTCAACAATTATTATGGTATTTTTAATTACATCGGCACAAGCACGGGACTGATTGAACAAAATATCAACTGGCTTGGGGACGAACGGTTCGCACTTGGCTGTATTATCCTTATTCTTCTGACAACCTCTGTCGGTCAGCCGATTGTCCTTTATGTGTCGGCATTAAATAACGTGGACCAGTCCCTCGTGGAGGCTGCAGAGGTGGACGGCGCGACCAAATTCCAGTGCTTTTGGAAGATTAAATGGCCGCAGATTATGCCGACTACGCTCTACATACTTGTCATCACGACAATCAACAGCTTCCAGTGCTTTGCATTAATCCAGCTTTTAACAAGCGGCGGACCAAACCACAGCACGGACACGATTATGTACTATATTTACTACAATGCATTTAAACTGTACCGTTACGGCTACGGAAATGCGATGGGTGTTGTGCTTGCAATTATGATTGCCCTGCTCTCCGCTTTGCAGTTTAAGATGGCTGAAAGCAAATAGGAAAGGGGGAACTGAATATGAAAACGAAACAGACGAAACATGTTGATGTTTACAAAATAATATCTGTCATTATTATTGCAATTTTAGCATTCACATTTGCCTTTCCGCTCTACTGGATTATTATCGGCTCTTTCAAGACATCTGCGGCAATCAATTCCGCGACACCGCAATGGTGGCCCGAGGAGTGGGTGCTTGACAACTACAGAAAGCTGTTCAGCAAGCAGACGGCGGCGCTTTGGGATATTAGCATTCCCTTCACCTCTGCCACGTTTTCGGGACCGACCGTTCCTGCCGCGATCCGCTGGCTCATAAATACGGTGTTTATGGCTGTGGCGGCAATGCTTCTGACCTGTGCCACTTCCGCAATGGCAGGATATGCACTGGCAAAAAAGCGCTTTGTAGGACGCACGCTCCTGTTCTCGCTTATCGTATGTGCGATGGCTTTGCCAAAGCAGGTTATCTTAATCCCGCTTCTTCGTGAAATGGCATCGCTGGAACTGTACAATACGATTTGGGCAGTTATCTTTCCGATTGTCGGCTGGCCGTTTGGCGTCTTTTTGATGAAGCAGTTTGCGGAAGGCATTCCGGGTGAAATGATGGAGGCGGCAAAAATCGACGGTGCGGGAGAATGGAAAACCTTCTACACGATTGCGCTTCCGCTGATTAAGCCGGGCATTGGCGCATTGGCAATCTTTACCTTTATCAATTCGTGGAATGACTATTTCATGCAGTTAATTATGTTAACTAGTACCAAGAACCTGACCATTTCGCTTGGTATTGCGAAATTACAGGCGGAGAACGCGACGGACTTTGGTCTGATTATGGCAGGTGCGGCTTTGGCTGCAATTCCGATTATCATTGTTTTCCTGATATTCCAAAAGTATTTTACAAAGGGAATTACAATGGGTGCTGTCAAAGGTTGAGGACGGAGGTTTTGTATGATATATACGGAAATTAAAAATATAGGAAATTACCGCGGTATCGGGGAACATCTTGACAAGGCGATTGATTATCTGCGCACGCACCCTTTAGAGGGAATTGCGGCAGGACATTATGAAATTGACAGCGATATGGTGTATATGAATGTATTTGATTATGAAACAATTCCTGAGCAGGGAGCGTTTTTTGAGGCGCATAAGAAGTATGCCGACATTCATATGACTGTGGAAGGTGAGGAGATTGTCGGTGTTTCCGATTTGTCGAGGGTATCGGTTAAGATCTTTGATGAAGAGAAGGATCTTATGGAAGTGGAAGGCGCAATTGAGCATTACATTAAGCTGTTACCGGGCAAGGCGTTGATTACCCTGCCCGAGGACGCGCATATGGTGAAGCTTGCCGCGGGCAGTCCGTCGACAGTGAAAAAGGCAGTGATAAAAGTTTATATTGGATAAAAGGAGGGAAACTATGAGAGATATTGGAAAATATCAGGGAATCATTCCTGCGTTCTATGCCTGTTATGACGAACAGGGTGCGATTGATGAGGGACGCGTGGAGATGCTTACGGATTATATGGTAAGAAAAGGCGTAAAGGGTGTTTATGTCGGCGGTTCTTCGGGCGAGTGTATCTATCAGAGCGTTGATGAGCGGAAACGGACACTGGAGCGCGTGGTAAAAGTCAGCGCGGGGAAACTGACAATCATTGCCCATGTGGCGTGCAACAACACGGCGGACAGCCGCGAGCTTGCGGCACATGCGCAAAGCTTAGGCGTGGACGCTATTGCGGCAATTCCCCCGATTTATTTCCATTTACCGGAGTATGCAATCGCGGAGTATTGGAATGATATTTCGGATGCGGCGCCCGACACGGATTTTATTATCTACAACATTCCCCAGCTTGCAGGGGTGGCGCTGACAATGCCGCTGTTTCACGAGATGAAGAAAAACCCGCGTGTTGCCGCGGTGAAAAACAGCTCGATGCCGACGCAGGACATTCAGATGTTTAAAGCGGAAGGCGGCGAGGGCTTCGCTGTTTTGAACGGTCCTGACGAGCAGCTTGTAGCAGGTCTTGCGATTGGCGCGGACGGCGGAATCGGCGGTACGTATGGCGTTATGCCGGAGCTTTACCTGAAAATCATGGAGCTGGTAAAAGCCGGAAAGCTTGAGGAAGCAAGAAAAGTTCAGTATGCGGCAAACGAGGTTATTTATGCGATGTGTGCCTGTCACGGAAATTTATATGGCGTTATCAAGGAAATTTTAAAGATTCGTGAAGGCATTGATATTGGCGGTGTACGCAAACCGCTGCCGTCGCTTGTTCCGGACGATATGGCACAGGTGAAAAAGTGTGCGGATATGATTGATAAGGCTGTCAGCCAGTTTGCATAGGTAAGGGATACTGTAAGAATGGAGGATTACAATGAAAAAAGAAGAATTGTTGAAACAGATGAAGGGAAAAGTGATTGTATCCTGTCAGGCGGTTCCCGGCGAGCCTTTGTATGTGGAGGAAAAATCAATTATGTATCTGATGGCGCGTGCCGCAAAGCAGGCAGGCACACCGGTTATCCGTACCAGCAGCATCCGTGATGTTGTGGCGATTAAGGAGGAAACCGGACTTCCGGTTATCGGGTTAATCAAGGTGCAGTATGACGGCTTTGAGAGCTATATCACACCGACCATGAAAGAGGTTGACGCGCTTGTGGAAGCCGGTTCCGACGTGATTGCGCTTGACTGCACCAACCAAAAGCGCGGGGACGGAAAAAGCATCAGCGAATTTATTACGGAGGTACGCAGTAAATACCCTGATGAAATTCTGATGGCGGATATTTCCACTTATGAGGAAGGCGTCAATGCGTGGAAGCTTGGAATGGATATTGTAGGCACTACGATGAGCGGGTATACGCCCTACTCTCCAAAGCTTGACGGACCGGATTATGAGCTTGTGAAAAAATTATCAACGACGGTTGATATTCCGGTTATTGGCGAGGGAAGGGTGCACAGCCCGGAGCAGGCAGTGGAAATGCTGAATGCGGGAGCATATGCAGTTGTCGTAGGCGGCGCGATTACAAGACCTCTTGAGATTGCGCAGCGGTTTATGAAGGCGGTTGAGAGCAGATGACAAAGAAACATATTGTATGCTTTGGCGACTCGAATACGCACGGCTACTGTGCCGTTACGGGCGGACGGTTTGACGAGACACAGCGTTGGTGCTGTTTATTGCAGGAGCTGCTTGGCGAGGAATTTCTTGTGATTGAGGAAGGCTTGAGCGGGCGGACGACCTCGTTTTCCGACCCGATACACGAGGGCTTGAACGGGCTTGACTATCTTTATCCTTGCTTAATGAGTCATGAGCCGGTTGATTTATTGGTGATTATGCTTGGCACGAACGACACGAAGGAGCGGTTTGGTGCTTCGGCGGCGTGTATCGGGCTGGGGCTCAAACGCCTGATTGACAAGGCGGTGGCGACGAAGGACTGCTGGCAGGACGGGAAGGCGAATATCCTTGTCGTGTCACCGCAGAGTATCGACAAGCGGTATGAGACGTCTGACGTGAGCGAGACGATGGGACGCGGCTGCGCGGAGAAATCGCAGGGGCTGGCGAAGGAGTTTGCAAAGATTGCAGAGCTTACGGGGTGTCATTTTATGAATGCCGACGCGGTTGTTACGGCGGCGGTGAATGGGATTGATTTTATGCATTTATCATTGGAGGGACATCGGCAGCTTGCCGAGGCGCTTGCGAAGGAAATTACCGAATTATTCGTTTTGTAACCCCCCTAATTTTGGGAAACAGCCGTTCTGCTGCACGGGATTGTGTGGTGGGGCGGTTGTTTCTTTGTTTGGGGTTTTTATTAATTTTATTGCGGAAATTTTATTGTACAGACAGACATTTTTTGTATAATTAAAGTGTGGTAGGAATAAGCCATAATCAGCTAAACGATTTCATATCAATAAAACAGCGCAAAGGCGCATGGAACAGTAAATTGTAAAAAACATGCGTCTTTTTTATGCGTGCTTGCACGCATTGCCCAACAAGGATAAACATGAGCAACAATATTCAAGCTACAGATTTATAACAACCCCGCGGTGATAACGACGATATAGAGTGTGAGAAGCTCCACGCACTGTAAAAACCAGCCTGCCAAATCTCCGGTGATACCGCCAAAATTTTTTTTGGACATATGATAATAATAAAAGAAAAAGAGCATCTCTCCTGTGAATACCAAAATGCCTGCCTGCAGTGATAACACTGCAGGCAAGATACTTGCTACCGCAAACATAAAAAGCAGAACAGTGCAGACAAAGCCTTTGCCTGCCGAGCCGGAGAACGCGGCGAGGGAGCCTTTTTTATTTGCATTTTGAAAAAAGACGGCGGCAAGTCCGCTCAGCGCACGCGATGTCACATAGCCTGCGGCAATCAGCCAGACAGTCCGTTCAGAGTACATCATATCCTGCGCCACACTGCCCCACGCGCCATAGCATAATAAAAAATACAGCGCCGCCCAAATAACCGCAAACGCCCCCGCATTGGAGTCCTTCAAAATCGCAAGCCTGCGTTCCTTCGACTGGTGGGAGGAAAGCGCGTCAATCGTGTCACAAAAGCCGTCCATATGAATACCGCCCGTCACCACAACCGGAAGCGCCGTCGCGAGCGCGGCGTATACCGAAGCAGCAAGCCCGCTTTTTCGCCAAATAAAAAACAACGCCACCTGCAACGCGCCAATCACAACGCCGACAAGCGGAAAAAACGCCAGTGCATAGCGCATACTTTTTTCGTCCCACGCAAACTGCGGCATTGGTATTTTGGAATACATGGAAACCGCTATAATACAGGCTTTGATGATACTCATAACAACTCTCCTTTGATACACACCGGAATGGAATAGACAACCTCAACAACACTGTCCGCAAGGCCTGCCAAGCACTGGTTGATTTTCCCCAAACAACAAATGTAATCCATTGTATGCGCGTCATAAATCGTCCCATCAGAAAAAATTTCATTTGTCACAATGACTAAATGACGACAACGCGCATAAAGCTTTCTGATACCGTCCGTAATATCGCGCACAAGCGCTTCCACGCCCCTGTCATTGCCGTTATCAAACATCTCGTTTGCAACAAGGTTTGACATACATTCCAGCAATCCATTGACAGCCTCCCCCGCCGGAATTTGCGCCTCCTCAATCCGCGTATACTGCTCCACCGTGCAAAATCCATACGTCTGCCTCTGCTCCCTGTGGCGCGCAATCCGCTCCGTCGCCTCCACGCCAAAGGGCTTCATCGTCGCAATGTAATAATTCCTCATATTTTTATCTTGTGCAAGCCGGAAAAGAAGCTTCTCCGCATAAACCGATTTCCCACTCCCACTCCCGCCCGTAACGACCACAAGCATTGTCCGCCCCTCCGTATTCCGTTGATTGTATTCTTTGCATTCTATTACATTCTGTCAAATTCTACCGCATTCTATGTCAGTCTCTCGTACTGCGCAATGTCTGTCTGCGCAAAGCGGTGCGCATAGCGATACTCATGCAACGCAATATCAAGCAGCGGAAGCATACAAACCGCTCCCGTTCCCTCGCCAAGATACAGCCCTGCATGGATAACAGGCTTTAATCCCAGCAACGCCAAAACCGCCTTTCCCGCAGGCTCCTCCGTAATGTGCGTGGCAATCATAAATTCCCTGCACGCGGGCACAAGACGATACGCAAGCAGCGCCGCCACCGACGAAATAATCCCGTCAATCAAAACCGGAAGCCCATAAACCGCACCGCCAAGAAACATACCCGTCATTGCGGCAATGTCAAAGCCGCCCAATTTTGCCAACAGCAAAAGCGGCTCGTCCTGCACCGTTGCATGGTTGACCGCAATTGCCTTTTCAACCGTTTCTATTTTCCTGCGCAGCCCCTGTATCGTCAGACCTGCCCCCCTGCCCGTCACCTCCGCCGCGCTTTTTTCCAAAAGCACTGCCGCAAGCGCGCTCGAGGTTGTCGTGTTGCCAATGCCCATCTCGCCTGTCACAATAAGCTGATAACCCCTATCCTTCATCTCACCGACAAGGCTTATCCCGGTCTGCACCGCCTGCAATGCCTGCTCTTTACTCATTGCCGGCTCTTTTGCAATATTGCCTGTTCCCCTTGCAACCTTTCGCCGGATAATCCCCTCGCAATCCACGTCGTGCAGCATTCCCACATCGACGGCATACACGTCCACATTCGCCGCCGCGCCCATAATATTGATGTTGGATTTTCCTGCGGCAATCTCCCTTGCCACCGAAGCCGTAACCGCGCTGTCCGACTGCGTGACACCCTCCGCCACTACCCCGTTGTCGGCGCAGGCAATCAGGGCGCACCGCCTGTCAATGTGCACGTCCTCGGTTCCAAAAATCCCCGCCAGTTGTATCACAAGCTCCTCAAGCTGACCGAGACTCCCAAGCGGCTTTGCAATACTGTCCCAATGTTTTTTTGCCTGATTTATGACACTTGTGTCAGTTTTTTTCAAAACAAAATTTTCTAATTCTAAATTTTCAAATTCCTTCATAATTCGTCCCCGTTCCTGCCCAAAAATTCACAGCCCTTCTAACGCTCCCCCGCCGCCATATAAATCAACGCGTTGCAGATTGCCGCCGCGACATTGCTGCCGCCCTTTCTGCCTGCCGCCACAATATAATCCACGCCCGCCTGCATAATCAGCTCCTTCGACTGCACGACATTGACAAAGCCCACAGGAACGCCGATAACAAGCTCAGGCTTCCATTCCCCCTCAACAATCAGCTCATAAAGCCGCACGAGCGCAGTCGGCGCGTTTCCTACGGCAACAATCAGCGGCTTTTTAAGCTGCGCCGCCTTTTCCATGCAAACGACCGCCCTTGTGCACCCGCGACGCTTCGCCTCCGCCGCAACGTCCCCGTCCGCCATAAAACAATGCACCGTGCCGCCAAACGGCTCCAGCGACGCCTTATGCACGCCCGCCTTTGCCATATTTGTGTCGGTAACAATGCACGCGCCGTTCCTTAACGCCTCAACCGCTTTTTCGACCGCACCTGCGGAAAATTTCAAATTGTCCAAATAATCAAAATCCGCCGTCGTATGAATGACACGCTTGATAACCGGCTTTTGCAGCGCGTCAATTTCCCTGTCCTTTGGAAGCTCGCGCTCAATGATTGCAAAGCTCCGCTCCTCAATCTGCTCCGGCAGGACTGCCTCAAGTTCAATCTTCATACATACGCCCCTCACTCCTGTTTCTTCAAAATACGATACACCCTGTCCATATCCAAATTGCTCCGCAGCATATCCGCGAGCACATCATACTGCCGCTGCCTGTACGCCGCCCTGTCATAATCCGGCGTTTGTTCCATGACAAGTCCCTTCGCCTCAAGCAACGCGCCAACAATAACCTCGGCAGCACGCTCGTCAAAAATGCCATGCACATAAGTCCCATACACCGTCCCGCACTGCGCACCGTCCGGCGTACCGTCTAAGAGCGTGCCGACCGCCGCGCAATCCTCCACGCAGACCGTGTTCCCGTGGTGGATTGCATAACCGAAAAATGACACACCTGTCAGTTTTTCCATCGCGCCCCCAATTGTCTGAAACGCGCCGCGCACCTGCGCCCTGTGCTTTTTCTCCTCAAACACCGTGACAACCGGCAAAAGCCCAAGCCCCCGCATAGTGCCGCCGCCCTCGACATGATTGGGGTCACGGATTTCCTGCCCCAGCATCTGATACCCGCCGCAAATCCCAAACACCGGAACGCCGCGGCTCGCCGCCTTCTGTACCGCCGCCTCAAGACCGCTTTGGCGAAGCCACATCATATCCGCCATCGTGCTCTTTGTCCCCGGCAGTATAATCATGTCTGCGTTTTGCACGCCCTCCGGCGTTTCCGTATACGAAACACGCACCTGTGCAAACTGCTCAAACACAGCAAAATCTGTAAAGTTGGAAATGCGCGGCAGCTTGATAATCGCAATTTTTACAGGTCGTTCCCCATCAAATCCATAATTGCCCGCTTTATGCATTCTTTCCGAAAGACTATCCTCATCATCAAGGTCAATTCGCATATATGGCAGCGTACCAATTACGGGAATGCCTGTCATCGCCTCAAGCTGTTCAAGCCCGGGCAAAAGAATGCCTCTGTCCCCACGAAACTTATTGATAATCAGCCCCTTAATACGCTGCTGCTCCTCGTTCTCAAGCAGCTTGATCGTGCCGTAAAGCTGCGCAAACACACCACCCCTGTCAATGTCTCCGACCAGTAAAACAGGCGCATCGGCAAGCCTTGCCATACCCATATTGACAATATCGTTTTCCTTCAAATTAATCTCCGCCGGACTGCCCGCGCCCTCGATTACGATCACATCATACGCCTGCTCTAGCGCACGATACGCCCGCTCAATTTCCGGCACAAGCTCCTGCTTTTGCTGATAATATGCAACTGCATTTATATTGCCGCGCACCTCGCCACCTACAATGAGCTGCGAGCCTGTATCGCTGTTTGGCTTTAATAAAATTGGATTCATATTTACAGACGGCTCCACGCCTGCCGCTTCTGCCTGCATGACCTGCGCACGCCCCATCTCAAGCCCCTCTTTTGTAATATAGGAATTTAACGCCATATTTTGGGATTTGAACGGGCAGACACGCAGTCCGTCCTGCTTAAAAATTCGGCATAATCCCGCCGTCACAAGGCTTTTCCCCACATTTGACATGGTTCCCTGAACCATAATTGTCTTTGCCATGACCTGTTCCTCTCCTATCTTTGTTCCTGCTTTCTAAAAACTCCAATACATTCCCACTATGCCAAGCAAAACCCGTATTCCCCCCAACACGATTGCCGCTACAATGACCGTCCCATATAAAAGCCTGTTGACGCGCCGAATATCCTCCGCCTCAATCTTTCTTCGCGCATCCCCGACCGTCTCCTTGTGGTGCAGTACCCCGAAATAAAATGTGTCGCCCAAAAGCCGTACCCCCAAAGCGCCTGCACAGACAGACTCGGTTTGCGCAGAATTGGGACTTGGCGATTTTTTGCGGTCCCTTCGAAAAATCCGCCACGCATTTTTGCCGTCAAGCCCTGTCAAAAATGACACAAGTGTCATAAATACCGCCGCAAGCCTTGACGGTATAAAGTTCCATAAATCGTCCATTTTTGCCGCAGTCCTGCCAAAGTCCATATACATTTCATTTTTGTATCCAAGCATGGAGTCCATTGTGTTGACCGCCTTATACAAAAAACCAAGCACCGGACCGCCAATCATCAGATAAACGAGCGGCGCGACGCTCCCGTCAGACGTGTTTTCCGCGACCGTCTCAACCGCCGCGCGCGCGACACCGTCCGCGTCA
This sequence comes from uncultured Lachnospiraceae bacterium, assembly GCA_947567595.1. Classification (GTDB taxonomy): domain Bacteria; phylum Bacillota; class Clostridia; order Lachnospirales; family Lachnospiraceae; genus COE1. Next base: position 17,242 of record CANOMQ010000040.1, on the reverse strand, counting down.
AGCCCGTCCGTGTCCCTGCCGACAATCATCGACACCTGATACCTAGCCTTGACAAGATCCTGTTCCTCAAGCGCGTCATAAACCTTCATGCTCTCGTCGCGAAGTGATTTCGTCGCCATAATCTGACAGCACATCACCGACGCCGCAAGCATATAGGCGCACGGGTGGACAAGCCACAGCGCGTATAAAAGCCCCGCCGGAACCACCCCTGTCAAAACAATTACCACCACCCACAAAACCGTTCCCGCCAAGCGTTTTGCGTGCGCCGTATCGGCAAAGCACGCGCGCAGTCGTTTCTCCAAGCCGCTAATCAGACTGCCAATCAGGCAGACCGGGTGGGGAAGATTGTGCGGGTCCCCGACGATAAAATCCAGTAAAATCCCTATGATAATGGCGATTGTCGTATATCTGTACATGTTGCCTGTTTTCCCCTTTTGTCCTGAAATTGTGCGCACTTATCCACAAAATGGACCGCAAACTGTGGATTTGCAGCATAATGAAGGTGCGGAAAGCCTGCCAGCACATTTTCCGTCGAGACGAAGCCCGTCCATGCCTTGTCCCCCTTCACCTCCCGAAACGTGTCCGCGCATAAATCGGAAACGCAGCGGTGAAACTCGTGCGCCCGTATCCTGCCGCCCGCCTCGCAGAGCACATTGTCCTTTAACGCCTCAAGCTCCACATAGCCAAAGTGCTGCAGCTTTTTCGTAAACACGCAGGAACCGTCAAAAACGCCCGCCATTTCGCCCCTTGTGCCGTCGGGCGCGGTCAGCTCCCTGTGCAGATACAAAAAACCGCCGCACTCCGCATACGTCGGAATGCCATTTGCAATTTCCGCCCTGACGGCATTTCGCATAGCATGGTTTTGCTCCAATGCCCTTACATAAAGCTCGGGATAGCCGCCCCCCAAAATCAGCCCGTCAAGCTCCTTTGGAAGCGCCCTGTCCGCAAGCGGCGAAAACGGCACAAGCTCACAGCCAAGCGCCTGCAAGAGCGCAAAATTATCCTCATAATAAAAGCAAAATGCCCTGTCCCTTGCAACCGCAATGCGCACGCGTTTTTTGCCTGACGCGTTCTGACCTTCCCGCAAAAATTCCGGTGACTTATGCTCCAAATCCGTAAGTCCAGTTGCAGTACATGCCAAGTCCAGTATGCCGTCAAAGTCAAGGTACTCCTCTGCCGCCTTTGCCAAAAGCTGTACCTTTTCCTTCAAATCCGCAACCTCGTCCGCCGTGATTAAGCCAAGATGACGGCTCTCAATCTGCGCCTCCTTAATATATGGAAAATAGCCAAGCGCCCTAATATGCTTCTGCGCGCAGTATTCCTTCATGGCAGGATAGAGCGAAGGAGCAAGCTGCCAAAAGAAAATGCCTTTGATGTTGGAATTTGACCGGAACTGCACATACCCGTCAATCACCGCCTGCACGGATTTCCCCATTCCCCGACAGGGCACGACGAGAATGACAGGCGTCCCCGTATCACGCGCCACTGCATATGAGCTTGCCGTATCCTCCATTCCAAGCCCGTCATAATAACCCATCACGCCCTCAAGCACCGCAATGTCCATGCCGCGCGTGTGCCCAAACAGCAGTTCGCGCAGTGTCTCCTTGTCCATAAAATACCCGTCCAAATTGTACGACGGTGTTCCGATAATCCGGCTGTGAAACATCGGATCAATATAGTCGGGACCGCACTTAAACGCGGCGGCTTTCACTCCCCTGTTGACCAAAGCCGCAAGCACGGCGCAGACTGCCGTCGTCTTTCCGCACCCGCTCGCCGTGCCCGCAATCATAATCCTTGGTGTCATTGTATTGCCTCCGTTTTGGTATCATCACGCGCCGGACGTCCGTCAGCCTGCTGACAAATTTTATTTGGACATCCACGTGCATAAAAATCACACAAATATTGTTCTAGCTGCGCAATCGTAATGCCCGTCTCCTGCGGACGCTCCACCACCACAAGCGAAACGCCAAGCGCCCGTGCCGCCTGCGCCTTCTCCCAAAATCCGCCCGCGTCCCCGGTATCCTTTGTGACAAGAAAACGCGCGCCGCACTGCCTTAGCTGCGCTTCATTCTGCCGCTGTGAAAACGGTCCCTTTTCGCAGATTAAATGCTCCTTGCAAAAGCCTGCGTCAAGCGCAATGCGCACGGACTGCTCCACCGGCAGTATCCTTGCAAAAACCCGGTTTTGAAAATCCGGTATCCGCGCAAAGACCGCCAAATCCTTGCTTCCCGTCGTCAAAAGCACATTGCCCTCCTGCCCGCTAAGAAGCTGCGCCGCCTGCTCCATATCCGCACAGTAAACCGCCTCTTTCAGCCGTTTTCCCTGCTGCCGTACCACCCGCAGATATTCCACGCCGCACAACCGGCACGCGTCCTTAGCGTTTTTTGTCACCTCCACGGCATACGGGTGCGTCGCGTCAATCACAAGCGCAATCCCATGCCCGCGCAAAAAATCCGCAATCTGCCCCGCGTCCATTCTTCCCACAAGCACCTGACAAGCCCGATACGCCCCGTCAAGCACCTGCCTCCCATACGCCGTCGCCACGCTCACATAGCCTGCAATGCCAAGCGTTTCCAGCAAATCAACCGCCTGCTTTCCCTCCGTCGTTCCGGCAAAAAGTAAAATGTCCTTCATTTTAAAACCCCTATTCAAACCACAATACCGCCGTCTCCACCGCCGCCGCGACCGTGACATGCTCCTTGATGGTCTTTTTAATCAGAAGTGTCCCGCCGCTTCCCAAAACCGCGCTTCGCTCGCACACATTATCAACGCCCGCCGTCTCCTCCACAAACGCCGAATGCGCAAAGCTGCCCGCAACACCCGCCAGCTCGCCGCTTGAAAACGTACGAAACAGGAGTCCGTTTTCCGCACAAAAAGCCTGCAATCCTGCCTCGTCCCGCTTTAAGTCAATCGAACAGACCTGTTTCACGGACGAAAACGCAATTTCATGCTCCGAAAGCACGCTGTACACCGCCGCCGCAATCTGCTCTTTTGGCGTACCGCGCCGACAGCCAATTCCAAGCGTCACCTGCTTTGGGATAAGCTGCAACGCACTGCCGTTTTCGCAAGTCCGCGCAGAAATGATAATCCCCCCGTCCTCTGCCCGCTCCCGCTCGTCCGTCACGATTACGGCACTGTCCCTTGGCACGTTTTCAAAACATACGTTCTCCGCATAAAGATAAACCGTTTTCCCGTCAAGCAAATCCGCCGACACTTGCTTTGCCCTGCGCATGTCCGTTATCAGCAGTCCGTTCCTTTTGGCAAACACATCTACCGCAAACCGGTCGTGTATATCCGTCGCCGTCGTAATCACGGCAATGCCCCCCGTAATTCCGGCGCAGACCTCGGCTAGCGCGTTCGCGCCGCCCAAGTGCCCCGAAAGAAGCGGAATGCAAAATCGCCCCATATCGTCCAGCACGACAACCGGAGGGTCTGTCACCTTTGATTGGAGAAACCCGCTCACCTTACGCACCGCAATCCCGACAGCGCAGACCAGTATCAAAGCGCTCCCGTTTTCAAACGCCGCGCCGATGACCTCCTCCGCATGTTCAAAGCGTTCCAAACGACTGTTTTCATACTTATGAAATAAATACCCCTTGCAGGTATATCCTTTCTCCGCAAGCCCCTCCATTAACCGCACGCAAAGCGCACCGCCCTGTCTCGTGTACGCCATGATATTAATTTCCATCTCGAAACCCCGTCGTAAACTGCGCGTCGTAGAGCTTGGACAACTCGTAATCATCACCGAGAAACCCGCCCACCGTGATAAGTGCCGTCTTTGTGATACCGTGCTTTTTTGCCGCCTCCACAAGCTCCGACACCGTGCAGCGTACCACCTTTTCGTCCTCCCAAGTCGCCTTATAGACAATCGCCGCAGGCGTATCCGCGCCATACCCGCCCGCAAGCAGCTCCTGTGTCAGCTCCTCCAAAAGCCCCGCGCTTAAAAAAATAACCATCGTCGCCCCATGCGCCGCAAGGCTTCTCATGCGCTCCTTCTCCCGCACAGGCGTCCTCCCCGCCATGCGCGTGATAATGACGGACTGCGACACACCCGGAAGTGTGTACTCCGCCTTCAACGCCGCAGCCGCACCGCAAAAAGAACTTACGCCCGGACATACATCATAATCAATGCCCAACTCCTTCAAGCGGTCCATCTGCTCCCGGATTGCCCCGTACAGCGATGGGTCCCCCGTGTGCAGCCGCACCGTCATAAGCCCCTTTGCCTCCGCGTCCTTCATCAAATCAATAATCCCGTCCAAATGCAGATACGCGCTGTTGTGTACCTGACAGCCCTGTTTCGCGTAGTCAAGCAGTGCGGGATTGACAAGCGAGCCTGCATAAATAATGACGTCCGCCTCCTCAATCAGCCGCTTCCCCCTGACCGTTATCAAATCCACCGCGCCACTGCCCGCGCCGACAAAATGCACCATCTAGCGTCCCTCCTCCAAAATTAGCCGCATTGCGTTTAACAGCCGCACATTCTCATCATGCGTGCGCACGCCAATGCGGTAATACCCATTTTCAAGACCACGGTAATTGCCGCAGTCCCGTATCAAAAAGCCCCGCTCCAAAAGCCGCTCCTTCCAGCCTTGCGCACCGTAAAACAGAAGAAAATTCCCGTCTCCCGCAAACACGCGAAAGCCAAGCGCCAAAAGCCCTTGCTCCAAAAATACCCGCTCCGCTAAAAGCACCGCCCTTGACTGTTCTACAAACGCCGTCTGCGAAAGTGCCGCAAGCCCCGCCCTTTGCGCAAGCGAGGAAACCGCCCACGGCTGTCTCTGCCTGTAAATTTCCTCCAAAAGCGCATGGTTGCAGGAAACAGCATACCCCAGCCGAAGCCCCGCAAGCGCATACATTTTCGTGAATGATTTTAAAATAATCAGGTGATTTCTGCCCGTTATCCTGTCCAGTAGCGAGTGCGTTTTTGGATTTTCCAAAAAGTCATTAAAGCACTCGTCCAGCACGCACAAAATGTTATTTTTTTCACAAATATCCGCGATTGCCGTCAAACGCTCCTTTTCAAGAACCACCCCGGTCGGATTGTTTGGGACGCACAAAAAGACCATATCCAAATCTGCCGTCAGTGCTTTCTCAAAATCCGACGTCAGCAAAAAATCCTGTTCCGGCAACAGCATATGGTAGCGAATATCCGCCCCTGCCGCCACAAGCGCCGCCTCATACTCCGCAAAGCAAGGTGCCACAAGCAGCGCGGTCTTTGGCTTTTTCGCTGACACAGTCGAAAAAATCAGCTCCGCCGCGCCGTTTCCACAAATCACGTCCTGCGCAAGACACCCGATATGCTTTGCAAGTGCCTCCCGAAGCTTCCTGCACGACCAGTCGGGATAACGCGCAAGCGACTGCGCGCCCGAAACCACCGCCGCGACAACCTCCGGCGGCGTCCCAAACGGATTGATATTCGTCGAAAAATCCGTTATGCATTCCCCGTTTTCATACGCGTAAATATCACCGCCGTGACCGTTTTCCATACCGTCCTCCGTTTTGTGCCAAATGGCTGTTTTCATGGCGCAAGCTTTACTAACGTCACGGGATTTTGCCCGCTCAACAGATGATACGCGCCCGCCTTTTTCGCCCGCGATACCTGTACCTGAACCACCTGCGGCTCTATGCCAAATTCCTCTGTCAAGCGCATGACCTCCGAGAGCGTTTCCAATGTAATCAGGCTGATTACAACGACCGTATGCGGATTTTTCTCCCACAGGGCACAAAGTATCGCCCGCAGATTTCCCGCGCTTCCGCCGATAAACGCGTGGGTTGGGGCGGGAAGCGGCTCAAGTGCGCCGGGTGCCTTTCCATAAATAATATGTAGGTTGTCCGCCCGGAATTTCCGCTGGTTCTGCCTGATTAAATCAACCGCCTTTTCCTGATATTCCACCGCATAAACACTGCTGTCGGGATAGCACACCGCCGCCTGAATGCCCACGGAGCCGGTGCCTGCGCCAATATCATACAGCACCGCATTTTTTGACATTCCAAGCTTCAAAATGGCAAGCGCGCGCACTTCCGCCTTTGTCATCGGCACATCGCCGCGCACCCACACGCTGTCGTCCATTTCGGGAAACAAACAGTCCCTCGGGTTCGGATTTTCAAGCATTGCCACAAGCAAGCTGTCAAATGCACCCTCTGCCGCTTCCTTTGGCGTCATATGGACAATGCGCTCGTCAGGATAGCCGACCTTTTCCCCGATATGCAAAACCACCTCGTCCATGCCATAATAAAGCAGCTTTTCCGCAAGCTCCCGCAGTCCCTCCTCGCCGCCAAGCAGACAAAATGTATACCGCTCCCTGTCCACCCGTCCAATCACGTTTTCCTGCCTTCCATGCAGGCTGACAAGCGCCGCCCTCTCCCACAAAACACCGATTGCCGCACAGAACGCGGACAGGGAAGAAATGCCCGGCACCAGCTCCACCGCATAGTCCCGAAATTCCTCTAAAAGCTGCTTCGCACCACTGTAAAAGCCCACGTCTCCCGACAAAAGCACACAGGCACACTGCCAGTCCCGATGTTCCTCGTTCTCCAAATGCGCACGGATTTCCTTTGGCTGGTACGCCGCAATTTTTTCCGCTTTGCACCCAGCCGCCGCCTCAAGCATTCGCCCCGCGCCGAAAATCAAGTCGCAGCCCTCCATCAGCTTCGCCGCCCGGACAGTCAGCCCCTCATAAGTTCCCGTCCCGATACCAATCAGGTAGATTTTTTTATCCTGCATAGTCCTCCCGCTCCGCGCTTTTGACAATCACAATGGAATAATAGCCTGCCGTCTCGTCCAGCCCGTCCGTCGTCTCGAATATACGTTCATTTTCCAGCCCGCAGTTTTCCACCATATAAACCGTGTCCTTCGTCCCGCAAAGCGCCTCCTTTAGCTGTGCCAAACGGCTTCCCGCCTTCATAAATACCTTTGTGCCGGACAGCTTCAACGCCTCCTCGCACGGGTATGCCGCCGGAATGATATGAAGCTCCTGCTCCTGCTGCACCAGCGTGGTGTTCAGCCTTGCCGCCGCCGCGCAAAAGGACGGGACTGCGCTGACAATCTGCGTCTCATAGCCAAGTGCCTTTATTTTTTCATGGACATAACCATATGTGGCGTAAATGGCGGCGTCGCCAAGCACAAGGAACGCGACGTCGTATCCTTTATCCAGTATATCCGCGATTTTTTCCGCGCCGTCCGTATGCGCCTGCTCCAGCACCGCTTTGTCCTTTGTCATCGGCATATGGATTGTAATGCAGGGCTTTTCGGAAATGTCTGCTGCCTGCGAGGCGATTTGATATGCAAGGCAGGTGTTTTTGTCGTCTGCCGGAACCGCGATGTATGCGCATTCCTTGATTATGCGGACTGCCTTTAAGGTGAGAAGCTCCGGCTCGCCCGGACCGACACCCACGCCGTATAGTATTCCCTTCATGATAACCCCCGTTTCATTCCTGACTTATTTTTATAACAAATATAGTATACCATTCCCCGAAAAATATGGCTATTCTTTTTGTGAAAAATGGATTATAATGGTAACGGGAAATGTATTTATGAACGAACGGAAAGGAGTATCCATATGGGGTTATTTTTACAGACCGCAATCATACCGGACTGCAATGAGAGCGCGGTCAGGGACGCGGTTGCGACGGTCGCCGAGCAATATGCGCACCCGTTAGAGGGCGGCGGATATAATGAGGCTGAAACGTACCACATCATTGACCTGATACCCAAAGACTGCAAGTACCAGTCCGCAAAGGGCGGCGTCAGTATTTTATTTAATGAGGACTGCATCGGATATGAGGGGCTTGCAAGCGCCATTTCTGAGGAATTGGGAAAAGCCGTTTTATTATTGTATATATATGACGGCGATTTTTGGGGATACTTTTTATATGACAAGGGCTTGGAAATTGACCGCTTTGTCCCCATGCCCGACTATTTTGACGAAACGACGCCGGACGACATGGCGCAGATGAGGGGAAACGCGGGCATTATCGCAAAATATTTCCATGTGGACAAGGCTTCCATTGAAAAATATATCGTATTTTGGACAAACGCCATGCGCAGAAGCTACAGCGAAAAGGCGTACGCGGACGACGAGTTCGGGCAGTGCGAGGATTGGCAGATGGTTGACTTTATGAGGAAGTTAGGCTACCCTTACGAATGGTAGTTGTTCCTGTTTCGACAGGTTAATCATAGTAAATAAGGAGGATTTTTATGGGATTTTTAACAGGAAAGACCGCAATTATCACAGGCGCAGGCAGGGCAGTTTTGAGCGACGGCAGGTGTGGCTCCATCGGCTACGGAATTGCGACGGCGTATGCGAAGGAGGGCGCAAATCTCGTGATTACGGGGCGGAACGTGAAAAAGCTTGAGGCGGCGAAGGAGGAGCTGGAACGGCTTTACAGCATTCAGGTTCTGATTGTGCAGGCGGACGTGAACGCGGGCGCGGACAACGAGGCGGTTGTCGCAAATGTCGTAAAGCAGACGGTTGACACGTTCGGAGGAATTGATGTTTTGATTAACAACGCGCAGGCGTCCGCTTCCGGCGTGCCTTTGGCGGAGCATACGACGGAGCAGTTTGACCTTGCGCTCTATTCGGGACTTTATGCGACGTTTTATTATATGAAGGCTTGCTATCCCTATTTGGTAAAGTCCAAGGGTTCTGTCATCAATTTCGCGTCCGGCGCCGGATTGTTCGGGAACTTCGGGCAATGTGCCTATGCGGCGGCAAAGGAGGGTATCCGGGGACTGACGCGCGTTGCGGCGACGGAGTGGGCGAAGGACGGAATCAATGTCAATATCATCTGCCCGCTTGCATGGACGGCACAGCTTGAGCAGTTTGAGCAGGCATATCCCGACGCGTTCAAGGCAAATGTGAAAATGCCTCCGGCCGGGCATTACGGGGATTCGGAGCTTGAAATCGGGCGCGTGTGCGTTCAGCTTGCGTCACCGGATTTTAAGTATTTAACAGGCGAGACGCTGACGCTCGAAGGCGGTATGGGGCTTAGACCATAATTTTCCATATAGTAGATGTTGAAACGGCAGGCTGACAATTTCGCCTGCCGCTTTCTTATGTGCACACGATTATGCATACGAATATTTATCGCAGTTAAATGATGTTATGTAAAGAAAGAATAAACAGCACACACGTCATAATGAGAAACAAAGCAGCCAGTACAACCCCGACATGGATACGCATTTTTTCTTCCTTTCCCTGTGTTTCTATCAGATTTGACCGACGAAGCGCAGTGACCACAGGCTTGTACAATAGCAGCGTAAACGCGGCATTTAACCCGCCCTTTATCAGATTAAACGGCAAAAATGCCGGGAGCAACAGCTCCACCACCGCCTCCCGTGGATACCCCATATAAAGCGGGGCAATCAGATAATTCCAAAGCATCATGACCACAACCTGACAGCCGCAGCCGCAAACAAGCCCTAAAACGGCACCGGACAGCCGACGCCGCTTTTTATAAACAAACGACGCCGTACATGCAAAGGAGCAGCTTGAAATAATGTTCATCATGCACCCCAAAATCCCTGTCCCGCTGACCGTAACCATCTGCACCACCGCGACAATGACGGTAATCGCCAATGCGGTAAGCGGTCCAAAAATCAGCCCGCCAATCGCAATCACGACATCTTTGGAGTCGTACCGCAAAAACAGCACAATCGGAACGCGCCCGATAACTGCCGCTATATAGGCAAGTGTACATAACATACTGATTGTTGTGAGTTTCTTTGTTTTCCTGATATTCATGGGAATACCTCCTTAATAAAAAAATTAACACTTGAACGCAATGAACTGCCTTTCAGGTGTTAATAGGAAAGTGTATGGAAAATGTCAACAGAGCAGTTTCCTAAAAAAGAGTGCAAAAATCATTGTCAGTTTACCCCTGACAATCCCAATACACCTTCTTTAATCCGGACTATACCGTCGGTTTTGGAATTTCACCAAACCCCGCGCTTTCGCGCCCGCGGACTGTAACCGCCGATCGGGAATTTCACCCTGCCCTGAAGACATGACCGCTATTCAATTGTTTAAAGAATTGTAGCATATCAGCAATGAAAAGTCAACGCGCTTCGCAACTTTTTTGAAATGATACTTTGCACGAAATAGTATATCCTATAAACAACAAAACGAAATGAAAACACTGTTGCCCTTCCGTTGGCAACGCAAAAATACAGAAAGGCGGCGAATAAGATGTTCGTAATTTATAATGAAAAGACACTTTTCCCCATAAAAGTATGGACTGGCGGAATAGAAAATATTGAAGACTCCTGCATGGAACAGGCGTACCATTTATCCAAGCTCCCGTTCCTTCACAAATGGGTGTGCCTTATGCCCGACACGCATACCGGAAAGGGAATGCCGATTGGCGGCGTCATTGCCACAAAGGACGTCATCATTCCAAACGCAGTCGGCGTGGACATCGGGTGCGGAATGGTGTTTACGGCGACCAATATCAAATACGAGGAAATCCGGCAGGTAATGGTTGGCACCGCAACCATCATGCAGTCCATGATTGGAAATATCATGCGCGCCGTTCCGGTAGGATATGAAAGCTACAAGCAAAAGCAGGCGTCCGCCGTATTGGATTTGGCGCTTTCGCAAATGGAACGCTACGAGGCAAATCCCGAGCTGACGCATTTGATTGAAGAAGGCTATTTTCAGACGGGAACACTTGGCGGCGGAAATCATTTCATTGAGCTTCAGGAGGACGAGGACGGCTATCTTTGCATTATGATTCATTCGGGAAGCCGTCATCTTGGGAAGGAGATTTGTGATTATTTTCACAATAAGGCGCGCGAACTAAATCAGACATGGTACAGTCAGGTGCCCGACGAATACAGGCTTGCCTTTCTCCCCGTCCACACGCCGGAGGGCAGGCAGTATCTCAACTGGATGGAGCTTGCACTCGATTATGCGTTTGAGAACAGGGAGCGTATGCTTGAGAAGGTCTGCGCCGTCATAAAAGAGCACATTGAGCGGTATGCGGGATTGCCCGTCACGTTCAGCGAGCAGATTAACTGCCATCACAATTATGCGGCTTTGGAAAACCATTACGGCGCCAATGTATGGGTGCACCGAAAGGGCGCAACGCGTGTGCGGCAGGGAGAAATTGCCGTCATTCCGGGCGCTATGGGCTCCTATAGCTACGTCGTGGAAGGAAAGGGCAACCCGGAGTCGTTTTGTACCTCATCGCACGGCGCGGGCAGAGCCTATTCCCGCACCGGAGCCATGCAGAATTTTACGACGGAGCAGGTTATCGTTGATTTGCGTGAACGCGGCGTCACACTTGGGAAGCGCAAAAAGAATGATGTCGCGGAGGAGTGCCGGTTTGCTTATAAGGATATTGACGAGGTCATGGCGCAGCAAAGCGACCTTGTGACTCCAATCCGGAAGCTGCGGACGGTCGGGGTTGTTAAGGGGTGATTGCCTCTTCGACTGTAAATGTCTCCGCAATCGCCTGTATCTGCACACCATAGCCTTCCTGCGCATCAACAGGGTAGCGGGAGCAGACAGCCCATGTGTCTGTTCCTGCGGGCTTTAATTCAATGCTGTAAATCGTGTCCCTGTCCTGCCGGAGCATTCTGTCATCAATTTTGACATAGCCCTTATCCTGCAATTCCTTTTGCGCCTCGTCCAAAGTGCTGCCTTCGAAACGGACAATGCAAAATCGGACGTCCTCGTTGTTCCATGCAGTCCACGCATCATAAATATACGGTTTCCATTCTTCCTCGAAATCGTCCCAGTTCTCAAAGTCGCAAGGATACCATTCTTTGTCAGGCTGGCAAAACGTATATCCGTTTCCCTCTATCCAAGTGGCAGGCAGCGTGCACAGCTCACCCTCCTGCGAAAACGTCAGCGTCGGTGTCTCCTGCGGCTGTTCTGCCAACGCGAGCTGATGCTCCAAATCCTTTGTAAATATTTCGTCGCCTGCCTCACAATCATTCTCACACATAAGCGCCAAAAGCGTCAACGTCTCCCCGTCCTGCCGGAACACAAGGTATCTGCTGTTTGCATAATCCGGCACCACCCAGCCGTCCTCCGTCATGGTCATGCCGCCTACAAGAAAGACGCTCTCCGGCATGGCGGACAAAAATTCGATGTTCATACGGTAGACCTGCAGCACCATTCCTTCGAAATCCTCATAGGTATAGCAATGCTCAAGTGCTTCTATGCGCCAGTCCGTGTAATGGTCGCCGGGGCTGACTCTTTTACGATACTCGTATTGCTCCACCGTCCACGCCTGCGCTTCCTCCTGCACAATATCAGGAATGTCTTTTTCCATTGATACGTTGTTTTCTGCCATGTTGTTTGTTGGTTCGAGCAGTGGCGTTTCGATTGGTGTGTCTGCTGCCTCGTCTGTGGCAGTACAGCCTATAAAGGCTCCCATGCAGATTGTTAAAGTAATAACAATCAGAAGTACCCATGCGCCGTTTTTCGTTTTGGTCTTGCGTAAAATATTGCGAAACCGCTTCTTCATAATTCGCTTTCCACCATAAAATTGTGTGGACAAGGCTGTTCGTTTCGCACACTGTTTATGAAGCGTGGACAGCAGTGTTTCCGTGTAGGCTTTGCGCTTTGCGTAATCCGCGCCCTGCGTGACGCGCTCGTCACAGGACAGCTCCATGTCAACCACCGCCTCCTTTTGCATCAGCCAAATGAACGGATTGAACCAATGAACCGCGTTTGCTGTTACCAAAAGCAGCTTGAGATACACGTCTCCCCGTTTTAAATGAATGAACTCATGCTTTAGGATAAAATACAGCTCCTCCGCGCTATATTCCGCGCTTGGCAGGACAACGACCGCATGGAAAAAGCCAAGCACCATCGGACTTGCGGCGTCGGCAGATGCAATCGGCAAAATGCTGCGTTTTATGGAAAGCTCCCCTTTCAACTCCTGTAGCTGGTGCAGGAAACGGCTGTCGTCTATGACAGTGCCTGTTCTGATAAGATGCCTTTTATATCGTATGTAGCTAAACAAATGGAAGCCAAGAAAGCAAAGGGTGCCCGCTGCCCACAGCATTGCCGCAGCCGAAAGCAGCGTGGTCTCAATGGCAGCGCCTTTGGAACGGACAGTAATCGGCGTGGTCATTTGTCTTGGGATTTTGACGGTTGCATGCGGTGTCTGCATGATGGCGCCTTGCGGTGTCTGGGGCAGCGCCTGTGCGGCGTTCTGCCTTACCTGCGACGGCGTTTGCGGCATGGTGCGGATTTCTGCGCCGTTTATCGGCAGAAGCAGGCGCACCGCAAGGAAAAGCCAAATCCAGTATTTCCATTTCGCGGCATAACGCTTGTCGAAAAACGGCGTCAGGGCAATCAGCACTATGGTAATCAGGCTGACGGATATGGAGCCTGTAAGGATATTCAGGAAGATGTCTGTCATCATTGCTCGTCCTCCAGTTGATTCAAAAATTCCCGAAGCTCTTCCACGTCGGAGGGTTTGATTGCCTTGCTGTTGTATAGCGTGGCGACCATGCTCTGAATGGAGTTGTTGTAGAGCTTTTCCAAAAAGTGTCTGCTTGCTTTCGTTTTATAGTCGTCCTCCGAAATGATTGACGTGTACAGGTTGGTGCCTGTCGAGCGGTCACAGTTTACAAAGCCCTTGTCGGATAGTCGGGTTAAAGAGGTCATCAGTGTGGAAAGCTGCCATTTTCTGCTCCCCTGCAATGCCTTTAGTATGTAATTTGACGTGACGGGGGAAGCGCTGTGCCAAATGACCTGCATGATTTCCAGCTCCGCTTCGCCTAGTTTTTTTGGTGTGTTGTTCATGTGTGGGATATTCTCCTTTACGTTTGTTATACGCTTGTATAATTATATTATACGTGCGTATAATCGCTTTGTCAAGACGTTTTGAAAGAGTTGATTATAGTATCCCTATACATGAAAAAAGCTACAACCTTATCGTCATAGCTTTTTTCTGTATGCCCTGTTAATCTTCTTTTGCCCAGCCGTACGCGTATTTGACCGCCTTTTTCCAGCCCTTAATTCTTGCAGCCCGATCCGTTTTTGCAAGACAAGGCTTGAAATCACAGTCAATTTCCCAGTTTTTCTGAACCTCTTCCTTATTTGCCCAGTACCCCACGGCAAGTCCCGCAAGATATGCCGCACCCATTGCAGTCGTTTCCACGCATTGCGGACGGATAACCGGAACATCAACAATGTCCGCCTGCGTCTGCATCAGAAAGTCGTTCGCACTTGCACCGCCGTCCACCTTTAACGACGTGATTTTGATTTTTGAATCCGCCTCCATTGCGGCTAGCACGTCATTCACCTGATATGCAATGGAATCCAATGCCGCACGGATAATATGGCACTTGTTCACGCCGCGCGTAATGCCCACAATCGTCCCTCTCGCATACTGGTCCCAATACGGCGCGCCAAGTCCGGTAAATGCCGGAACAACATAACAGCCGTTGGTATCCGCAACTTTTTTTGCCATGTACTCTGAATCCGCTGCCGAATCAATAATGCGCAGCTCATCACGCAGCCATTGTATCACCGCGCCTGCCACAAAAATCGAACCTTCCAACGCATAATTGATTGTTCCGTTTAATCCCCATGCGATAGTCGTCACTAACCCATTGTCGGAAAATACTGGCTTTTCGCCCGTGTTCATCAGCAAAAAGCAGCCCGTCCCGTAGGTGTTTTTCGCCTCTCCCGCCGTAAAGCAGGTCTGTCCGAACAGCGCCGCCTGCTGGTCGCCCGCTGCGCCTGCAATCGGGATTGCGCCGCCAAGAAACGACGGTTCCGCCGTCCCATAAATACAGCTTGAGGGCTTTACCGATGGGAGCATACTTTTTGGAATATTCAGCTCTGCAAGAATTTCGTCGTCCCATTCAAGGGTATTGATATTAAAAAGCATGGTGCGAGATGCGTTGGAGTAATCAGTGACATGTGCCGCACCTTTTGTCAGTTTCCAAATCAACCATGTCTCGACCGTGCCAAACAACAAGTCGCCATTTTCGGCTTTTTGCCTTGCATCGGGAACATTATCTAAAATCCATTGAACTTTTGTCGCCGAAAAATATGCATCAATGATAAGTCCTGTTTTTTGCTTGAATTTTTCTGTAAGCCCTTTATCTTTCAAGGCGTCACACACTTTCGATGTACGCCTGCACTGCCATACGATAGCATGGTAAACAGGTACGCCTGTGTACCTGTCCCAAACGATAGCGGTTTCGCGCTGATTGGTAATGCCGATTGCAGCGATATCCTTCGCGGTTGCTCCAATCATGTTCATCGCCTCCACTGCAACACCGAGCTGGCTTGCCCATATCTCGTCCGCGTCGTGTTCTACCCAACCCGGTTTCGGGAAGTATTGTGTAAATTCCCGCTGCGCCATGCTGCGGATTTCGCCTTTTTCATTGAATAAAATGCAGCGGTTGCTGGTCGTTCCGGCGTCTAGCGCCATAATGTATTTTGTCATGGGTTGTCTCCTTTTTGATTTGTTTTATACAGTTTTACACCACTTTACAAGTTATTAAATAAAAAAATATCGTACGGTGCTTTCTGTTGTATAATAAGTTTACGACAACCATTACAAAGGAAAGGTGATCCGTACGATAAATTTATTATACAACAAAGAAAACTTAATTGGTAGACTTCACCAGTATTTTTTATATTTATTTTGAAAAATTTCCTGCTCCTACTGCAGAAACACTATTTCTCTTATTGCTGTCTATATTTGTAATGGAATTGGCACACTCCATCCGGTTCCTCTACTGCCATTTTTTGTCCGACATTATCAAGAAATCGCTGAATGCTTTTTATTATGCCGTTCTTATGCAAAAGTAGATTATTCAGGGTTTATGAACGTTACCGATTCCATATCGATGCTGATTTTGCCCTGTCAGATAAAAAGATAGGGAATGCCACATCAGGGTACGCAGGGTTCTTACAAATCTTTTTGGCAAAAGGGAAATCCTCGCTTATATGACGGCATCAGGAAATGCGCAGGGTACAAGGCGCCTGTTTTTCAGCACCATATTCCCACAACAGATGCAGATGTTTTGTGCATGGCAGGGGAAGGCGCCACTGAACCATGCAGGAAACAGCCGCATGAAGTTTATCCCCATGCTGTGTTATTGTTTCTGCTGGAATATCGAGGTCAGTTATTATGAGCAGAAAACATTCTAGTCATTATGCCGCTACATGGTGCGCAGCCAAAAAGGGATTGAAATGCTTGTGAACCTGATTAACGTCGCATACTGTACATGAAGATATTTCCATATCAGGAAAAAACATTTTCAAAATATCAGGGTGAAAGCGTACAGGAGTTTCGTTTTGCTCTAAGTGTGCAGATTCGCCAGAAGATATTTTATGCCAGTTTGCTGCAAAATATCGAAACAGGGATAAAATCAGGTATCGTTATAAAAGTCCTGCAACGGCTATTGAAACAGCAAAATGGTTGTTTCAATAAGTTGTAAAGTGGTGTACAGTTTTATAAAGATATACTCCTATGTTTCCATTGATCCAGTATGTGGAGTGGTAGTCTTGCCGATGTCTTATTTCAATACATCTCATGTTTCTATTAATCATAGTCAGGGTAGTAAAAAGCAGGCTGGCAGCAGGATTTCAATACATCCCATGTTTCTATTAATCGGTGAAGTGCAGTACGCCTGCAAAAGCATACTGCAATTTCAATACATCCCATGTTTCTATTAATCCATATGCGGAAGCCGTGGAAGCTATGGGATATAGATTTCAATACATCCCATGTTTCTATTAATCCTGCATCGGATTGGGAGCGGCTTGGGAAAGACCTATTTCAATACATCCCATGTTTCTATTAATCTTTTCTATTAATCTTGCTTTTGAAAATGTATCCCAAGAAATCCCGATATTTCAATACATCCCATGTTTCTATTAATCAAACAATGGGACTGGCTATCCAGATACCATTTATAGTGGATTTCAATACATCCCATGTTTCTATTAATTAATACCGAACCCTACGAACCAACGCTCGGGGAACTATTTCAATACATCCCATGTTTCTATTAATCGGAATCTGTTTCCGTTCTGCCGGTAACAGTTACCGATTTCAATACATCCCATGTTTCTATTAATCCCGATAACCAGCATGTACAGGGGCGCTGGAACATATTTCAATACATCCCATGTTTCTATTAATCTTATAGCGTCCATGATTTCCCGCTGCCACGGTGCTTTATTTCAATACATCCCATGTTTCTAAGTTAGCAACCCCCATTTCAAATGGGGGTTTATTATTAACCCCTCCGGGGTCT
>CANOMQ010000039.1 GCA_947567595.1 uncultured Lachnospiraceae bacterium | reverse complement strand
CGGTAAAAGCGCTTCAGGAAACAAAGAATTTGTATACAGGAAAGGCTTACAAACCTAAGGTGGTGCTTTCAGAGAAAGGAAAAGAGAACAAGGTTCAATTTAAGGTAAATTATTTCAATAATAAAGATGCCGGCACAGCATCGGTAGTAGTTATCGGTTCCGGGGAATATGGCGGACAGCTTGTGCAGACCTTTGAAATTGAGCAAATGCCTTTGGAAATCAATTACATCAAACTAAAAGAGTCCAATGTTTATCATGGCGGCGTCAATCAGACAAAAGGCACGGTAAGGAATATGAACCGTTATAGGGAGAAGGACAAAGACGTTGCAAAGAAGGTCAGCTTAAAGGCAGGCAGGGATTATGATATTTTGTATACGAAAATAGGTACAAATGATG
Source organism: uncultured Lachnospiraceae bacterium (assembly GCA_947567595.1). Taxonomy (GTDB): domain Bacteria; phylum Bacillota; class Clostridia; order Lachnospirales; family Lachnospiraceae; genus COE1. Next base: position 37,894 of record CANOMQ010000039.1, on the reverse strand, counting down.
AGCTGACTTTGCAGCCTATACAGGTAGGAACCTATAAGATGGAGCTTGTGGGCAAAAACAATTATACAGGAGTGTATGAGATACCGGATGCATATCAGATAAAAACAAATGATATCAAAAAGGTAAAAGTGTCAGTCAAGGTAAACAGTACAATTCCTACCGTATCCGTTGCTATCGGCAGGAACGGGCTGCCTGCATCGGATTATAAAATAACATATTATACGGATAAGAGGTGTGAAAAAGAAAATGAGATAGATGGTTCTGCGCTTTTATCGAAAACGAAGTATTTTGTGAAGGTGGAGGCAGCAGGCCCTAACCTGACAGATATAAAGCAGAAACCGATTGTGAAAAGTTTTAAGACGAAATAAAATTTAGTAATAGAAGAAAACTCAGCCACTATCGACTATAGCCAGTAGTGGCTGAGTTGAATGAAGTACAATTATAATGAGAATTTGCGCCGACATATAGTCGGCGTATTTTTAAATACAAATATAATATAGGAAACAATATCATGCATTATAAAAGCCAAAATGGGAGGTTGTGTGAAGTTTTTTTGATAATAATTATAAATGTTTATAATGATTTTAACCAATTTTTGTTAAAAATAGTTATTGATATATGATAAAAATGCATTATAATTTATTATATACGTGGAAAAGATTTAGTGTTTATATAAACAATGGTTTACAACACTGACAGACAAAAATGTTCTGCTTAACTGCGTATTATTTCCAAAAGGATAAAAATAATTAGGAGGGAAAGCTATGAAGAAGAGAATTGTTTCAATGCTGCTTGTATTGACTCTTTTGGTTTCCGAAATGCCTGCGGGTATAACGGTACAGGGGGTAAATGCGGCAGAGATTTCAGGGGATGAAGCGATTGCTGAAACAGAAGAAACGCGAGACATAATTGGGAGCGAGGAAGCATATGAGACTGAGCTTCGTTCAGAAACAGGCGATTTATGTACATTTTATGTTTCCAAGGATGGAAAGGCTGTAGGTTCTGATGGCATTGTCTATGATGATGTAACATATCTTTCAATAGACACAATAAAGTCGTTTGATGCGGAAGGTCAGAGTGCTTATATTGAGATATGTGATCAGATTGCCGAGGAGAAGAGCGCAGGGGATTTCTTGGAAAATGCAGTTATTGCAGTAGATGGGGAGGGAAACCTTCTTGTTCAACGTCAGGCTTCCATGAAATTACTTCAGACGTTTAAAGAAGAGCTTGTAGAGAACGCCTTTGAAGATACAGCAGCATCAGAGAATGAAACAGAATATGATGGTGAGAAGGCAGAAGAACTTTTAACTCAAGAGCATATTGAGGAACATGAGACTGAAAATGTTTCGGATGTTTTTGAGATTGAAGCGGAAAGCGAGATAACAGATATAGAAGAAACTGTACAGGAAAATTTAAAGGCAGAATCTTCGGAAGAGGTTGCATCTGTAGAAGAAGAGGAGCAGTCAACGGCAATAGAGGAAACTATGGTAGAGGATGCTGCATCAAATGAGGCAGTTACAGAAGATACATCTGAAGAAGAGCAGTTATCAGAAGAAAACACAACAGAAGAAATTTCAATAGAGGAAAGAGAAACTGCGATAGAGGAGCCGGCATTATCAGCGGAAAATATGGAGCTGATTTACAAACCAGAGGTAGAGGAATTTGAAATTGTTGAAAATGCGAAAGCAGATGTTATAATTGATTTAGGCTATGACATGGCAGGGGACATGCAGCAGTATAATTCGATTCTTCCTGCAAGCGATTGGTTCAGTAAACAGCTTACGAATGGGCAGAAGTCAATATATAATGCAAGCAAGGTACTGGGGAAAGGCAAAAACTCATTTACAATTGCCCCTTCTTCCATGCCTGAAATGAGTGATATTCTTCAGGCAGTTTCCGCATATATGATAACCGAGCCATACAAATGTGATTGGATTGATTTAACGCAGCCGGTTAGTGTGGTTGACATATTCCTTGTGGGTGGAGGAAGCAAAAAATATCAGAAGACTACGATAACCTATGAAAAATCAAAATATTATACTCCCGAAATCCAAAAAGCAGCAAATGCCAAAGTTTTGGAGATTGCAGCGGAGGCACAGGAATATGCAATTGAAAATTATCCGGCTTTTCCGGTGTATGGAGTTGTGGAATATTTTGATAAGTGGATTTGTGAGCATAATTATTATGAGATAGAGAAGGGCGTATTGACAGAAAATGATTACGCTATAGATGATAAAGGAAATTTAGTGATAAAGTTATCTCAGGAGAAAGAGGCGCCTTATTTTTATTGTCATTCATCGTATGGCGCGTTGCTGCAAGGTTATGGTGTGTGTGAAAGCTATGCTCTTGCGATGACAAGACTTCTTGATGCAATCGGTATTCCTAATATGTATGCGACAGGCATCGGCAATGGTGGCGGGCATGCGTGGAATTATGTGGAAATGCCGGACGGAAAATGGTATTTGCAGGACTCTACTTGGAATGAAGTGGATTTTACATCAGATAAGGTAAATTCCGCATCTACGCAAAGTTATCTTTTGTGTGGTGACGATGCGAATGAGTCTTTGGGACATAAGCCGCAAGGAACCAGATATACCGGCTTAAAGAATTTTGAATTTGTGGGTCGTTCTTCTTCGTACTATCAACCGCCAAAGGATGGCGAGATCATTTTTTCAAAGAGAATAGTAAATCTTGTACCGAAACAGAAAGAAGAGCTTGTTTGTAACAATGCATATACAGAAGATAAAAATGTTGCAAAAGCATGGTTAAGCAGTGATGAAAAAGTGGTAAAGGTCGATCAAAAGGGTGTGATTACGGCAGTAGCTCCGGGCGTGGCGGCTATAACATATGTAGTGGCAGGTATATCGGATACATGCATTGTAACAGTCAGTCAGATTGATTCAGTCACTTTTGACGATGGTGGAAAACCGAATCTTACCGCTTCAGGAAGTATTGTTGGTGGAAACGGGGAAGAACAACATATTTTACTGACAGTAAATCAAAAAAATGCCGTATATACAGCAGAGGATCTTGAAATAAATGAGAATGACGGAAACGACGAAACTTTGAATGATGTTGAAATTCTACCTGCTGTTGATATAAAACCTTCAGACCCAAGTATAGCAACAGTTACATATAAGCTTACGGGAGATACGATTGACTTGAAGCTGGTACCCGTAAAGGAAGGAAAAACAAAGATTGTCATTACCTATGGCAAAAAGAAGGCTACATTGAACTACTCAGTAGGTCAAAAGCTTGACGAGAAGTGGTTTAAGCTTGAACAGGTAGATGAGCTTGTGAACAATAAGAGTTTGCCATATACGGGAAAGGCATATAAGCCCAAGGTTGAGCTTTCGGATGAAGGAAAAGCTAAGAAGGTGAAGTTTAAGGTAAGTTATCTGAATAATAAAGATGCAGGAAATGCGTCTGTTATTATTACAGGTACGGGGATATATGGTGGTGAGATTAGGCGTACATTTAAAATCAATCCATTGACTTTAAATGTGGATTCCGGTTCAACGAAGATCGCAGATTCAAATATATATAATGGCGGTGTAAATCAGGCTAAGAGTACAGTAAAGCATCTTAATGGAACCAAAAAAGTAGGGTTAAAGGCAGGCAAGGATTATTACATTGAATATACGAAAGGAAACATAACGACTGATGAGCCTAAAGAGACCGGTATTTACACAATGAAAATTATAGGTAAGGGAAATTATGCAGGAGAAGCGGTTGTATCAGGAACCTATGAGATTAAGCCAAATGATATCAAGAAGGTTAAGGTATCAGTTAAGGTGAATGGTACAGTTCCTGTCGTTACGGTAACAATGGGAAAAAATAAATTGCCACAGACAGATTATAAGATATCTTACTATACTGATAAAAAATGTACAGATGAAGATAAGATAATCGGTTCAGTTTTTTTGGAGAAAACGAGTTATTATGTAAAGATAGAGGCAGCGGGTGCAAATCTTACAAATCAGAATCCAATTGTGAAAGGCTTTAAGACAAAATAAAATATAGTAATATTGCACAAAAAGGAACCGTTTTCGGTTCCTTTTTGTGCAAACTATTGACAACTGTACTATTTTGACAGTAAAATTAAAAATATACCATTCAATTTCGGTATTTTATACAAAAGGAGCGGTTGTCATGGAATTAAAAGATACTATATTAGTGGTAGACGATGAAGAGCTCGTTAAGAAATCCCTCTCAGATGTGCTAAAAGATGAGTTTGAGGTCATCTGCGCGAATAACGGTAAGGAGGCTCTTGAACTGCTCGAACGCAATATTAACAGAATTGCTGTGATTGTACTGGATTTGATTATGCCTGTTATGGACGGTTTTCAGTTTATGGACGAATTTCGTATCCATAAAGAATATGATAATATTCCTGTAATTGTGGCGACCTCAAACGAGGACTGGCATTCTGAAAAGAAGTGTTTGGAGGCGGGCGTGTGGGACTTTGTGATGAAGCCGTATAATCCGGTGCTTTTGCAATTCCGAATAAAGAACGCGATTGATAAGAGCCGCATGATTATGTCCGAGCGTGATTCGGTGACGGGCTTGTATACAAAGTTCAAATTTTATCAGGAGGTGCGCCTGCTGCTCATTGAGGCAAAGGAGGAGACCTTTGCGTTTGTGAGGATTGACATAGACCGCTTTAAAATGATTAACAATTTTTACGGCATTAAGGAAGGCGATAAGGTTCTGCGCAGTGTGGCAAAGGAGCTGAACCGCATTGCCACGGTGTTTGAAAAGTTTGTCTATGGCAGACTGGAAAATGATGTGTTTGGAGTGTGCCTTCCTTATAAAGAGCAGAACATTGATTTGCTGGTCAAAGCGCTCCAGATTAATATGAAAAAGGTCAACAAGGATTACAACATCAAGGTTTCGTGCGGTGTTTACATCATCAAGGATCGCACGATGGACGTGTCCGAGATGTATGACAGGGCATTTCTTGCGGCGAAAAACTGTAAGGGTAAATTTGTGGACAGCATTGCATATTATGATGACAGCATGATTGAAAACATGCGGCAGGAGCAGTTTATCATCAATGAGGTCAACAAGGCAATTGAGGAGGAGCAGTTTGAGGTCTTTTTGCAGCCCAAAATTAATCTTGTGACGGATAAATCGTATGGTGCAGAGGCACTTGTACGGTGGAAACACCCGGACAGGGGGATGATATCCCCGGGGGAATTTATTCCAGTGTATGAGCGAAACGGCATTATCGGACGGCTTGACCAGTATATGTGGCGTCATGTGTGTATGCTTCTTCGCAGGTGGATTGATGAGGGGAAAAATCCGAATCCGATATCTGTCAATGTGTCGCGGGTAAACATTTACAATCCCCATTTGGTGGAAATCTTAAAAAAGCTGATTACGGAATATCGTATTCCGGCGGGGCTTTTAAACCTTGAGCTTACAGAGAGCGCGTTTATGGAAGATCAGGCGCTTGTGATGAAGACCATGAGCAGGCTCCATGACATTGGATTTAAGATTATGATGGACGATTTTGGAAGCGGATATTCTTCGCTCAATGTGCTCAAGGATATGGAGGTAGACTATCTGAAAGTAGATATGAAATTCCTCCAGCAAAGCCAGAAGTTTAACAACAGTAAGGGCGAGAAGGTTATCACTTCCGTAATCCGTATGGCAAAATGGCTGCATCTTCCCTCGATTGTAGAGGGTGTGGAGACGATTGAGCAGGTGGATTTCTTAAAATGCATCGGCTGCGAGTATGCGCAGGGCTTTTTCTATGCAAAGCCTATGCCGATAGAAGAGTATGAAGCGTTTCTTGAGAAGGAAAACCTAAGGGAAACGGGGCTCTTTACAAACGAAAACACGGACATTATCAACGAGATTTGGAACACACGTTCCAATACGGGGATTTTCTTTGATATGTTGGATATTCCTGTGGCAATCTATGAATACCGCAATGATAAAATCGAGCTGCTGCGTGCAAACATAAGGTATGACAATGATATCTCGTTTGAAATTGGCGTCGACGAAAGTGAGCATAACCGCAGGGTTCGGCGTGAGTGTGATATCTTAAAGGAGGAATTTGGAAAGCTTGTCAGGGGCGAGCTGTTTGAGCCTGTGGAATATGAGGTTATGACGGACGTGTGGTACAGGCTGTTCATAAAGCCGATTGGGAGGCGCGCGGATACGATGATTATTATGGTTACTTATTGTGATATTAGTGATTATAAATGAAAAAGGCTTTTGTAAAGCTTCAAAGCTTGTGTATCCTTTGGCAGGGAGTTAAAGTGTTATAAAAATATGTATTTTTAGCATGAAAGTACTCTAAAAATATGTAAAAAGTTATTTTTAATACTCTGAAAATATGCATTTTTTATTGACGGACTGTATATAATACAATAAAATATGGATAGGAATCATTGCCATGAACGGAAATGTATTCGCTTGATTTTGAGGAGTACCTGTGGGCAGTGGGATATGGTGAGCAGCAGATAGCGCTTTTACGGGAATATTTTAATAAGAAAGAAAAGGTGCCGGAGTCTGTCCACAATACAATGATGAAGCATCTGCGCGAATATATTGTTGTTGGCGGAATGCCGGCAGTTGTAAACAAATTTGTGGAAAGCAGACATTTTGGCGAGGTATGGAAAATACAGCAGCAGATTTTGGACAGTTATTTAGACGACATTTCAAAATATGCATCAAAGACAGAGAAACCAAAAGTGAAAAATTGCTTTTTGTCCGTTCCAAAGCAGCTTGCCAAGGAAAATAAAAAATTTCAGTTTTCGGTTGTGGAGAAAAAGGCGACAGCAAGAAAATATGAGAACAGCATCGAGTGGCTGCGTGATGCGAATTTTGTGCGTCTTTGCTACAATGTGAGCACACCGGAGTTCCCACTTCCTGCCTACGAGAAGGAAGGACAGTACAAAATGTATCTTTCCGATATCGGACTGCTTGTCGCTTTATATGGGTTTGATATGAAAAAAGCCATTATCGACGATACCTTAAAGGGGAATGCCAAAGGCGGGATTTATGAGAACCTGATTGCGGATATGCTGGTCAAGCGCGGATACCGCCTGAGCTATTATCGGACGGATAATGGCGGGATTGAAATAGAGTTCATGCTCTCAATAGATGCCAATGTGATTCCGGTTGAGGTCAAATCAGGCAACGGGGCAACTGTTTCCTTGAATGAGCTTTTAAAAAGAGCAGATATTCCGTATGGCTATAAGCTGATTTCTGGAAATGTCGGTGTAAATGAAAAGAAAATCGTATTGCCGTTGTATATGGCAATGTTTCTTTAAGCTTGCTGTTTTTGCTGCTAAAAATTTTAAGTAGATGTTAAAATTAATAAAATGTATCGGGGAACAGCATAGAGTTGTTCCCCGTTTTTATATGGGTAAAAATGCATTGGTAAAAAGGCGGATTTTTTTGTATTGACATATTTTGTATAATCGTATACAATAATACAAAAATGCAGAAATGCAAAACAACCTGCCAAAAAGAACATACAAAATAAAGGAGATGAACCAACAATGGAAAAGAATACCGGATATTTCGAAAACCGCCCGGTTACCATGAACGAGCACAATAACCTGTTACAGATTGAGGAGCACATGTACCAGCTGCAGGACGTGGAGAAGCCAAACGCGTTCCGCAACATGTTCCCCTATGACGAGATACCCAAAATACCGTTTAACGACAGGGTGGTTCCGCACAATATGCCAAGGGAAATCTGGATAACGGACACGACCTTCCGCGACGGGCAGCAGTCAAGGGCGCCGTACAGCACGGAGCAAATCGTGACAATCTACGATTACCTCCACAAGCTTGGCGGGCCAAACGGCATGATTCGCCAGAGCGAGTTCTTCCTGTACAGCAAAAAGGACAGGGACGCCGTGTATCAATGCATGGAGCGCGGCTACCAGTTCCCGGAGGTCACTTCGTGGATTCGGGCAAGCAAGGAGGACTTTAAGCTGGTAAAGGAAATCGGAATGAAGCAGACGGGTATTCTTGTAAGCTGCTCCGATTACCATATTTTCATGAAATTAAAGATGACAAGAAGACAGGCGATGGAGCATTATCTTTCTGTCGTGAAGGAGTGCCTTGACGAGGGCATCAGCGTCAGGTGCCATTTGGAGGACATTACGAGGGCGGACATCTACGGCTATGTCGTACCGTTTTGTCAGGAATTGATGAAGCTTGCGGAGCAGTATCAGTTACCGATTATCGTGCGCGCCTGCGACACGATGGGCTATGGCGTGAATTATCCCGGCGCGGTAATTCCAAGGAGCGTGCAGGGCATCATCTATGCAATTCACACACACGCAGGCGTGCCGCATGAGTGGATTGAATGGCATGGGCACAACGATTTTTATAAGGCGGTCACAAACTCAACGACAGCATGGCTTTACGGCTGTGCGGGTGTCAATACATCGCTGTTTGGCATCGGGGAGCGTACGGGCAACACGCCGCTTGAGGCGATGGTGTTTGAGTATGCGCAGCTTCGCGGGACATTAAACGGCATGGATACGACTGTAATCACGGAGCTTGCCGAATATTATGAGAAGGAAATCGGTTATCAGATTCCGCCAAGAACGCCGTTTGTCGGAAAGAACTTCAATATCACAAGGGCAGGAATCCATGCGGACGGATTGCTGAAAAACGAGGAAATCTACAACATTTTCGACACGGAAAAATTCCTGAAAAGACCGGTGCTGTGCGCGGTTTCCAACACCTCCGGGCTTGCGGGCATTGCGCATTGGATTAACACGTATTTCAGGCTTTCGGGTGAGGAGAAGATTGAAAAGACCTCCGAGCTTGTTGCCTATGTCAAGACATGGGTTGACGCGGAGTACGAGGGCGGTCGTGTCACGGTGATTACGGACGACGAGCTTTTGGCGGTGATTGACGAGGGCTGCAAGACGCTTGGCATCACACTCCAAAAAGGAACGGTTGGAAAGGAGCAGCAGTAGGACAATGGGCGAATATGATGTCAATCATGACACATCAGATAAATATTCGTTAGGCAGCAGGGTATTTAATAAGCTTCGGGAAGATATATTGAGCGGAAGATATAATGAAAAAGACGAGCTAAAGGAGGCGGCGGTCGCAGAGGAGCTTGGTGTGAGCAGGACGCCGGTGCGCGAGGCATTCCGGCAGTTGGAGTTAGAAGGGCTAATCCGCATCGTGCCAAACAAGGGGGCATATGTGACAGGAATATCCGCTTGTGATGTGGCGGACATTTACGAAATCCGTTCGCTCCTTGAAGGCTTGTGCGCGAAATGGGCGACGAAAAAAATATCAAAGGACGCAATCGAGGAGATGGAGGAAACCATTCTTTTGAGCGAGTTCCATCTGTCAAAGGGGCATTTTGAACAGTTGACGGAGCTTGACAACCGGTTCCACATGCAGCTTTACGAGGCGTGCGAGAGCAAGATGCTGATACATCTGCTAAAGGATTTTCATCAGTACGTGCAAAAGGAGCGGCAAAAGACGCTTTCCGACAAGGAGCGCAGCAAGGCGGCGGTGGCGGAGCACAAAAGCATCATGGAGGCAATCCGCGACGGCAATGCGCAGCTTGCGGAACGGCTTGCGGACGAGCATATTTGTAATGCGTACAAAAATATGGTAAAATGTGGTTTGAGCGCAAAACATTAAGATATATGAAAACAGGAGGAGAGATTAATGGCAAAAATTCAGATGACGACACCGCTTGTAGAGATGGACGGGGACGAAATGACGCGTATCCTTTGGAAAATGATTAAGGACGAGCTGCTTTCACCCTACATTGACTTAAAGACGGAGTATTATGATTTGGGACTTGAGTACCGGAACGAAACAAACGACCAAGTGACCGTGGACTCGGCGGAGGCGACAAAGAAGTATGGCGTGGCGGTCAAGTGTGCGACAATCACACCCAATGCGGCACGTATGACGGAGTATAATCTGAAAGAAATGTGGAAAAGTCCGAACGGCACAATCAGGGCAATTCTTGACGGAACGGTTTTCAGAACCCCGATTGTCGTAAAGGGCATTGAGCCTTGCGTAAAAAACTGGGAGAAGCCGATTACGCTTGCAAGACACGCCTATGGCGATGTGTATAAAAATACGGAAATTAAGGTTCCGGGCGCAGGAAAGGCGGAGCTTGTGTTTACGGCGCAGGACGGAACGGAGACGAGAGAGCTCATTCACAATTTTAACGGCGCCGGAATCCTGCAGGGCATTCACAATACCAATGAATCAATTGCAAGCTTTGCGCACGCGTGCTTTCAGTATGCCTTGGACACGAAGCAGGATTTGTGGTTTGCGACAAAGGATACGATTTCCAAGAAATATGACCATACGTTTAAGGATATTTTTCAGGAGATTTACGACGCCGAGTATGCGAAGCAGTTTGAGGCGGCAGGGATTGAGTATTTCTATACCCTGATTGACGATGCGGTGGCGCGCGTGATGAAGGCAAAGGGCGGATTTATCTGGGCTTGTAAAAATTATGACGGCGATGTCATGAGCGATATGGTAAGCTCGGCGTTCGGTTCGCTTGCGATGATGACCTCCGTGTTGGTATCGCCGACGGGCGTGTATGAGTACGAGGCGGCGCATGGCACGGTACAGCGTCATTATTACAAGCATTTAAAGGGTGAGGAGACTTCGACCAATTCCGTTGCAACAATCTTTGCATGGACGGGGGCGCTCAGAAAGCGCGGTGAGCTTGACGGGATTTCGGAGCTTGTGGCGTTTGCGGATAAGCTGGAAAAGGCGACGGTTCAGACGATAGAGGGCGGAAAGATGACGAAGGATTTGGCGCTGATTACGTCATTGAAGGACGTGACGGTGCTTAACAGCGAGGACTTTATCAAGGCAGTCCGGGCGACGTTTGACGCGATTTAAGCAAATAAAATGGGAGATGCTTTACTCGGAAAGCGTCTCCCACTTTTCATATAATTGCTCTAATTCTTCACAAACGGTTTCTTTTTCGCCTGACAGCTCTTGGAGTCTGACGGAGTTGGTGGCATTTTCGGGCTTTGCCATTTCCGCGTCAAGCGCTGCACTGCGCTGTTCAAGTTCTTCAATGCGTGCCTCGCATTTTTTCAGGTCATTTTCCTTTTTGCGTGCCTGTGCCTGCAATTCCTTGTGCTGCTTCCAGTCGCGTTTTTGTGCGGACGGTTCCTTCTCGGCTTGTGAGGCGGATTCAGAAACCGACACGGGTGTCATAATTTCACGTTTTTCCAGATAGTAATCATAGTTTCCGATATAGTTGATAAAGGACTGATGCGTCAGCTCCAAGATGCGCGACGCGGTCTTGTTGATAAAATAACGGTCGTGCGAAACGTAGAGCACAGTGCCTTCGTAAGCATTGAGCGCTGATTCGAGAATTTCCTTTGAGGTAATGTCCAAATGGTTTGTCGGCTCATCAAGGATTAGGAAATTTGCCTCCGAGAGCATGAGCTTTGCAAGTGAAACGCGCCCGCGCTCGCCGCCGCTTAGGGTACTGATTTTTTTGAAAACGTCCTCACCCGTGAACAGAAACGCCGCAAGCGTGTTTCGGATTTGGGTGTTGGTCAGGTACGGGTAGTCATCGCTGATTTCCTCAAACAGTGTCTTGTCCATGTGAAGCACGTGATGCTCCTGATCATAGTAGCCAATTTCCACGTTTGCGCCAAGCCGGATTTCCCCCGTGTCGGCGGGAAGAAGTTCGTTGATGATTTTTAACAGCGTCGTCTTTCCGGTGCCGTTATCGCCGATGATGGCGACATGCTCGCCGCGCTTTAGCTCAAAGGAAACGTGCTCAAAGAGCTTGTTTTGCCCGAAGCTTTTGGAAAGCTCCTGTATCTGCATCACGTCTTTTCCGCTTTCCCTGTACGGGGTGAGCGTAAGCTTCATGTCAGCGTTGACCTCGACGGGCTTTTCTAAACGCTCGATTTTGTCCAGCATTTTTTCGCGGCTTTCGGCGCGGCGTATGGACTTTTCACGGTTGAACTGCTTTAGCTTGTCAATAACGGCTTCCTGATGCTTGATTTCGCGCTGTTGGTTTAAATAGGCGTTCATCCGTTCTGTACGCTGGCGTTCCTTTTGCAGCGCGTAGTCGGAGTAGTTTCCCTTAAATGAGGAGACGACGCCGTTGTCAAGCTCGATGATTTTTGTCGCAATCCTGTCCAAGAAGTAGCGGTCGTGCGATACGATGATGACGGCGCCCTTGTAGTTCAAAAGATAGGTTTCAAGCCATGCGATGGAGTTTAGGTCCAAATGGTTCGTCGGCTCGTCAAGCATAATCAAATCGGGCTTTTGCAACAATAATTTTCCAAGCGCGATACGCGTTTTCTGACCGCCGGAGAGGGTTGCGACTTTCTTGGTAAATTCGTCCTCCCCAAAGCCAAGCCCCTTTAAAATGCCTGTGATTTCGCTTTTGTAGGCATACCCGTTAATGTCCTCAAAGCGGTGCGTCAGGTTCGTGTATTTTTTGAGCAAAAGCGCAAGCGCATCGCCTTGCGCGCTTTTCATGTCAAGCTCACATTGGCGCATCGCGGCTTCTAAGTCAAGCACCTCCTGCTTGACGGTTAAAAGCTCGTCAAACAGGGAATTTTCGCTGTCCACTGCCTGATGCTGTGCCAAGTAGCCAAAGGTCTTGTCCTTGGCAAAGGTCACAAGCCCCGCGTCCGCAGGCAGTTCGCCGACAATGATTTTTAACAGAGTGGTTTTCCCGGCGCCGTTGATGCCGACGATGGCGGCTTTTTCGTAGTCTTCTATATGAAAGGAAGCGTTTTTAATGACATGGTTGTCAACAAATGTTTTGTCGATGTTGCTGCATGATAAAATCATGGTAATCCTCCGTCTTTTTTCTGTAATCGTAATCCATACTATCTTACAATAAATTGTTTGGAAAAACAAGGCGGTTTGAGGGAAAAATAATATTGTAAAAGCGCTGTGGACAGAACCGGATTGTGATAATGTATGCCAAACCGGATAAATCCGCAGTTGACGGTTACAGCCCGAAAGTGTTACCCTATGCATAAGAACCAATCGCCAAAAGGAGGTTCAGAATTGACGCAGGAACCATTTTAAATACAAGGACGAGCGCTGTGCGCCAAAGGGGAGGCATTATGAACATTGCAATCTGTGACGATGACCGGAAAATCTGCGGATTTTTGGAGGAGAAGATTAGAACCGTTTTCCAAAATGCACTTATCGAAAGCTTTTACGATGCGGACACGCTTTGGCATGCGGCGAACGAGGAGCCAAAGCGTGCGCCGGACATCCTGCTGCTTGACATCCAAATGAACCGCATGAACGGCATGGAGCTTGCTAGGAAGCTGCGCAGTATCGGGTGGAAAACGATTTTGATTTTTATCACGGCGTATGCGGATTACGTATTTGATGCCTTTGACGTTGGCGCATTCCACTATCTGGTAAAGCCTGTTTCTGATAAAAAGCTAGCGGAGGTTCTGCACAAAGCCGCGAGGGAGCTTACACAGGAAAAAGCGGATACAAGGTATACCGGTTCGGATTTGGAAACGGCGGACACGCGGCGGATTGTGGTCAAAAGCGGCAGTATCCATACTTCCGTAAAGGTGTCCGACATCATTTTCGCGGAGGTCTTTAACCGCAAAATCGTACTCCATACGACGACGCAGAGCATTGAGTATTACGGAAAGCTTAAAAGCCTTGCGGACGAGCTTGGCGATGGCTTTTTCAGGACGCACCGTTCTTACCTTGTCAACTTCGCATACGTCATAAAATATGACAGTAGTGTCATATTTTTGCAGGAGGGACAGGTTCCGCTGGCAAAACAGAGTTACGCGGGATTTGTAAAGGCATACATGGCGTATATGAAACGCATATGTCAGTAATCAAGAGACTGGGAGGAAGCGCACATGACAGACTGGGAAAGCCTTTATGCATTGGTAAGCGACATACATACCATCCTGATTAGTCTTATTTACGGAACAGCGTTTTTCTGTTTTTGCATACCGTTTGTGAAGCAAAAAAAGACGGCATATGCGGCAGGGGCTGCTTATTTTGTGACGCTTGCGGTTTTATATTACATTCCTGCTATGGTATTTGGCAATGTTGTCGTATATGGTCTGGGGGCGCTTGTGGGGCTTCTTGTGCTGTGTGTGTTTGAACACAAGCGGATTTTGCAAAAAATATTTTTGTGCATGACGTTTTTCAGTGTCCGCTGGCTTGTAATGGCAATCGGGAACTGTCTGTACATATGGATGAACAAAATGAGTATGGGGATGCCGGGGTATTACGGGAATTATGCATTGCAGTTCCGAATGCATGTCATTATGCTTGCGGTGGATGATTTGGTTGACGCCGCGCTGCTTTTTACGGCTGCATGGGTTGTGAAAAAGGCGTATAAATACCGCGACAGGGAGATACGCAAGAATGAGTTTATGCTGTTAATGCTGCCTTCCATGTCGGGGCTTGTCGGGTATGCCATGCTGAAATTTTATGATGCGAATTATAAGGCGGATACAGGCTATGCCATGTCGGAAATATCCGCGCAGTTTAACCTGATGTGTCTGTGCTATTATGCCATATCGCTTGGCACGATTATCGTGATGATTGTCTTATATCAGAGCATTCAGGAAAAGCAGGAGGAGGCGCGGCAGAAGGAATTACTGTATGCGCAGATTGAGGGCATGAAGCACCATATCGGGAAGGTGGAACGGCTTTATATGGAAATCCGCGGGCTGCGCCATGACATGGGAAACCATATCACCACGCTTGAGGCGCTTTATGAAACGGGGGAGCGTGCGGCGGCGGGCGCATACATGGAGACGTTAAAGCAGACACTTTGCGCGTCGGACAATGAGATTAAAAGCGGCAATCCCGTGACGGACGCCATTCTTTCCGAGCGCAGGCATGAGGCACTGGAAAAAGGGATTGTGTTTGTGTGTGATTTTCGCTATCCCGACAGTGAAAAAGTGAACGCATTTGACATCAGCGTGATTTTGAATAATGCGCTTGACAATGCAATCCGAGAGGTGGAACGAAGCGCGGGGGCACATAAGGAAATCCGGGTGCATTCTTACGCGAGAAATGAGATATACCTGTTGGAAATCGAGAACAGCTTTGACGGGGAAGGGGACATTCAGGCGGAAACGGACGAAGGGCACGGCTATGGACTGTCCAACATAAAACGCGTGTCGCAGAAGTATTGTGGCGATATGACGATTGAGCGCGTGGACGGAATGTTTAAGTTAAGCGTCATGCTTGTGCGATGAAAAAACAATCTGACAACAAAAAAAGTCCTGTTCACAACAAATCGGTTCAGATAGGAAAACACCTCTCCGAAATTGTTTTTAGATATGGGACAATGGGAACGTTTCATATCACGAAAAACAAAAAAGGAGGAATGAGCCATGACAATAGGCGGTATTGGCGGGAATACAAACGCGGGCACAAGCGCCATCAGCCCAAACAGCGGCGGTATGGATTCCTACAGCAAGAGCCTGCAAAAGCAGATAGCAGAGGCGCAGAAGCAGCTTCAAGAGCTTTCCGGCAATGAAGAGATGAGCACCGAGATGAAGATGAAAAAGCGTCAGGAGCTGCAAAAGCAGATTAGCGACTTGAACATGCAGCTTCGCCAGCATCAAATGGAGGAACGCAGGAAGGCGCAGCAGGAAAAACAGGCAAAGCAGTCGGCGCGTGAAACTAAAAAGGGAAAGGACGACGAGGCGGGCGGTTTGTCAAAGGGCAGCATGCAGGCGATGATTTCTGCGGAGGGTTCGCTCAAGCTTGCAAAGCAGCAGGGCAGCACGGCAAACGAAATGCAGAACAATGCCAACATTAAGCGTACGGAAATCAGGCTTGATGGCGGCGGCAGCACGCGCACGGCGGACGACAGTGCGGCAATCAGCAGCAAATGGGACGACGTGGAGGGTATGGAACAGAAGGCAAAAGCGGCTACGGCGTCACAGATGTCACTTCTAGCCAAGGCACAGGAGGAAATCAGCAAGGCAGGCGAAGAGGGCGGCACGAATGCAAAGACACATCAGACGGACAGGACGGACGACAGCAAGAAGGCAGACGGGCAGAATGGCATTTCAAATGGAGCGGACGAGGACAAGATGGCAGAAGGCGTTGCGGCGCCGATCGTGACCGGGGCGGCAGCGCAAGCCATAGCCATGACGCAGTTGCAGGAAGAACCGGAGGCACCCGCGGACGCACCAACGAAGCAGGCACATACAGCGGAAATTGGCAGCAATGTGGACGTGAGGATTTAGCCTGTGTCTTTGTGACAGGCTTCACAAACTTTTGCAAACTTTTCCAATATCTGTTGACAAATGCGAAATTTCGTGTAAACTGTTACTATAATGAGGAATGGAACAAAGGCGTTCTGCGTATGCAGGGCGCCTTTTCTGCGTCTGAATGCGCAGGGTATGCTTACACGAGGAAAGGTGCGTGAATGTTATGTATGACATGGATTTGCTTGACAACACGGAAACTGTGAACAGATTATTGGCGCGATATGGCGTGAAATTCGGGATTTATAAAAACAACACCTTCAAAGAACAACTGTTTCCCTTTGACGCAATACCACGCGTCATTCAGAAGAAAGAGTTTGACTATCTGGAGCGGGGGTTAAAGCAGCGGGTTTTGGCGCTTAACCTGTTTTTGGACGACATTTATCATGGGAAAAAGATTGTTAAAGATAAGGTGATACCGGAGGATTTCATCTTTGCGTCAAGCGGCTATATGCCCGCGTGCGAAGGGGTGACCCCTGCCAAAAGGATATATTCGCATATCTCGGGGATTGACCTTGTGAAGGGCAAGGACGGGCAGTGGTATATCCTTGAGGATAACCTGCGGGTGCCCTCCGGCGCGTCCTATCCGATGATTGCAAGGGATTTGTGCAGGAGAAGCAGCCCGAAAACGTTTCGGGACAACCTGCTTGAGGACAACAGAAATTACGCACAGCTTTTGCGAAGGGCGATGGATTATGTAAACGTTGAGGGGCACACGGTCATTTTAACACCGGGCAGGTACAATGCCGCTTACTTTGAGCATTCCTATCTGGCGGAAAAAACGGGCGCGCATTTGGTGAACGGCAGTGAGCTTTTGGTGGAGGATGACAGGCTTTACTATGTGGATTACAAGGGCAAAAAGGAACGGGTTGGCGCGGTCTACCGCAGGATTTCCGACGAGTACCTTGACCCGATGCATTTTAATCCCGATTCCGTGATTGGGATACCGCATATTTTTGATGTGTACCGGAAGGGAAACCTTGCACTGCTCAATGCAATCGGAAACGGCATTGCGGACGATAAGGGCATTTATTATTTCGTGCCGAAAATGGTGCGCTATTACCTCGGCGAGGAGCCTGTTTTGTCAAACGCGCCGACGTATCTGCCGTTTTACGAGACGGATATGGCGTATGTGCTTGCGCATTTTGACAAGCTGGTGCTTAAGGATGTGGCGGAAGCGGGCGGATATGGCGTTGTGTTTGGCAGCAGTATGACGAAGGCGCAGAAGGCAGACTTTATTGCACTGCTAAAGCGGGAACCGCGCCGTTTCATCGCGCAGGAGGTCATTGATTTTCAGGATTTGGAGATACAGGATAACGGTACGGTTGTGGAGCGGAAGGCGGATTTGCGCGCGTTTGTCCTGATGGCGGACGAACCGTATGTATGGAAGAGCGGGCTGACGCGTTTTTCGCGTAATCCGGATTCGTTTATTGTAAACTCATCACAGGGAGGAGGTTTTAAGGACACATGGGTATTATCTCGTTAGAACAGACAAACAGGCTATACTGGCTCGGGCGTTATTCCGAGCGGGTTTACACGACAATCCGTCTTTACGCAAAATGCTATGATGACATGATTGATGATATCGGGGAAAATTACGGGGATTTTTGCAGAATGCTCGAAATTCCCAACATCTACCAGAACAAGGAGGATTTCAACCAGCGATACGGCTTTGACGAAACGGATCCCAATTCCATTCTGAGCAATCTAATGCGTGCCTACGACAATGCGGTCGTGCTGCGCGAGGAGCTTGGGAGCGAGACGCTTTCGTACATACAGTTAGCCATTTATGCGATTAACAAGGCAAAGATTTCGCGGGCGCCGCTTTTGGAGCTGCAGAATGTGGAGGACAACATTCTTGCGTTCTGGGGCATTGCGGACGATTTTATTGAGAGCGAGACCACAAGGAATATTATCAAGACGGGGAAGCGGGTGGAGCGCATTGATTTGTACGCGCGGCTGAAAATCGGTGCAAAGGAGTTAAAAAGCGAGCTGCACCGTATGCGCACGCGGCTGATAAGAAGCGGTATGCCGTACAGCGTGGAGTGCATGGAACGCCTTGCGGACGCGATTGAGCATATGGACATGGCAGAAGCGGTTGATTACGGCAGCATTGTCAAGGATGTGGAAGGTCTTGTTCTGATATAAAAATAAAAGCATATGTGAAATTTCGGATAAAAACAGTTGGAAATGGAGCGTGGAGGATATGCAGATGGGTAGGACGCTGCGGTTTGGCTATCAGATGTCGCTGGTGTTTTCGCAGCCGATACAAAAACACCAGTTTGCACTGCGCATGCTGCCGCAGTCGGATACACGGCAGCAGATTAAAGAGCGGGAGATTTGTGTGGAACCTGCGTGTACCTTGCAGGAAGACGTTGACAGCTTTGGAAACGCATATGTGTACGGCGCGGTTGAACATCCGCACACGGCGTTCTGGGTGGAGGTGTGCGGTGTGGCGACCGTTTGGGGCAATGCAGCGCTTCCTTGTCAGGACACCCCGCTTTTGCTTGCGCCGTACCGTTTTGCCTCACAGTACACAAAGGCGGGGGATACGATAAAGGGATACTATGAGCGGAATCAGCGGGCGGCGGGCGAGGGCGCGTATGTGTTTTGCGAACGGCTGACGCATCAGATTTATCAGGATATGGCGTATGTTCAGGGCGTAACGGACATACACACGACAGCGGAGGAAGCGCTTTCGGGCGGACAGGGTGTGTGCCAGGATTACGCTCATATTATGCTTGCGCTGTGCAGGATGGCGGATATTCCAAGCCGCTATGTTGTCGGTATGATGATGGGCGAGGGGTATTCGCACGCATGGGTGGAGGTCTGCGCGGACGGGAAGTGGTACGCGATGGATCCGACGAATGATAAAATGGCTGACGACACCTATATCAAGATTTCGCATGGGCGCGACTATCAGGATTGTATTGTCAACCGCGGGACGTTTTGCGGGACGACGACGCAGACGCAGAATGTGCGCGTTGTCGTTCATGATGTGTGAGAAAGGAAATGGTGGAGGCTCATGATGGCACGGGAAATAAAATCGGAACTGGGTTCGGTCTGTGAGGTAAAGCTGCCAATCGGGGAGACGCTGGCGATTAAGCGAAACAGGATTTTGCCTGTGGATACAGCACAGGGAAAAAGGAAACGGATTGGCATTGTCACGGGGATTCACGGGGACGAGCTGGAGGGGCAGTATGTCTGCTATGAGGTTCTTCGGCGGATTAGGGAACAGCCAGAGTGCCTTACGGGGATTGTGGACGTGTACCCTGCAATGAACCCGATGGGCATTGATTCGATGACGCGGGGCATTCCCGGGTTTGACCTTGATATGAACCGGATTTTTCCGGGCAGCGGCGACGGCGCGATGACGGAGTACGTGGCGCACAAGATTATTGAGGAATTGTCGGGTGCGGATTTGATTGTGGACATTCATGCGAGCAATATTTACCTGACGGAAATTCCGCAAATCCGGATTAACGAGCTGCATAGCGATGTGCTTGTGCCGCTTGCATGTCACATGAATGTCGATTTTGTGTGGGTACATGCGTCGAGTACCGTGCTGGAATCGACGCTTGCGTACAGCTTAAACAGCACGGGGACGCCGACCTTGGTCGTGGAGGCGGGCGTTGGCATGCGGATTACAAAGGCGTATGGAGCGCAGCTTGCGGACGGGCTGATGAATACCATGCGCACGCTTGGTATTTGGCAGGGTGCGGCGTATCCCGCGCGGGAGCCGATTGTGGACGCGCGGGCGGACGGCGTGGTCTTTTTCAATGCGCCAAAAGCGGGGATTTTTGTGCCGGAGGCAAAGCACTGGACGACGCTGGAAAGAGGAGATGTGGTCGGAAGGATTGTGAATCCTTTAACGGGCGATGTGCTGGCAGAAATCACGACGCCTGAGCGCGGCATTTTGTTTACCATTCGGGAATATCCCGTGGTTGATGAGGGCTCGCTTGTGGGCAGGCTGTTAAAAAGGTAGGGAAGCGTGTTATGAAAAAGAACATTATTTATGAATTGAATGCATTGTATCGGGAGCCGATGCAGGTTGTGGGATATGAATTTGGCGCGGGCGAAAAATCCGTGTGCGTGGTCGGAAGTATGCGTGGGAATGAGGTACAGCAGATGTTTGCGTGCAGCAGGCTGATAGAGCGCTTAAAGCAGCTTGAGGCGCGGCAGGAAATCGCGGCGGGAAAGAGCATTCTTGTCATACCCTGTGTCAATTCGTATTCCATGAATATCGGGAAACGGTTCTGGTCTACCGATAATACCGACATTAACCGCATGTTTCCGGGCTATGATATGGGGGAGACAACGCAGCGCATTGCGGCGGGGGTATTTGCGGTGATTAAGGAATATGGCATTGGTATCCAGTTTGCCTCTAATTATATGTCAGGACGGTTTCTTCCGCATATCCGCATGATGCAGACGGGGTTTGAGGATATTGAGACGGCGAAAAAGTTTGCGTTTCCCTATGTGGTGACGCGAAACACGCGTCCGTTTGACACGACGACCTTGAATTACAACTGGCAGATTTGGGAGACACGGGCATTCAGTGTCTATACGACGGACACGGAGGAAATTGACCGCCAAAGCGCGTCGGACGCGGTGAAGGCGATTGAGCGGCTTTTGAATGAGGAAGGGATTGTGCATAGCACGGTCAATGGCGGGTATCATTACCAGTCACAGGTTTTGTGCGATGACAATCTATTGTCCGTAAGATGCAGGGAGGCAGGTATTTATGAAAACAGGGCTTTCGTCGGGGAGGAAGTGACCAAGGGACAGCTTCTTGCCGTGATTACCGACCCGTATGAAGGGGGTGTGTTGGAGGAGCTTCGTGCGCCTGCGGATGGTACGGTGTTTTTCCAGCATAAGGCGCCTCTCATTTATGCGGACACGGCGGCGGTGAAGCTTGTGTATCTTTCCGCAGGGAGCTAAAAATGCACAGAAACGGTCTGACGGACGAGCAAATTGTTGGATAGCCGTTTTCTTATTTTCCCATATTTTGTGTTTTACCGCAATCCCCAATCCTTTCATTTTTAGCCAGCCCTTCACAGTAATGCATAAGCATATCATTCTGATCTTTCAAGCAATATCATAGAGCCATACCCGCTCCCAGCAGATATGGCTCAAAAAAGCTTGATATTTAATTCACAAAATCCTCCAACGTCCGAAACGTATATCCCATTTCTTCCCATTTCGTCAGGAGTTCATCTAAAATTTCCCCGTTTGTCTTGGAAGTGCTGTGCAATAAAACAATGGCGCCCGGGTGGATACGCCCGACCAGCTTTTTGAATGCCTCGTCCTTTGTGGGCTGTTTGTCCTGATACCAGTCTACATAGGCAAGGCTCCAAAAGAATGTGTGGTAGCCCAAATCCTTTGCCATTTCCAAATTTTTGGTGTTGTACTTGCCCTGTGGCGGGCGGTAAAAGTGCGCAAGCTCTTTGCCCGTGATTTCCGCAAATTTGCTCTCCACGTCCTTCATTTCCTTTTCAAAGGATTCCTTTGAGGCAATGGAGGACATATCCAAGTGGTGGTAGGTGTGGTTGCCTACAAAGTGTCCGTCCGCGACCATTTGTTTCACAAGGTCGGGCGCGGATTCGAGGTAGTGCCCGACGACGAAGAACGTCGCGGGCACGTTATGCTTTTTGAGTGCGTCCAAAATCGGCTGCGTGTTGCCGTTTTCAAAGCCTGCGTCAAAGGTGAGATAAATCACCTTTTCGTTGCTGTCGCCCACATAGTGGGCGTTGTATTTTTGCAGCTCGACGGCAGAGGCGTTTCCGGTGGGCTGGCTGCCTTCCTGCCCGAACCCAAGCCCCCAGTTTTCCGAGGACACACTTCCGCTTGCCGGAATAATCCAGTCGTTTATTTTTTCGTATCGGACATATGCGATTCCTCTGCCAATCAGGAAGGCGGCAACTAAGAGGAGTACGAAAAGCGTTGTTTTTATGAGCTGCACCTGCGATATGTGAACTGCACCGGTGTTTCGTTTCTTTTTCGGTATTCGTTTTTTCGTGATTCGGTTCCTAAAATTCATAAGGTTCATAAGGCTGTTTCCTATCGCGTTCTTATTAAAAGATATTTTGGATTCTGAAAAAAATGCCTGTCTTTTGGCAGAAAGATGGAAGGAATTGAAAATGATATTACATCATCGATGTGATATTTTTTTCATTAATCTGATATATGCATGTTTCGAAAATCAGTAAGATAATAGAAACTTCTTAAAATAGAAAAATAAAAGACCTGTACCGATGAAGGTACGAAATTGCTACGATAGCAAACAAATGTTTAGAAAAAATTACAGGAGGTATGGACTGATGGAAACAATGCATTTTACGGACAAGGACGGAACGTTTTTCCTGCTGCAACCGGAAAATTACAGTTATCTGTATTTTCCGGTTGCGGGGGAAAACGGGATAAAAAGTGCGCTTACCCCGAATTTGGGCGGCGACATCAAGACCAATCAGAATGCGTTTTTAATGGAGCCTGTCAGCGCGGAAAATCTGCACAATAACCGCTCGGGACGCAATTTTTGGTGTCATGTGGAGGGCGTGGGCGCATGGTCTGTCGTGGGCGCGTCCGCTGAGGAGGAGAGCCGGAAATTTACCAAAAATCAGGATAAAAGCGAACTGACAGCAGGGCTGATGTGGCATACGCTTACAAGGCAGTCCGAAAAATATCAGCTAAGGGCACAGGTCACGTCGTTTGTGCCGCTGGGGGACAATGTGGAGCTTATGCATGTGGAGCTTTGCAACATGGCAAAAACGGCGCAGACAATCACGCCGGTTGCCGCAATTCCTATCTATGGAAGAAGTGCAGACAATATCCGCGACCACAGGCACGTAACTTCGCTGCTGCACCGTATCAGAACGACGGATTACGGGGTGTATGTAAAGCCGACGCTGTCGTTTGACGAGCGTGGTCACCGCAAAAATGAATTGACGTATTTTGTGTGCGGCGTGAGTGGAACAGGAGAAAAGCCGAAGGATTTTTATCCGGTTGCAGAGGACTATATCGGCGAGGGCGGAAGTTTTACCCACCCGCGCAAAGTTCTCCAAAATGGGGACGGCGTTCCCGGCGGACAGTGCTTTGCAGGAAAAGAGGCGCTTGGGGGGCTGCGGTTTGAAACGGTTGTTTTAGAGCCAAACGCAAGTGTGTCGTATACCATTGTCATGGGAGTGACTGCGCAGGAGGACGAAATCGCGCATACCCTGTCCGGTTATGACAGCAAAGAGAAAGTTCGGGCGGCATTTGCAAAGACGCGCGATTACTGGCAGCAGAAGGTAAATGTGCGCTATGACACGGGAGATATGCGCTATGACAATCTGCTTCGCTGGATTAGCTTTCAGCCGATGCTGCGGCGGATTTACGGGTGCTCTTTTCTGCCGCACCACGACTATGGCAGAGGCGGAAGAGGCTGGCGCGATTTGTGGCAGGACTGTCTGTCGCTTCTGATTATGGACCCTTGCGGCGTGCGGCAGATGATTTTGGATAATTACGGCGGCGTGCGGATTGACGGCACCAACGCTACGATTATCGGGGAAGGACAGGGCGTCTTTGTGGCGGACAGAAACGGGATTGCGCGCGTGTGGATGGACCACGGCGTATGGCCGTTTATGACGACGAAGCTATACATTGACCAAACGGGAGATACCGCGGTTTTGAAGGAACAGGCGCCGTATTTTAAGGACGGGCAGATGCAGCGCGGCGGTGGTTTGGACAGTGCGTGGGACACCTCGTACGGACTGCGGCAGAAGGACGAAAACGGCGCGGTGTATGAGGGCAGTATTTTAGAGCATTTGCTGTTAGAACATTTGTGTGCTTTTTATGAGGTGGGGGCGCATAACCATATCCGTCTGCGCGGAGCGGACTGGAACGATGCGTTGGACATGGCAGCAGAAAACGGCGAAAGTGTGGCATTTACCTGTGCGTACGCGGGCAATCTGTTGCAGCTTGCGCAGCTTTTGGAGCAGTTGTCAGAGCAGCCCGACTGGCAGGAGATAGCGGTTTTGGCGGAGCTTGAGGTGCTTTTGGCGGACGACGGTGCGCTTTACGAGGACGTTGGGGCAAAGCAGGAGCTGCTGCAACGTTATCTGCAAAGTTGTCAGCACAACATCAGCGGGGAGCGGATAAGCGTTTCGACGAAGGAACTGGCACAGAATTTATACCATAAGGCGCAGTGGCTGGCGGAGCATATCCGAAGAACGGAGTGGATTTCACAGGCGCAGCATGAGGACGAGGGTTGGTTTAACAGCTATTATGACAACAACAGGGCGCGTGTGGAGGGCTATTTTGAGAACGGCGTGCGTATGCTTCTGACCGGACAGGTGTTTGCAATCATGAGCGAAACCGCGACGAAGGAGCAAGTAGAAAAAATCTGCAGGAGCGCCGACCGTTATCTGTATCAGAAGGAAATCGGCGGGTATCGTTTGAATACGGATTTCGGGGAGCTGAAATTTGATTTGGGCAGAATGTTCGGCTTTGCATACGGGGAGAAGGAGAACGGGGCGGTCTTTTCACACATGACCGTAATGTACGCGAACGCCCTGTACCGGCGCGGATTTGTAAAGGAAGGCTACAAGGCGCTGCAGACGCTTGCGGACGCGGCGATGAACTTTGAAACAAGTCGGATTTACCCGGGCATACCGGAATATTTTAACGGCTCGGGCAGGGGAATGTACCATTATTTAACGGGTGCCGCAAGCTGGTATATGCTTACGGTTGTCACACAGGTGTTCGGCGTGCGCGGTGCGCTTGGCGATATGGAGCTTTGCCCGAAGCTGTTAAAAGAGCAGTTTGACGCGCAGGGAAATGCGAAGATTTGTTTCCGTTTTGCGCAAAAGGAGTTTGAAGTGGTTTATAAAAATCCGCAAAAGCTTTCTTACGGGGAATACGCGGTCAAAAAGGTATTATGCGACGGACAGGAATGTGGAACGGTTTTGGGTAGCGCGGCAGTCCTTGACAGGGAAACGATTGTGTCTTTGCCGGATATGGTACATACAATCGAGGCAGAGCTGGGCGCGAAACAGGAAGATTAAGTTTTTTTAAAATAAGGAAGGAGCAAGACAGAACAATGAATTACGGATATTTTGATGATGAAAAACGCGAATATGTCATTGTAAGACCGGACACGCCCGCTCCGTGGGCAAATTATTTAGGCTCTCCCGCGTATGGCGCGGTGATTTCCAATAACGCAGGCGGATACAGCTTTGCAAAGTCCGGTGCAAACGGCAGGATACTTCGTTATGTTTTTAACGATTTTGACCGCCCGGGACGTTATATTTATTTGCAGGACAAGGAAACAAAGGATTACTGGTCCGCGTCGTGGCAGCCTGTGGGAAAGGACTTAAACGATTACAGGAGCGAGTGCCGCCACGGAACGGCGTACACCAAAATGCTTGCGGATTACAGCGGCATTCACTCGGAGGTGCTTTACTATGTGCCGCTTGACAAGGAGTATGAGGTTTGGTGCGTTCAAGTGACAAACCATTCGGAGCGCACGAGAGCGTTAAACATTACAGGATACGCGGAATTTACAAACAACAGCAATTATGAGCAGGATCAGGTGAATTTGCAGTATTCGCAGTTTATCACGCGCACGGTCTTTCAGGGCAACCGGATTTGTCAGAGGATACATGGCAATTTGGACAGTCTTGAGGAAGGTAAGGACGTGGACGACAAGATTGTCGTGGAGCGCTTTTTCGGGCTTGCGGGGGCTGATGTTTCCTCATACTGCGGCGACAGGGAGGCGTTTCTCGGAAGGTATCACGGCTATGGCAATCCAATCGGCGTGATAAACGGGGACTTGGGCGGCGCGCTGAACTACAACGAAAACGGCTGCGGCGCGCTGACAACAGAAATAACGCTTGCGCCAAACGAAACAAAATGCCTTGCGTTTGTACTGGGAATGAAAGACAGCGCGCAGGCGCAGGAGATTTTGGCACGGTATGAGAATACCAAAGAAGTCTGTGAAAACGAGCAGCAGGAGCTGATTGCCTACTGGCACGGAAAGCTTTCGCATTTCCAAGTCAAAACGCCAAGTCCCGAGTTTGACACCATGATAAACACATGGAATGCCTACAACTGTTTTATGACCTTTATATGGTCGCGTGCCGCGTCATTTACGTACTGCGGTCTGCGCAACGGCTACGGTTACCGGGACACGGTGCAGGATATTCAGGGCGTCATTCACCTTGCGCCGGAAATGGCGGTGGAAAAAATCCGCTTCATGCTTTCTGCGCAGGTGGACAACGGCGGCGGGCTTCCGCTTGTGAAGTTTACGCATAACGCCGGACATGAAGATACGCCGGACGATGCGTCTTATGTGAAGGAAACGGGACACCCCGCATACCGTGCGGACGATGCGCTTTGGCTGTTCCCGACGGTTTATAAATATGTCTGTGAGTCGGGAGACCTTTCCTTTATTGACGAAGTCATTCCGTTTGCAAATAAGGGGGAAGCGACGGTGTATGAGCACTTAAAACGTGCGGTTTCGTTTTCCATGAACCATTTGGGACCGCACAAAATGCCGGCAGGACTGTATGCGGACTGGAATGACTGCCTGCGTCTTGGGGCGGACGGAGAGTCGAGCTTTGTGGCATTCCAGTTCTACTATGCAATGACGATTTTAAGACTGTTTGCGCAGTATAAGGAGGACGACGAATATATCCAATATTTGGATACAAGTCAGGAAAAGCTTGGAAGCCTGATACAGGAGCTTTGCTGGGACGAGGACCGTTTTATCCGCGGCTTTACGCAGCAGGGCGAGGTTATCGGAAAGCGCACGGACTTGGAGGCAAACCTATGGCTCAATCCGCAGAGCTGGTCGGTCATCAGCGGACTGGCGACAAAGGAACAGGCGGATTTGGCACTGGAGCAGGTTTATCGGCAGTTGAATACGGAATTTGGAGCGATTTTGATGAATCCGCCGTACCACAGCCATGCGTTTGACGGGGCGCTTGCAGTGATTTACAATGCCGGAACAAAGGAAAACGCGGGGATTTTCTCCCAGTCACAGGGCTGGATTATTTTGGCGGAGGCACTGCGCGGGCATGGAGAACGTGCATTCGAATACTTTATGGAAAATGCTCCGGCGGCGCAAAACGGCAAGGCGGAAATCCGTAAGCTGGAGCCGTATTGTTACGGGCAGTTTACGGAAGGGAAGGCAAGCCCGCATTTCGGGCGTTCGCATGTACACTGGCTGACAGGCACAGCCTCAACGGTCATGGTCGGTTGTGTCGAGGGCATTTTGGGAATGCGTCCCGACTTTTACGGGCTGCGGATTGCGCCCTCCATTCCAAAGGCGTGGGAGTGCTTTGAGATTGACAAGGATTTCAGGGGCAGCCATTTACAT
The DNA here is from genome assembly GCA_947567595.1 of uncultured Lachnospiraceae bacterium. Lineage (GTDB taxonomy): Bacteria > Bacillota > Clostridia > Lachnospirales > Lachnospiraceae > COE1. The sequence continues at coordinate 10,300 of CANOMQ010000039.1, read as the reverse complement.
ATCACAGTGCGCAATCCCAAGCATTCGGAGAGCGGCTTCCATAAGCTGACCGTGGACGGCGTGGAGCTTTCGGACAATTATATCCCGGCGAAGCTATTGAAAGCGCATTCAGAAATCGTTTTAGAGCTTTCCTGATATGGCAAAAAGAAAAATATAAAAAAATGACAAAGAAACGACATGAATTTGACATTTTTTGTGGCATTCTGATATATTGCCGGGCAGAAAACGTTTAAGATAATCGTAACAAAGCAATCAAAGAAATGAAAAAAATGTGATAGGAGGAATTTAACATGAAAAAGAAATTAGTCAGTATCGTATTAATGACAGCGCTTGCGGCAGGAACACTGGCAGGCTGCGGCGGACAGGGCGGCTCAGATACAGGCGACAGCGCAAACGTGCAGACCGGAGGGGACGCGCAGGGCAGCAGTTCGGACGCGGCGGTAGCGACAGCAACGGACGAGGGCAAGGTTATCAACATCTACTGCTGGAACAACGAGTTTCGTGAGCGCGTGGAGCTGGTTTATCCCGAGGTGAAGGAAACGTCTGCGGACGGAACCGTGACCACCTTAAACGACGGAACGGAAATCCACTGGATTATCAATCCCAATCAGGACGGCGTTTATCAGCAGAAACTCGACGAGGCGCTGCTCAATCAGGCAAGCGCGGCGGCAGACGACAAGGTTGACATTTTCTTATCGGAAACAGACTATGTAAACAAGTACACCGACGCGGAAGCGGACGTGGCAATGCCTTTGAAAGACCTTGGCATTAATCCCGGCACCGACCTTGCAGACCAGTACAGCTTTACAAAGATAACGGCGTCTGACGTAAACGGCGTGCAGAGAGGTTCAACATGGCAGTGCTGCCCGGGACTGCTTGTATACCGCCGCGACATTGCAAAAGAGGTGTTTGGTACGGACGACCCTGAGGAAATCGGCGCGAAGGTGAAGGACTGGGATACGATTAAGGCGACGGCAGGCGAGTTAAAGGCAAAGGGCTATTACACATTTTCTTCTTATGCGGATACCTTCCGTCTCTATGGAAACAGCATTGACGCGCCGTGGGTTGCGCCGGGCGAGACCACAATCAAGGTTGACCAGAAAATCATGAACTGGATTAACGACTCCAAGGAATGGCTGGACGCAGGCTATTTGGACAAAACCGTAAAGGGACAGTGGAATTCCGACTGGAATCAGGCAATGGGCTCTTCCTCAAAGGTGTTTGCGTTCCTGTTCCCGGCATGGGGCATTGACTTTACCTTAAAGCCCAACTGGGACGGCGAGGACGGCATGTGGGCAGTAACCAATCCCCCGCAGGAATACAACTGGGGCGGTTCTTATGTACATGCATGCACAGGCACGGACAATCCGCAGCATGTAAAAGATATTATTATGTCGGTAACTGCGGATAAGGACAATCTGTTAAAAATTTCACGGGAAAAGACAGACTTTACCAACACACAGAGCAGCATGAGAGAGGCGGCTACGGACGACGCGAACTTTTCTTCCGACTTCCTCGGCGGACAAAATCCGTTCAAGTATTTTGCTCCGGTTGCGGAAAACATCAAGATTGCGCCGCTTTCCGCATACGATCAGGGCTGCGTGGAATTAATCCAGAATTCATTCAGCGATTATTTCCAAGGCATGGTTGATTTTGACAAGGCAAAGGCAAACTTCGAGACGGCAATTATCGAGCGCTATCCCGAAATTACCGCGGTACAGTGGCCTCAATAAAAAAGGATTGAATGAATACTGCGGTGTAGATATGCACCGCAGTATAAAATAAGAAAGGAATGAACGCCTATGAAACCAAAACGTAAAAAGATTGATTACGCAAAATGGGGATATATTTTCATTTTTCCGTTTTTTGCAGCTTTTTTCATTTTTTCCTTTATTCCTTTGGTCGATACCATTCGTTACAGCTTTTACGAATATTACCGTTCGGGAATCAAGGAGATTGGCCCGAATTTTGTCGGAATGAAAAATTATGTCAGCCTGTTGCAGTCCGATATGCTAAAGTATGCGGGAAATACACTGATTTTGTGGCTGATTGGATTTGTTCCGCAGATTGTAATCGCGCTCTTGCTTGCGCAGTGGTTTGTGGACGCGCGCTTAAAAATCCACGGCAAACAGTTTTTTAAGGTGGTCATTTATCTTCCGAACCTGATTATGGCGTCGGCGTTTGCAATGCTGTTTTTTACGCTGTTTTCGACAAATGGACCGATGAATTCCATTCTGATGTCGATGGGGCTTACGGACCATGCAATTGATTTTATGGGTTCGGTGTCTGGAACACGCTCGTTGGTTGGACTGATGAATTTTCTGATGTGGTTTGGCAACACGACGATTATGCTGATGGCGGCGATTATGGGTATCAGCCCTGATATTTTTGAAGCGTCGGAGCTTGACGGGTGCAACAGCACGCAGCGGTTTTTCCATATCACGCTTCCGCTGATCCGCCCGATTTTGGCATACACGCTCATTACGTCCATTATCGGCGGACTGCAGATGTTTGACGTGCCGCAGATTTTGACAAACGGACAGGGAAATCCCGACCGTACGTCGATGACGCTCATTATGTTCCTGAACAGTCATTTGAAGAGTAAAAACTATGGTATGGCAGGCTCGCTGTCGGTATATCTGTTTATTGTAAGCGGCATTTTGTGTTTTATCGTTTACCGCATGACAAACGATGATGATCCGGACGGTTCTAAGGCTGCTGCAAGGAAAAACCGGAAGGCAGGAAGGAGATAAAGCGTATGAATTCAAAAACATTAAGCGCTCTGCGCAGTATTTTCGCACATGTTGTTTTGGTTATTTTATCGTTTATGTGCCTGTTTTTCTTCTATATCTTATTTGTCAACGCGACGCGCTCGCACGCGGATTTGCAGAAAGGCTTTTCGGCGCTTCCGGGAGGTTACTTTTGGCAGAATTTGAAAAACGTGGCAAACGACGGAACGTTTCCGATGATAAGGGGGATTTTAAACAGCCTGATCGTATCCGGAAGCTGTGCGGCAATTTGTACTTATTTTTCGGCGCTCACGGCATACGGACTGTATGCGTATGATTTTAAATTAAAGAAAATCGCGTTTACGTTTATCATGGCAATCCTTGTCATGCCGACACAGGTAACGGCAATGGGTTTTTTACGCCTGATTACGAAAATGGGCATGTATGACTCGCTGCTGCCCCTGATTATCCCGTCGATTGCATCTCCGGCAGTATTTTACTTTATGTATAGCTATTTACAGTCGTCGCTGCCGTTATCGCTGGTGGAGGCGGCAAGGATTGACGGTTCGAAGGAGTTTCGGACATTTAACCAAATCGTCCTTCCGATTATGAAACCGGCAATCGCGGTGCAGGCAATCTTTACGTTTGTCGGCTCTTGGAACAACTATTTCGTTCCGGCTTTGGTCATTCAGTCAAAGGACAAAATGACGGTGCCGATTTTGATTGCGACACTGCGTGGCGCGGATTACATGAACTTTGACATGGGTAAGATTTACATGATGATTATGGTGGCGATTGTGCCGATTATCCTTGTCTATCTGCTTTTGTCAAAATATATTATTGCAGGTGTGACGCTTGGAGGCGTTAAGGGATAAGAATGGGTGAAGCTATGACAGAAAAAAACAAAATTCACAGCGGTACGCTGACACAAAATCCTTCACAGCGGGAAATGATACATAGCATGTTTGCACGGGAGGCAGCGGCGCAGGGGATTGTGCTCTTAAAAAACGAAGACATTCTTCCGCTGGAACGCTCTAAGGCGGTTGCGCTGTTTGGCGCCGGAGCAGGAAAGACTGTCAAGGGAGGCATTGGCTCGGGAGATGTCAATAATCGGGAAACGGTTTCCATATATCAGGGTCTTGCGGACGCAGGTGTGCATGTTACAAGTAAGGACTGGCTGACGGATTACGAAGGGCGTTATGCGCACGCAAGGGCTGCGTGGAAGGAAAAGATACTGGAGGACGCTAAGGGCATGGAAAATCCTTTTGACGCTTATGCGGCAAATCCGTTTGTCATGCCGACGGGACGCAGGATAGCGGCTGGCGATATGGAAGGGGCTGCAGTGGCAGTTTATGTCATCAGTCGCATTTGTGGTGAAGGAAAGGACCGCCGCAGGGAAGAAGGCGATTATTATTTAAGTAGCGCGGAGCGGGAAGACCTTCTGTTTTTAAACGGGCAAAATCTTCCAATCGTACTGATTTTAAATGTCGGCGCGCCGATAGAGCTGACGGGGATTTTACAGGAGGCAAAAAATATTCAGGCAATCCTGTACAGTTCCCTGCCCGGTCAGGAGGGCGGTCATGCGGTGGCAGATGTGCTTTTCGCAGAGGTATCGCCAAGCGGCAGGCTCACAACGACTTGGGCGAAACGCTATGAGGATTATCCGTCTGCCGAAACGTTCGGCTATCTGAACAAAAATTTGGAATATGACGAATACAGAGAGGGCATTTATGTCGGATACCGTTACTTTGACAGTTTTGATATCCAACCGCTCTTTCCGTTTGGATACGGGCTTTCTTATACAGACTTTTCGATAGCGACACAAGGGGTTCGCAGGACGGATACGGGGTTTGAGGTAGAGGTCACGGTGAAAAATACAGGAACGGTGTATGCCGACAGAGAGGTTGTGCAGGTTTACGCGCTCCTGCCGCAGGAGGGGCTGGCAAAGGAACTGCGCAGGCTTATTGGCTTTGCAAAGACAAAAACACTGCACCCCGGGGAAACGCAGCAGCTTAGCGTTGTAATTGACCAAAAGCAGCTTGCAAGCTTTTCGGAGCAGCTCCATGCATGGACGATTGAGCAGGGCGTGTATGGTATATGGGTGGGGAGGCATTTGGCATCCTTGCAGCCCGCGGCTTTGCTTTCGGTTAAGGAGCAGGTTATTTTGGAGGAGACAAGCGCCATTTGCCCGAAAAAGGCGGAATTTGAGGAGCTTTGTGCGCCCGAAACGCGAAAACGCAAAGCGCAGGAGTATCTTGCGCAGGCAAAGGCGCAAGGGGTTTTGCAGCTTGACTTTGTGCCGCAAAAGGAAGTGCGAAAGGAGGTTCAGACTCCGGTTGCGAAGGGGTATGCTGTTGAGGAGCTGATACCGCTTTTATATGGAAAGCTGTCACAGGAGGGCGGTATGCTTGGCGCAGCAGGAATTTCCGTACCGGGATCTGCCGGGGAAACGACGGGGGCGCTTGCGCATTACGGAAAACGTGCTTTGGTGATGGCAGACGGTCCGGCAGGACTGCGTTTACGGCAAAATTATGCGGTCGACCGCAAGACGGATACCATATACGGAACAGGAGTTCTTGGCTCGCTCGAAAACGGCTTTTTGGAAGAGGTGGAAGCGCATGAGGATGCGGACTGGTATTATCAGTATTGTACGGCGTTTCCGGTCGGAACGGCATTGGCGCAGACATGGGATACGGCGCTCATGAAACGGTTTGGCAGCGCCATAGCAGTTGAGATGGAGGAGTTTCAGATTGACTTGTGGCTTGCTCCCGGCATGAATATCCATAGAAATCCTTTGTGCGGGAGAAATTTCGAGTATTATTCGGAGGACCCGTTTTTGTCCGGTATGATGGCAGCGGCAGTGACAGCTGGTGTACAAAGCAATAAAAGATGCGGCGTGACAATCAAGCACTTTGCCTGCAACAATCAGGAGGACAACAGAATGGCAGTTGACGCGCGCGTTTCGGAGCGCGCCCTGCGGGAAATTTACCTGCGCGGATTCGAGATTGCGGTAAAGGAAAGCGCGCCGGCGGCAATCATGTCTTCCTATAACTGCATAAACGGCGTCCATACGGCAAACAGCCGGGATCTTTGTACAACGGTTGCGCGCGGTGAGTGGGGCTTTGAGGGGATTATTATGTCGGACTGGAATACGACGGTTCCAAAGGACGGGAGTGTGCCGTGGCAGTGCGTTGCGGCAGGAAATGATATTATTATGCCGGGAAACCGCAAAGATGCGGAAAATATCCGTGCGGCATATGCGCAGGGACTGCTTTCGGAGGACGAAATCCGCTGCTGCGCGGGGCGTATTCTTGCATTGATTGAAAGACTGGCAGGAGGTTAAGCAGTTCCTCCTGCCGTTTGATTTCTGTTTCCCGCTACTCGTTTGTTACATTCCAAGTTTCGCGGGAGTGGAGGTCGCGGTATTTTTTGGGCGTCATGCCGGTAAATTCTTTAAAAAGCTGTATGAAATGGCTTTGGGAAGAAAACGACAGGTAAGTTGCAATTTCGATTAAACTGTAGTCGCAGTATTTTAATAAATGCTGCGCTTTTTCAATTTTCTTTTCGCGCACGTAATCGCTTACCGACACGCCGGTTTCTTTTTTGAAAAGACGGGAGAGGTAGCTTGCGGAGAGGCCGGTATATTCGGCGAGGTCCTCAATTGTAATCCGCTCCGTAATGTGGGCGTAAATGTAATCAATGCAGGTGATAATGGGCTTTGATGCGCCCTGGTTTCGGATTAAAAAACGCATTTTTCCGGTGAAATCAAGGACCATGCGGTCATGGAGCTCTGCGACGGACGCGGTGGTGTTCAGGTTGTCAAGCTTGAGAATGTAAAAATCGCTTAGTCGAAATGCCTGTTCCAGCTCCATGCCTGCCTCGACGCAGAGCCTTGTTATGAACGCTGTCGTGATGACAAAGTGGTATTTGAGATTGGTCACGCAGTCGCGGGATAAAAGACCGACGCCGTCCGTTTCGATAAATTTCTTTTCCTTGCAGTTTTGCCGCACGAAGTCGATGTCGCCCGAGCTGACTGCGTGGAAAAAGAGCTGCTCGTCGCTGAGGGGGCGGTGAAATTTTTCTTCTTCACTGTCTAAGGTTTCCTGGGTGTACCATTCCTGTAATAATCTCATAGGCGTATTCCTCCGGTTTCTTATGGGTGAGTAGCTTATTTGCCCACTCGATTGTTAGGGTGATTGTATCATAAATTGGGTGTTTTTGCAATGTACGGTAAGATTGACAAGTGCTGGAGGGAAGGTTTATGATGTGAGAAAACGTATCGCAGCCAAGTGTTTTGCCGTAGGCAGAAAGGAAAATTAAGAATGACAAATGAAATATTGAAATCCTTATATGAGAGAAAATCCGTCCGCATATTTACGGATAAAGAGATAACGCAGGAGGACAAAAACAGCATTTTACACGCGGCGCTGCAGGCGCCTTCGGCGGGCTGTCAGTTATTATACACGATTCTTGACATTACGGATAAAGAGAAAAAGGAAAGGCTTGCCGTATTGTGTGACAACCAGCTTTTTATGGCGAACGCGAAGATGATGCTTGTGTTTTGTGCGGACTGTCAAAAATGGCTTTCTTTTTATGAGGAAGCGGGTTTGAAACCGCGTAATCCCGGTGTGGGTGATTTGCTGCTGGCTGTGGAGGACGCGCTGATTGCGGCGCAGAATACGGTGATTGCGGCGCAAAGTTTGGGAATAGGCTCCTGCTATATTGGTGACATAATGGAAAATGCGGAAGAACTCAAAACACTTTTGCAGCTTCCAAAATATGTATATCCTGCATGTATGCTTGTTTTTGGATATCCGACCGAACAACAGAAGCAGCGCAAAAAGCCGGGGCGGTTTCGGGTTTCGGATATTGTCTGTGAGAACAGTTACCAGAAAAAGAGCGGTGAACAAATCAGGAAGATGTTTTCGGGAAAAACGGACAAAAAAAGCTATGACGAGTGGATAAAAGCTTTTTGCAAAAGGAAATACGAGTCTGATTTTTCCAAGGAGATGAACCGTTCAATGGAAGTATATCTGCGGGATTTTTTGGCGCCCAAAGAGGAGCAGGATAAGTTTTAAAGGAGAGCGGAATGGTTACGATTACAAACGAAACAGTCAGCCATGCGATTGATTTTATTTTGGGACATATCGGCGAGGAACTGTCGGTAGAGGACGTGGCGGCGCACTGTCATTTTTCCAAGTATCATTTCGGCAGAATGTTTAAGGAGCAGACGGGGGAGAGCGTGTATGCGTTTATCAGGCGGCTGAAGGTGGAGCAGAGTGCGTTCCGGCTGAAGGTGGAGCGGGAGCGCAGCGTTACGGACATTGGATATGCGTTTGGGTACAGTCCGTCCAATTACAGTTGGCTGTTTCGGCAGCAGTATCAGACCAATCCGGTCAATTTTCGCAGAAACTGTTATGAAACGACGATACGGCACCCGTTTTTTCACAATACAGCCAGTCAAATGGAGAGTTTTGCGGAATGTGACAAAAAGATTACGGTGCAGACACTGCCCGATTACCGTGTGCTTTACGATCGCAGGATTGGCAGCTACCGCTATCTGAGCGGGCAGTGGCATGATTTTATGGAAAAATACAGAGAGTATATAACGGACGATACGCTGTTTTTGAACGGACGTTTGACGACCCCGCGATTACGGACAAGGACGGCTGTCTGTACGATATTTGCATGAGTATCGCAGGCGACGTGCCGTTTGAGAATACCTGCACGATAGCGGGCGGGAAATGCGCGGTGTACGCCTATAAGGGATTAGGGAAGCATATTTATGCGGCGTATCAGACGATTTTTACCGTGTGGCTGCCGCAGGCGGGGTATGTGCTGGACGACCGCAGCGGGTTTGACATTTACCGTATGGTAGATGAAAAATCGGGGTATATGGAGTTGGATATTTGCCTGCCCGTGAAATAGACGGTTGCTGCAGGGGGCATGGAGGAAACAAAGCACAAATTCAGAAGTTTATATTTGCGTCTCTTGATATGATAAATTCGTTTCAAAGAAAGATCTTGGAAAATATCATATCAGGAGGTTTTTATTATGAATTTGGAAAAAATCAGACAAAACACGACAGGAACCATTCTGCGGTTTTCGGTGCCCGCTATTGTTGCGATGCTGCTCGCTTCGCTGATTACCGTGGCGGACGGCTTTTTTGTCGGAAATTACGTTGGAGCGGAAGGCATTGCCGCAGTGAATTTAGGGCTGCCGATTATTTATCTGTTTTTGTCAATCGTCTTAATGGTGTCTGTCGGCGGCGCCGCGCTTGCGCAAATGGCATTCGGGGCGGGGGAGCAGTCGGTGTGCTGTCAGACCTTTCGGCAGACTGTTGCGACGACGGTGGTTTTTGCCATGCTGACAGGTGCGGCAGTGGCGTTATTTTTTGAGCCGATGCTGGATATTTTGGGCGCGCAGGGGCAGGTGCGGGCATATTTTAAGTCGTATTACGGGGTTTTGCTGCCGGAACTGATTTTGATGGTGGTCAATTCGTGTTTTGGCATGTTTATCCGCGGCGAGGGCAATCCGCAGTTTTTTATGAAGGTCAATGCTGTGAGCGTGCTGCTGAATGCGGTTTTGGATTATGTGTTTGCGGCGGTCTTGGGTGTCGGGATTGCGGGGATTGCCGCAGCGTCGCTTTTGTCTGCGGCGGTTTCGTTTGGTTGTCTGCTGTATTATTTTTTCAAAAAAGCAACGGTTTACCGACTTGGGGCATTTTCGTTTTCTGCGGCGGTCTGTGTGAAAACGCTGTTAAACGGAAGCTCGGAGTTTATCGGTGAGATGTCAACGGGGATTGCCATGTTTGCGTACAATTTTGTGATTATGCGGCGGATTGGCGTGGACGGCGTGACGGCATTTACGATTGTGGGATATGTTTCCTATGTGTTCAGTATGGTCGTGGTGGGCTTTGGACAAGGCGTAAGCCCGCTGGTCAGCTTTTGCTTTGGCGCGAAGGAGGGCGGGCTGGCAAGGCGTTTGCGGAAGCGGACGAACGGGCTTGTGTTTGCAATCGGCGTGGCGCTCTTTTTGATAATGACAGGGCTTGCGGACTGGTACGGCGGTCTTTTTGTGAAAAATATCACAATTCAGGAGATGGTGCGCTCGGGCATGTTGATTTTTACGGTGTCTTTTTTCTTTTGCGGTGTGAATGCCATTACGTCGTTTTATTTTACCGCTGTTGGAAATGCGTTCGCGTCTGCGCTGATTTCCCTGTCGCGGGGGCTTGTGGTGCTGCTTGCCTGTATTTTTGTACTTCCTGTGTATTTTGGCATGACGGGCGTTTGGCTTGCCGCGCCTGTTACGGAGGCGGTGACGCTTGTGCTTTGCGCGGTGTTGGTGCGACGAAGTGAGCGGTAATGTGAAGGCGGTCAGCATAGAGGTGCGGTTGATTAGCAGGCAAATTGTAAAAAAAATGTAAAAAGTAAAAAAGGTACTTGCTTTTTTAGAAAAACTGTTATATACTCTAATAGTTGTCAGCGCAAAAAAGCTGGCGGCTGTTAGATAACAGTTATGGCTCGTTGGTCAAGCGGTTAAGACGTCGCCCTCTCACGGCGAAAACAGGG
>CANOMQ010000038.1 GCA_947567595.1 uncultured Lachnospiraceae bacterium | reverse complement strand
ATGTGATTTCAACCTATAATTTTTGTTGCCTATACCCAAAGTTCAGAAAGAACCATGGATTAACCCCATAGCCTCTAATATTCCCGCTCCTCAAGCAAGCTCTCGATATCCATTCTGTAATCAAAATATGTTTCGTCTATGTACTGCACCTTCTCAACCGGCTCGCCGCGCTCAAGCTTTTGGAGCGTTTCTTCTACCAAAGGTCCTATAATCGGATTACACTCAAAATCAGCCATAATCTCCCCCTTTTGCACCAGCAGCAGCGCATCGCGCACCGCATCAAACGAGATGAGTATGATATCCCCGTTTTTCCCAAGCTTTAAGCCCGCTTCTTTGATTGCTTCAATCGCACCAAATGCCATATTGTCATTCTCACAGATCACGACATCAATATCATCATACTTCTCAAGGAAATATTCCATCACCTCATACGCCTTCGCCTGCGTGAAATCTCCTGACTGATATTCCAGCATATTCCAGTTCGGGTGTTTTTCCATAACTTCTGCAAAGCCGGACGTCCTGCCAATCTGTGCAGTGGAACCGAGCGTTCCCTGTAATGTGACAATGTTAATCTTTTTATTTCTTCTGCCACGCGACTCTAAATAATCCGCAAGCCATTCACCCGCGTTTCTGCCCTCCTGCATTAAATCACTGCCAACCCGGCAGGTATAAAGGCTCTCGTCTTCTACCGATACATTCCTGTCCACAATAATCACCGGAATGCCCGCGTCCCGTGCCTCCTTTAACACTGCGTCCCAGCCCGTCTCTACAATCGGAGCAAGCACGATATAGTCAACACCCTTTAAAATAAACTTCCGAACCGCCTTCACCTGATTTTCCTGCTTCTGCTGTCCGTCCTCAAAAATCAGGTAATAGCCCTTTTCCTGCGTAAACGTATTTATGTACGCCTTCGTGTTGGTCGTGCGCCAGTCCGACTCCGAGCCGACTTGGGAAATGCCAATCACAATGTCGTCCTCGTCCGGCATACTCTCACTCTCCGGCTCCGTTCCCGATGTCGCCGCCGCATCATGCCCCGCGCCGCAGCCTGCAAGCAAAAGCAGGAAGCAAAGCACAAAAGCGGGCATAAACAAACTGGTTCCTCTCATTTTCATCATGCCTGCCACCTCCTGTCGATAAAATTACCCCTGCCGTTTGCACGATGGCAAAGACAGGGGTAACAAAATTCACCTTATGCCTTCTTGCTTTCCTTAATTTTTGCAAATATTGCCTGCAAAAGAATGAAGAAGCATAACAAAATTGCCGTAATAATATTTGCCCACGAGCTTACCAGCTTACCATTTGACTTAACCAGCGTTGAAATCGTACCATTGATAAGCACGCCGACAAGGGAGCCAAGCACATTTCCCACACCGCCTGTTAAAAGCGTTCCGCCGATAACGGAAGAAGAAATCGCGTCCATTTCCAAGCCTGCCGCCTGTGTTGTCGTACCGCACATCGTGTTTAAGCAGTAGCAGATACCGCCAATCGATGTCAGGAAGCTGCACAGTGTATAAGTAAGGAGCTTTGTCTTGCGGACGTTGAGTCCCATCAGGGTTGCAGACACCTGATTGCCGCCCACCGCATAAATGCTTCTGCCAAACTTTGTGTATTTCAGCATCAGGAACACCAGTACGACTACCAGCAATGCAACGACAACGGTCGGACGGATAAACGGAACCTGATAAATACCCTTCTTGTTGGTATATCCGCCAAACGGAATGCTAATCTTCATGTTTGAAATTGCCGTAAACAGCTTATCGGAAACGATACTTACCTGATCCTTACAGATGACCGCCGTCATACCTCTTGCAAAGAACATGCCTGCCATCGTTACGATAAACGGCTGGATTTCAAGATACGCCACGCAGTATCCCTGAACCACGCCAAACACGATACCGATAACCAGTACCAAGAACATCAGCACCGGGCTGCTCATTCCCCACTGCTCCATGCCGACTGCCAGAAACATACAGTCCATCGCAATCAGGGAGCCAACGGAAATGTCAATGCCGCCTGTCAGCATAACACAGGTCATACCGCTTGCAACGGCAATCAGTCCCGCGTTGTTAATCAGCACGTTTAAAAAGGTCTGAAGATGGGTAAAGCCCTTATCCGCATAGATAATGCAGCCGCCCAAATACATGACAACAAACAGGATTACCGTGATGGCTAATAAAATATTATTGCCTCCAAGCTTTAATTTCTTCATCCTATGCCACCTCCTTTGCAACTGCCTTCTTTGCGGATAACTTCTTGAAGTAATCCTTTACAGGCTGTGACTGGATGACTACGATTAAGATAACCACGATTGCCTTGAACACAGGCGCCTGTGCGGAAGAAACGCCCAAAGCGTACAGTGTTGTGGTAATCGCCTGAATCGTATATGCACCAATGATGGAACCGGCAAGGTTGAACTTACCGCCGCCAAGGCTGTTTCCGCCAAGTGCCACCGCAAGGATAGCGTCCAGCTCCATGTTCAGACCAATGTTGTTGGTATCTGCGGAATAAATCCTACAGGTTGCAACCAAGCCCGCAATACCTGCGCACAGACCACAGATTACATAACACAACAGAATAATCTTTGCGGAATTAAATCCCGAAATTCTCGAAGCCCTCTTATTAATACCCACACTCTGGATATAGGTACCGAGCGCCGTCGACTTTAATGCAACAGACGCAATTGCAACACAGACTGCCGCAATAATAATCGGTGTCGGAATGATACCACAGTATCCGCCGAAAAACTGGAACGAAGGCACACGCACATACACGATGTTGCTGTTGCAAAGCAGAAGTCCGATTGCCCTGCCCGCAGACCATAAAATCAAGGTTGCGACCATCGGCTGGATATTCATGTACGCTACCAAAAATCCGTTAAACAAACCGCAGACACAGGCAATTGCAATACCTGCTAACATACCTACCCAAAGGGGAACGGCATAGTTGCTCACGTTTGTCACACCGTAGCCTGCAAGCAGCATACAGCACATACCACCGGACAGGCTCATTACGGAGCCTACGGAAATATCCGTACCTGCGGAAGCAGATACCACGAGCGTCATGCCGATTGCCAAAATGGCAACCTCGCTGCCTCGGTTCAAAATATCAATCAAACGCCCGTATAAAATACCATTGTTAATACTAATCGAGAAAAAACCAAATGGAGGGTTTCCGCTTGCAATATCATAAATCACGTTAATCATCATAACGAGAATCATACTGAAAATCGGCAGGAACAGCTTCATTTTTGTTAATTTTTTCACTTTATCCATTATTTTCCACCTCCCGCAATTGCCTTCATAACGCCTTCCTGCGTCAGGTCGTCGCCACTGATTTCGCCAACCTTGGCGCCGTCCCGAAGCACTGCCATACGGTTGCAGGTACGAAGCATTTCCTCAATTTCCGAAGAAATAAACATGACGCTCTTTCCCTCGTCTGCAAGCTTGAGCACAAGCTTCTGAATTTCCGTCTTGGTACCGATGTCAATACCACGGGTGGGTTCATCTAATATCAGGAAATCCGGATCGGTCGCAAGCCATCTTGCAAGGATTGCCTTCTGCTGGTTTCCGCCGGAAAGCTGCTTAATCAAGGTTTCCCTGCTTGCGGTCTTAATCTGCAGCATTTCAATGAATTTATCCGCGATTTCAATCTGCTTTGCCATTGGAATTTTCTTAAAAATACCCTGTTTTGCCTGCATGGCTAAAATAATGTTTTCACGCACGGACAAGTCTCCGATAATTCCTTCCGCCTTTCTGTCGTCCGGCAAAAGTCCCATGCCAAGATTCATGGCGTCAATCGGATTCTTGATTGTTGCTTCCTTTTCTTTTACTTTCAACGTACCTGTCTGCGCCCTGTCTGCACCGTAAATCGCGCGTGCCAGCTCGCTTCGTCCGCTTCCCAAAAGTCCGGTCAGTCCAATGACCTCACCCTTATGTATCTCCAAATCAAACGGCTTGATGGTTCCGGCATGGCTTAGTCCCTTTGCGTCAATGACAAGCGGCTCCTTCGACTTGTCGCCGCTGCCCTCCTTCTTAATGCTTGCAAGGTCATCAAAGTCCTTACCCATCATGGCTGCAACCAGCTTGACACGCGGCAGCTCCTCGATACTGTACTCCCCAACCAGTGTACCGTTTCGAAGAACCGTGATACCATCGCAGACCTCATAAACCTGCTCAAGGAAATGTGTGACGAACATAATGCCAACGCCCTTATCACGAAGCCTTCTCATCATGACAAAGAGCTTTGCCACCTCATTGTCGTCCAGTGAGGAGGTCGGCTCATCTAAAATCAGAACCTTACAATCCATATCAACCGCACGGGCAATTGCAATCATCTGCTGCAATGCCAATGAGTATTCCTCCAAATTCTGCGTCACATCAACGTCCAAATCCAGTTCCTTCATCAGGTTTGCTGCCATCTCGTTCATTTTCCTTCTGTTTACCGTGTGGAACTTTGTCATCGGCTCCCTGCCGATAAATAAATTCTCGGCAACAGAAAGATTGGGACACAGGTTTACCTCCTGATAAACCGTCGAAATTCCTTTGCGCTGGGCATCCAACGTATCCCTGTTGATGACCGGGCCGTCAACGCCGTCCAAATGAATTTCGCCTGCCTCAAACTTGTTTACCCCCGTAAGACATTTAATCAGTGTGGATTTTCCGGCGCCGTTTTCACCCATGAGCGCACGGATTTCCCCTTTTTTCAAGTTGAAATCCACATTTTGCAATGCTTTTACACCGGGGAAGGTCATACTGATTCCTTTTGCACTTAAAACAATATTATTTTCCATATAGGCATCTCCTTCCAGAGTTTTTCTTTCCGGGTAATCATTTTTTGGTAAAATATGAGGGGAGAAAAATCCCATCCCTTCCGGGATTTTCTCCCCTCATATATCATTTTTTACATTTTATGCTTCGTTCAAATTAGTATGCACGGCCGTCCAATACTTCCTGACTCATTGTTACTGCGTAAGAGCTCTCGATGCCCGGTGATACGAATGCTTCATCTTCAACGAGTGTCCAAGCGTCAACAGACTCGCCTGCCTCAAGCTTCTTGATAACGCCTTCTGCGAAACCAGCCTGAAGAGGGTTACACTCTACGTTACATGTAATCTTTCCATCTAATGTATACTGAAGTCCGTCATGTGTAGCGTCGAATGAGATGATGATTACATCGCCGTCTGTACCATATGTAATACCTGCTGCATCCATTGCGTCCATTGCGCCGTATGCTTCGTTATCGTTCTGGCATACAACTACATTGAAGTCGCTGTAAGACTTAATGAATGACTCCATAACTTCCTGTCCGCCAGCCTGTGTAAAGTCACCTGACTGAGAGTCAAGAACCGTCCAGTTCGAGTTCTGGGCAACGATGTTGTTGAAGCCCTCTGTACGTCCAAGTGTTGCGGAAGCACCTACAGAACCCTCGATTACAAGAATGTTTGCGTCTTCGCCGTTTAAGTACTCAGCAAGCCAGTTACCTGCTGCCTCACCCTCAGCTACCATGTCGCAGCCAAGAGCTGTTGTGTAAAGAGAAGCGTCAGCATCTACTGCACGGTCTACGATAAGAACCGGAATACCTGCGTCCTGTGCCTCCTGAAGAACAGTGTCCCAGCCTGCTGACTGAATGGGAGCGATACAGATATAATCCAACTCCTGCTCGATAAATCCACGAACTGTCTCAATCTGTACTGCATGGTCGTTGTCACAGTCTACGAAGGATAACTCATAGCCGTTTGCTGCGCTGAAGGTATCCTGATAATTCTTTGTGTTTGCTGCACGCCAGTCTGACTCATGACCAACCTGTGCGAAACCAACCTTAATTGCCTCGCCGCTTGCTGCAGGCTCTGCTGCTGCCTGTGTCTCAGCAGGTGCCTCTGCCGGTGTTGTCTCAGCCGGAGCTGCTGCCTGTGTCTGCGCAGGTGCTGCCGCGGGTTCTGCCGGAGCAGGTGCTGCTGCAGGCTCTGATGAGCTTCCACATCCTGCAAGCATTGTTGCTGTCATTGCTACGCACATAAGTGCGCCAACCAATTTCTTTTTCATAATTAATTCCCTCCATTAATTAAAAATAATTTCGCAACCGATTTCCGATTACGAAATTAATTATACCTTAAATTATCGCTTATGTATACTATTAATTTAAGAATTTTGTTGATTTTTTTATTTTCTTTTAATAATTTTCATGAATTTTTAGTTAATATGTTCAATATTTTACGAAAAAAGGTCATTTTTTTACGGCGGGAACCGTCACCCAAATACACGTTCCCTCCCCATAATTACTCTCAATCCGAATCCCGTACTGCTGTCCATAGTTCAGACGAATGCGCTCATTGACATTAAACAAGCCAAATCCGCCCTTCTCCTTCGTGCTTTCCATTTCCCCCGTAATAATCCTTCTGACCTCCCTTAAACGCTCCTCCTTCATGCCAATCCCGTTGTCCGTAACCGTAAACTCCAAAAGCCCGTCCCGAATGCAGCCTGCAACGCGGATATGCCCAAGCCCGCGCTTTCCCTTAATCCCGTGGTAGAGCGCGTTCTCGACAAGCGGCTGGAGGGTGAGCTTTAGGATTTCGCAGTCATAGACCTCCTCGTCCATGTCGATTTCATAGGTCAGAATATCACGGTAGCGAAACTGCTGGATTTGCAGGTAGCTGTTGATGTGCGCTTCCTCGTCCTTTACGGAAATGTAATCCTTACCCTTGCTCAGCGTCGTCCGGAAAAAATCGGAGAGCGCGGACACCATGTTCACGACCTGCTGCGTCTCCTTCGACTCCGCAAGCCAGATAATATTGTCCAGCGTATTATACAAAAAATGCGGGTTAATCTGCTCCTGCAAAAGGCGAAGCTCCGCCGCCCTTAGATTTAACTCCTCGACACGGATATCCTCGACAAGCTTTCCGATTTCCTCCACCATGCGGTTAAAGCTCGCGTTGAGCACCGCGATTTCATTCAGGTTCTCCTCATGGGCACGCGTCTTAAAATCGCCGCGTCCTGCCTGCTCCGCGGCATGACACAGGCGAAGGATGGGCGCCGTAATCCCCTCCATAATCTTTTTGCTGATGGTCAGCGCCCCGATAAGAATGAAGATGAGCAGCACGCTTGTAATGGAAATCGCGCGCTCTACATTGCTGCGAATGCCCTCCCGCAGCGTCTCCATGTTGCGCATCTGCTCATAAATGTAAAACTGGATTTCCTCCTGTATCAGCTCCGTGAGCACGCGGATATTGAGGTCAAGGCGTTCCATATTGGTCTCATAGCTCCCGCTCACCAAGGCGGACTCCTCAATTTCAATCACGCGGTCGCGCAGTGTATTGAGACTTTTGATAATGCCGCTCAGCCTTGTGCGCGCCGCCTCGGTGTCCGCCTCCTTCGAAAGCATTCCGAACACCTCGCGCGCCTCATCAATCATCTGAACCGGCTTATTCGTGTCAATAATGTCGTTTGCACGCTCCGCGTTTACCACGATAATATACATGGAATAGTCAAGGTCGTCTTTAAAATTAATGTTATAGGCGTTTGCTTTCGTTATTTTTTCCACAATCTCATCATACTGCCCCGATACGTTGTTAATCATGACAAGCAGGTACATAATCAGGACGGTGAGCGGCAAAAGGCAGACCAAAAGCAGCATGTAAAGCCTGTTTTTCAGGGAATAGCCCTTTTTTTCCTGTTCCATGTCCAATCCCTTCCTCCGCATTAATGTGCGCGGTACTCCTTCGGCGTGCAGTTCTGCGTCTTCTTGAACAGGCTCCCAAAATAATGCGCGTCCTTATATCCCACCTCATAGGCAATCTCCGTGCTCTTCTTAGAGGTGGTGCGAAGAAGCTCCTTCGCCTTTTCCATACGGATTTTTGTAAGGTATTCGATAAAGGTCTCCCCAAGCTCCTGACTGAAAATGGCGCTGAAATGGTTGGGGCTTAGGTTGACGCTTGCCGCGACGCTGTTGAGAGAAATGTCATACTCATGATAATGCGCCTCAATGTAGTCCTGCGCCTGCTTTAAGACCGTATCATATTTCCTTGGCTGCGCCTTTTCCCGAAGGTCAATCGCCTTTTCAAGGAGCTTCTGCAAATAAGCCTTCGTGTCCTCAATCGAGGAAAATACCTTCATAAACTCCTGCTCGTCGCCGTAAAGCGCGGCAAGCTCCTGCTTTTTGTACCCCATCTTTTGGGAAAAATTCATTGTGATAATATAAATGTCCATCATCACATACTGCCGGAACAAAATGGACTGGATATTTTTACCGCCTGCCTTGTCAAAATACGTGTCGATAAACGCGGCGACATCTTCCTGCAAGCCTGTGCTTAGGAACTGCTCCAAAGCCTTTCTGTCTGTCTGTGAAAGGTTGAGGCTCTCAAGGTCAAGCGCTGCCTTTTCGTCCGCACTGACCTCATAAATCCGGTCGCGCTCCTCCAAAAAGCGGTGCGCAAATTTTTTGTTTGCCTCCTCATAGCAGACACTAAGGTCGCCAAGACGCTCCGTGCCCTTGCCGAGCACGCCGAAATACTGCGTCTGATGTTCGACCTTCACAAGCTGCTCAATCGCCGCTTTTATATCGTTTTCCAGACTGCTCAAAGGATACTCCTGTGTTCCCTTTAAGAGAAACCAAAATTCTTCCCTTCCCCGGTACGCGACCTCGATATTGGGGTAGGTCTCCTGAAACCCGCGAAAGCCCTGCCGGATTTCGGCAATGTGACTATGCACCTCGTCCACGTCGTCCCCCAAAAAGAGCTGTAACAATAGTAAATTATACTCCGACGCCGCAAGCTCCATGCCAAGCTCACGCCCCTCCTTTAAGAGCAGCGACACACTCACGCTCCCCGACACAAGCTTCCTGAAAAACTTCATCTTTGCGTCCAAGCTGCCCTTTGCGGAGCGCTTTTCCTGCTCGTCCAAAATCATTTTCTCAACCCTGTGGAGCGTCTCAAGCAGCTTTGCGCTGGTGACAGGCTTTAGCATATATTCCGCAATGCCAATGTCAATCGCTTCCTTCGCGTAGTCAAATTCATCATAGCCGCTTAAAATAATAATCTTAATGTCGGGAAGCTCCGCCTTCACAAGGCGGCTTAACTCCAAGCCGTCCATAAACGGCATTTTGATATCCGTAATCAGAATGTCCGGCTTTTTTTGTATAATCAAGGGATAGGCAAGCTCGCCGTCCGCGGCGTCCCCGACGAACTGGAAGTTTTCCGCCTCCCAGTCGATGTTCTTTTTAATGCCCTCCCGCATAATCATTTCGTCTTCTACCAAAAATATTTTCAGCATGGCAGCCTCCATTTCGCCCTTTTTGAAAGGCTAAACCGCTTCGTACATTTGTTCGAACATATCACCCGCAATGACATACACATTGTGCAGGTCGTCCTTGCGCACGGCAAGGTAATCGCCCGCCCGTCCGAGCATATAGTTCTCCTCGTCCCACTCCGTAAAGACCTTTACCCTGTGCGTCAGCGGCTTGATGTAAATCTCAATGCCGCCTGTCGCAATGCAGGTCTTTGCGTACGGAATCAGCGACACGTTTTTTCCGTCAAGCGAAGTCCTGACCATTGGCTTGTACTCTCCCTCAAACAGATACGGCTCGTCCAGCATACGGTTGCTTTTTTTGAAATTCTCCTCCGCAATCAGGCGAACCTCGCCGCCCATTCCGATTGTGATATACATATCCTCCTTTACGGGCATGTCAAGGTCGCCCTCAAGGGTACGGATTGTGACCTTTGTCCCTGTCTTAAACACATCGGACGCCTTCACGTAACCAAGCCGCAGGTTCTTTCTCCGGTATGCCCGCATTTGTGATAAATCCGCCACATAATCCTTTGCGTAAATGACTTCCGACTCCTCAAAATACGCCCTTAGGCGCTTCTTAAAAAATGCGCCAAGCTGTGCCGCGGCGTCATACGCAGAATGGTATTCCTCGCAATATTCCCGCTGCAAAAGCTCCAACTGGATTAAGCCGCCCGCCTTCTCGACGTGCCCGCCGCCCGAGCCGATTTTGTCCGTCAGATAGTCCGCAAGCTCACTTGCACGCGTGTCCTTGCGGCAGCTTCGCACCGAAAGCTTTACGCCGACTGGCAGAATGCTGTACACCACGCAGAAATCCACCGCGTCCACCGCAAGCATCATATCGCCGATAATTCCCAAGATATTCGGGTCACAGGCTCTTGCCTTAACCACGGCATACCGGTGTGTTTCCTCGTATTCATATCTGCAAAGCGCCTCGCCCGCTATCTCAAGCTCCGCAAGGGAGAGGTTGGCGTTGCGAAACATTGTAATTTTACTTCTGTCAAACGCCGCGTCGTCGCGCAAATCCTTGTCGAGCGGGTGGTAAATCTCCGTAAACTGGTTTGTGTCCATCATCAGCCCGTAGTAGAGCGCGGTCGCAAGGTTCTTCTCCTCGTTAATGTCCATGCCCTCCCGCTCCAATAGGACGCGCACCAGTGTGGAGCACGAGCCTAGGCTGCTGCGCACGTCGCTCATGCGCGGAAGCGCGCCGCTCACCTGATGGTGGTCGATTACCGCAACCTCCTTCGCGTCAAAATGCGTGACGTTGCCCTCATTGTACTGGCAGTCTACGGTTATCAGAAGGTCAGGCGGCTCAAGCGTCGTCACGTATTCGATGGGAATTGCAAGCTCGCGCAGCATGAGCACCAGATTGCTTTTCTGAATGACAAACCTGCCCCCGTAGACGAAGCGGACGTTTTTGTTGTTCTTTTTAAAATAGGTATAAAGCCCGAAGCCGCTTGCAACCGCGTCGGCGTCGGGGTTGTCATGGCACTGGATTACGATGGTTTCGTATTTTAATAACGCTTTTAATCTCATTCCTGTTCTCCCTATTTTTTCTTTACAGTCCTTATCCTAGTATACCAAACGTAGTCCGGCTGCGCAAGTTTTCCCGGTGGCAAAAAACAGCAGCGAGCCGTTTTTGGTGGTTCGCTGCTGTTTTGTAAAACATGTCAATGTTCAAGTGAATAAGGAGCTTTGGTAAGCCTTCAATCCCTCATACAATACTCTATTTTCCGGTTCCCACGGCGCAAAGCTGCTGCGGCAGCATATAATCCTTTTACAGGAAGCCGCAAGCTCCTGCGCCCGCCTAAGACGCTCCTGCCCGATATGCTCCAACGCCCCGACGGATACGGTCTCTGCGGCAAGTGCCTTCGCCACGGGATAGTCCATGTCATTTTCAAAAAGAATGCCCGTCGCAAACGCAATGCCCTTTCGCTGTAAGCTGCGAAATGTGTCCTGCCCCGACGCCGCGCCCGCAAGCACAAAGACCTCTGGCTTTCCCTTTGGTGCCTCAAGCTCCATGCCGCAGGTTCTCTCGTCAAAACTCCCCGTTGTCACGCCAAAGAGCGTCCTGATATAATGCTCCTCAAAAATCTCCTGCGGTGTGCCAAAACGCTCCACGCTGTGCGTCCCGACACACATGATTTTATCAGACACCTTTTTGGCAAGGTCAAGCTCGTGGAGTGACATGATTACGGACAGCTTTTTTTCGCGCGCCATGTTCTGCAAAAGCTGCAAAAATTCAAGCTTATGCTTCATATCAAGATGAGAGGTCGGCTCGTCCAGCAGAATAATATCCGGCTCCTGACAGATTGCGCGCGCAAGCATGACACGCTGACGCTGCCCGTCGCTGATTTTCGTGAAGTCCTCGTCGGCAAACGCCGTAATCTGAATGAGCGCCATTGCCTCCTCAACCTTGCACCAGTCTTTGGCGGAGAGGATACCAAACCGTCCCGTATAGGGATAGCGTCCCGTTGCCACCACGTCGCGGCAGGTCATCAGCTCCGTGCGAAGCCGCTGCGTAAACACCACCGCCAGCTTTTGGGAAAGCGCATTTTTGTCGATGAGCGAAAGCGCTTCTCTGTCAATGTAAACGGTTCCTGCAAGAAGCCTTAGCTGTCCTGCAAGGCTTTTTAAAATCGTGGACTTTCCAGCCCCGTTTGGTCCAATCAGCGTCAGGATTTCTCCACGGTTTACACCAATCGTGATATTTTCCAACACCGTCTTTTTGTGATAGCCTACCGATAAATTCTGTGTCGATACATAATAGTCTGCCATTGCTTTATGCCCTTTGCTTTCTGAAAAGAATGATAATGACAATCGGCGCGCCAAACACTGCCGTCACCGTGCTGATACTCATTTCCGTCGGTGCAAACGCCGTGCGCGCCAAAAGGTCACAAAGCAGACAGAACACGCTGCCGCCAAGAAAGCACGCGGGTATCATAAAAAGCGGCTTCGCCGTCCCGAAAAGCTGTTTCACCAAATGCGGCACTGCAATTCCCACAAAGGAAACCGGTCCCGCAAACGCCGTGATACATGCCGCAAGCATACTCGATAAAAATACCAAAAGCATTCGCAGCAGCTTTAAATTCACGCCCATGTTCTGCGCATACGCTTCCCCGAGCTGATACGCGCTAATCGGCTTGGAAATCAGAAAAATGACTGCCGTCGTCGCAAACACCAAAACGGACATGACGCGCACATTTTCCCATGTAATCCCCGAAAAGCTGCCCTTTGACCAGTTGTGCAGATTGACAATGTCCGCGTCGCTTGCAAACGTGACGACAATATCCGTCACCGCCGAGCAGATGTAGCCAATCATGACGCCGCCCACAATCAGCATGGACATCTTGTCCACGACGCGCGCCATAATCAGCACAAAGCCCATCGCAAGCAGTGCGCCCGCAAATGCCGCGGCAATCATTGCCACCGAACTGATATTCGTTACCTGATTTGCAACGAGCACCAGCAAAAGTGCCACAGTCAGCTTTGCGCCGGAAGAAATCCCAAGCACAAACGGTCCGGCAATCGGATTATGAAAAAAAGTCTGCAACAGATACCCCGAGAGCGCGAGCGCACCGCCGAGCACGACTGCGGCTATGGTGCGTGGAAGGCGTATCTGCCACAAAATGGTCTGCGCCGTTGCGTCCGTCCCGTTTCCTGCGGCAAGTCCAAAGACCTCGGCAAGCGGGATTGGGACGCTGCCTATGATGATATTCAGGACAGTCATCACAAGCAACAAAGCCGCAAGCATTGCAAAGGCAAAAACTGCTCTTGTCCTTTTCACGTTTTCTCCCTGCCCCCCTTCCGGTATGTGCACTTACTCAATGTGATACAGACAGGTTGTCTGCGGTGTCTCTTCGTTTAAAATTGCATAAATATCCGTGAGCAGCTTTGCAGCCGACATTGACTCCTGATACAGGCTTTTGGGTACGCACCACACGCGGTTTTCCTTTACGGCTTCAAAGTCTTTCAATAAAGGCTCCTGCTCCAGCAGTGCCGATAATGTTTTGTATTCGTTGCCAATGGTGCTGTTGTAAATCAGGTAGTCGGCGGATTTAGCGCCTGCATAAAATGCTTCCATCTGCATGGTGATGGAGGAAGTTTTCTTGCCGTCCGTCTCCAAATCAGCGAAAACATAATTGCCGCCTGCCGTCTCAATGATTTTTACCATGTAGTCGGACGGGCTGCGCACACTTGCCGCGCCATCGTCGGTGAGGTAAAACAGGACGACGGTCTTGTCGCTTTTTTGTACCTGTTCTTCAATTTCCGCAAAGGTAGTTGCCTGCGCGTCGAAAATCTGCTGCGCCTGCGCTTCCTTCCCAAGCAGCGTGCCGTAAAGCTTCACCCACTCAATCCTTCCAAGCGGGTGCGACTCGTTGCTCGCGTAATCCACAAGCACGGCAACGCCAAGCTTTTCAAGCTGCTCCTTGACCTCGGGAGTGTGCAAAATCATAGTGTTTTCGATGGCAAGCGGGCAATTTTTCGATAATATCAGCTCATAATCCGGCGCACTGTACTTGCCCGCGTAAAGCATTGCGCCGCTTTCAACTGCCTGCTTCGCCTCCTCTATGTACCACCCGTCGGCATCGGCTCCCGAGAGCGTTATCGTGTCGAGGGCGTCAAGAGAGCGGAACATGTCCATTGTGCCGGTTGCCGCCATATAGATGTCGGATACGGGCTGATTTATGACAGTAATGTCATTTTTTAAATCCTGCGGGGCTTCGCCGTTTTCAGGGACAATCAGGTACTGCGCATCTCCTGATATGGTGATGAGGCGGTAACCGTCCTTGTAGGCTTCAATGGTAAAGCCCTCGGCGTATGACAAATCGACGTACCCCTGCCATTCCAAGCCTGCGATTTGTGTGTGAGGTTGTGTTGGCTCTGTTACGGTTTCTGTCGCGGCTTTCGTCGTATATTCCGTTGTGGCTTCTGCCGTTTTTTCTGTTGTAGCTTCCGTCGTATATTCTGTTGTGGTTTCTGCCGTTTTTCCTTCCTGCGTTCCTGCTGTCATGGAAGCGTTGTTTCCCGCGCAGGCGGTCAGGATACATGCCGTTAGGGCGCCTGCGCATAATGCGTATCGTTTATTTTTTTCTACTTGTACCATAAATCGCCACCGTCGCCCCCGTTATTGCTGCAATCAAAATTAATATTACCAAATTCCAATCCATACTTCCTCCGTTTCTGTTGTTTTTCTATCCAACCACTTTGTTTGATTTAACGCAAAAAAGACGTACAACCAGTTACTCGTGGCTTGGACTTAGTCCTGTACCGCAAAAGGCAGGTCTCCTGACTTATAGATCAACGCGCCTGTCCGCCTTCCCGATGATTCATCAGTGACTTGAAATCAAACCACGAAATAACATGTCTGTCATTTCATGGTTTGATTGACAGTTGCTCCCTAATTACAGTGACGAGTTCGTACAGGATTTCCACCTGTTTCCCTTTTCACCAAAGCGTAACCTGTGTACCTTCCGGACACGAGTTACCTCTGACACCTTTTGCAAAATGCTGCCGCTTCGACAGCACACCATATTCAATTCATAAAGAAACCATATCACATTTTGCCAAATCCTGCAATTATTTTTTCTGCGCCAAGTCAAACTCGTCAAGCACCGCTTTTTCCGGTGCAGGCGTTGCAAGGCTTACAACCACGATAAACACGCAAGCCACAATAAACGCAGGCAAAAGCTCATAAATATTCCACGCACCGCCCAAAGGACGCACAAGGTATTTCCAAATAAAAATCATCAGACCGCCCGAAACCATTCCGGCAAGCGCGCCAAAGCGGTTCGCACGCCTCCAAAACAGTGAAAACAGCACCACCGGGCCAAACGCCGCGCCAAAGCCTGCCCACGCAAACGAGACAATGCCAAACACGGAGCTGTTCGGATCCCTTGCCAAAATCACCGCAAAAACAGCAATCACAAGCAGCGTAATCCGCGCCGCCACCATGCCTCCCTTATCATTTGTTTTCAGCTTTTCCCCAAGCAAATCCGACGATACCGCAGAGGATGCCGCAAGAAGCTGCGAATCCGCCGTTGACATGGTTGACGCCAAAATACCCGCAAGAATAACGCCCGCCATCAGCGCCATGATCACACCGTTTTGACTCATCAGGTCAGCGACCTTCACAATCACCGTCTCCGAATCCGTGCCCGAAAGCGTAACGATTGCCCCCTGTACGCTCATGCCGTAGCCGACAATACCGATTAATAATGCCACTGACATGGAAATAACAACCCACACAGTCGCCACACGCCTTGAAATGTACAGCTTTTCCTCGTCCTCAATCGCCATAAAACGAAGTAAAATGTGCGGCATTCCAAAATATCCAAGTCCCCACGCCAGCGTTGAAATAATCGTGATAAACCCGTAGGGCGAAGACGTCCCGTCCGCTGCGTTGTGCGTCGCAAACATTGTCAGATAGCCCGAAAGCGACCGCGCGTTGTCAAGCACCACGTCAAAGCCGCCCGCCACGTTCACGCCAAACAACAGTACCACAATCAGCGCAATCGTCATAATGATACTCTGAATTAAATCCGTCGTGGACGCTGCCAAAAAGCCGCCAAGCGTCGTGTAGCCCACAATGACAATCGCACTCACAATCATTGCCGCCATATAGTTCACGCCAAACAGGCTTGAAAACAGCTTACCGCACGCGGCAAATCCCGATGCCGTATACGGGATAAAAAAGATTACAATGATAATCGCCGCAATGTACAAAAGCGCGTTGCTGCCATCATGGTACCTGTTCTTAAAAAACTGCGGCAGCGTGATTGCGTTGTCCGCAATCTTAGAATAGCGCCGCAGCTTCTTTGCGACAATCAGAAAGTTTAAGTACGTTCCAATGGAAAGCCCGATAATCGTCCACCCCGCGTCCGCGATACCGCTCAGGTACGCCAGCCCCGGAATTCCCATCAGCAGATAACTGCTCATGTCCGACGCCTCCGCGCTCATCGCCGTGACAATCGGCCCTAACTTCCTGCCGCCAAGATAAAAGTCGTCCGTGTTTTTATTCTTCTTGGAGCAGCGGTAGCCAATATAGAGCACCAGCCCCAAATAAAACACAATCGCAATCAAAATACAAATCTTTGCCTGCGTCATTTCCAGTTCCTCCTTTACTCCTCGTTTGTTTTTTCATAAGTAAAAAACTTACGGTTTCGAGTATAGCAGAGAAAATGGCACAGTTCAAGAAAAATCAATCATATTAGCGGAATTTAATCTGCCGTTTGCCCATCATTGTTGTTCCCATTTCTGTTTTTTGGCACTAAACAACCGCCTCCACAATTGTCTTATTTGCAATGGCAATTTCTTTTACACCCGTCTCTTTATTTTTATTAAAGTTAAAGCTCAGAAGATATCCTTTGTCCTGATGATAGTAATTAAGATAATCTGCAAGCTGTTTTTCGCCCCGTTCATTGTACTCGCTGCCATGCCATATTTTCAGCTCGATGATAAATTGCTCACCAAGGTAATCCACAATGATGTCCGTGCGTTTTGCATCCCTTGTCTGTGCCTCAATGTAATAATTTCCCGTTCCATTGATAATCGGCTTTAAGTACAGCAGAAAAAGTTTGCGTCCGTTCGTCTCCACAAATTTTTCTGTGTTGCTGCCATAAATCTCCGTAAAATGCAGTACAAACTTTTCAAGTACGAGCTTCATGTTCAGCACGCCATCCTCAATATACTGATTCCTGACAACCTGACCGTATAAAAACATGTCGCTCCTTATTGATTCCTCCGCAATGAACAAATCTATCAGATACATTTCAAAAATGCGGTTTGCCACTGCAACATGACCATTTTCTTCCTTTAAAAACCCAAACATAAGACCCAGATTTATGGATTTTTCAGCGGGACTGAACGATATTTTCCTTCCTTGATATAAAATCTGTTCCATCATTTCCCGCATATCCTTATAAACATCCAACTGTTTCACCATACTGTCAAACAATGGGGTGTTCTCGCTCAAAAGCATTTTGACAGCTCTCGCGATTCCTTCTTTTGTCCATGCTCTTCCCAATTCATCAAAACCATCCTCATCTGGCAAATATTCATCAATATATTTGCAGATTGATGATACAAGCACCGGATAACCAGATGTGTACTGGTAGATTTCTTCTGCCATCTCTTGAATGTCCATTCCTGTATGATAATCTGCCTCGTACTCTTCCAGCATGACCTCTATCTGGTCGGTGGAAAAACTCATATCAATGTTAAATTTTGCAGCAATATTCCATGGACTGTTATACCGGTGTTCTGTTTCAGGGCGCAGTTTTAGTTTGAGGTTTTTAATATCATAAACCCCTGCCAATATTACGGAGTGAAAAATTGGCGTTTCATCACGATTTAAATAGTATTTTCTAAGAAGCGCCAAAAACTCTATAAATACCTGATTATTTCCGGCGCTGTCAACTTCGTCTATCATTAAAACAATCGGGCACGGACTGTTCTCACACAGGCGGCTAAGACAGTCAAATAAATCGTTTAAGCTTCCGCCCTCTTTTTCAATAAATTCAGCCACTGGTTCAAGCAATACTTTTGAATCACTTAATCCACTGGTTTTAAACGACCTCATAAACACTTTCGCAAACGCACGTGTAAAGGTTGATTCATCTGCAAAATTCGCCGTGCTAAGTTCCTGAAAGTCCAGCGAAAGTACAATATAATCTCCCAGCAAATATTTTTTCAGGCTTTTCAATGTCGTTGTCTTTCCATATTGGCGTCCCCTGTTGATGACAAAATAGCTGCCATAATCTACATAGTCTTCCTTAATCTTTTTGAGCCGTTCATCAAGCCGTACCATATAATGCCGTTTTGGACTGCACGCCCCTGTTACGTTAAACCTCCGTCTCATTCCTCCAAGCCTCCCGTAAAATGTCAGCTACACCTGCCCCAAAATCTGCCGCGCCACATACACGCCGCTCGCCGACGCGTGCGACAGCGAATGCGTCACGCCGCTGCCGTCGCCAATGACATAAAGCCCCTTGTGGCGGCTCTCAAGATTCTCGTCAATATCAACCTCCATATTGTAGAACTTCACTTCCACGCCGTAAAGCAGTGTATCATCGTTCGCCGTCCCCGGCGCAATCTTGTCGAGCGCGTAAATCATTTCGATAATCCCGTCCAAAATACGCTTCGGCAGCACAAGACTCAAGTCACCCGGCGTCGCCGCAAGCGTCGGCGTCACAAGCCCTTCCTCGATACGCTTCATATTGCTCCTTCTTCCGCGCACCAAATCACCGAACCGCTGCACAATCACACCGCCGCCCAGCATATTGGAAAGCCGCGCAATACTCTCGCCATAGCCGTTGCTGTCCTTAAACGGCTCCGAAAAATGCTTTGCCACCAAAAGCGCAAAATTCGTATTCGCCGTCTGTTTTTGTTCATCTTCATAGCTGTGCCCGTTCACCGTGACAATCCCGTTGGTGTTCTCATTCACCACAATCCCGTACGGGTTCATGCAAAACGTCCGCACCCTGTCCTCAAACTTTTCCGTGCGGTAAACAATCTTACTCTCATAAAGCTCATCCGTCAGATGCGAAAAAATCACCGCCGGCAGCTCCACGCGCACGCCAATGTCCACGCGGTTGGACTTCGTGGAAATGTCAAGACTTTCACAAACCTTCTCCATCCACTTGCTCCCGCTTCTGCCCACGGAAATGACACATCTGTCACATTCGTACGACGCATCGCCACAGCAAATCCGGTATCCGTCCTGCGTTACCGCCACATCGGTCACAGGCGTATCAAAATAAAAGTCCACCTTATCCTTCATCCCGGCATAAAGATTTTCCAGCACAACATAATTGATGTCCGTTCCCAAATGACGCACCGACGCGTCAAGCAGGTTGAGCTTATTCTGCAGGCACATCTTCTTTAAATGCGTTCCCGCAGTCGTATACATCTTCGTCCCCTCGCCGCCGTGCGCCATATTAATCTCATCGACATACCGCATCAAATCAAGCGCCTGCGTCTTTCCGATATGTTCAAACAGCGTCCCGCCAAAGTCATTCGTAATATTGTACTTTCCGTCGGAAAACGCCCCCGCACCGCCAAAGCCGCTCATAATTGAACAGCTCTTACATTGGATACAGCTCTTAATCTTCTCTCCGTCAATCGGACACTTGCGATTCTCAAGCGCATGTCCCGACTCAAACACCGCGATTTTAAGCGTACTGCTTTTGCTCACCATTTCATATGCCGAAAAAATTCCTCCCGGACCCGCTCCAATAATAATTACGTCATATCTCATATCAATAAACTTGCTCCTTCCTCCGTCTGCCTCAAACAAACTTTCAAACCACTACTCCAAAACCTCCCTCAGTTTTTCAAGCAGCTCATCATACTCTTTCAAAATGTTTTCATGCTGCGCCTTCACAAAATCAATGTCCCCGTTGCGCGCCGCATTTTCCAGTGCTTTTGCAAACTCCGACAGCTCCACCGCGCCGATATTAAGCGACGTGCTTTTCAACGCATGAACCTTCACGCCGTAATTCTTCCAATCGCCCTTTGCATAATAATCCACGATTTCCTCCCGCAGCTTCCCAAGCGCATACGACTGCAAAACCTCTCTGTAAATCGCCTCGCTCCCTGCGCAGTAACTCACGCCCGCCCGTGCGTCGATAAAATCCAGCCGCTGCATTAAGCTCCTGTGCTCCGTCTGCGGCTTCACCTGCGGTCTTGGCAGAAGCGTACGCATGTCAAACCCGCCGTCGTCCTCCTTCTTTGGCTCCTCCTCCAAAATCACAAGCTCCTTTGGCAGATACTTCTGTATCATCTGCTCTAACTCATTCTCCTTCACCGGCTTTGCAAGATAGTCATCAAAACCCACATTAAAATACTCATCGCGTGCACCAATAATCGCATTCGCCGTCAGCATAATGACAGGCGTATCGGCATTTTGATTCTCCGCAATCCACTTCATGTTTTTCAGCGTCTCAATCCCGTCCATTTCCGGCATCATATGGTCGAGGAAAATAATATGGTATTTTTTGAGTGTAATCTTTCTAAGACATTCCTTCCCACTCTCCGCAGTATCAATCTGCACCTTCGTACTCTTTAAAAGCTCACACAGCACCTTCAAATTCATCGGCACATCATCCACCACAAGAATGCTCGCCCCCGGCGCCTGAAAACTACTGTGGTACTCCTCGCCAAACTCTGCGCTCTCCTGAATGCGCGACTGAAAATCCCCAATCGGCTCAAACGAACGCGCGCGCTGCG
The DNA here is from genome assembly GCA_947567595.1 of uncultured Lachnospiraceae bacterium. Classification (GTDB taxonomy): domain Bacteria; phylum Bacillota; class Clostridia; order Lachnospirales; family Lachnospiraceae; genus COE1. The sequence continues at coordinate 21,125 of CANOMQ010000038.1, read as the reverse complement.
GAATGTCCACCGTAAACGTCGAACCACGCCCATAACTGCTCTCAAGCGAAATCGTACCGTCCATCATATCCACCAACTGCTTCGTAATCGAAAGCCCAAGCCCCGTGCCCTCGATATTGCGGTTGCGCTCCATGTCAAGACGCTGGAACGAGTCAAACAGCTTCTGCTGGTCTTCATACTTAATGCCCATCCCTGTATCGCGCACCGCCACAATCAGCCGTATGGTTTCCTCGTCCATCTTTTCCCAGTTCGCAGAAAGGACAACCTCCCCCTTCTCCGTGTATTTTACAGCATTGGTCAAAAGATTGATAATAATTTGACGTACCCGCACCTCGTCACCATACAATAAATGCGGAATGGATGTACTGTTCTCCATTCTAAAAAACAGCCCCTTATCCTTCGCGCGCACCTGTATCATGTTGTAGCAATCCCCAAGCAACGACGCAAGTTCGTAATTAACAGGCTTAATCTCCATCTTGCCCGATTCAATCTTAGAAAAATCAAGAATGTCATTAATCAGCGAAAGCAAATTCTGCCCCGCATTCTGAATATCGTTTGCATACTCCCGAATGTTATCCTCACGGCTCTCACGCAAAATCATCGTATCCATGCCAAGCACCGCGTTAATTGGTGTGCGGATTTCATGCGAAATATTCGCAAGAAAACTGCTCTTTGCACGGTTCGCCTCCTGCGCCTCCTGCTTTGCCGCCTCCGCTTCCTCACGCGCAATCACCAGCATTTGATTGCGCTCCTCAACCTTCGCCATCTCAAGCTGCAGCCTGTCTGCCGCCTCCTGCGCCTCCGCCGCAAACATCCTGCTAATCCGCATCACATTAATATACACCATAATCACGCAGAACACTGTAAACCCGATACGACTACACATTGCCAAATCGCCAACCTTAACAATCTGCCCGCGCACCAAATCAACGGTTGTCCCCGCACAGACTGCCACCATCGCCACCGCGTTTAAAACAGACTCCCTGCTCTTTGCCCGATCTTTGCGAAGGCGGTCAATATACATCACCATGCCGCTCACCGTCGCCACAAAAACCAGTATATGTGAAAATTTCGACAGCTCCATAAAATCCACAATATTGAGCACCTGAAGCAACATCTGTATCAACGCATTCAGCACGCCAATGAAAATCAACAGCTCCGACAGCTTCTTATGAAACCCCTCTAATGTCCGTTCTATGTAAAGTTGCAGCAAAACAGGCAAAAGCATCAGGCATAAAAAGAATACAACAGAATACAATGTCTGATTTCCGTAAAAAATAGTCAGAGTCTTTGTCTCAATAGAAAAATACAAAAAGCTCACAAGGCAAAACGACGCAAGGCATCCAAGTCCTCCCGTATCCCGTTTATTAAGCAGGCACAAAATACCCCCTGCCCATGAAAGCAGCGCAGTAAACAAAATAATCATGTTACACGCCGTTTTCGGCATAGCTGAAGCAATCAGCCGCAAAATGACACGATCCCGCTCCCCAACTTCAATCGTATTAATATAGGAAGCATAATTGTTATATGGCGACGTCATTTCAATCCGAATATGCCCCTCATCAATATTTTGTGGAATGTCTACGAAATTCATCATGCTTCCTGCTGTATGCCCGAAACGCCTTACGTCATGCATTCCAAACTGATAAATCTCCTCACCGTCCAAAAGCACCCGAAACTGCTTATCCGCCGTCAGGAAACGCATTGTCAGCCCCGCAAACTCCTTTGGTATCGTGTTTTCCATCACCACCATCTCGTACGCGCTGCTTTTGTCCGCATAGGGCAGACAAGGCACCTCTATACGCCTGCCGTCCTCGCGGCATACCGTCCACCCTCTATTAAAATCATGGACCTCGCCCTTCACAAGCGCCATATTGTCCACCTCAAACGCCACCACAACGTAGACTACAAGAATAATCTGTAATGCAACCACCAGCCACGCCGTATTTTTTAACTTCTTCATCGTCCATCACCTTCTATTTAAAAGCACCGCACCTTTTTGTGAAAAATATATTTTTTTCTATTCTAACATTATTGGCACAAAATAGAAACACCCTTTGCAAAAAGAATTGCGAGAAAAATTTTAAAAAAATCATTTACAACTATAAACTTTCCTTCCACGCCTGCCGATATACAATAAAATGAAAGTATGCTGATTCTATTTTATGGACGGCATACATAATCATAAAAGCAACCACGGATGGTTCTATATTGGAAAGGAAGGGATACCCATGAGCGTAACAGGAATTAACAGCAGCGACATCAGCAATGTTTACACAGCCAGCACAACAGCAAAGGACAAGACACCCGTCACAACAAAGCCGGAAACCGACAAGACAACCACGGACGTAATCGATAAAAATACTACTACGGACAAAACAGAAACCACAAAGCCAAACAGCAACTCCGCAGCAGTCTATGACAAGAGAAAGCTCTCTGAGGACGACAGGAAGGCAATTGTTTCCCAGTTGAAGGCAGAGCAGGAAAAGCGTCAGGCACAGTTGACTGACCTTGTTCACAGCATGATTTCAAAGCAGACAAACACCTTCGGCGCGGCAAACGACATTTGGAAGTTTCTTGCAAAGGGCAACTTCACGGTTGACGCAGAGACCAAAGCACAGGCACAAAAGGACATTTCTGAGGACGGCTACTGGGGCGTAAAGCAAACCTCTGAGCGTATTCTCTCATTCGCGTCAGCACTGGCAGGTGATGATCCGAAAAATCTTGAGAAAATGCGCGACGCGTTCTTAAAGGGCTATGAGAAGGCAGAAAAAACTTGGGGCGGAAAGCTTCCCGACATCTCAAAGCGTACTTATGACGCAGTGCTTGAAGGCTTTGACAAAATGATGAAGCCACAGGAGGAGGAGAAGGTTACAACTTCTGAGGACGGCACAGTTGTTTCTAAGACAGAATAAACTGCGTGTGCTGACGCACATACATTCAACATCATATACACAATTGTTTTAGACGATGCAAAACAGGCAGATATAATCAAAATGATTTACCTGCCTGTTTTTTATGCACATAGCGACCAAAATTTTCACTTCACAATCAACAACCTGTCGCCCGCCTTAATCACATCGTCCGTCAGATTATTAATCTCCTTAATGCGCTCCACACTCACATAATATTTCTTTCCAATCTGCCAAAGCGAATCGCCGTTGTTTACATAATAAATTGCAAATCCCGGCAGTCCCTCAAGCACCTCGGGCGGTATCGGCGAAAGCTTCAAATCCGTCAAAATTGCCTCACTCTTGCTGTCATAAATCAGCAAACGGATATTCAGCATACCACGCCACTCAAGCTGCGCACTGTCCTTAATGCTGACGCTCTGCTGCGTAAGCTGCACGTCCGTCGTGTACTGCTCAATATCCGCACCGTCCACGCCCTCAAGCTCTCTCGTAATCTCAAACGGCAGACTGTCATGCACGGAGCAAATCGCCTGCCCCTCCGCACTCGTCGTATAGAGAACCTTTAACTCCACCGCCCCCGTTATCCGGGCTTCATTCTGCTCAAACACAATGTCCTCAATCACGGCATGCGCATTGTAGTGGCAGATTTGCAGCACCTTGCTCTCCGAATCCTCAAGCTTTATGTTGCGCGCCAGCTTTTCCTCGATATTCATATCCGCTAACAAATCGCGGAAGCTGCGGCTGTCCGTGACCGCGTTGACCTCGCAGCTCACTCCGTATACATCTGCGACAACCTGCTCCTGTTCCCGCTCGTAGAGCTTGATTTCCAGCTCAAGCGCCGCCTCAATTCCGATGATGCGCGGCTCCCCGTCCGAATCGTCGCGGATACTGATTTCCTCGTGCCCGATGTCGTAAGAAACGTCCGCAAGCATACCCTCACGGCTGTTTTGACACTCCACATTTCCGCTAAACGGCACCGTCGCTTCATACCAGTTTATTTTATCCGTATTGTCCTCGCGGTACACCACAAAGACATTCATCTCACCGTTTACCGCAAGCCGTTCGTCCGTAGCCTTGAAGCTGATTTGCGCAATATCCATACTCTTCCAAATCGCAGTTCCCATATCCGGCATTCCCGCCGGAAGCTTCGTTTCCTCATGAATGCGCAGCAAATCCCGCTTCTTCACAACCGTCTCAAGATAGTCGAGCTTCTTTTTGCGATACTCCAATCCGCCTTCCATTCCGCCGCTCTCAAGCCCTTCAAGCTCCGTACAGATTTCCTCCGAAACCGTCTCCTCCACCTTCGGCTCCAAGGTGATAACTGCCTGCACATTGAGCTTTCTTGAGTTGATAATCTGCACGCGCAAGTCGTCAAGCTGCGCCATGCAGATTACCCTGTCCTGTCCCTCCATCTTGTCAAGGTAAATTTCCTCCATAAACGGAATTTCCCCCTCCATACCGGAAAGGTCGGCGCCCGCACCCTCCGCCTGGTACATCACCTGAAATTCCAGCCTGCCCTTCACCCAAATTTTGTTCATTCCCATCTTGATTTCGTCAACCTTCACGCGCCCGCTGCAACAGACAATACGCGCCACGTCAGGCTTAGTGTCCGAAACATTGACGTCCTCCTCGAGTGGTATCTGCAAAAGCGCCTTCGCCTTTATCCGTTCGGTGTGAATATTTTTTTTCAAAAGCTCCATAGAAAAGCCCTCCCATATCCATCCTTCTATCTCCTAGTAGTTAAGTGTATGTCCGAGAGGGCTCAAATATTACTTTACACTGCCAATTATCTCCGTAAGGTCTTCAATTCCGTATGTTTTCATATATTCCGCAATCCCGTCCACGACCTCCACCGTCGCATACGGATTGACAAAATTCATCGCGCCCACTGCTACGCCCGTCGCTCCCGCAAGCAGAAACTCGACCGCGTCCTCCGCATTCGCAATGCCGCCCATACCGATAACCGGGATTTTTACGGCATTTGCCACCTGATAAACCATGCGCACCGCAACAGGCTTTATCGCAGGTCCCGACAATCCGCCCGTTTTGTTTGCAAGTGCGAATGTACGTTTGTGTATGTCAATCTTCATTCCCGTGAGCGTGTTAATCAGGGAAACGGCATCGCTTCCCGCCGCCTCCGCTGCCTTTGCCATTTCCGCAATATCCGTCACGTTCGGCGAAAGCTTCATGATAATCGGCTGCTTCGCCTTCGCCTTAATTTCCTTCGTTATCTCAGACAGACACTTCGGATCCTGTCCGAACGCAATGCCCCCATGCTTTACGTTTGGGCAGGAAACATTGATTTCCAGCAAATCAACCGGCTGGTCGGAAAGCTTTTCCACAACCTCCACATAATCTGCCGCCGAGCGTCCGCATACGTTAACAATGATTTTCGTGTCAAACTGCTTCAAAAACGGAATATCCCGTTCAATAAACACATCAATCCCCGGATTTTGCAGCCCGATTGCATTTAACATTCCGCCGTACGTTTCACACACGCGCGGCGTCGGATTGCCCTCCCACGGCACATTTGCCACGCCCTTTGTGACCACCGCGCCAAGCTTGTTCAAATCGACGAATTCCGCATATTCCATACCCGAACCAAACGTCCCCGACGCCGTCATCACGGGATTTTTGAGTTCCACGCCTGCGATATTGACCTTTGTATTTATCATATTTCCACCCTTTCTGCCAAATAGACCGGACCGTCCGTACAAATCCGCGCGTTGTTTACATGTGAATGATGGTCGATTTCCTTCGTCTTTACCACGCACCCAAGACACGCCCCGACACCGCACGCCATGCGCTCCTCAAGCGAAATATATGCCGGAATGGATTTCATATCCGCATAATGCTTCACCGCACGCAGCATCGGCATTGGGCCGCACGCAAAAATAACATCAGCGCTAAGACCTTCCGTTTCAATAATGTTCAAAGCATGTCCCTTGATTCCAGCGCTCCCGTCCTCCGTCGCAATATGCATGTTCCCGTACTTTTTCAAATCCTCCGCCAAAAAAAGCTCATTGTTCCTGTAGCCGAGAATAATGTCCTTCGACGCTGCATCTGTAATCGCCTTCGCAAGCTCCAGCATCGGCGGAATCCCGATACCGCCGCCAATGATAAACACCCTTTTTCCTTTTGCCTCCTCAAGCGGAAACCCATTTCCAAGCGGACCTAAGACGTCAATCCGATGCCCTGACTTGTAAGCGGAAAACTCCTTTGTACCTGTTCCTGCCACGCGGTAAACAATCCGAAGCCTTCCCTTTTCCTTATCCGTTTCGCAAACACTAATCGGACGCGGTAACAACGCCGACCGGTTCTGCGTATAGACGCTGATAAACTGCCCCGGTCGCGCCTGCTTTGCAATCGAGGTTTCTATCCACATATCGAAAACCCCCGTCGCCCTCTGCGTCTGCCTGTAAACAACCGCCTGTTCCTTTTTCTTCTGCTCCAAAATATTCCCTCCTTTTTTTCAGATTGCAAACAATCAAACGTACGTTTCCTATGGGTGCCCGTGCGCATGAAAGAAATGCAAGCCCGAAGACTTGCATTTCCAAATAATGAATTCTAAATTATTATATCTCTACCTTATCAAGGTGCCAGATCTCATCTACATACTCCTGAATCGTTCTGTCAGATGTGAACTTGCCGACCTTTGCCACATTGAGCATTGCACTCTTCGCCCAGCCGCTCGTATTCTTATAAGCCTTCTCCACTCTCTGATGCGCTTCCGCATAAGAACGGAAATCCTTCAAGATAAAGTAACGGTCCGCCTTATCCGTGTCAATCGTGTTGAGCAGCGAATTGTAAAGACTCCTGAACAATTCTCTGTCATTTGCATAAGTGCCGTCCACAAGCTGGTCAACAACCTTCTTAATCTCCGCGTCGTGATTATAAATATCCATCGGATTGTAGCCGCCGTGATTTTCAAATCTGATAACCTCGTCAGAGCTCAAGCCAAAGATAAACGCGTTCTCCAGACCAACCTCCTCAACGATTTCCACATTTGCGCCGTCCATCGTACCAAGTGTCAGGGCGCCGTTGAGCATAAACTTCATGTTACCCGTACCGCTCGCCTCCTTGGACGCCGTAGAAATCTGCTCGGAAACATCAGCAGCCGCAAAAATCAGCTCCGCATTGGAAACCCTGTAGTTTTCAATAAACACAACCTTAATCCTGTTCTTAATTGCGGGGTCATTATTAATCTTGTCCGCAACCGCGTTAATCAGCTTGATTGTCAACTTCGCGTTCTTATAGCCCGCAGCCGCCTTCGCGCCGAAAATAAAGGTTCTCGGATAAAACTCCATGCTCGGATTTGCTTTCATTTGGTTGTACAAATACATGACATGAAGGATATTCAAAAGCTGTCTTTTGTATTCATGCAGTCTTTTCACCTGCACGTCAAAAATCGAATCCGGATCAACATCAATACCGTTGTGCTCCTTGATATACTTTGCAAGACGCACCTTGTTCTTGCGCTTAATATCCATAAAATCCTTCTGTGCCGCAGGGCTGTCCGCGTACTTCGCAATACCCTCAATCACCGGAAGGTCCACAATCCAGTCCTCGCCAACCTTATTCGTTACCCAGTCTGCAAGCAGCGGATTTGCATGAAGCAGGAAACGTCTTTGTGTAATACCGTTTGTCTTATTGTTGAACTTCGCCGGGAACATCTCATAGAAATCCTTCAATTCCTGATTTTTGAGAATTTCCGTATGAAGCCGTGCCACACCGTTGACACTGTATCCGGCAACAATCGCCAAATGCGCCATCTTCACCTGACCGTCAGAGATAATTGCCATCTTCTTAATCTTGTCCGCCGGTTCCGGATACCTGTTTACAATGTCTAACAGGAAGCGGCGGTTAATTTCCTCGACAATCTGATAAATTCTCGGAAGCAGTCTTTGGAACAAATCAACGGGCCACTTCTCAAGCGCCTCCGCCATAATCGTGTGGTTTGTGTATGCACAGGTCTTTGTCGTAATCTCCCATGCCTCGTCCCACTCCAAGCCGTACTCATCAAGCAAAATACGCATCAGCTCCGCAATCGCAACCGTCGGGTGCGTATCATTGAGCTGGAATGTTACCTTCTCATAGAATTTGTGAATGTCGTCATGCTTCGACATATATTTCTCAATCGCTGTCTGCACGGAAGCTGAAATAAAGAAATACTGCTGTTTTAAACGAAGCTCCTTACCGGATACGTGATTGTCGTTCGGATAAAGCACCTCGACGATATTTCTTGCAAGGTTTGTCTGCTCAACTGCCTTCTGATAATCACCTTTGTCAAACGAGTCAAGACTAAAGCAGTCCATCGGCTCTGCGTCCCATACACGAAGCGTATCGACAATACCGTTTCCGTATCCGACAATCGGCAAATCATACGGAACAGCCTTTACAGACTGGTAATTTTCCTGATACCACATCATTCTGCCGTTCTCGTCCCTGCATGCCACATTTCCGCCAAACTTAATCACCTTAGTATACTCAGGGCGTCTTAACTCAAACGGATTGCCGTCCCTAAGCCAGTCATCGGGTACTTCTCTCTGGAAGCCGTCGCGGATTTCCTGCTTAAACATACCGTAGCGGTAACGGATACCGCAGCCATATGCGGAATAGCCGAGTGTTGCAAGCGAGTCTAAGAAGCAAGCCGCAAGTCTGCCAAGACCGCCGTTTCCAAGCGCTGCATCAGGCTCCTGATCCTCCACCACGTTAACGTCAAGACCAAGCTCCTCAAGCGCTTCGCTGAACTCCTTATATGCCATCAGGTTAATCATGTTGTTGCCAAGTGCACGTCCCATCAAAAACTCCATTGACATATAATAAACAATTTTCGGATCATTTTCGTCATACGCCTCCTGTGTCTTAATCCAGTTGTCCACAATCATATCCTTCACGGCATAGGATACCGCTTGGAAAATCTGCTGGTCTGTCGCCTCCTCAATGCTTTTTCTGTAAAGCGTCTTTACATTATATAAGACGCTGCGTTTGAACATTTCCTTGTCAATAATTGGTTTTTTAGGCATTATTGTACCTCCCTGTTCACCTTTTGTTGTTGTTTTTTTCTTATTCCAATTTAAAATATTTAGTCTCATATTTCACATTATACTATAGATTTCCATTTTTTGAAAGAAATATATTCAACAAAAAGTGAAAAAAATGAAGTTATATGATGAAAAAATATCATATAACTTCCCGATTGTTTTTGGGTTGACATAACTCATTTTTAGAAATATTGTATAAAAAATTTGCATGCTTTTTATACAATTTTCCAACGTCTGTTCCCCTGCTTTTTACAAATATGGTCTTAAATCCACGACAAGCGTCTCCTCGGCCTTGGCGACTTCCTTGGCAAGCTTCCTGATTTTTTCGTCCGCCGCCGGATATTGGTTCAGATACTTGTGCAGGCTTTTAATCCCCATATTGCAGCCGTCCGTAATCAAATCCGCCACCGTGTTATCAGAGTCGTCGCCGCCAAGCTTTACATTTGTCTTTACCCACGACATCACCTTTGCCATCATGGCAGGCTCCTTTCCGTCGTCGTGAAATGCATTCAGATATTCATGCGTCGTGTTGCCAAGCCTTGTGTGCGTCTCCTTCGACCTTGCAAGAAGGGTTCGAAGCTTCTCGTCTTCTACGTGCTCCATCACCTCGTCGAGCGAAGAAACGCCCATCTTAATCCCCGCGTTACATTCCCGTAACAGCTTAATTGTATCATCCTGCATAGTAAATGCCCCCTGTCTTTTTGATTTCAGGCATAGTATCTGCAAATGGCGCGATTTCATACGCGGTTTTTATAGCCCGAGCACCGTGTAAACCACCGTTCCCACAACGCCGCTGCCCAAAATAATCGCGATGGCGCTGACCTTATACCTGCGCAAAATAAACAGCGACACGGCAAAAATCACAAGCTCCACCACCCGAAGATTACTAAGCACAATCTCGCCAAGCTCCGCCTGAAACAGCCCCAGCATTAAAATCGACGCCCCCGCCGACGCAATGAGGGACACGACCGCCGGGCGAAGCGAGCCAAGCACCACCTGAACCCCGCTCACCGTGCGGTATTTATAATAGAAATGTGCCAAAATCAGACAAATGCAAAACGACGGAATAATACACCCAAACGTGCACAGCAATACCCCCGGAATGCCCGCAATCCGCATTCCCACAAACGTCGCCGAATTAATGGAAATCGGACCGGGCGTCATTTCCGCCACCGTGATTAAATCCGAAAATTCCTCCATCGTCATCAGCCCGTGAATGTTGACAATCTGCTCCTGAATAAGAGGAATTGCCGCATATCCGCCGCCGACACTGAATAACCCGACCTGTATAAACGCAAAAAATAATTTCAACAATAACATCTACACCACCCCGCCTTTTTTCTTTTTTTTCAAAATCACCACCAAATCAACCAGACCAATTCCCAAGCAAATCAGAATAATCAACATCGCGCTGACATCAAAAAGATATGTGGCAATAAACGCGGTAATCATCATTGCGATATAAAGCACGCGCCTTGTTTTGAGGACGTTGCCCGCCAAATTTATCACCACGTCAAAAATCACCGCCGCGACGCCCGCCCGCATGACCTGTAACGCTGTTGCAATGTATGGATTCGTACGGAACTGATTATAAAATAAGGAAATGATGGAAATAATCACCATCGGCGGCAAAATCGTCCCCCCAATCGCTACAAGCGATCCGACAATCCCCGCCATGCGGTAGCCGATAATCACGGAAGCATTGACCGGAAGCGGACCGGGAACGGACTGCGTAATTGCCGTCACGTCCAGCATTTCCTCCTCCTCCAGCCATCGAAGCTCCTCCACATACCGCTTTTTCATCAAAGAAACAATCACAAAGCCGCCGCCAAACGTGCACGCGCTTAGCACAAACATAGATTTGAATAACGTCCAAAGCTTGCTGTAATCCTTTTTCATAACATACTCTCCTGCCTTCTGTAAAAAATCGAAAAAACTGCTACAAATACTTTTTATATCAGTATTTGTAGCAGTTTACATTTTTATTCAGCCCGAAGCACCTGCGCAAGCCGCCCGATACCGCCGCGCACCATTTCCAGTGACTGTAAAATATCCTCCGCGCCTGCAACCTGCTGCTCTGTCGCCATGCTGATTTCCGTCGTCGTCTCCGCCGCCTTTTCCGAAATATCCTCCAGCGTGTCCATTGACTTCATCAGCGCGTCCTTGATATCCACAATGCCGGACAGCTCCTGCTTCAAGTCCTCAATAACGGACAGCACCTCGTCAGAGGATTGAATCATCGATTCAAAAATCTTCACCGTATCGTCAAGCCTGTCCGAGGACTCCTTCACGATAACGCCGTTTTTGTCCATAATCTGATTGGTCTCCTCGACAGTCGACATAATATCCTTCAAAATCGTATCAATCTCTTTCGTCGCATTTGCGGACTCCGTTGACAGCCCGTTAATCTCATCTGCAACAACGGCAAAGCCCTTGCCCGCCTCGCCCGCACGCGCCGCCTCAATCGCTGCATTCAGCGCAAGAAGATTGGTCTGCTTCGCAATCTGATTAATGCTCTCCACAATCCCCGCAATCAGCGTCGATTTCTGCGACAGGGTTGCAACGCCGTCCGCCGCCTCCTTCGTCGCTCTGATGTTCTCGGCAAACTTGTTGGAAAGCTCGGAAATGGAAGCAATACCCTCGTCATTCTTTTCCTTGAGCCTGTCCATGTTGTCCATCGTCAGCGTAACCTGCTCCTCGGACGCCTGAATTTTATCGTTTAACGAATTAAAAATCGCAATACTTCCGCTGACCTCCTGTGTCTGCATTGCCGCACTGCCCGAAATCGCCTCCGTCGAGCCCGCAATGTCCTGCGTGCTCTGCTTAAAGCCGATTAACGACTCGTGAATGCGATCCGCCGAATCCTGAATGCCCGTAAACGCCTGCCGGACATTGCCAAGCAGCGTCTCCACCTCCCTCTCCTTTTTCTCCACGTCCATAAACAACGCGCGCGTACGCATGATAATCATCACCGCCGCGAGCACCGCAAGCACATACACCATCAGGATAAACACCCATATCGGAAACGTGTACATTGCCCGAAACGCCGCCGGAAACAGCAAAAGCGCGCCCCCGTTTGACACAATCAGCACCACGGTATACACCTTCACTACCGACAAATCATAGTAAGGAACCGCCAAAATCATCATCAGAAAATACGCCTCCACCATCGCACCGAACGCTGCCGGCGTTCCAAACACAATCGTCAGGGCACCGCATACGGGTAAGATGGATACATATAGATATTTTGCGTATTTTCCAAGGATTTTTTCCAGTGCTTTTATGATGATGTTTGCCACAATCATTGTTAAGACAATCGCGTCGCGCGCTGCACCGCCGTTGAAGATGAGCACGTATAGGAATGCGACGATTGGGATTACGGCGTAAAACAGGAACATGATGAAGTTGGTTCGTTTTTCTTCGTTTTTGAGGATTGCTAATTCCAGTGCCATATTATTGTGCTTGTTGTTTTATTTTTCCTGCGCCTGCACGCGGCTTAGGCTGTATTCTGTCCTCAGAGCGGTTAGGAGTTGTTCGTCGGTGGCGTTAATTGCGCGTATGGAGTAGATTAAGCCTTCATTATAATTCATACAGTCTCCTTACGCCGCTTCGCCACTACCACGAACCGCCCGTCCGTCACATGATAGGCACATGCGGAAAGTGTCACGAGCGTATCGCCAAGCTCCGCCGTAACGCCCGTGTCATACAGGGACAGTTTTTTTATGTTCTCATAAAAATCATCAAATTCCTCCTGCGTATCTGCTTCGTAAAACTGGTAATATTTAAACACATCCTCATCCGCATCATAAACCTGCGAGCGGAACACCGCCACGACTTCATACGTATGTTCTTCATGAAGCGTATCAAATGAAATCGTACCATGCTCACGGCAAAAATCCGCGCTCTGATACAAATCCAAATCCCCGAACATGGAACCATCCTTCATATTATGCCCGTAAATAACCACATTCGTCCCGTCCGCAAGGTCGGCTTTGCCGCGCACATAAAGACAGCCGTACTTGCTCTCCATCCCATAAAAATCGCGGTGCAGATAGTATTCGTCATCTTCACACTGCATAACCGGATAATCAATCACCATCCCTTCAATGGAAAGCCAGCCCGCAAGGTCATGGTTCTGTTCATACAGAGCCTGATATTTCTCAAGTATCACAGGCTCTCTGTCATCCGGTTCCTCGGCTGCCGCATTCGTCGCCTTCTCTGGCTCAGACGAAAATGGTTCACTTATAATGGTTTCCTGCAATTCGCGCTTTGGCTGCTCTGCTGTATATTCCCTAAACCCGTTAAGCGCTTTCTGCTGCTCCCTCTGCCGCCGCGACGCGAAATACTCCCTGCCAATCATAAGCAGACAAACTACGAAAATCAACAACAGCGCCGTTTTGATGACTCTGTATCTTCCCTTACTCCGTTTCATAACCTTATACCCTAATCGTGATTCCCACAAACAATGCACTATGGAAGTGTACGCCTCCGGTCAAAATATGATATTACGACGTAATCAAAGCTTTTATTTCCCTATGCATCCTATCATAATCATTCGCCTGCCCTTTCTCTTCCAACACGTAAATTCTGATGAACTCACTTTTATAATTTGCAAGCCTGCTGACAACTGACAGCCTGTCGCCTGCTAAATAAGAAATCTCTTTACTGTCCGGATCATACAGCTTCACAGCCTCACGCAAATCCTCAATATCCGCATTCTTTTCTGTCACCCCATAACTACTATGAATTTTTTCAATCGTAATCGGAATAATCTGATACCCCCACCTGTTATGTCCAATAATATTCGTAATCTTATCCGGGTTTTTCTTTAGCTCCCATTTTAAAACCGAGAACTCCGGAGAAGGAGATTCCTGATACAAATCCTTTGCATCAAATATTACTTTAGGACGAATCCTGTCCCGGTACATTTCATATAATCTCTTAAATACTTCATCATTCGTGCTGTCATAATGCTTCTTCAATGACACCTCCAAAAAAGCATCATTAAATTTCAAAAAATCCTCACTGTTAACACTGGCATGAATATCCTCTAAAGAACGGTATAGAAATGCCCCACTCTGAACCAATTTGATATACATACATTTTATCATTCCCTCAAATGCAGTATTCGTCTTGTGAAAAATAACTTGGGAATAATGGAAGTATCTTGACATCAGAAAATGTTCCACAACATGCTGACCTTTCTTATTACACACCAGCACCTTACGCCCTTCCGCTTCTTCCTCAACCATTAATAACCTGATTAAATATTGTAAATCCACCAAGCCATACTTAACGCCTGTCTGATAAGAATCTCTTAATAGATAATCTAATCGGTCAGCATCTAAGCTTGAATGCAGCAACTGTGTATATACCATGTTTCTGGAACCAAATTCACCTGTAAAAATTTCCCCGATTTCGATTGGATCCAAGTCATTCTTCTCCAGTATTTCTTTAATCTGCCTGTTATTGGCAACAATGTATTTGCCTAGATGCTCATGATGTGCTGACTTTGAATGTGACGATGTCATTTCATATAAAGCCTTCTCCTCCTGCTGATTTGCAAATTGGACAATATTGCTTGCATTCTGATTATCCTTGCAATAGCCATACACGCTTTCCCCTAAATGAGAAAGAGGATAATGTCCTATGTCATGCAGCAACGCCGCCACGCGCATTTTTACAACATCATCCTCTGAAAGCATATCCAGTCTTAACAAATGCTCTGTCATCAACGCCATAATATGCAGCACTCCCAATGAGTGCACATATCTCGAATGCTCTGCCCCCGGAAAAACCAAATTTACCCTCGCTAGCTGCCTTAAGCCTCTTAGCCGTTGGAACACAGGTGTATCAATAAGCTCCAACTCCATTTGGGTAATGCCGATTCCGCCATATACGGGATCATTAATGTATTTTACAATTTTTAATCGTTTGTCCGTCATGCCTATGCCCCCGCCAAAAGAAACCCTTTTTGTTCAAGAACCTGAAATGCATAATCGCATTGTTCTTCACTAAACTGAGGTTTTTGTTTCATAAGCGCAGCAAAAAGCGACGTTTTATTATCATCAACCTTCCAGCTATTTTTATTATTATAAATATAAAGTAAGGATGCCAGCAATTCATACCATGATACAGCCGCTAATTCCTGTTTTTTATCCTTTATAAGCGAATTTACTTTTTCTATATTGTTTTCCGCCGTCTCGGATAAATGATATTGACTAAAATCACTGCTTAATAAAACCTCCAAATTGTTATATATATTATTTGTCAGGGAAGGAGAATAAGGACCGCGGACATACCAATTATAGGTATACCCCAAATCTGTTCCTAAAGACTGTAAAAGATAAACCTTTTTCTGACTCATAAGACGGTCATCAAAGCTTTCCTTACTAATCGCCATTTTTTGGAATACGATTCCATTTGCAATATCAATATTATTCATAAAAAACCCCTTTCCTTTTGTAATACTATTATATTATCAAAGTTTTCCCATATTTACAACATGCCAGTATGATATAACAGTTTTCGTTGTTTATCCAAATATATGTTCTTATTTTAGTATAACCTGAAACCGTATCCTCGTCAATATCTGACACTCTTTTTCCATAATTCCTTATTTTTCATAGTTAATATCCGGTTGGTTCCGGTAATCAGTAAAAGTTTGTGCAGCGTTTGTTTCTATCAATAATATAGCATGATATTGCAAAAATATCTATGGAATTAACGTTTCTATTTTAAACATTTTTTAAATATTTAAATTGCCTCATTTTCGCAATTTTTGTTTCACTGATACCGCTGTATGCCGCCGCTTCTTCTACGGTCAAAAGGATTTTGTCCTTTATCTCAACCCTCGGTGCTTCTTTCATTCTGCATCATCTCCTTTCAAAAGTTCTGGATTGTCAAAAATGCTTCCGATAACCTCACAATAATCTCCGCAATGAGAATCAAACCACGGATTGTAGTATATATTTTTAGATATAATTTCGTAACACCAATGAGAATTTTTAAATGAAACCTTAAAAATAAATTCTCCAATTCTGCAAATGTCATTTTCCCAAATCTTAGCACCGTTTTTATCCAACTTTTGCATGAGAAGGTATCTTAATCATAGTGTATTTAATTATTATGGTATTATCATTTAAACAAATATTTATTTCCCCTTCCGAAACGCTCCATTCCCCAGAGAGTTTCACGTCTTTCGTCAAATAATAACTCCCCGCCGTATCGGGCAGACTGTCGTCTTTGTCCCATGCGGTGAAGGAAACGTCGTTGTTGTTGTGGTCTTTATGGATATGCTGTACGGGCGGTGTATCTGCCGCGATGCATTTTTCGTATCTGCTCCAGTTTGCCTTGTATTTCTCAACACTGCTTTCGGGGACGTGAATACCCTGTGTTCCGTCCGTGATGAATTTGCAGGAACTACTTCCTCCGTTTGTTCCAAAAACAGTACCATCAAGCGTTGGCGGTTCTGTGGGGAGCATATATACGGTTTCAAGCTTATCGCACCATGCAAATGCAGAATCTCCAATACTTGTAACCTTTGCGGGTATGGTAACGGAGGTCAGTCCCGTTTCCCAAAAAGCAGTCCTACCAATCGACGTCACACTGTTCGGTATGTCGATTTGGGCAAGTTTTTCACAATATTCAAAACACCCTGCGGGAATGTCTGTAAATTTTTCGTTTTCGGGCAGCTTACAGGAGGAAAGCGCTCCGCAGCTAGCAAATACACTCGCTCCCATACTCGTTACCGTATTCGGTATTTCTATGGATTGTAATTGCATGCACCCATTAAAAGCGTCAGCTTCAATCGCCGTTACCGTATCCGGTGTTTCCACGGACACCATATATTGACATATGTTATAACATCCAAAGGCACACTCTGGTATTGTGTGAACACTGTTTTTTATCACTGCCTTTTTCACTTCGTGGCAATAAAGCAATAACCCATTTTTCACCCAATCCGCAAAGCCGTCGTCCGTTTCAATTATCAGCACACCGTCCGCGTCGATTGACCAACCTTCACCTTGTGCAAGGTTAGCTTCACCCTGTGCAAGGTTTCCGCTGCCCGCGGTGTTTTGCGCCTCCTGCACGGGCTGTTCCTCCGCCGTTTCGGTCGTGTTCTCTGACGGCGCTTCCTCAGTGGGGGCGCTCTCGACTGTCCGTTCGGGCGTTTCCTGTTTTAACGCTGTGTCCTGCTCTGCTGCCGCGTCCTGTGTCTGCCCTGCCGCGGGTTCTTCTGCCGTCTGCTGCGGTTTTGCGGTTTCCGCCGCGTGCGTCGGGGATTCCTCCTCTGCGGGCTGCGTCTGCTGCGGTTCCTGCTCCTGCGCGTCCGCCTCTGTCTGCGGCTGCGCTTCGGCATTCTCCTGCGCCCGCACGTCAAGCGGCGCGGCGTTCCACACCGTTCCCGTAATCAGCACTGCCGTAAGCAATACCGCAATTGTTACCTGACGTTAATTTTCGGGAGCATAAAAAGTAAAAATGTGATAAGAATGTGACAAAATAACGCCCCAATCTCCCGCTTTGCAGGTCTTGAAATCCGCAGGCTTTGATAGTATACTAGGAGTACACAAAAGAAAGGATTTACTGAATGGCAAAGAAAACACAGAATTTAAAGCCCGATACCGTATTGAAGAATTATCGGCGTGACAACGAACAGTTTGCGGACTTCTTTAATGCAGTTCTGTTTGGCGGAGAGCAGGTTATTTCTCCTGACGAATTAGAAGATGTTGATACGGAAGAATCCTCGGTACTGAATCATAAAGATTATGTGGAAAGTATTCAGGCGGTTAGGGATAATATCAAAATATGCAAACGTTCCCTGACATACGGCGTAGAGTTGGTAATGCTTGGAATTGAAAATCAGGAGCATGTCCATTACGCTATGCCTATGCGCGTCATGACTTATGATTGTGGCGCATATAAGAAACAATACGACAGCAATGCAAAAAAATACCAAACATCTGACGGGCTGGACAAAAATGAATACCTCTCACGAATGAAAAAGACAGATAAATTTATCCCTGTTATCACCGTTGTTGTCTATTATGGCGATGAGCCTTGGGACGGAGCGACTACCCTTCACGAAATGCTGGACATTCCTGAAAAGATGAAACCATTTGTGAATGACTATAAAATACTGCTTGTGGAAGCGCGGCAGAATGACCTGATACTCCACAACATGAATAATATTGTTTTCTTCGATATGTTAAAAGTCGTCCTTGAAAAAAACATATCAAAGATAGAAGCAAGAAGAAAAGTCATAGAATACGCGGCAAAGCATAACGTGGACAAAACAATTGTCATGACTGTAGCAGGCGCAACAAACTGTAAACTTGATTATAATGCATTATCCAAGAAAGGGGAGATTACCATGTGCACTTTATTTGATGAAATTGCAAAAGACGGTAAGGCAGAGGGTATCATTGAAACAGGGCTTGATTTTGGGCTTTCCGAAGAGGACATCGTGCAAAGGCTCCAAAACAAGCTGAACCTGTCCTTGCAAAAGGCACAGGAATATTTTGAAATGTTCGGGAAACAGACTGTTTAACAGTTATCCGATTCACGGGGGCTGCGTACTCATTGATATGCACATCCACATTCCTTTTAGACATACCCCCCACCCATATACTTTATCATATTCTTTTACTTCCATATGTTTCTAAGTGCACCCCTATATTTCCCAAATTGTAACCTGACGTTAATCTTCGGAACGCAAAATAAAATTAATTTAACCGTTTTTATGCTATACTAATTGAAAAACGTTTCTACAAACTGTTTTTCAGAGTCAGACAATGTGAGGAATAAACATGGACAAAATTTTACTGGTAGATGACGGCGCAATGATATTAAAGGACAACCAGACCTATTTCCGCTCAGCCGGAAATGAGACTGTCTGCGCAAAGACGGCGTTGGAGGCGGAAACGATTATTTTCTCCAATGCGCTGGACTGTGTTGTTTTAGATGTGGATTTGCCGGATATGGACGGCTTTGCGCTGTGCGAAAAAATACGCGCAAAAACCGGCATTCCGATTGTGTTTCTCTCGGGTTACACGCAGGAGGAAAGCCGTGTGCGGGGACTGTCTGTCGGCGGCGACGACTATGTGTGCAAGCCTTACAGTCTGCGGGAGCTGGAGCTGCGGGTACAGGCACGCATTCGTTCCGGAAGGGTAGCCGAACCGCCGCGAGTGCTAACCTACGGTCTGCTTTCTATTTGTCCTGCCTCACACAATGTAAGCTATGATACGCGCTCCATCGATTTTTCCTCCTACGAATTTGATGTGCTCTACTTTCTTGCAAGGCACCCGGGGGAAATATTTACGCCCGACCAAATTTACGACACGGTTTGGAAGGCGCCTATCAACAAAGGACAGAAATCGCTGCAGGTGATTATGGCGCGTATCCGCAAAAAGCTGTTTGACCTGTGTCCCGACCACGACTATATCCAAACGAAGCGCTATTTTGGGCTGCATAACGCAGCACATTGGAAAACCGCTTTTTGCCGTTATCCTTCCAATGCAGGCGAATATAAACGTAAGGGTTTTGCGCAGTGTCCCACTTACTTGTCTCAAACCCCATAAAAAATGCATCAAGAGCATTGGATACCATATGTTCATCATAGGTAATCCAGTTTTTCCCGTCGAAGGAATATTCGGTTGCAACCTGAATTGGCAGCACGTCAACAGGCTTTGCATACCCTCCCCGAAACTGACACTGGGTTAGGCTTTGAATTGCCTTGACCTCCAAAAAGGTCAGCGGATAATCATGGTACGCGACGGTACAGGACAGCGATTCCTTCGATACCGCATTCAAAGACGTGCCCTGTGCCTCAAAACGCAGCCGTTTTTTCTGCCGGGTCTTGTTTCCTTCCAAATTCCACGAAACGGGAAGCAGTTCGTTGTGGAGAACTTCTCCCTGACGGTTGACAACGCATTGGACTTGCCCCGGAAGGGCATCGCCCGCCGTCTGTCCTTTTTCCACAAGGACACAGTCGGTATCCGCCCGAATCACAAACGGCGTTTTGGCATAATGCACATTACCCGACACACGGCAGTCCTTTACAGACAAGCCGGCGCCCTCCTCCTGCCACAACGCGTTTTGTCCGCCCTCCACTGCAATATTTTCGAGAAAAAGCAGTCCGCCTTTTGCAATATAAAAGATGCCCTTTTCCTGCTCCTGCCCGTAAAAGGTGAGATGCGCATCGCTTATAAACGTAATTTCTTCTGTCACGGTAATCGTGTAGCAGTCGGCGTCAACAAAAAGAGCGGGCATGTTAATTGCATCAGGGCAGAAAAAATAGTAGCTGTCCAACACGATATTGTCCGTCAGCTTCGCCGTGCCGCCTGTGTTTTGATGCGCTTCCAGCCAGTTTGTCAATTCCGCGCCCGTAGACACCAAATCGGGTTCTGTGGCAGTCGGCGGAGTTTGCGGGGGCTGTGTTGGTTTTACCTGTACCATGCGTTCGTCAGAAGTATCCGATTCGCTTTCCGGTTCCGTACTTTGCTCCGAAAGGCATTCGGTTGCCGTTTCCGGTTTCGCTGCGGATTTCGGTTCGGACTGACTAACCTCCGGTTCGACTGTACTTTCCGGTTCCGGCTCCGTTGTAATTTCCTGTTTCGTTATCGGTTCTTATGTTAGGTTTCTTCGGTTTCTGTAAGTGTAGAAAGATACTCTTTCACCCGACCGTAATAGATGCGGAGGAACTTGTTTGCCCCGGCAGTCATGTAGACGTAATAAGGCTTGCCCTGTGCCCGCTTCTTGTCCATGAAAGCATAAACGGGATCATCCACGGGGGAACGTTTGATAAGGCCGTCCATGATCTGGAAGAGGGTCTTGCGCAGATAGGGAGAGCCTTTCTTTGTGGTAGGCACACTTTTACGGACGTGTTGTCCGGATTCATCTTTCTTCCAGTGTGTCAAACAGCACGATATATTATCGGCGTTTACCTCCCCGAAGCAGTCGCTCATTCGCTGCCATATGGTAGCCTGTGCTTTTGTGGAAATCTGCTGTCCTATGATGTGGTGTATGACAGAGGAAAATAAATCTATGTCAGTTTCACGCTCTATGTGACCGATTTTATCAATAACCTCCGCTAAAGTCTTATCTTTGCTTTTTAAATAATCTGTTTCTATACTGCTGTATCTGAAATACAATCCTGCACCTCCCGTCT
>CANOMQ010000037.1 GCA_947567595.1 uncultured Lachnospiraceae bacterium | reverse complement strand
GTTTATCATTGAATTAAAAATTTGGCATGGAAATGAATATAACGAAAGAGGCGAGAAGCAGCTTAGCGACTATTTGGATTATTACCATAAGGATAAAGGGTATCTGTTAAGCTTTAATTTTAACAAAAATAAAGAAATCGGCGTTCATGAGATAACAATTGGAAACAAGACGATTGTGGAGGCGGTTGTGTAAGCTTTGTAAAATTTTTGTTGGAAATGGGAGAAAGACGGATGTCAGGAGTGGCACAGTGCAGTAAATAATGAAGTAAATAATAGGAATTTAGGCTTGACTTTTTGAAACACTTAGCATATGATTGTTTTTAGATATTTTCATACAAGTACAAAATGCGATGAAGGTGCAAAGTAGCGTCTTATTTTCTTTCAGAGAATGGAGGTCACCGGCTGAAAGCCTCCCAAGTTCAGATAAGATGTTGAATTTCCCACCGGAGCTGCTTTTTTGAAACCGTGCTCAGGCATATGACAGGCTAGGCGGCTGTAGGAAAAGACGTGAAGGACGCGTTAAGTCTGTCAGAGTGTCGATATGTTTATCATTAAGCATATGGAAAATTGGGTGGTACCGCGGTTTATTCGTCCCTTGCAGAATGCGTGTTCTGTGAGGGCTTTTTTTGTAAATAAATTTAAAGAAAGGATTTGATTGTAGCAATGAAAGAGAAATTGGAAAAAATTAAGGCGGAAGCAATCCGGCAGATTAGCACAAGCGACGCACTGGACAAATTAAATGACGTGCGTGTCAACTTTTTGGGAAAGAAGGGGGAATTGACCGCCGTGCTCAAAAGCATGAAGGAGGTTGCTCCCGAGGACAGACCAAAGGTCGGGCAGCTTGTCAACGAGGCGCGGGAGGAGATTGAGCGCGTTTTGGAGGAAGCAAGGGCAGGCATGGAGAAAAAGCTGCGCGAGGCGAAAATGAAGGCGGAGGTCATCGACGTGACGCTTCCGGCTCAGAAAAATAATGTAGGACATCGTCACCCGAATACAATCGCGCTTGAGGAGGTTGAGCGGATTTTTATCGGCATGGGGTATGAGGTTGTGGAAGGTCCTGAGATTGAGAAGGATTATTATAACTTTGAGGCGCTCAACATTCCGGCAGACCACCCGGCAAAGGACGAGCAGGACACATTTTATGTAAACGCGGACATTCTGCTGCGGACACAGACCTCCGGCGTGCAGGTACATGAGATGGAAAAGGGCAGACTTCCAATCCGCATGATTGCGCCGGGGCGCGTGTTCCGTGCGGACGAGGTGGACGCAACGCACTCGCCGTCGTTCCATCAGATTGAAGGGCTTGTGATTGATAAAAATATCACGTTCGCGGATTTGAAGGGAACGCTTGCGGAGTTTGCCAAGGAATTGTTTGGTGAGGATACGAAGGTCAAATTCCGACCGCACCATTTCCCGTTTACGGAGCCTTCGGCAGAGATGGACGTGTCGTGCTTTAAGTGCGGCGGAAGGGGCTGCCGGTTCTGTAAGGGCGAGGGCTGGATTGAAATCCTTGGCTGCGGCATGGTGCACCCGAAGGTGCTGAAAATGTGCAATATCAATCCCGAGGAATATACGGGCTTTGCGTTTGGCGTGGGACTGGAGCGGATTGCGCTGTTAAAGTATGAGATTGACGACATGCGGCTTTTGTATGAGAACGACATTCGATTTTTAAAGCAGTTTTAATCGGAAAATGCGCGGAGAAAGGAGTAAGGGAAAAAATGAATACACCATTATCATGGATTAGGGCATATGTACCCGATTTGACGTGCGGGGACAAGGAATATATGGACGCGATGACGCTTTCGGGAACAAAGGTTGAGGGCTTTACGCGTCTTGACAAAAATTTGGAAAACATCGTGGTAGGAAAGATTGAAAAAATAGAGCGGCACCCTGACGCGGATAAGTTGATTATCTGTCAGGTTAATATTGGAATACAAACCATTCAGATTGTGACGGGCGCACCGAATTTAAAGGAGGGCGATTACGTGCCCACCGTGCTTGACGGCGGACGGGTTGCGGGCGGACATGACGGCGGTCCGCTTCCGGAAAACGGGATTAAGATTAAGGCAGGAAAGCTTCGGGGAATTGAGTCAAACGGCATGATGTGCTCAATTGAGGAGCTTGGCTCGAGCCGTGATTTTTATCCCGAGGCACCGGAAAACGGCGTGTATGTTTTCCAAAAGGAGGTTACGCCGGGCGAGGACGCGGTTGCGGCGCTCGGGCTGCACGATACGGTGGTGGAGTATGAGGTCACGTCAAACCGTGTGGACTGCTACAGTGTTTTGGGAATCGCAAGGGAGGCTGCCGCAACCTTCCGCAAGCCGTTCCACGCGCCAAAAGTAGTGGCAGAGGGAAACGGTGAGGACGTCAACAATTATGTTTCCGTTGAGGTTCAGGACACGAAGCTTTGTACGCGTTATTGTGCGCGGGTCTGCAAAAATATCAAAATCGCGCCGTCGCCGGAGTGGATGCAAAGACGCCTTGCGGCTTGCGGTATCCGACCGATTAACAACCTTGTGGACATTACAAATTATGTGATGATGGAGTACGGTCAGCCAATGCACGCCTATGATTTGAACATGGTTGCGGGGCACAAGATTATCGTAAGGCGCGCGCAGGACGGCGATGAATTTTGTACGCTTGACGGGCAGGTGCGAATGCTTGACGCGGATATGCTGATGATTTGCGATGCCGAGAAGGAGATTGGTCTTGCCGGCATTATGGGCGGTGAAAATTCAAAGATTACGGACGAGGTGCAGACGGTCTTGTTTGAGGCGGCGACCTTTAACGGCGCGAATATCCGGCGTTCGTCAAAGCGCGTGGGACTGCGCACGGACGCTTCCGGTATTTTTGAAAAGGGGCTTGACGCGCGCAATGCCGAGGCGGCGATTAACAGGGCGTGCCAGTTGATTGAGGAGCTTGGCTGCGGCGAGGTTGTGAGCGGGCTTGTGGACGTGAAAGCGCCGTTTGCACCGCTTAGGGAGATTGCATTTGAGCCGGAGCGTATCAACAAATTTTTGGGAACGGAGATTGCAAGGGAGGAAATGCTTGCGATTTTTGACAGGCTCGAGCTTTTCTACAACGCGGATACGGGCATGATTACGGCGCCGTCATTTCGTCAGGACGTGGAGTGCTTTGCGGATATTGCGGAGGAAGTGGCACGGTTTTACGGCTACGACAAGATACCGACCACGCTGCCAAGCGGCGAGGCGATGACGGGCAAGCTGCCGTTTAAGCTGCGGATTGAGGAGAAGGCAAGAGATATTGCGGAATACTGCGGTTTTTCTCAGGGAATGTGCTATTCGTTTGAAAGCCCGAAGGTGTTTGACAAGCTGCTGCTGCCAATGGACAGCCCGCTCCGCCAGACGGTCACGATTTCCAATCCGTTAGGGGAGGATTTCTCGGTAATGCGCACGATTTCGCTAAACGGCATTCTGACCTCACTTGCGACGAATTATAATAGAAGGAACAAGAATGTACGTTTGTACGAGCTTGGCAATATTTATATCCCCAAAAGCGTGCCGGTGGTGGACTATCCCGACGAGCGAATGCAGTTTACGCTTGGCATGTACGGGGACGGCGATTTCTTTACAATGAAGGGCGTTGTGGAGGAATTTTTGGAGCATATCGGCATGAAACACAAGGCGACGTATGATCCGGATGCGGGAAAGCCGTTTCTGCACCCGGGGCGTCAGGCGCTCATTCAGTATGATGATACGGTAATCGGGTATCTTGGGGAAATTCACCCCGAGGTTGCCGACAATTACGACATTGACACAAAGGTGTATGTGGCGGTGCTTGACATGCCGGAAATCCTGCCGTTTGCCTCGTTTGACAGAAAGTATGAGGGCATTGCGAAGTATCCTGCGGTGTCGCGTGACATCAGTATGGTTGTGCCCAAATCGGTTTTGGTCGGGGACATTGAGAAGATTATCTGCCAAAGGGGCGGAAAGATTTTGGAGGATTACCAGCTCTTTGACATTTACGAGGGCGAGCAGATTAAGGAAGGCTTTAAGTCGGTGGCTTATTCCATTACATTCCGCGCAAAGGACAGGACGCTTGAGGAGAGCGATGTTTCCGGCGCGATGAAGAAGATTTTAAACGGTCTTGAGGGGCTTGGCATTGAACTGCGCGCGTAGTGTTTTTGGTGCGGCGCAGAACGGATAAAGGTGATAGGGAGAATGGAAGCGCTTTTAAAGAAGGATTTTTATTTTGACCTGCCCGAGGAGCTGATTGCACAGGATCCGCTCGCGGACAGGTCGGGCTCAAGGCTGCTTGTCTTGAATAAGGAAACGGGCGAAATTGCGCACAGGGCTTTTACGGACATTGTGGATTACCTGCACGAGGGGGACTGCCTTGTGCTAAACAACACGAAGGTCATTCCGGCGCGGCTTATGGGCGAGAAGAAGGAGACGGGGGCGGCGATTGAGGTTCTTTTGCTCAAACGAAGGGAGAATGATGTTTGGGAAACGCTTGTAAAGCCCGGCAAAAAGGCGCGCGTGGGTGCGCAGATTCTGTTTGGCGGCGGGATATTGACCGGAACGGTCATTGATATAATCGAGGAGGGAAACAGGCTTATTCAGTTTTCGTATGAAGGCATTTTCGAGGAGGTGCTTGACCGGCTTGGGGAAATGCCGCTTCCGCCTTACATTACCCACAAGCTACAGGATAAAAATCGTTATCAGACGGTTTATGCAAAGTATGAGGGTTCCGCGGCTGCGCCGACGGCGGGGCTTCATTTTACGCAGGCGCTTTTAAGAAAGGTCGAGGAAAAGGGTGTGCGGCTTGCCTATGTGACGCTCCATGTGGGGCTTGGGACGTTTCGTCCGGTGAAGGAGGAAAACCTGCTCAACCATCATATGCATTCGGAATGGTATGAGATTTCACCGGAGGCGGCGAAGCTTATTAACAGCACAAAGCAGGCGGGCGGGCGCATAATCTGCGTGGGAACGACAAGCTGCCGGACGATTGAGAGCGCGGCAGACGAGCACGGGAACGTGGCTGCCGGAAGCGGGAATACGGAGATTTTCATTTATCCGGGGTATCGGTTCAAGGTGCTTGATAACCTGATTACGAATTTTCACCTGCCGGAGTCGACGCTGATTATGCTGGTGTCCGCGCTTGCGGGGCGGGAGCATGTGCTCAATGCTTACCGGGTTGCGGTGGGGGAGCGTTATCGGTTTTTTTCGTTTGGGGACGCGATGTTTATCGATGGCAACCCGACAGACAGGAAAGCATAGTGGGGAATTTTAGATGAATAGGATTAAGCGCTTTATCAGGACGGAAACAGAAGGCTGGAAAAAATGGGAGGTTGCATGGTTATCGCTTGCCTGTATTGTCATTATGGGGCTAAGTATCTACTGGGGTGACTCCGTCATGGGTATCCTGTCAGCGGTAACGGGAGTTGCGTGTGTGGTGTGTACTGGAAAAGGAAAACTGTCCGCATATCTTTTTGGAATTATCAACACGATACTTTATGCAGTCATTTCCTATCAGGCAGCCTTGTATGGTGAGACCATGCTGAATGCCTTGTACTATGTTCCGATGCAGTTTGTTGGTTTTTACGTGTGGAACAGGCATATGAACGATGAGACGCGGGAGGTTCGCAAGCGGCATATGAATTGGGGAAAGCGTCTTTTTTTGCTACTTTCCATGCTTGTTTTTACGGTTTTATATGGTCTGCTTTTAAGGCAGTTAGACGACGCAATGCCGTTTGTCGACGCATTTACAACGGTATCGTCTGTCATTGCAATGCTTGTCAGTGTCAGAATGTTTGCGGAGCAGTGGTGGATTTGGGTGGCAGTTGATATTTTCAGCGTTTATATGTGGTGGTGCGATTTTGCGTCGGGCAGTGATAACATGGCAACACTTTTAATGTGGGTGGTTTATCTCGGAAACGCGGTTATCATGCTTGTCAAATGGGAAAAAGAGGCAAGAAGGACGGGAGCATGAACATGCAGTATAAGGTTGGAATGTATGGCGGATCGTTTGATCCGCTGCATATCGGTCACTTACATGATATTATCAAAGCGGCTTCCATGTGCGAGGAGCTGTATGTTGTCATCAGTTGGTGTAAGGGACGTGAAAGCACGGGCAAGGAGCTGCGCTACCGTTGGATTTTGAACAGCACAAGGCAGCTATCCAACGTAAAAATCATTCTGATAGAGGACAAGGCGGTAAGCAAGGAAGCATATAATACGGATTGTTATTGGGAAAAGGGCGCGGCTGACATTAAGCGTGCAGTCGGAAAGCCGATTGATGTTGTGTTTTGCGGGGACGATTACAAGGGAGCCGACCGGTTTGAGCGTCTGTATGCGCCCGCGTCAGCGGTTGTTTATTTTGAACGCAAAGAGGTGCCAATCAGCTCTACACAGATAAGGGAATGGGCAGGCGAGCACTGGGATTACGTACCGGACGTCTGCAAGGCTTATTATGTGCGAAAGGTCTTGGTCGTGGGCGGCGAGAGTACGGGAAAGTCTACCTTGGTTCAGAATTTGGCGGCGGCGTATCGCACAAATTTTGTGGCGGAGGTGGGAAGGGATACCTGTGATTACGCGGGCGGCGAGGACATGCTGCTTGCGGAGGATCTTTATGAAAACCTGCTGCGGCAAAGGGTGCATGTTATGGACGCTGTAAAGCTTAGCAACCGCATTCTGTTTGTGGACACGGACGCGCTGACGACACTGTTTTACGCTGATTTTTTATTGACCGGACAGGAGGAAATTGCGCGCTGCAGGAAGCTTGCGGAAGCCATTCATGCGATTACGGATTGGGATTTGGTTTTGTTTTTGGAGCCGACGGTTGCGTTTGTGCAGGACGGGACAAGGAATGAGACGATTGCGGCGGACAGGGAAAAATACAGCAGGCAGATTAAGGCATTATTGGACCGTTATCAGGTGGATTATCATTGTCTTGACGGGGATTATCTGAACCGCTTTGTGAAGGCGAAGGAACTGATTAAAAAACATCTGCGGATTGACACACGGTGGTAGACGAAAAAAAATAAGGATAAGGAAGTTGACAGAAAATACAAATTGGGATAAACTTATCTTATAAAAAGCAAGCAGATTGCACAAAGGAGTGTTAATGGATATGGAAGAACGAAGAAAGAGTAAACGAACGGATTTGGTGTCAAAGCTTTTGGTAAAGCGGCTTGACAAGGGCGCGCAGGAGGAAATCGGCGTGGAGGTTATGAACGTGTCAAAGACCGGAATCGGTTTTAGCTGCGAGGAGCTGCTGGATATGGGAGCGGTTTATGAGGCGTACCTCACGATTTGGACGAAGGAGGTCATTCACGCCTTTATCGAGATTGTGCGGATTGAGAAAAATGTTGACGCATACGATTACGGCGGGCTGTTTATCGGAATGCCGGAGGTTGATTTGCAGCGGATTGAGGTGTACAACACTGTTGCGGACGCAGAGAAATATATACAAAAGTAAAAGAGATGGATTGACAAAACCGTGTAGGCAGGAACCTATGCGGTTTTTTTATGCACATGGTTTCTAAGACGATATATGTCAGCTTGTATTATGAAATATTTTTATGGAAATCTTAGAATATGGAAGCGTTTGTTGTGTCTGCCCAGATTGACCTGCAATAAAACCTGCGACCTGCGATGAAGAAAAAAGATAAATATTGCATTTTATCGGTGTATATTATATTGTAAAGAGGGTTCCAAGTGTAAATATTTTCTTTAATACCTATTTAGGACAGGTACGTAGAAGCTTCTGTTGTTAATATTTTAACAGACAAGGAACAGATAAATGAAAAGAAAGGAAAGGAAGCGATGGTGTTTTTATTATGAAAAAGTATACAAACATACACAAGCTGTCAGACAACAAATTCTTAAATTTATTTAAGCTCGACGCATTAACAGACACCGGACGGAAATTTGACTATTTTTTCGTATCAAGAAGAAAGGCGGAAAACATCAAGCTGTTGACAAATGACATGAAGGCGGAGGGTGTTGTGATTTATCCTATATGGAAGGAAGAACCGGATAAAATTGTGTTAATCCGCCAGTACCGCTATCCGGTTGGCGATTATCTTTACGAGCTTCCGGCAGGCTTAATCGACGGGGACGAGAAACCGGAGGAAGCGGCAGTGCGGGAGATGAAGGAAGAGACAGGGCTGGATTTTGAGGTGTACTATGGCGGAAACGAGGCATACCGCAGACCGTTTTTTATGGGGGCGGGCTTTACGGACGAGAGCTGTAACGCCGTGTTCGGGTATGCGTCAGGGACAATCGGGCGCGATGATATGGAGGATACGGAGACGATACAGGTTGTGATTGCCGATAAAATGGAAGCGGCGCGGATACTGAAAGAAGAAAAGGTATCGCTTCGCGCGGCATATCTGTTGATGAATTTTTTGCACAGCAACAGGGAGGCGCCGTTTGACTTCTTAAATGCGTAAAAAAAATAAATTAGATATTTTCATTTGATAAGAATTATGATAAACTTTAAAAGTATATTACGTTAAACCATTAAAGCGGAGGAGAAATGAGAATGTCTAAGAATTACTATCAACCTGAAATTGAGACAATGCCTGTGGAGCAGATACAGGCGCTTCAGAGCAAGCGGCTTACCGAGCAGGTAAGGTTTGTTTATGACAATGTGAAGTTTTACCATGATAAAATGGACGAGGCAGGCGTAAAGCCGGAGGATATCAAGGGGATTGAGGATTTACATAAGCTCCCGTTTATCGACAAGAATGACCTGCGCGACCAGTACCC
Source organism: uncultured Lachnospiraceae bacterium (assembly GCA_947567595.1). Lineage (GTDB taxonomy): Bacteria > Bacillota > Clostridia > Lachnospirales > Lachnospiraceae > COE1. The sequence goes on along the minus strand of CANOMQ010000037.1, from coordinate 33,356 downwards.
GTACGGGCTTTTGGGCGTGCCCCTTTCAGAGTGTGTGCGTATCCAGTCAACGAGCGGCACGACGGGACGGCGCGTGGTGGCGTTTTACACGCAGGAGGATATTGACGTGTGGGAGGAGTGCTGCGCGCGCGCGATTGTTGCGGCAGGCGGCACGAAGGACGATGTGTGTCATGTCTGCTATGGTTACGGACTCTTTACGGGTGGTCCCGGTTTAAACGGCGGCTCGCACAAGGTAGGGTGCCTGACGCTTCCGATGTCTTCGGGAAATACGGAGCGGCAGTTACAGTTTATGACGGATTTGGGTTCGACCATTCTGTGCTGTACACCGTCTTACGCCGCAAATTTAGGTGAGGCGATTAATGAGAGAGGATTAAAAAATCAGATTAAGCTAAAGGCTGGCATTTTCGGCGCGGAGCCGTGGACGGAGGAAATGCGCAGAAGCATTGAGGAGTCGCTTGGCATTAAGGCATACGACATTTACGGGCTGACGGAGATTTCCGGCCCGGGCGTTTCGTTTGAGTGCGAGGAACAGCAGGGTATGCACATACAGGAGGATCATTTCATCGCGGAGATTATCAATCCGGACACGGGTGAGGTGCTTCCTGAGGGCGAGATTGGCGAGCTGGTGTTTACGTGTATCACGAAAAAGGCGTTTCCGCTGCTTCGGTACCGCACGCGCGACCTCTGTTACCTGACGAGAAAGCCGTGCTCATGCGGGCGTACGCATATCCGTATGCACAAGCCGATGGGCAGAAGCGACGACATGATGGTGGTGAAGGGCGTCAACGTATGGCCTTCACAGATTGAGGCAGTGCTGTTAAATCAGGGCTATCAGGCAAATTATCAGATTTTGGTTGACCGTATCAAGAACAACGATACGATTGAGGTTCAGGTGGAAAAGACGCCGGAGATGGCTGCGGACGCGACCTTTGACGTAGCGGCGCGCGAGAAGAAGATTGTGGCGGGCTTAAAGTCCATGCTTGGCATTAAGGTTGATGTTCAGGTGGTTGAGCCTAAGACCATTGCCAGAAGCGAGGGCAAGGCTGTCAGGGTTATTGATAAGAGGGATTTGTACAAGAAATAAAGGATAGAATGAAAATCAATCCAAAAAAGTCAATCGGGCGGTGAATGTTCGATTGACTTTTGTAGTCAAAAAATATTAAGACGCTTCCGTTATGAAATAGGACTGCATGGAGGTTGCGACAATCGTGCCGTCGTCCTTAAAAATATTGACCTCGTAGACGGCGACCTTGGAGCCGTACTTGACCTCCTTTGCTTCCGCAATCAGCTTTTCGGTATCGCACGCGGGGGCAAGATAGTGAATGGTGCTGTCCACCGTGACAACGTCCTTTCCGTGCGTGAGGGCGGCGCTTCCGCCGATGGTGTCGGCAAGCGCAAAGGTACAGCCGCCGTGCACAATGCCAAGCGGGTTTAAGATTTCCTGCTTCATGGGCATTTCCCCCTTGCAGTAGCCGTATGAAATATCCGTAATCTCCATGTTGAGCAGTTGGATAAAGCCCTGTTTCTTATGGAAATGTTCTTTGATATGGTCATAGTTTGTCATAATCCATGTTCCTTTCCTGACGGCAGTTAAGAACTGTTATTCAAGCATTCGTGACAGTTCCGTATCAAATAATTTATCAAACGCGTTATTTACAATTTTATCCGTTTTTTTTAATTTTTCAAGTGTTTTATTTTATTATGTACAATTTTTTTCAAAACTGATATACTTTTTAACAGGGCGTTCTTTGCGTCTTTTCATGTTTTGTGGAAAGCATGGCAAAAGAAAAATGACACAGGTGTCATAAAATACAGTGGAGGCTTACAATGAAACTTCTATATGCAACCAATAATCCGGCAAAAATTGAGGCGATGCGCAGGCGGATATCTGTTCTTGGCATTGAACCTTACGGGCTTATGGAGCTGGGCAAAGCGCTGCCCCAAGTGCCGGAAACGGGAAAATCGCCGCTGGAGAATGCCATACAGAAGGCAAAGGCGTATTTTGCGGCTTTGCAGGTGCCGCTGTTTTCCTGTGATTCGGGACTTTATTTTGACAATGTGCCTGACGAACTCCAGCCGGGCGTCAACGTGCGCAGGGTGCAGGGAAAGCGCCTTAGCGATGACGAAATGCAGGCGTATTACATGGGGCTTGCAAGACAGTACGGCAATCTCGTGGCGCGCTATAAAAACGCGGTCTGCCTCGTGCTTGACGAAAAGCATGTGTATTCGGCGATGGAAAAGAGCATGGAAAGCGAGCCGTTTCTTCTGACCACAAAGGCACACCCAAAACGCAATCCCGGATTTCCGCTTGACAGTATTTCGGTTGATTTAAAGACAGGGAAGTATTACTACGATTTGCAGGGAAGCCGGCTTGACGAGGTCGCTGTGGAGGAAGGGTTTTTGACGTTTTTTGAAAGACATATGGGGGAAATCGTATGCGGCAACGGTTGACAATGATACGGCGGATATGGTTTACTAATGAATGGTTCCTTCCTAATACTTGAAAGAACCATAATCATAAAAATACAGTACAGAGAAATGGGGTTAAAACGCAATGGAAAATTTTTTGGGTACCGTGGTCATATTATTGCTTTTTGTGGTGATACTGGGGTATTTTAATGAAAAGGTGACAAAGCTTACATATGAGATTGCCTTAATGCTTTTTTCAGTCATTATCGGCTTGGGCTGTCTGATTACAGGAGATTTTTTTCATGTGGCATTCATTGAGCAGTTTGTGGATAGGATATGGCGGATTGATTTGGACGCATTTCTGATGGACGGTGTTTTGTGTTTCATGCTGTTTGCAGGCTCCTGCCATATGAAGCTGCTGTCCTTCAAGAAGCATGCCAAGATTATCAGCCTGCTTGCAATCGGCGCCACCCTTTTGGGCGCGGTGTTTTACGGTCTGCTCTTTTACGGGGCTTCCGTGGTGCTGCATTTGGGCGTTTCACTGCCAGTCTGCCTGATGTTTGGCAGTATTACAGCACCCACGGATCCGATTGCTGCAACCAGCATTTTGAAAAAATTCAATCTCCCGAAGCAGATTGGATTTATCATAGAAGGAGAGTCCCTGCTCAATGACGGCGTTGGCGTGGCGTTGTTTGTCTGTTTTTCAGGAATGGTTACGGCCAAGGAGGGGGGCGGCTTCTTTGCGGTGATGTTCCGCGAATTGTTTGGGGCTGTCGCCGTGGGCGTGGTCATTAGTCTCGTGTGCTTTCAGATTTTTCAAAGGACGCAGGACGGGGCAAGGCGGATTTATGTCAGCCTTTTGGCGATTACCTTATCCTACGTGCTGTGCGTCTGTTTCGATTTTTCCGGGGCAATCGCTTCGGTTGTATGCGGCGTGCTGTTCTCGGCACAGCGCAATCTTCGGGCGTTCAAGGGCGATGAGATGGAGCTGGCGCAGTTTGACACGTTTTGGGAGATTTTGGACAATCTGTTAAATTCGGTTTTGTATGTGCTTTTGGGATTAAGCTTTTTGCATATCCTGCAAATGCCCAATGTGCTGATTGTGTCGGTGCTGGTGGTTATTTTCAATCTGATTGGGCGCATGGGCAGTGTGGGCGCGTCGTCTTTGTTTGCCGGAACGCTGCCGGACGGCTATGACAAGTGGAGCTTTACGAAGCTGCTTACATGGGGCGGTCTAAGGGGCGGTCTGTCCGTTGCCCTTGCAATGAGCACGCAGGATATGCTTCCGCCTACGATTTACCATATTGTGCTTGGGGGGACTTATGCGATTGTGTTCTTTACCACGATTGTGCAGGGACTCACCATGAAGAGGGTCTATCAGGGAATTGAGGCAAAATTGAACGCAAAGAAGCGGTAAAAGGAGAGACATGGAAATGGGAAAAAGAATACGGTTTTTGTTTTTTGCCCTGTGCATTGGTGGGGCGATTGGTGCTTTTATATGGGCATTTCTGCGGGTTATGGGCATTGGACAGGCGCTTTTATTTACAACGCTTCCAACGCTTGTACCACAGCCTTACCTGATTTTGGCAATCTGTATTTTGGGCGGTGTGGTGATTGGTATCTATGAAAAGCTGTTTCATGCCTCGCCGGAAAATATGGAGCAGGTCATGGCGGTCATTAAAAAAGAAGGGAAGTATCCTTGTGACCGTTTGGCAATCCGCACCATCGCGGCACTGCTGCCACTTGTTTTTGGCGCAAGCCTTGGTCCTGAGGCGGGACTGACAGGGATTATTGCCGGGCTGTGCTTTTGGGCAGGCAGCCGGTTCCGTTACGCGGGGAAGCATTTAGAGGAGCTTTCCCAGATGGGGCTTGCGGCGGCGCTGGGCGTTATTTTTGGTTCCCCATTGTTTGGATACAGCTTTTCCGTGGAGGAGGAGCATACAACCGAGTATGGAAAAACGGTCAGAATGATTACCTATATCATGGCGCTTCTGGGTGGATTTGGTGTTTTTGTGCTGCTGGGAAAGCTTCTTGGCGGAGGTGCAGGACTGCCGCGTCTGACGGCGCCTGACATTGGGAACAGGGAGCGGTTTTCTGTGATTGTGCTCGTTCCGGTGGGGATTGTGACTGGAATAATTTATACGGTGTTCCATACAGGGTGCAGCCGCTTTTTTGGCGTGCTTCAGAAGAAGTGCGGCGTGATACTCTGTGCAACCCTTGGTGGCGTCGTTTTGGGAATTTTTGGGTTATTTGTGCCATTTAGCATGTTTTCAGGGGAGTCGCAGATGGAGGTTCTTGCGGAGACGTATTTGGACTATGCACCCCTTATGCTGATTGGAATTGGTGTCGCAAAGCTTCTTATTACAAATGTCTGCATACAGAGCGGGTGGAAGGGCGGACACTTTTTCCCGGTCATTTTTTCCGGTGTCAGTATTGGATATGGCATGGGTATGCTCTGCAGCGTTGACCCTGTGTTTGGGGCGGCAGTGGTAACGGCGGCGTTGCTTGGCTTTATGATGAAAAAGCCCGTGGCGGTGGTGCTGCTTTTAATGCTGTGCTTTCCGCTGGACGCGGTTGTGTGGATGCTCGTGGCAGCGGCACTGGGAGCGGCAGTTCCCGCGCTTTTCCATGAGGAAGGCAAGTCGTCTTGAAACGGCTATGAAGCTATGGTAAAATAAAACGGTGAAAAGGAGAATAGAGAAGACATGGGAAAAATTTTTAAGTTTCATCAGGACGTGGACACGGATCAGATTATTGCGTCGCAGTACATTATCTATCCGACGATTGACGAAATGAAGGTGCATGCGTTTGAGTCGCTTGACGCGGCGTTTGCGTCGCAGGTTCAGGAGGGCGATTATGTGGTGGCGTCGGAGAATTTCGGGTGCGGCTCGTCAAGGGAGCAGGCACCTGCCGTATTGAAGGCACTTGGCGTGAAGGCGGTTGTCGCTAAATCGTTTGCGCGGATTTTTTACAGGAATGCAATCAATATCGGTCTGCCGGTCATTGTATGTAAGGATTTGTATGAGAATGTGAATGCGGGTGACGAGATGGAGCTTTCGATGAAGGAAGGCGTTGTGCGCACAGGCGGCAGGGAATTTCAGTGTACAAAGCTGCCGGAGTATATGCAGGGAATTTTGGATCAGGGCGGACTGATTGCGGCGTTGAATAAATAACAATAGGAAGGGAGCAAGTTTCAATATGGGAATGACAATGGCGGAAAAAATAATTGCGGCAGCGGCAGGCGCAAGCGAGGTCAAGGCGGGCGACATTCATACCGTGGAGCTTGACCGTCTGATGAGCAATGACGGAACGACACATCTGACGATTGATATGTACAACCAGCTCAAGGAGCCGCGCATTGCAGATGTGAATAAGCTTGTTTGGATTGTGGACCATAACGTGCCGTGTGACAGCGTCAAGACGGCGGCGTCACATAAAAAAATGCGAGATTTTGCAAAGGAGCATGGCATTCGGTTTTATGAGGGCGCGGGCGTGTGCCATCAGGTGATGATGGAAAACCACGTCACAAGCGGAGAACTGATATTCGGTGCGGACAGCCATACCTGCGCATACGGCGCGGTTGGCGCATTTGGTACAGGCGTTGGCTGTACGGATTATTTATATGCGATGGTTACGGGAAAATCATGGCTTTTGGTGCCGGAAACCCTTCGGTTTAATTTGAAAGGGAAGCTAAAGGAAGGTGTCTATGCAAGAGATTTAATTCTTTCAATTATCGGCATGATTGGCGCAAACGGTGCAAACTATATGGCGATGGAGTTTGGCGGGGAAGGATTAAAAACGCTTAACATGAGCGACCGGATTGCAGTCTGCAACCTCTGTGTGGAGGCAGGAGCAAAGACGGCGCTGATGGAGGTTGACGAGATTACGCTTGACTATTTAAAGGCGCACGGCAGAGAGCCGAAGCACTGCTTTGCAAGCGACGACGACGCGGTGTTTGCGCATACATATGAGATTGACCTTTCCACCATCAAGCCGATTGTGGCAAAGCCGCATTTTGTTGACAGTGTGGTTGACGCAAAGGAATGCGTGGGTACGCATATTGACGAGGCGTTTCTTGGCTCGTGCAACAACGGGCGGATTGAGGATTTGCGCGTGGGGGCGGAGTTAATTAAGGGAAAGAAGGTTCATTCGCTTGTGCGTTTTCTGGTGGTTCCGGCAAGCGCGGAGGTTTACAGGCAGGCGCTTTCGGAGGGCATTATTGATACCTTTATGGAAGCGGGCGCAATTGTGATGAACCCGAACTGTAGTGTCTGCTGGGGAAGCTGTCAGGGTGTGATTGGCGAGAATGAGGTACTGATTAGCACAGGTACACGTAATTTTAAAGGACGTGCGGGGCACAAGGACTCGTTTGTGTATCTTGCGTCGGCGGCGACGGTTACGGCATCGGCAATTAAGGGTGAGATTGCTACGGCGGACATGATATAGAAAGGTTAAGGTTTGATGTAAAATGGAAAAATTCAGCGGTAAAATATGGGTGCTTGGTGATGACATTGACACGGACATCATCATCCCTACGGAATATTTGGCGTTAAAGACAGTGAAGGATATGACGCCTTATGCGTTTTCCCCTCTGCGCCCCGAGCTGGCTGCCCGGATAAAAGAGGGCGATATCATTGTCGCCGGAAAAAATTTCGGCTGCGGTTCGTCAAGGGAGCAGGCGCCGGAAATCATAAAAGCGCTTGGAATCAAATGTGTTATCGCAAAATCGTTTGCGCGTATTTTCTTTCGGAATGCGATTAATAACGGACTTTTGTTAATTGAGAATGAAACACTTCGCGATGCAGTGTGTGAGGGTGACAAGATTACCGTCACGATTAATGAGGCGATTGAACATAAGGGAATACAATATCCAATCACATCCCTTCCGGAGAATCTTGTTGAAATTATCAAGGCAGGCGGTCTGGTAAAGGCGATGCAAAAATTAAACAATTCTAAGGGGTAAGTAGTGGATTTAGGAGGAAAGCAATGGGTTCAACAATTATAGAGAAAATTGTGGGAAACAATGTCGGAAAGAATGTAAAACCGGGGGACATTGTGACGGTAAATGTAGACCGCGTAATGATACATGACATTTTTATCCCGTTTGTGGCATCAAAATTTGAGGAGATGGGCTTTCAAAAGCTGTGGGACGCGGATAAGGCGGTACTAATTTACGATCATTTAGTGCCTGCAAGTCAGATTGATGATACAAGGCATTTCAAGGTGGGAAATGCGTTTGTTGAAAAATACGGGATGAAAAACATTCACCGCTCCGATGGGATTTGTCATCAGCTTATGACGGAGGCAGGCTATGTCAAACCCGGAAATATCGTGTTCGGTACGGACAGCCATACCACGACATACGGCTGTGTGGGGGCGTTTTCGTCCGGTATCGGTTATACGGAAATGGCAAGTATTCTGGGAACAGGTACGCTTTGGATTCGGGTTCCCGAAACGATAAAAGTAAATATTTCGGGAAAGCTGCCCGGAAATGTGATGGCGAAGGATATTATTCTGAAATTAATCGGTGATTTGGGTGCGGACGGCGCGACTTACAAGGCGCTTGAGTTTACCGGGGATACTGTGGAAAATATGTCCGTGGCATCGAGAATGTCGATGTCGAACATGGCGATTGAGGCAGGGGCAAAGTGTGCACTTTTTACGCCGGATGAGAAGACGGCAGAATACTGCGGCATAGAGCTGACGGATAAGGAAAAGGATTTGGTGGGAGATGCGGACGCAGAGTATTGTCAGGTAATCAATTATAAGGCGGAGGATTTTGTGCCGGTGATGGCATGTCCGTCGAATGTGGACAATGTGAAGCCTGTATCGGAGCTGGAAGGGACAGAAATCGATCAGGTCTTTATCGGTTCGTGCACGAACGGAAGACTGGAAGATTTGATGGCGGCGGCAGAAATTTTGAAGGGAAAGAAGGTTGCATCGTTTGTTAAGCTGATTGTGACACCTGCAAGCCGCAAGATATACCGGGAAGCGGTAGAGAACGGTACAATGGCGGTTCTGGCGGAAGCGGGGGCGATTATCACGCACCCAAGCTGCGGACTGTGCTGTGGCAGAACCGGGGGAATTTTGACGGATGGCGAGCGTGTTGTAGCGACGAATAACAGAAACTTTCTTGGTCGTATGGGAACGTCGAAGGTAGAGATTTATCTTGCTTCTCCAAAGTCCGCGGCGGCGTGTGCTGTGTCGGGGAAGATTGTGATGCCGTAGAAGAGTGGACTAAGATATAGATTTGTGTTAGCATTAAGCATCCAATGACAAAATAGAAAAAGCAGGGTATCCTCTGATTAATACATTACTGTGTTAGTCAGAGGATTTTATTTTTATATTGGAGGGATTGAAATGAGAGCAATCGCATTATATCTTTTTGTTGACATGAAAAAATGTATCAGTGATAATGAAATCAGAACAATAATATATCAAGCTACAATAGCGAAAACGAGGAGAGCATTACATGGACGGGCATGAGATGACGGAGATATCAAGAAATAATATCGGATTTTTGTCCGGAGGTGAAAAAACGCCGGGGGAGCTGGTAGAATTTTTAAAAAAGGAGGCGATGTTTCGCAGCTTTGACCAAGTGTTAAGACAGGTGTATCCGGACAGTGACTTGGAAAACAGGCTTATAGCGGGCATGACCCAAATCAGCAAAGAGCCTTTGACAAACGTTGCGCGGAAGGTGCAGAACTGGCTGAAAGGCCGCAATATTCCCCAAAACAGAGAAACCTTGTTTCAAATCTGTTTTGTGCTGGGGCTTGATGAAAAGCGTGCGTATCAGCTCCTTGGTGCGGCGTCGGAAACAGGAATCCATTACAGGAATCAAAACGAACTGGTGTATGCATTTGGACTGAGGACAGGGATGCGCTATGAGGAGGCGGTCATTCTGAAAGAAAAGATTCAGGCGCTGTATCCGCAGACGCCATACACTGACGCAAAAAAGGAACGTGTTATTTATACAAGGCAGGTGCGGGACGCATTTTCCAATGTGTTTAGTGAGGAAGAGCTGCTGGAATTTTTCAGAGAACACATAGACGATTTAGGGCAGCTTCATGAAACGGCATACCAAAAGTTCGAGCAGCTGCTGGAACTGCTGCAAAAGCCGGAGGGCATCGGCGGTGAGGAAGAGCGCAGATATACGATTGAAGAGGTAATGGAAACCTATATGCGGATGCACGTGCCGGAAACAAAAAAAACCGCAAACTATACGCTGCTGCAGAAGGTGATAAAAAAGTACTGGCCAAGTGAAAGCGGGCTCTTGAATATGAAAAACCGCAAGGAGGATGTCAACCGCAAAGTGATGATTTTGCTTTATCTTGTGACGGAAGCGTTTGATGACGGGACGCAGGAGGATGATATCTTTTTTGACACAGAGGAGGAGGACGCGGATACTATTTTTGAAACACGTTTGGAACGGATGAATTTGTTTTTGGACCGGTATGGAATGAATCTTTTGGATGTGGGAAATCCGTTTGACTTTCTGGTGCTTTATGCGATGCGGACACAGGGAGGAGAATGGGTAAGCGACAGGATGTCGGCGGCACTGAATGCATTGTTTGAAACGCAATCGCCTTGAAATGCAATCATAAAGAAAAAAGATTCGGAAAAGGAACCAGCGGATTGATAAAATGGTAGCAGCAAGGAGGAAATCAGATGGGCGATAAACGAAGGTTATTAAGTTCCGGAGATATGCTGCTGCTTGGCGGAACAAAATACAGGCTGGAAGCAGTCGTGGGATGCGGAGGGAGTACTGTGGTCTACCGTGCGTCCTATAAGGATCAATTGAATCAGGAATGCCGTCATTATGTCTTGATAAAAGAATTGTTTCCGTATCATCCAAAGGGCGATATTTACAGAAACGCGTCGAATGAAATCTGCTGCCGCGGGGACGGCGTGCGTGTCATGGAGCGCCACAGGCAGAATTTTTACCGCGGAAATCAGGCAAATCTGAAGCTTTTGGAACAGGCGCCGGAAAAGGTGTCGGGGAATCTGAACTCTTATCGGGCATATGGTACCTTTTATTCGGTGCTTGCAGTTCATGGCGGAAAGAATCTGGAGACGGTTTTGGCAAGCCGGCAGGAGCTTGGAACGCTGAAAGACATGGCGGAGACGGTGCTTAAAATACTGGAGGCTGTCGTATGCTTTCATGAGAGTGGCATCCTGCACCTTGATATCAGTCCCGATAACATTGTAATGCTGCCGGAACAGGCGCTTTTAATCGATTATAACAGTGTCTGGCTTATGGACGGACAGGAAACGCAGGAGTATTGCTTTAGCGAAAAAGAGGGGTATTCTGCTCCGGAAGTGCGTCTGAGGGAACGGAAAAATATCAGTCCGGCAACGGATTTGTATTCCGTCTGCGCGGTATGGTTCCGGATGCTGACAGGACGCGTGCTTACGGATGAAGATATCGTGGAAAACAAGATTCGAAAAAGCCTTTCCCGGGATTTGGACATTTTTTCAGGGGAACCAGTCGCTATTATCCAAAAAACCGTGCAGATTGTCACGAAAGGACTTCATGTGCTGGCACGCAGGCGCTATCAGAATGTTGCGCAGATGCGGGAGGATGTTCTTGCGCTTTTGCAGTTGCTTGAAGCGCAGGAGGCGGCGCGTGCGTCTGTGAAAAAACGCAAAATAATCTGCTATACGGTGCTGGCGGCGCTGATATTGTTTACGACGGGCAGCCTGTGTGTATGGAAGGCACGGCAGCCGTATCAGCTTAACGCGCAGGAACGGTATCAGCTTAAGGAGGTGCTGTATCAGGTCGGAAGGAATTTAGGCGCTTTGGGAATACAGCTTGAGATACAGCAGCAGGTGCTTGAGAACGCAGCACAAAAGGAAGTTTTGGAACGTGACAGGGATGCGGTGGAGCAGTTTTACGAAAAGCTTTCTTATAAAAGAAATGAGGCGCGGCATTACCAATTTGACAGAAGTGATGACAAGGATGCTTTGGAAACGCTGGACATTCCAAAGGCAGACCTTCCGGTTTCCACACTGGAGGAGCTTTTGGACAAAACCTATGATATGGATTTGATACTGGAGGAAGGTTTAGGGCACTTGGAGGAAGGGTTTGGGATGACAGCATTATCCTATACGGAGCGGGAGGAGCTTGTCGGATTTTATCAGGCGTATCTGGATGCGTACGCGGAGGTTACGTACCGCGAATTGTGTCTCGTGATGGTGCGGCTGGACGCGGAATCGGCGGAGGAAATGCTTGATATTATGACACAGGTGTCAGTTTTGAGGGATTATATCAGTGTATGTCCCTATGAGGGGAAAAGCGTTAAAATCTTGGAAACAGAGCTTGCGGCAGCAAAGGCGCGCATGAAGCGGTGCATGAACGATATGCGGAGCAGAAATTACGTGATTACTGCGCAAGGATGGCAGTGACAAAAGGAGAGAAAACGGAATGGAGAAAACAATAGAAAAAACATTGGGAAAACCGAAACGGCTGGCGGTTTTGGCAGGGATTATCATTGCGGTAGCGATAACAGGCTGCGCGTCTTCCAAAAATCAGGAGGAGCTTGCACAGCGCAGGGCAATTGTCGATGATTACGCTGCAATTATCCTTTTGCAGGATCAGGACAGCGCAAATTTTGACAAAGCCCTTTTGGCGCTGCATGCGTATCTTGCGGATGCGTCGGCAGAGCAGAAGACTGCCGCGCAGGATACAATTGAGGATATGATTGCCCAACTGGAGACGGACAGTGCGGCGTGTGAATCGTATGAAATTTCCAAGGAGCTTGGACAGATGCTTGAGGCGCATCAAATCAGTAGAGTGGAGTACCAGATGAACGCGGATTCGCGATATACTTATTTGCAGGATTATATTCAGGATTTAACCTATTTAGAGGAGTATTTGTCCTACGCGGATGAAGGGGATGCCTTTATGGAGGATTTGCAGGTGACGTACCGTTTTATGGAGGAGGAGCAGCGGTTGATGCGTCATTATAATTTCATCGGTATCAATTACTGGTTTGCAGGCTGGGGAGAGGAAGAAACGGCGTATATCCGGCAGGCGGTTTTGGATAAGCTTACTTCGTTTTCCGCGCAGGATGTGCAGTGGCAGGACAGCCGCGACGCGGTGGAGGAGTCAATGAATGCCTGTCTGGATCAGGTGGAGGAGCTGTATAATGAATGGACGGCGTATATTGGGGAGTCGTGGGAGGAACAAAATCAGATGCATTGAATTTCCTTTCAGAAAAAAGTTTCGGAAACACAAAAATTCCTATGTTATGATATTGTCCTGAAATTGTTGTAATTATAATGGTTTTACGATATAATTGCAGTAGATTTTTGGCTCGGCATTACATGAAAAAGAAAGGGGGCGCAGGTGCGTAGGTTTGTGGAACGGTATCAATAGAAAAGTTTATGGGAAAGGAAGGGAACAATATGAAGAGAAGAGCAAACGTTTTAGCTAAGAAAGCAATGGGCATATATGTATGATGCTTTATATTGGGTTGTGGCAGGTATTATATTAGGAATACTCTTTTTTGCAGCAGGAGAAGGAAAAACGTTTGTAGTGTGTATGCTGCCAGCCGTGTTCGTATCAGTGTGTTGTACTGCTTGCTATATGATAAAGAAAAAAAATAAATTAAGAGAACAATCTTTGCCAAAGAATGTGTATGAAGGCTCCATTTATGAAGATCCAAAAATAAGAAAGCTGGCAGACTGCTGTAAAATGGGTGATATTGTGGCGATGTGGGAGCTGGCGTATTTTTTCAGGGAACGTTGTGAAAAACCGCTGCAGGAATTGCTTGACGCATATGAGACAGATCCTGTGCAGCAGAATGAGGAAGCAATCAAAAACTATCTGCATGTGCATAATCAAGAATGCAGTATGGTTAAAGCTTACATGATGTGGCTTGTTCGGGCGGCAGCCTATGGGAACCAAAACGCAAATCTGCTGATTGAAAATTGTCCGTATTATCAAGGAGAGGCAGCTTTTTTTAACACTTTTCATACCAGTGAAGATTCACAGTCAATCAGCATATGGGAAAGTGATTCTCTCTGGAACATCGGAATGATTGATATGGTTCGTGGGTATACAGATTGTCAAATTGAATTTTGCAGGGAAAAAGGTTACTATGACTTTTTGTATGTGGAAAGCTACTATCCGCCTGACGAAACCGGTTTTGGGGAGGAATGGAATTACGAAAATGCCTATTATGATGAATTTTTTTGTCTGATACCGACAGCCAATAAGAAGATGATTTCGCAGAAGCTGCTTATTCTGGAACAGGAACGAAAGGCGTACTGGGATGAAACGAAGCATCAGGCATCGGAGCGTAAGTATAAAAAAAGACTGTGTGCGGAGGGGTAAATGGGAGTTCCTGTAAATAATAAAGAATATAGAAGTGTGAAATAATTGAACCTGTAGATGCAAATTATTGAATCAAAATGAAAGGAGATGTGCATATGAAAAAAACAAGAAGAATTTTGGCAGTTCTGTTGTCAATGACTGTTGTACTAGGAGGAATGTTAACACCAAAAGAGTCAGTGAATGCAGCTACAGTACATACCGCATTTGGCTGCGGCGGACCAGAGCATAATCATGTGGTTATGGATAAGTATACAGGTGAAGTAAAAAATGAATTAGACGAAAATATTTTAGGCTATACAATAACAGATGCCAATTTGTATAATACGGTAACGCATCTGCAGTTCATACAGGGATATTTCTACAATGCATCCGATAAGTACCATATAATGGATATGAAAGGAACAGAGATTGTGGTTCAGGATTTGGAAGGAAATTATCTGTTTGAGATGGCGGATGCGGATTATTCAACAATTGAAGAGCTGGTACTGCCTCCAAGAACGAAAGTGAAATTTAATGCCAATATATACAATCCACAGGTTGTAAAGTATGATCTGTCGAAAATGGAGGCTTTTGTAGTATGTGAGTTTTCCTATCAGGAATGTAGCGGTGAAGGCTGTGAAACCTGCGGCGGACCGGTGACAAAGGAATTTGACACAAACGATAAAAGTGTGACGGGCGTAAGCGAAGGCATGAAATTGTGCACCTCATGCGGCGGCAATGGTAAATGTAAACGATGTGATGGAAAAGGACATTATACATGGTTTAACGGAGATAGTAAGGACTGTGGGCTATGCAGAAACAGACCGGGGGTTTGCAGTACGTGTGGTGGCAAGGGGGAGGTTCCTATTCCGAAACCAAGCACGCGTTCCCGTTCATATTCGTATTCTTCTGGCGATTATGATTTTGACACAGATGGTTTTGATGACATTGGTAGTGACAGCGGGTATCAATGTAATAGATGCGGCGGAAGCGGAAAATGTAAAGATTGCGGCGCTACAGGAAGAATGCATGGCACGCTTTGCCCTGCTTGTGAAGGAAGCAGAGAATGCTACAAATGCGGCGGAGACGGATGGGTATCCTATTAATTTTAGCAGTTTTTCAAAAGCGTCTGCGGTTTTGCAGGCGCTTTTTGTGCGCAATTCAATAAACATCTTAATCCATCTCGGAAAAAAGTTTCAGAAATACAAGAAAGCCCTTGCTATAATTTCTTCGAAAGCCCTTTAATATAAGCCAAAACCAACTGCTTATCCTCATTGGTAAGCGCCGTAAAAAGAGAGAGGCACTGTGCCTGTTCGTCTGTCAGTCCGTTTGAGCTCCTGTCCGGCTCGAAAAAGTCCGTAATGGGAATGCCAAAGCCGCGGCAGATTTTATAGAGCGTGGGCAGCGAGGGCATGTTTTGCTTGTTTATCATGGTGTTTAACGTGGAATAAGTGATTCCGGAAGCTTTTGCAAGGTGGTAATAGCTCCAGCCGCGTTCCCTGCAAAGCTCCTGAATCCGTTCGATCGGGTTTAATTCATTCATCAAAGACCTCATTATTTCGAAAACAGTATAGTTCTCCTGTTTCTGCAGGATAGCGCATCAAAACAGGAATAAATGTTCTTATTTATCATAACGCATTCAATGACATATCGTATAGATTATATTTTCCGTTATATTTATAGCGTTTATTCATCATAATATCAGAAAACAATTGTAGTCATAATGAGATAACGTTATAATAAAGACATAAGTGCTAAAAATAACGGACGAATAAGAGTGAGAGAGGAGCTTGGAAAGATTATGGATATGCGGTGGGAAAATGAGCGGTCTAGAGCCGCCGGTAAAGCGGCATTTGTCATGGTCAGGGGCGACAGATTGGTTTTTGGGCATCTGCATTTGCAGGTGCCTTTTTCGTGGGAACTGCTTTGGAAAAAAGTTTCAGAAACAGGGGAAAACGACTGATACAATTTATGATAATACCGGTTATTTTTAATAATATCAAATTTAAGTTGTAAATATAACGAGATTACGTTATAATTGTTTTAACAGGATTTTATATGGTTTATACGTTCGGGCTAAGAAGACGAATCATGGAGTAAAAAAGTCCCAATATTGTACAAAGATAGGAGGGAGCATATGTTTCATTTTGATAATCTGAATTTCGATTTTGACGGCGACGGTGTACTAGATTCCCATGCGGAATTTATGGATTCCAACGGCGATGGAATTGTTGATTATGCAGAGATTGATTTTGACGGCGACGGGAACGCAGATGCTGTGTTTTTAGACTCCAATCATGATGGAGCTTGGGATGCAGGCATGATCGATTCTGACGCGGATGGCGTTCTTGATACAGAGCTGTTTGACGCGGACGGTGACGGCATGATGGATACGTTTGGGATTGATTCCAATGGTGACGGTGTGACGGACACCTATCATACAGAGCTTGATACAGACCATGACGGCAGAATTGACACTATTATGGAACAATACGACTACAATCAGGACGGGACTTTGGACAGTCAGACAATCTATCACGATGGCAATTATGACGAGAATTTTGAAGAAGTCGTCAAAATGCATGATTCGGACGGCGACGGCATCATGGACACTGCCGTTACCTATCAGGATTTTGACGGTGACGGAAATGAAGATTTGGTAATAACAGAGAAGCTGACAGGCGCAGGGCTGCATTCCGTAGAAACGGTTGCGGGCACTTATGCGGACGATTTGGGAAACTTTAATCCCGCGCATGCGGACATGAACCGTGTCTGCGGGGAACCGGAGAGCGCTATGGAAGAATGGGAATATCAGGGAGATACAGGCAGATGCGCTTTGTACGCACAGAAATTTGTAATTGAGGAGTTAACAGGTACGGAGATTGATATGGAGGAGCTTGCGAAGCTTGCACAGGAAAACGGCTGGTTCAGCGAGGAGGGTGGAACGCCCATGTTAAATATGGACAGAGTGCTTGATTACTACGGGATTGACAGCGATATGAGCTTTCACAACAATCTGTCGGATATTGAGGAATGCTTGGAAGCAGGAGGGAAAATCATTGTTGCGGTTGACGCGGACGAGATTTGGTATGGGGAACAGGATGACCTGTTCACGCCCGGCGACGGGGCAAACCACGCCGTTGAAGTGATTGGGATTGATCGGACGAATCCGGATGATACGATGGTTATCCTAAATGATTCCGGAAATCCGAATGGCTGCGGGGAACTGGTGCCGCTTGAGACCTTTTTGGATGCATGGGAAGACGGCAATTGTCAAATGATAACCTGCATGAACGTGTGTGCTCATCAGGGATGACAGGAATAGAAGGGAGCATGGTTATTAAAATGAAACAGGTAACGATGGTTGAACAGATGAAGAACAATTTAGAAACCAGCGGATTTTTCTTAAATTGCAAAATTCCAATGGGATATCGGACCGTATTTCCGATTCTTCAGATAAAAAACGGAAGTCTATGCATTACATTCCCTTATCTGAACTATCAGACAACAGGAGAAGTGGATAAGACGTTGGTGTTTCCAATCAAATATGCAATATCATTAGAGCTTCCCACGGAAAAAATCACAGGCTTTGAGGATTTTGAGTACAATGAAAAATTCGAAACGGTAGACTTTGATAAACCAATCGGGTATTTCCGCCATGATGCGGTAAAGAAATACAACAGAACAGAGTATGACGGGCTGTATCATGAACTGATGAACGAATACGACAAAGTGATTCATGCTTTGCTTGAAGGCGGAGCATACGGATTTTCTGATGAAAAGCGCATGTCGGAATTACTCCAATTACTGGTGGAGCCGTTCTTACTGCCAATATACCAAACGATTGATAAGAGTTTTTACAACAAATATTTCGTGAAAGGATAGGTGGATTATGGCGCATAAGATTTCAGATACAGGTTTCTTTCAAAGACGAACAGAGGCGGATGCCCCAAGAAATGGGAATCAGGAGAACGAAAAAACGAAGGCGGAGCCCTTAAAAATCGGAAACGTGGTCCAAACAATACTGGCTGACAGCAAAAATATGCTGAATGCGGCAGGCTGTCCGTCAATGGCGGCAGACTTGGAACAGCTTAGACAAAGCGCTGGGCGGGAACGGTTTACGGTAGCCGTTGTCGGCGAGTTCTCGCGAGGAAAGAGCACATTTTTGAACAGGCTGCTCGGCAAAGAGGTTCTTCCGGAGGGAGACCTTCCCACAACAGCGGTAATGACAAGGATCTGGTATCATGACAGGGAAGCGCTCATGGCTTTTGACAAAAATAACAAAAAAGTATTGGAAAGAGCCTTATCACAGGAGTCATGGGAAGGGCTTGTTGCGCAGAATTTCGGAGGGGAGGACTTTCAGGGAACGGTCCTTGCAGGCGTAAAGAACGAATGGCTGCGGGATTGGAACGTGGAGCTGATTGACACGCCGGGCGCGGGCGATTTGAGCGAGACAAGGGCAAAGGTCGTCGGGGAGGCTCTTTTAGGCTGTGACGGGGCTGTGATTGCAGTCAGCGCGACGGCTGCCTTGAGCCTGAGTGAAAAATTGTTTATAGAGGAGCGTCTGACAGCGCAAAAGATGCCGTTTCTGATGCTAATCATTACAAAGCTTGATTTGGTTCCAAAAGACGAGCGCGCACAGGTAGTCGGATACATAGCGAATAAGCTTAAAAGCTGGAATATGGAGATTCCGATTTATATTCCCTATGCGGTGGAACTGAGCGAGGATACCTATCAGAATATCACAGGCATGGATAAGGTAATGGATGAAATTGCGGGCTGGGCTGCCTGTGTGGAGCGCGAAAAGCTTGTTGAGACGTGGCTTTTAGGGAAGACCGCAGATATCCTGAAAAATGCATCATCCGCGCTGACGGAAAAGCTGCTGCTGTTGGAAGAGCGCGACGAGAAAAAGAGAGCGGAACAGATTGCGGCAAAGAAGCAGCAGTTGGCAAAAGCAAGGCTCGCATGGGGCGATTTGCATCTGCAAATGCAGCGCAGGTGCACGAACTGCTATCAGCTGCTGCTGTCACAGATTGACGAGTATGCGGCAAAAATTACGGAACGTCTGCAATATGAGCTTTCCCATGCAGGCGCCCTGCAAAGGTGGTGGCGGGAGGATTTCCCATACAGGATGAAAATGGAACTGACCAATATGGCAGTCAGCATTGATGCTGCGGCGTCGAAGCAGATTGAGAATGATGTGCGATGGTACTGCATCTCGATTGAAAAGACGTTTCAGTCCCATGTCCTGTACCAAAAGGAAACAATTGTTGACAAACACATGTTTGAGGATGTTGAAATCGGTGGAAGCGTTGAGGTTGAGGATTTTAGCAAACAGCATACAGCGATTAAAATCGGCTCGGCGGTTTTAAGTGTTTCGGGGTATGCCCTGTTTAGCGCAATGGGATTTATGCCAATCATAGCAACAATGGGCATTGGAACAGGCACCACGATTTTTTCGGAGCGGTTTTTTAAGAGAAAGCTGGAAGAACAGCGAAATATGCTTAGGGATGAAATTGCCCGCTGCGTTCCGATATTGATTGAACAGTCTATGGAGGACAGCGAAAAACGTTTGGAAGCAGTTTATCAAAATATTATCAGTGAAGCGGATAAAACGGAGCAGGCATGGCTTGATGCGCAGCAGGCGGCAATAGACGGCATCAACGCCTCTAAAAGCGATGAAAGCATGGAAGAAGAAAAGAAATACCTGAAATCAATTAACGAACAGATTATGCATATTAATGCACTGCTGCAGGCAACGTAAGGATTGTATGTAAAAAGACGGAAAGGATAAAAGAAGATGGAAAATTACGATGTGATAGGAAGCTTGGAGAAATATCAGGAATATCAGAAGGAATTGGCGCAGGTGCTTGAGGGGGCGGCGGAGGTGACGAGCCGCCTGAACATGTCAAAGGAAAAAGAGCTTGCACAGCTTAGCAAAAAAGTGCAAAGTGATACGTTCAAGATTATGGTTACGGGAACGTTTAAGAATGGAAAGTCTACCTTTATCAATGCACTGATAGGGGAGGAAATCCTGCCGGCATATGCTCTGCCCACTACGGCGATTATCAATGAAGTAAAATACGGAACCGAAAAACGGGCGATGCTTTATTTCAGGGAAAAGCTCCCCGAGCCGCTGCCCGACAAGCTTGCGGACAAAGCGGTGCGCCATATGGAGCAGTATAAGGGACAAAAAATCCCGCCGCTTGAAATTCCATATGATGAGATAGAGGATTATGTTGTAATCCCGATGGGAGTGGATGAAAAGCAGATGAAGCTGCAAAGTCCATATGAAAAGGTGGAGCTGTTTTATCCATTGGAGATTTTAAAGAACGGTGTTGAAGTTATTGACTCTCCCGGTCTGAATGAGGACGAGACGAGAACGAGGGTGACAATGGAGTATCTGCAAAAGGTTGATGCGATCCTTTATGTACTGAATGCAAATGCGATATGCGCGGGCGATGAAATGAAGTTTGTGAAAAATGATTTGTATGATAAAGAGATTGAGGATGTATTTTTTGTTGTGAACAGGTTTGACCAAATCAGACAAAGGGAGCAGCCACAGATTCGGCAGTATGCGGAAATAAAATTAAAAGAAATTTATCCGCAGCCGGAGTTATTCTGTTTATCTGCAATCAACGCGTTGGACGGGCGGCTGGATAAGGACGATTCCCTGTTGGAGAAATCCGGCATTATCCCGTTGGAAAAGCGTCTGACGGAGTTTTTGACAAAGGAAAAAGGAAAAGTCAAGCTGGCGTCTCCCGCAAAACAGGTCAGACAGATTTTAAGCAGGGAGGCTTTGGAGGTTGTTATTCCGAGAGAGAGAAAGCTTTTGGATTCGTCTTTGGATGAGGTAAAGCGAAAATATGATAAAATTCAACCCAGACTTGCAATGGCAGAAAAGGAAAAAGAGCAGAAAGAGTCTGCAATGCTTGAAAGTATAGAGATAAGCAGCAGGAAACTTGAGCGGGAGATAAAGAAAAACATTAATAATCTGATAAAATCCATACCAGTATGGATTGATGAATTTACGCCCAAGACTTCTTTTGGTCTTGCGCCTACCAAAAAAAAGGCGGAACAGATTACGGCAGAGATTTCTGCTTATTTACAGGAAAAAGTCAGTGATGCACAAAGGGACTGGCAGAAAGATGTGTTTATGTTGGTGATAGAAGAGGAAATTAATGACATTTTCAGTGGTGCCGAAAAAGATATTTCAAAGATTTTCAGGGAGATAGATGACATTAACGTTGAATTGGCGGGAGAAGCGTATACAGCGAACGATGTTCCGTTTTGGCAGAGAGTTGTAGGTGTTGCCGGAGGTCTTGCACTTGGCAATGTTACATTGGCTTTTTCGGGCGGGGTGAACGGTCTTGGAAAAGAATTTGCAATAACCACGGCAGTTGAATTTGGTTCTGTAATTGTTTTGGGGATGTTAGGGCTGCTGAATCCATTTTTTATAGTTGCTGTATTAGGTGGAGAATTTCTCTATAACATCATAAAAGGGCAGTCAAGATCGTTAGAAAAACTGAAGGAACAGATTAAAACAGAAGCAGTCAGGAAATTGGCAGAAAATGCAGATAAACAGGCGGCAGATATGGCAGACGGAATTAAAGCAAAGATGAAAGATATCGCAAAACAGATTATTGGCAGTGTATCAAAGGAATTGAACGATATTGAGAATCAGGTTCAGGCAATTATTGAGGAAAAGCAGCAGGGTGAACAGGAAGTGGAAAAACGCAGGAGAGAATTGGCGCAGTGTGAGGCAAAGGTCCATGAACTGAATACGAAACTGGACACTCTCATTTTTACACTTGTAGGAGCATAACACGATATGGATAAAAACATACAGGACAAAGATTATTTTTCGTTGAACAATTTAGGTACACTCAGCAGGATTGACGAGCATTTGTCATTTGTGGAAGGGATCGTGGAAAAATACAGCGAAAAAAATTTCACTTGGAAGGATGTCCGACAGCAAATTGAATTTATACGCAAAAAGAAAAACGATAAAAAACTCAACATTAGTGTGATTGGGGAATTTTCAACGGGAAAGAGCACGTTCATTAATGCGCTTCTTAGAAAAGAGCTTTTGGCTTCCAGTGCGTTGCAGGGGACGACCGTAGCATCTACCGTCATTGATTATGACGAGCAGTATAAAATAAGGTTAGAGTATCTGAACGGACGTTCTGAAATGCTGAAATTCACTTGCTTTGCCGAATTACAGTCAGGATTGAAGCATTACACAACGGATACTTCCGTTGCAAAGCAGTTAAAGGCAGTAAATGTGTTCCTGCCTGCCGATATCCTGAAAAATGAGTTCCGCATTATCGATACGCCGGGTACGAATGTAACCGAGGCATGGCACGAGGACGTGACGGTGCGGGCGCTGCGGGAGCAGTCGGATTTGTCGATTATCCTGACCTCCGCGGAAAAGCCCGTTCCGGACGCCATGCTTTCCTTCATAAGGAAAAATTTGGAATCCATTCTTCCGCAGTGTGTGTTTGTTGTTACAAAATTAGATACGATTCGCCCAAGGGAACGAGACCGGCAGCTTGCTTATGTTAAAATGAAACTGGAAGAAGAACTGAATCTTCAGGAGGCTGTTGTTTTGCCTTATGTGTCGCCGATGGTTCTTGGAAGTGAGATATTAGTGGATGATAAATTGACGGCGGTGAAGAAAAAAGTTTGCATCATAGGAACGTATGGAAGCGGAAAAAGAGATTTGGCAGAAGCTTTTTTAAAAGCCAGGATACCAGAGATCTTTAGATTGTTTACACCACCGATTCTGAAATTTTCATATGCGACAGAGCTTGTTGTGAAGATTAAATTGAATGAACCAATAAAGCTGGACAGTGGCTTTTTTAGATGTTGTCCAAGTAGTTTAAATTATATATTAAAAAAATATAATGGTGTAAATTTGCCTGAAATTGAGGTTCAATATACGGCTCTTTGTGATTTGCTGAAAAAGTTAGAGAAATTGGCTCAAGACGGAGAATATCTGGATGTTTTTTCGGTCGTGTCAATAGGTCTTCCATGGGAGTGTCTTAAAAATGCATATGAAATTACACTCTGCTGGTTTCAAGAGATGCATTCGGATTTCGTTGTTCGGGACGAAATAAGACATGCTATGGATAAAGCGTCGGATATTATCATGCTTCTGAACGCAACACATTTATGGGGAAGTGATGAAAGGGAATTTATTCGTCATTATTATGACTGGTATAATATGAAATTTATATTTGCGGTTGATAACATGGATAAATTAGCACAGGAGGAAGTTCCAAGAATAAAGGATTATTGCAGGGAGCAAGTAAATAAACTCGCCACGTCGGATTCGCCGGTTTGCTATATATCGACTGATTCCAAAAAAACTGATATTTCAAGCCTGTTGGATGAATTGACAAAAAACAGGAGTCAGGATTATTCAGATTTAGAACAGGTGATTGTAGATGACGCTCTGCTTGGAATGTCTTTGGAGACGGAGCAAAAGTTGATTCAGCACACCATAAATCAGAGGACGCTTGCAGTCACCAAAAAATTGACGCAGTTAATTGAGGATACCTATCAGTCGGTTTCGGGAGAGATGGGGCAGATTTCCAAAGATTATGAGCAAAGGCTTGAACTGTTAAACCGTTCACAGAAAGCGGATTTGAGTATGTTTGTCCGTCAGGAGAAATTGGAGCGGATGCAGTGTTTTGATGTGGCTGCAAAAGAGCTGTCAGATAAGGCTGAACAGAGTGCTAGCGCCAACGCATCTGCTGCGTGTATAACTGTTCTTGGAAATTTGGATCATTATAAGGATACTACAGAAGCATTAAAGGAATATATTAATTCTTCATTGAGCAGTGATTGTAAGATACAGGCGGAAAATTTGATGTCCCAAACGGACTTTTATTACGGGCGGATACAAATTATATTTCGGGAGGAAATGAAGGCTTTTCATGGTTCCTTTCAGCAAATTTATAAATCATTAGATATTATACCGCTTGATTTGTCGCACGCGAAATACAACTTTCCGCAAAAGATTGCAATTGAAACTGCTGATATTGCATCAACAGCAGATTATATCGCAGGTCAACTGAACAGTGAGAATGTGGCATTTTGGGGAAAAACGGCAGCAGGAGCAGCAATTGGTACAGCAATCCTTCCCGGAATCGGGACATTGGTAGGGGGTTTTATCGGATTGGTGGCAGGAGCCCCATCAACCGCGTCTAAGGCCCAAATTTGCGAGGGATGTAAAGATAAATTAAAACCACAGTTGACAAGCTATTACAACAGCATTTCGGATAAGGTCATTTCTGCGGTAAATCGGTACATTAGGAAAATGCGGGATTGCCTGTCAGATGAGATTGATGAATATCTAAATCGTTACCGCAGCGAGGTAGACCGCCAGATTGCAATGGAAAATAACCGCCGCTCTGCCATTAATCAGCAGATTAACGACCTAAAAACAGATATGACAAACATACAGAACCACAAAAAACAGTTGGATTCCGTAATGCTGCAACTAAACAATTTCGGGCGAAAGGAGTAAGAAAGCAATGCAGGAAACATATTATGAAGAATTTGAAAAATATTGGAAAAAATTTATCACACAGCTACAAGGACAGATTATGACACAGGCACAACAGGGGATTCTGATTCATTCCGCTTTAAACCTGACTTTGGCAGACTGCGTCGGCTTTTGGGATTCAAAATATTCGGAGGGCGGACGCTGGCTTGACAAATACGAAGCACAGTATCCAAAGAAAGCGGACATGATACGGGATATTCTTTTAAAGGATATGCGGTTTACGGATGAAGGAGAATATACTTCAAAATACAACGCATTGCGTTATCTGATTCCCGCCGGAAGCGCAGCGGCAGGATTTGCCATATCAGGATTTAGTGAGGCGGGAATGCTTGCGCGTGCTGCCTGTACGATTCTCCCCGCCGCCGTTGCGTACCCGATTACAACAAATATCCTGAACATGAAAGCGGATGATGCAAAAAAAGAATTGATTCAGGCATATATGAAACAATTGGACAAATACAAGCTAAGCATTGAGCGTATCCTGACGGAAAAACAATGATTCAGAGGGGATGCGGTAAACAGATATATGACTATGAAAACCGGTAAAATATCAGAATCAGCCATTTATGCATTTCGTGATGAGTATGATTTCCTAAGCAATTTCTATCCCTGCCAAATAGAATATCAGGGATTATGGTATCAGAATGCGGAAGCGGCATTTCAGGCGCAAAAATGCATCCATGAAGAAGACAAGCAGCTTTTTTGCGGACTTCCGGCGGCAAAGGCAAAACGGCGCGGCAGACAGGTGCCATTGCGTTCGGATTGGGAATGTGTTAAGCTTGGATTCATGGAAGAAATTGTGAGGGCAAAATTCCTTCAAAATTCCCATTTGGCAGGAAAGCTTCTTGCGACCAAAGAGCGGCAGCTTGTCGAGGGAAACACATGGGGCGATACCTATTGGGGAATGGATATTCGTACTGGTCAGGGAGAAAATCATTTAGGGCGGATTTTGATGCGGGTAAGAAATGAATTGAATGTTGTGGATGACAGTGGGATACAAAGGGACGATTAAAAGAAAGGAAAAACCGCAATATGAACGGCAAGAATACAGATAATACAGATTATATTATACAAACCTGCAAGGAAATCATTGAAGATAACAAAGAAGTTTTTACAACAGAACCCGATAAAATTTTTGCTGCAATGGAAATTGCGCTTCATTGTCATGATTTGGCGAGGAGAAAAGGACTTCTCGAGATGGAAGAATATGTTGATAACAGGTGCGGGAGGAAGCAGGAGGAAGTGCCTCTGTGGGAGTATTTGAAGCCTGCCTGCTGGATTATGGTTCAGGTCATGGTGGATGATGAGAGCAGAATATGGATGCTGAGCTCCTTGTTTGCTTCATATCAGTATATCGGCTGTCAGGCTGTGCAGGGCTGCATATACCTGCTCTGTATGGTTTTGCTTGTATCAACAACAAAAAGCACAAAAGAGCTGTTTGAACAGTTCCGTACATGGGTGCCGCAGGAAAAACGGGCTACGTTTGACAGCTGCTTTGAGCAGATATCGTAACAGCGGCAGACAGATAAGACACATGTGGGATTGATTTCTGCGTAAAAGGAGCAGGAGGATTTAAATGGTTCATGTAAAAATTATCATAAGCGAGATCGATTACGAAAAAAGCTTTGCCAATCTGTTTCCAATGGCGCTGAAAAAGTGCAGTGCCATTGAGAACCCGAATATGGCTGTCCGGTTTCTGAAAAAAATGGGAGATGCTTCCATGACAGCGGCGCTCGGGGTGATGAACTGGATGGCAGAACAGGACAAAGGGAAGCTGTTGTGCGCACTCCTCAATTTGTATAGCGACGAAATTCAGAAAGCATTAAAAATGTACTTGGAAAAGAACGAGATTGGGAAGAATGTAAAGGTCGGCGATGTATTCCTGACGCAGGATGAGACAGGTTGTCTGGCGCTTTTAGGATATGACATCAGGATTAATTACAGCGGTCTTGCCGATAATTCCCATGTGCAGGAGAAAATCAAGGACATTGCAGGAAACATGGTAGGTGGTGTCAGTAAAATCGGCTGGTTAAAGGAAGCAGCGGCAGACAGTGCAGGCTTTGCCGCAAAAGCCGCAGCGCAGCTTGCGCCGGGAAAAGTCGAAAAGCTTGGAATTTCCTTTTTGGAAAAGCCAAAAAACAAGAAAAAACTGATAACGTGGGCAGCGCAGACATTAACCGGGAAAGGGGTATGTCTTACACTGGAGGACTGTTTTTTTGTGCAGGATGAGGATTTGGAAACGTGGGATGTAAATAAGCAGGAAAATGATAGGAAGGCTTTTCCGAAAGAACTGGAAGATGCATTAATGGACGCGGTTGTCGGGTATTTGAAGATATTATTGAAAGACTCGGAGCCTGTAGAGAATGATGTTTTAAGGTGCCACATGACCGAATATGAATCAGACAACAGTAATTTAAAATTTCGGAAGCAGAAGCTCAAATTTTTTCCTGAGGATGAAGAAAAGATGAAACATATGGATATAAAAGAACGGATTGAATACCAAAGAATACTGCAACAGGAAAATAGATTTGTCATAGAAGATTGAAAAGGGGTGAATATGGTTCGTGGGGTGAAGGAGTGGACAGACCGACACAGGGAAGCGTTTATGTTTGCTTCTTTATGCGGTGCTGTCATCATTTATTTGGGCTGTGTGTGCGGGCAGGGATGGAACGAATTGTATCAAAAGCAGAAAACGGCGGGCAGCCGCATTCGGTCAATTTGGTTTATGATATCAATGAATGTGGGGATTTTTGCAGTGCTGTTGATTCTTATTTTGTGGAATTGGAATAATGAAAATTATTTTCTTAATCATTGTGCACAATATCTTGCAGTCGGTTATGCGCTGAAAATGGGGATTGCAATTATTTTGCAGGCAAATCTGATGTGTTTGGCATATATGGAGTTTCCGTTTACCGGACGGGATATTGCGGAGAGTTTTGTGTTGGGATTGCTGCTGTTTGCCAAAGAAGGGAGCGTAGGATGTCTATGGAAAAAATGGATAGTTTCTTTAAAAACGATAAACTATTGGGACAAGAGGACTCGGCTATCAAACAACAAAAATTGATTTTAGAACAGGATGTCCGGATTTTGGAAGGCGATGAGAACGTGGAGCGGATTGATAATACAGTATTTTTGTGGTTCCAAGCGGGTAGTAAAAGAAATATATTGGAATTTCAAAAAGCATTCCAAATAAGATATAGGAATTATGATGCGGGAATCCGCGACTGTACATACATAGTGCGCGGAAGGACGTTTACGGATTTAAGCTGTATGAAAGGCGAAACGGTTGTGGAAATTGACGATAAAAAAGATAAGGATGACGTATATGAAGTGCGTGCCTATTCGGATGGCAGGAAATTTATCTTTCACGGCAGTACAAAACCGACCTTTGATTTTGCAGACCGCGAATGGGATCATTATGGGGATTTGGCAGTCTATGCCGATGAACAGGGTGTTAATTTGATTCACTGTTCGTATGGATATAAAATTCCGCGGATTGATATTTATCTTGGACTAAAAAAGGCGGGACCGTTTTTTGCGCCGATTTTAGAGCATTTGCAGTGCGGCGATTTTGGAATTGAGATGGAATCGCAGGAATGACAGAAAATATCTATTGACAAACAATTTGCAAATAGTATAGAATGAGAAAAACGTTGAAGGAGACAGTAGTATTTAGGGAAGCTTTACAGAGAGTCAGGGAAGGTGAGAGCTGACAATGCAGAATAAATACGAATATCACTCCCGAGTTGCAGACTGAAAAGCCGCATACCATGATTTGCAAGAACGCTATGCATGGTATCCAAATGAGTAGGTTGTGCCGGTATTCCACCGTTATTGGGAAGGCATATGTTGGTATGCTTTGTTTGTATGCAGGTGGTGTAAAAAATGAGCAGCGTAAGCCCTCATCCTGAATTGGGATGGGGGTTTTTTTATTATTCATAACAAACAGGAAAGGAGCATGACGATGAAGACAAAATATGAAGAACTTTCAAACAAACCGGAGCTTGAGCGGATACAGCAGGAAATACTGGAGTTTTGGAAACGGGAAAAGGTTTTTGAAAAATCGGTAGAGCAGCGAACCGGTGAAGAAGTGGTATTCTATGACGGACCGCCGTTTCCCACCGGAAAGCCCCATCACGGAACGGTACTGGTATCTTTTATCAAGGACATGATTGCCCGCTATTGGACCATGAGAGGATACCGTGTCCCGCGTGTCTGGGGATGGGATTGCCACGGACTTCCGATTGAAAACCAAGCCGAGGCGCTTTTGGGCATCCATGACAAGAACGAGATTGAAAAGCGTCTTGGCATCGCCGCGTTTAACGATAAATGCTACGAAATTGTATCCAATAACAATGCATCATGGAAAGAATACGTAGAACAGATGGCGCGCTGGGTGGATTACGACGGGGCATACAAGACCATGAATCCGGATTTCATGGAAAGCGTTATGTGGGCATTTAAGCAGTGCTATGACAAAGGCTATATTTACCGGGATTACCGCGTCACGCCCTACTGTATGCACTGCGAAACATCATTATCCATTTCCGATACGCGTGAGTCCGATTCGACAAGGCTTAGACAGGACCGATGGATTATTGCACGGTTTCGGACCGAAGAAAGCATGAATGGAAAACAGGTATATTTCCTTGCATGGACAACAACACCGTGGACGCTGCCGTCGAATATGTGTCTGGCAGTCGGCGAAAATTTGGATTACGCCTATGTGGCAGTCGGTGATGCGGCCTATGTTGCTTGTAAAAACACACTGGCTAATTTTGAGTCTGTGTTTGGAAAGGAACCTGTCATTGTAAAGGAATGTAAGGGCTCTGATTTGTTGGGAAAAACGTACGAGCCGCTGTTTGACTATTTTGCCGATAAAAAAGCGGACGGTGCATTTCGCGTGGTGTCTGCGGAATATGTCGGCTCAGAGGAAGGCGTCGGCATTGTCCATATAGCGCCCGCATTTGGGGAAGACGATTATTGGACCTGCAAAAACAATCGGATTCCGCTTGTCAATCCAGTGGACGAAAAAGGGTATTTTACAGAGGAAATAAAAGATTTTTATGACAAGGCACAGGAAAAAAACGTCATTGAAATGAATCCCGCGATAATCCGCTTTTTGTATCAGGCAGGGAAGGTGGTAGCGGACGGAACCATTGAGCACAATTATCCCCACTGCTGGCGCTGCAAAAGACCGTTAATCTACAAAGCGATGGACGCGTGGTATTTTGATATCGGGAAAATAAAGGAGCGTTTAACAGCGCGAAACGAACAAATTAACTGGGTGCCGGAAACCGTGAAACACGGGCGTTTCGGCAACTGGCTTGCAAATGCCAGAGACTGGAATATTTCAAGAAACAGATACTGGAGTACTCCGATTCCGATTTGGGAGTGTGAAGGCTGCAGCGAACGAGTAGTGTTGGGCAGCATTGAGGAAATCTATCAGGCAAGCGGCATTCGGTTGACCAATCTTCACAGACAGCATATGGATTTGGTGGCGTTTCCGTGCAAATGCTGTGGCAAAACGATGCGCCGCGTTCCAGAGGTTTTGGACTGTTGGTTTGAAAGCGGTTCGGTGCCGTTTGCGCAAAAGCATTATCCGTTTGAGAACAAGGACTGGTTTGAGTCGCATTTTCCAAGTGATTTTATTGTGGAATATACGGGGCAGATTCGGTGTTGGTTTTATTACCTTCATGTATTGTCTGTCGCGTTGTTTGATAAACCTGCGTTTCAAAACTGTATTGTTCACGGTACCATTCTGGCAAAGGACGGGAAAAAGCTTTCGAAATCTTCAAAGAATTATACTGACCCGATGCAGTTGATGAGACAGTATGGAACCGATGCATTCCGCCTTTATTTATATCAGACGAACGCGATGCTAATCGGTGATTTGCTGTTTGATGAGTCGGGAATACAGGACGCATACCAGCAGATCATTCTGCCCTATTGGAATGCCTGCAGCTTTTATATTTCCTATGCGAACATCGACGGATTCAAACCGGAAAAGCTGGAGGAGCCGCAATCGGACAATCAGCTGGATCAGTGGATTCTTGCCAAGCTTTACGATACGCAGCAGCGTATTACCAGCCATATGGACGCTTATCAGGTAAATAAGTACGTGGAATATATGGTGTCCTTGACAGACGGATTGACAAACTGGTATATCAGACGTTCCAGAAGGCGGTTTTGGAGTAACGGGATGTCTAAAGACAAGCAGAGTGCATATCAGACGCTTTATTATGTGCTGGTCTGCACAACGAAGCTGTTTGCTCCGGCTGCTCCGATTATTTCGGAAAAAATGTATCAGATACTGACAGGGGAATTTTCCGTGCACCTTTCAGTGTGGCCCGAAATTGCACAGAAATTTGCCAATGAGAAATTAATTGCCGATGTTGCTTTCGTGCAGGAGGTGATTTCGCTGGCACGTTCTATTCGCAGCAGGAACCGGGTGAAGAACAGGCAGCCGCTTCGCAATCTGAAAGTGGCATTGCCTGATTGCGAAAAGAATGATGTGATTGCGGCGTTTAGGGATGTGATTACAGACGAACTGAATGTGAAACAAATTGAGATACTTGAGGATGCAAAACAGATTGCAGATGTAAAATATGATCCTAATTTTCAGGTTATCCGCAGCAAATATCCGAATAGAATTGCGGAGATTATCAGGGCAGTCAAAAGCGGGAATTTCCGGATGGCACAGGATAGGGTCATGCTGCAGACAGGCAATCAGGAAGAGCAGTTTGATGCGGATATCATTCTTGTGACATACCGTGCAAAGGACGGGCAGCCTGTGGCGTGCGGCGGCGGTATCGTTGTTTCTTTGGATTTGACCATTACGGAAGAATTGCGTGCGGAAGGCCTGGCAAGGGACCTTGTCAGAAATATACAGGATGCGAGAAAGCAGATTGGCTGCGAAATTACGGATACAGTTTTGCTTGCATTTGGGGGCGATGTGCCAAAGCAATGGCTGGACTACATCTGTAAGGAAACACTTGGGCAGATTGGCACGGTCTTAACGCCGGAAAGTGTCGTTGCGCTTGAAACCGAAAACGGGAAACAGGTAAAGGTTTTTGTCAGCAGAGTTTTCGGGTAAATTTTTGTAACACGAAATAGGACAACACAAGACGAATAAAAACAAACATTTGTTTGACAAGAAAAAATACTTGACACCTGCTTCTTCATGTAGTATGATAACAAAGTCGCATAGTGAAGGGTTTGGCAAGGAAAGGGCTTTGTGTCCAAATTTATGGACTGTTGACGACACGGAGGAACATTGTGAAAGCAGTAGAGCATGTAAGTTTGGAAAAACTGGAATATAAAGGAATGCTTTATGATTTTTACGGAGAACTGCTGACACAGCATCAAAAGGGGATTTATGAAGATGCCGTGTTGAACGATTTGTCGCTTGGCGAGATTGCGGATGAGCGGGGAATCAGCAGACAGGGTGTGCATGACTTAATTAAGCGGTGTGATAAAACTTTAAATGAGTACGAGGATAAGCTGCATTTGGTTGAAAAATTCGCAAGGATTAAGCGCAATATTGAGCAAATCAATGAGCTGACGGATGATGCGCAGATTAAACGGTTGTCAAATGAAATTATAGAGGAGCTTTGAACCATGGCATTTGAAAGCTTGACAGATAAACTGCAGAATGTTTTCAGGAATTTAAGGAGCAAGGGACGGCTTACGGAGGCTGATGTCAAGACAGCGCTCAAGGAAGTCAAAATGGCGCTGTTGGAGGCGGATGTAAACTTTAAGGTTGTTAAGCAGTTTGTAAAATCGGTTGAAGAGCGTGCGGTCGGCTCCGATGTGATGAACGGTTTAAATCCGGGGCAGATGGTGATAAAAATCGTCAACGAGGAAATGGTTTCTTTGATGGGCTCGGAGACGACGGAGCTTGTGCTGCAGCCGGGCAAGGCGACGACAGTCATCATGATGTGCGGCTTACAGGGCGCAGGTAAGACGACTGCGGCGGCAAAGATTGCCGGAAAGCTTGTGTTAAAAGGAAAGAAGCCGTTGCTTGTGGCATGTGATATTTACCGTCCGGCGGCGATTGAGCAGCTAAAGATTAATGCCGAAAAACAGCAGGTTGACTTTTTTGCGATGGGGACGAATCATAAGCCTGTCGATATTGTAAAGGCGTCATTGGAGCACGCCTCAAAAAACAACAATAACATTGTAATCATAGATACCGCCGGACGGCTTCACATTGATGAGGACATGATGGCGGAGCTTCAGGAAATCAAGGCAAACGTCGATGTGCATCAGACGCTTTTGGTGGTTGATGCGATGACAGGACAGGACGCCGTGAATGTCGCAAAGGAATTTGACGACAAGGTCGGCGTAAGCGGTGTGATTCTCTCCAAGATGGACGGTGACACAAGGGGCGGTGCGGCGCTTTCCGTAAAGGCAGTGACTGGGAAACCGATTTTATTTGTCAGCACGGGGGAGAAGCTCACGGATATCGAGCAGTTTTATCCAGACCGGATGGCGAACCGGATTTTGGGCATGGGCGACGTGCTCACGCTGATAGACAAGGTGGCAGAGGCGAACCTTGACATGGATGCCGACAAGGAAAAGGAGATGGCTGCGCGCCTGAAAAAGGGCAAATTTGATTTTGAGGATTACTTGGAGAGTATGAATCAGATGAAAAAGCTTGGAGGCTTGTCAAGCATTCTTGGCATGATGCCCGGTATGGGGATTAAGGCAAGTGACATTGAGTCCGCGGTGGACGACAAGCAGCTTGCGCGTATGGAGGCGATTGTGCTTTCCATGACACCTGCCGAGAGAAGGGATCCGAAGCTGTTAAATCCGAGCAGGAAGCACCGGATTGCGAAGGGTGCGGGTGTGGACATTGCGGTGGTAAACCGTTTTATCAAGCAGTTTGAGCAGTCGCAGAAGATGATGAAGCAGCTCCCGGGAATGATGGGAGGATTTGGTGGTAAAAAAGGGAAACTTAAACTTCCCTTTTAAATAAATTTTTAATGAGGTGAAAGAACATGGCAGTAAAAATCAGATTAAGAAGAATGGGTCAGAAGAAAGCTCCTTTCTATA
>CANOMQ010000036.1 GCA_947567595.1 uncultured Lachnospiraceae bacterium | reverse complement strand
ACTTATAAAATTCAATATTTAATTGGTTTTTTAGTTAATGAGCAGTCACTATATAATCTACATATCTTTTGTCCTTTTTCGCTGCACTTATAGCATACCATGTTTCGCGGTGTGTTGCAACGGCTGTCTTAAGCTTATCCCTGTTATAGCTTCCTTATATCATCAGCATTGTAATCTTTTGTATATCCCTTAAGCGTTCTAAATCCTTAAGCTGCCCGTCCTCAAGCCGAACTGTCTCCTGATTCACAGTGTCAAGCTCTTTCAGTTTATCAGGATCTATTTTCATTTTGCCTTTGAAAACGCTCTCACGAAATAATTGGGCAAATACGGAATTTATCCTGATAAAATTTTTGACTCGAATATCAGCCTCTCCCATATGGTATAATTGCTCCTTTCATGTAGGTAAATGCATTTTGTTCAATTCCTGTATTACATTTTGCAATAATTTTCCAATACTCAAATCATCAACCCCAACGACAATATTATCACAATGATTAATTGGAATGAGAATACGCTTTGCCGGGCTTTGCGCAACTGCGGTTGCCATAAGCGGCGTAATTTCACCAAGAAGGGCATCTGCAATCACAATGCCGATTGGCCCGATAATCACATCAGCCTTTCTACTATTTACAACAACGGCATTTTCCCCCGTAGCCGCATTGTCTGCACCTGCTTTTATCATCGCCGCGGTCGCCGCGGAGTTTGTCCCAACTGCCGTGATGACCGCCGTTGGCATATTCTTTTTTATCGCGGAAACAAGCTGTTTTCCAATTCCGCCGCCCTGTGCATCTATAATAAGAATGTTCATGCTGTTCTCCTGTTATTTTTCTACCGTTCCTTATCTGTTTTCAACCGTGTATTTTATACGTATATAAAAAGCGTTTCTGATACTTCATTTTGGCATACGCGCAAATCTGCTTCATGTAAATCACGTCATACGCCCCGCCCACAACGCCGACAACCGGAATGCCCTGTAAAAACTTCATATACAACAGCTCCTTGGAAAGCATTCCACTGGTTTTGGCAATCTGCTCTCTTGGCTGATAGTTCTGCAAAAGCCGCGGCGCGCGGATAAAATCCTCCAACCTTTGGTCAATCTCCATCAGGTGCTCCCCGTAGGACACGGCTCCTTCTATCACCAAAAGAATAAAATACTTTTCCGCGTCCGAATCGTACTCAAAACCGTAATGCAGCGCAATTTCATAAATGCACTTTAAAATCATCGCGGTAAAAACGGGAATGTCAGGAATCCCAATTCCAAGAAACCCCATTCCCATGCCTGCTGCACCGGAAATGACCTGATTTTTGACGCCTGCCATCGCTGCATTTTTGGAAAAAACGCGCAGGGATTTTCGATTTTGGTAAAGCTCATCTGCGTAAAGATTTATCTTGTGCTTATTTTTCAAATCCTCTTTGCGGTATGTTTTTTCAATAATACCTGTTCCTTTTTCAAAAATCAGCAGAAAAGCCTTCTCAAATGCAGAATCAAGTGTATGCTGAAGCTTCTCGGGAATTTTTTGGGCGAGCATCTGATTGAGCACGGTTTCTTTTTTGAGCCGCCTTCGTTCCAAAAAGGTCATTTCTCTTTTGCATAGCGCTTCCCATTCTTTTTGAAAAGGTGTTTTGCGGTTCCAGCCCGTTATTGTCATAAAATTTGTCCTCCCTGACAGTAAAATCCTAAGTAAGACTTTGTTGGAATTATACGTCTTATTTAGGATTTTTGTCAACCTCGGTAAACCAATGTTTATCTTTTTCTCATTTCTTTGAAGTCTGCTCCGGCTAGGGCGTTATAGATTTCTGTGTGAAATTCCATGTGGTTTTGTTCGTCAGGCAGGAATGTATTGAAATTTTCTTCTTTTGGATTGTCAGAATATACGGTTTTTTCTTTCTCGGATTTTGTATCCTCTTCTTCGTCTCCCCAGTCAAATTCCAAGTAATAGCCGCCTGTTCCGTCTTCGTGGATAAACACGCCATTCCCCTTGACGCAGCCGCCTGTCGTTTTGCTTTGCCAAGGAATGTCCTGAATTGATTTGTATACTTTTTGGCGGAAGCGGCTGTCTGTTTTCATTCTTAAGAGGGTATTCTTGGAGATTATGACGTTGCGTCCTCCGGTTATATCATATTGTTTTAGCATGGATAAATCGTGGTTTTCCGCTTCGGAGTCCGTTTTTTCGCAGCTATACTCTGTTAAAATAATGTCAATGTTGAATTTTTCCTCTAACTCCTTCTGCATTTCCTCAATTGTTGCTTCTTTATTGAGCTGTTGCATCATAATGTCAAATTCATTGCTGCATGTTGTATTGCTGTGTGATGCATTTATGGTATTGTCCGTTTGTGGTAAAATTCCTTCAATTTTCATACTTCGTACCCTTTCGTATCAATTGCCGTTTTTTCGGTTTTATTAACCCTGTTTTTATAAAAACTGTTTCCATTATAGCAATGCGTGTCTTTATCATCAACCAAACGGGAACGAAATGCCATCTGCAAAGGAACGAAATGCATTTAGCCTTTTCTCTCACACAGTCTGTTATACCCTCTGACAATCAGCTCCGTAACGACAATGGACAATAGCGCGAGGAGCCAGCATTGGTAGCTCTGAAAGCCTTCGTATTTATGAAATGCGAACGCCGCAAAATATACTGGTACATGAATGGCATAATATTTTGAAATATGCGTGTTGTAATACAAAAGCTGCTTTGCGAGAGGATTTTTCGGCACGTCCGTCCCATTTTTCTTGCTGCAAATTTGATTGATGAAGAAAATGCCGGCAGCAAAAAGCAGTATGTGCGCAAGGCTTGCCACTACATGTAAAAAGCCCGGGCTTGAATAAGAGGTACTCAGCACCGTCCACAGTTCCGTTGTGTCAGAACCGTATTTCATAAACACTGCTGCCCACCAGAGAATAACAATTGCAACACAGGGAATGCTCAGCTTTTTGTAAAATTGCTCCTTATCCTTCACATGCCGCAGGATTGTGCCAAAGAACACGCCAAACAGCGCATAGGAGAGGAAGAAGAGCGGCGTGAAGGAAACAAAATCCGCTTCCCCTATCAGAAGCTTCATGATGTATCCGGCCACTGGTATATTCACGGGTGTCCCGTAAATAAACGGCGCCGCTATGCTGACCACCACACCAATCAGCGCATACCAAACGATTTTAATATGTAGCTTTTTCAGCAATGCCAGCACGAAGTAAATAATTCCGGTGATAAAAAAGATGTTGATATATTGTAAGTAATTCACCACAAACATCTTGAGGTTTCCCACACCGGCTTCCGATAATTGTCCCGAAACAAAAGGATAGGGTAATAGCAGCGCGGCAACATACGCAAGGTTATCCAAATATTGATAAATCACCATGCGGACGCCGCCTTTTGCAAAGTCCGTCGGCGTCGTATGCCTGCCGTAAACCGTTCCCAGTCCCATTACAAAAATGAAAATCGCCGCGCCGGACATGGTGGCAAACATATAAATCCAGCGGGCAAGGGTATCCTCCGCGGAACCGGTTGCCTGAAATGCGTGAATGAGGTAAATGAATAGCATGAAAATGCCCTTTAGGTAATCAAATTCTCTTTGGCGTCCTGTATTGATTTCGGTTTTTGAAAAAATTTTATCCATTGTTTTGTTCTCCAGTATTTTGTTTTTCTTTTCTCATTATACAGAAGGACTTTCAATACTTCAAGCATTATTGGGTGTGGCAGGGTGAAGAAGCAAATTTATGTGGAAAGTGTCCTGAATATTTGGATAAAGAAAACCGATGGCTTTGATTATAATTCATCTGCACCATCGGTTTGTTTATCGTAAGTCAGCCTTTGGAAAGTAATATATGATTTCAGTTTCTCTCGTTAAGAGGCTGCTATTCTGCGGATTTTTTATATATTATATTATTAGAAGGTTTTTGATTTTGTATCTGAAATATCTGTCTTGCATATCTGTTCAACACGTTGAGCAAAATCATGCCAAATACCCCACATGAAATGATTTCGCCGATTGCTACCGTAATTGCAAAGAATATCAGGCTTCCCTCAAACTGGTACACATACGCCAATACCAGCGGCACTACGATGATGTTTGCCACGATTGGCGGCACGGGTGCAAGCCATTTGTACTTTCTAAGCTGATACGTTCCGATTGCTCCGGCGAGTGTCGCAAGCGAGCCGAACACAACGTCCATCGGCGCACAGCCTGTAATGAGGTTGCTGAGCAGACAGCCCACGAACAATCCGGGAATTGCGGCAGGTGTGAAGAACGGGAGGATTGTGAGCGCCTCCGAAAACCGCACTTGGATTGCATAGTTTGCCAGTCCCAAAGCGTTTGCCAACAGTGTCAGTACCACGTACAGCGCGGCGATAGCGCCTGCCTGCGTGATGAAGGTTACGTTTTTGTTTTTCATATTCAGTTCTCTCCTTTAGTTTTGTTTTTCGTGAGGAAGGTCTCGAACTCACGTTGTAATGTTGGAAAAACCTTGATTTTATGGGCTTTTCCAACATTTTATTATACAGTGATTTTGGGAAAAGTCAAGTACAGGCTCAACTTTTGGCTCAACTTTTGGCACAGGCTGACAAATCGGGATAAAGTAAGACAAAAAGGATTTATATATGTCCGTTGTGGTTATAAAAGTTACAGCTGAATTGATGACGGTTGACTGCCTGTTTCAAATGTTTCAATGTTTCAAATGTTTCAACTTTCATTCCAATGTATCTTTTGCATATATGGAAAATGCTCTGACATTTTATTTTTATAAGGTATGCTTTTAAATGTGCTCTGAAAAGTAAAGGGGGGTAAATGATATATGTTTTAAAAAGTGTGTCAAAACAGGCATTACCGCTCTATTGGGACAGTTCTGGTGTATGAAAGGTGTATGAATGTTTCGCATGGGTGGGGTATAGAGCAGACAATACCGCCGACAGAACAGAGAAAGGAGAAGTCAAAAACGCATGATGTGTCATTATAAGTCAAGCTATTGCGTGTGTTAAACTATGTGCCGCTTGACGATTTATTGTTTTACAAGTAGAATATTGCCTTAACTGGAATTTGTACTGCAAATGAGGTTAGGAGGATATTATGAATATTGAACACTTGAAAGACAGCGGAACAGATATTGCAGTTATTTCCAGTGAAGAAAAGCTGATTGTTGACACGCAATCTGCTTTAGATTTGGCTATGACTGTTAAGTATGAAACAGGTACAACAAATATAGTAATCAGTAAATCAGCAGTATGTGAGGAATTTTTTATCCTTAGCAGCGGCATGGCAGGAGAAATACTTCAAAAGTTTATCAATTATCATGTCAGAATTGCCATTTACGGGAATTACTCACAGTATACAAGCAAACCATTAAAAGATTTTATTTATGAGTCCAATAATGGCAATGACTTCTTCTTTGTGTCAACCAAAGAAGAAGCAATTCAGAAGTTGACAGAAACACAATAACAATATCGTACAAATTCCAGTAATGCATGGCATTTACACTGACATTCACATCATGCCAAAGTACGGCAGATATTGAAAAAGACAGCGACAATAAAGTAAC
The DNA here is from genome assembly GCA_947567595.1 of uncultured Lachnospiraceae bacterium. Lineage (GTDB taxonomy): Bacteria > Bacillota > Clostridia > Lachnospirales > Lachnospiraceae > COE1. The sequence continues at coordinate 36,850 of CANOMQ010000036.1, read as the reverse complement.
GCAAGTTATCATATCAAAAGAGGAACCACTCTCACCCCCGCTCCCGCCATACACACAGCCACCTCAAACCGCCAAAAAAGAAACCGCCCCCACCCGCATGGAGCAGCAAAAGAAGAACAAAAAAGGCTTCTACAAAAAGGCACAGGCGCAGGACATTGACACCTTGACCATTGATACCTGCTGGCAGGCTTTATGCACCGACAACTGTTTCCGGAATGGTGCTTTGGCACTCACGGAGCTTTGCATTGCCGACATAGACAGCAACGGTCAGACCGATATGTTAATCAGGGTGGCAGACGCGCAGCACCCGCAAGATTACGGCTCCGGCGCGCTTTGGTTCTATCTCAACGAGGATACCCCCTACGTGTTCTGCGACGAGTGGTGCCCTTACCGTGGGGACTGCTGGCTGTTTTGGGAGGACATTGACAATGACACGCATACGGAAATTGTATTCTGCGCACAGGGAACCGGCGTCGGTGCGACAGGGGATATGTACAAGGCAATTTTTAAGTACAAAAATCATGCCATTGAGCAAATGCGCCTCCCGTCCGACATGGCGGAAGATGACGGATTTGCGGTCGAAATCATACAAAATCCGGAGCAAAACAGCTATAGCGCATACTGCCCCTATTTTGACGAGCAGATTTCCTTCCACGCAGAAAACATGGACGGGAAAGAACCACCCGCCACACCCCAAACGGTTGGTCGAAATGTGCGCGGGTTCTACGACTTGCGTATCGCGGAGTATCAGGGCAAAAAAGCCTTGCAGGCATCAGAATATCTATGCGGTGAGGGCGCTGTTCCGCACTATGTTATACGGGTCTGGACTGCGCAGTCGCCAGTTACTTTTGACCGGACTAGCGATGAGGTACTTTCGCTGGAGGATATTCTCGGAATGCCCGAACAGGAATGCATCATAATGCTGACCAGTTCCGCGTATAAGTACATGGAGGCAATTGGGAGAGAAACCTTTTATTTAGACAGAAGAGACTTTTTGACAAACCTATATGACCCAACACATTTTTTCGTATGTTCTGATGGAATAGGTATTCATTATGAGAGGTACGACATTGATTGCGGAGCGGCGGGGGATTATCTGTTTGTCATTCCATATGAGAATTTTGCAGCCAACGGCGGGGAAACATGTTCGCCCTGCCGTTGACTGTTTTGGCTGGACAAATCACAAATCCAGCCTCATATAAATAGATGTGTTCATCGGGCTATTGTTGTAGCAGTCTGTTTCGTAAAACCCGAATGACTGATATAGATAAATCGCCTTTTCCAAAAAAGGAAGCGTGTCTAACAGCATATGGGAATAACCAATTTCTTTTGCGTCAGCGATGATTTTCTGCACCAGTAACTTTCCGATTTTGCGCTCCCGAAATTGTGGTCTTACATAAAGGCGTTTCATTTCGCAGTTCTTTTCGTCTATTTTTTTCAGCCCGATACAGCCTGCGGGTTCGCCGTTGCAATAAGCCAAATACAGCCTGCCAAAGGGCGCTCCGTATTTTTCCTCCAAATGCTTTATTTCTTCCTCATAATGCTGAAGCGCAAGGTAATCTTGAAACGAAGAGTCATGCGCAATTAACATTGTTGTATATTCCGAAAATAGTGCGGCGATTTCCTGCGTGTGCTGGTATGCCAAAACGAGCGTTACCGCTCCGCTTTCCTCATTTTTGCGCAGCAGTGTTTCAATCAAAGACATTGCCTCGCACAACCTGTTACAATCCTCCGTATTCAGATTTTTTAACTTCTCCGCAATCTGTTCATCACCGTTTTGGTCAATCTGCCTAGCTTCCTTATTTCCTGCATTTGTCAGATATAATTGCTTAATTCCTTTACTCCCTGAAATGCGCTTTCTTGTTATAAAACCGCTTTTCTCAAGCTTTGCAAGTATTCTGCTTACATAGCTTTTGTCCATGTTCAGGTGTTCACACAATTGCGTGGCATTGATACCACGGTTCTTATAGATTTCAAACAGCACCCTCGATTCCGTCCATGAAAAGCTTGTGCCTAGATAGCCTTTGTTCATTACCTCTAACCATATGGTGTAATAGCGGTTGAAGTGTCGTACTCTTTTTATAAAATCGTTATTCAATGTTTTTCCTCCTCTGTATGAGTTGACTTTATCAACTTATATTGTAGCGTATTGTGTTGATAAAGTCAACTCATGCGGTTCGGCGAGAATTTTGGTAACAGTTTAGCCTAGAACTTTTCACTTGCTGCAAAGTTCGTGAGAATGCATAGCAGCCCAGAATTTTGCACGCTGTTCTGACTGCAAATATTGACGAACCTACGGGAAACCGTTAAAATAAAGAAAAGTTTACAAAAAAGGAGCCATACTTATGAAAAATCGCGTCCTCAAGCTTATCGGAGCAATACTTTCTACCCTGTATGCCTGCCTCATGCTGTTTGCGGTGTTCCACGAAAAGGCATTCCGCATATCGAATTTTATAATTGCTCTTGGGTGCGTTTTCATTTTGGCGTTTGTGCTACGCGGCATAATTTGGCGAAAAAAGCAGATAGCAGTTTTGATTGCCGGAATGGCGGCGATTTCCGTCGGCGCGCTTTTGAACGGGATTTTTCAGGGCAATGTACATATCCAGCACCATATCGTGCGGCTTTTGGTTGAGGCGGTTTTGGTACTTATCTGCCAAATATCGTTTTAATCCTCCATGCTGCCAACAGCCCGCGAATTTGGGAGTTAGCACAATATTTGCAAAGCGAACAAGTTCGTTTGTGAAAAATTTATTTTTTCACACCAACCCCTTGAACGGCATAGTGCAAAAACCGTGCTGCTGACGGCGGCACGACAAAAGACAAAAGTCTGTAAACAGCCACTTAACGTATTGTTTGCAGGAATAAAATGATATGGAGGTAGCAAAAATTGATTAATGCATTTATAAACCATATGAGAAAAAACGGCTGGACTGTCGCACTTTACGAGAACCAAAGCAACACACTCCCAAAAGAAATCACGACTCGGTACAAAAATATCCCCACGCAATGGCTGGAATTTGCCGAAACCGTGCAGTGCATGATGAACGCGGAGGAAACCGTTTGGTTTTTGTGCGCGGTCGACTTTGAAGCACAGCAGGAAGGCGCGTTCCAATGGAATGAATGGGAAACGCTCAGCCTTGAAAGCGCAAAAGGGGACAGCGAGTGGGAGCGTAAAATCCAAGCATTTTGGGACAACCACCTTCCCATTATCCAGTCCGTAAAAGGTGGTTATTCTTATTACGCCATTTCCATGAACGATGGTTCTGTTGTGCGGGGAGCAGAGCCGGAATTTGAGGAATGTGAGGTTGTGGCGGGTTCCTTTTCGGATTTTATGGAAAAAATTGTAAGCGGTAAATTGCTATTTGCAACAGCTTGACACTGCGGGAAAACCAATAACGAAAATCAAAAAACAACGGAGGGACTTTCAATGAATATTGCAGAAAAATATGTAGACGGACTAAAAAAGGCGTACTACGAAGTCGGCGGAAAAGAGCAATGGGACGATTTTGAAAACGTCATGCACGGCGCAAGTAAGGAGGATATGGAAAAATTGCAGGCACTTTATCCCGACATTCCGGAAAGCCTGCTGCAATTGCTGGAGCTTGTGGACGGCACTTACTGGCGGGAATACGGCGGCGAAAAGGTTGCGTTTTATTTCTTAGGCTCTGACGTGGAGGAATACCCCTACTACCTATTGTCCGCGCAGCAGATGATTAAGAACAAGGACAAATTCCAGTCGTGGGGCGACTATCTGATTGACCGCGATTTTGACGATGTTCCGGTAGACGAGGGCATTATCGACGACATTGACAGCCTGTGCTGGCTGCACTTTTCCGACTGCATGAACAACGGCGGGACGTCACAGCTTTTCATTGACTTTTCACCCTCGGAAAAAGGCAAAAAGGGGCAGATTGTGCGCTTTCTGCATGACCCGGACGAACTGATTGTGATAGCGGAGAGCTTTGACGCGTATTTACAAATGCTGATGGAAAATGAGTATGAATTTATCACGGACGAGACGGTTGAGGAGTGGGATTAAAGGAATGAGGGATTGCTATGGAGAAAAACGAGAAATGGCTGCAATGGGCGGTTGAGCTTCAAAGCCTTGCACAGGCGGGATTATTTTATTGTAAAGACCCGTATGAGTTGGAACGATATGAGCGTATCCGGGAAATATCCGCAGAAATGGTCAGCTATCAGTCAGAGCTGCCGTTTGAAAAGGTAAAAGATTTATTTTGCAGCGACGTGGGCTACCAAACTCCAAAAATAGATACACGGGCGGCTATCTTTCATGAGGGGAAAATACTGCTCGTGCATGAAGCAAACGGCACGTGGGCATTGCCGGGCGGCTGGGTGGACGTGAATGTTTCCGTTGCAGAAAATATCGTAAAAGAAGTAAAGGAAGAGGCGGGGCTTGATGTTAAGGTGAAACGGATAATCGCCGTTCAGGATAGGGAAAAACATAATCTGCCCATTTACGCTTATAAGGTATGTAAAATATTTTTGCAATGCGAGCTGCTTGGCGGCGCGTTTGTTCCCAATATTGAAACGACGGGGTTCGACTATTTCGGGATTGACGACTTGCCTTGTCTTGCGGAAGAGAAAAATAACAGGGAGCAGATTGAAATGTGCTTTCAGGCAATGCGTTCCGAAGCTTGGGAGGCTTTGTATGAGTAATATTCTGCAACCTGTCATGTAAACGTATTTCGGTGTTGTGAATGGAGGATTTTGTAGAGCCAAAGGAGTCATGAAATGATTATTCTGATAACGGGGGCGTCCCACACAGGGAAGACGGCGCTTGCGCAAAAATTACTTGAAAAGTATCAATATCCGTACCTGTCTATAGACCATTTAAAGATGGGGCTTATCCGCAGTGGGAACACGTCGCTTACTCCGCTTAGTGATGGGAATGCGCTTACGGATTATTTATGGCGGATTGTGCGTGAAATGATAAAAACGGCGATTGAGAATGCGCAAAATCTGATTGTCGAGGGGTGCTATATTCCTTTTACATGGTCGGACGATTTTGAACCGGAGTATTTGAAGCACATTACATATTATTGCTTGGTTATGAGTGAAAGCTATATTACACATCATTTTAGCGATATTAAAAAATACGCAAACGTTGTGGAAAGCAGATTGGACGATACGGACTGCACGATGGAGGCTGTGCTGAATGACAATGCCAAAATACTGGAACAGTGCCGGAAGTACAAGGTGAATTATCTTCTCATTGATGAGGAGTATCGGGTTGATGAAGAAGTTGTAGGTGATTTGGAACAAGTAAAAGCTGGAAGGGGGAACTGAAAATGCAGAAATCCGTATTGAAAATACAGAAATTAGGTGCACCGCCAGAGGGATATGAAGCTGGAAAGCCTCTTGATAAAAAGGCATTTCGGATATGGGACGAAAGGATTGAGGCGGTTCAATTAATACAAAAACCGATAACATGGGAAGAGGCGGAGGTTCTTATCCGGTGCTGCCCAACAGACCATATGTCCGGTATCGAGTGGACTTTTTTACACTGTATTGAAAGTGTTTTGAAACCGGAAGAGCTTGAGCGGTATCGAACACTTATCGAGCAATGCAATTCTGATATGATGAAGCAGGAACTGTTAAGGAGACTTGAGGCAAAGAAGCTGTAGATGATTTGGAATATATGAAAGCAGGAAGGAGGAACCTTTCAAATGAAAACAATCTGTGGAATTGACTGCGCTACGTGCGAGTGGAAGGAAGGCTGCAAGGGCTGTGCCGAAACAGACGGTCGTCCTTTGGGCGGCGAGTGTGTTGCGGCGAAGTGCTTTAAAATGGGCGGGGAAAAGTGCTTTACCGCGTATAAAAACCAACTCATTGAGGAGTTTAACGCGCTCGGGATTGCCGATATGCCTCCAGTGACAACGCTCTGCTCGTTATGCGGCGCATATGTCAATTTGGAATATCCCCTCCCCAACGGGGAAAGCATAAAACTGCTTGACAATTCCAAAATCTATCTTGGTTATCAGCTTGAGAAACCAAATAGTGACAGGTGCTACGGGCTTGTTGCAGATGATGATTATCTGCTTGTGTGTGAATATGGCTGCAATGGTGCCGAGCCTGAAATCATTTTGTACAAAAAAAGATAAAGATAGATGGAGGTGCGAACTGATGTTTTCATATACAGCAATGAGGATTGCCATGGGCAAAATCATTTTATAAGATATATCAAAACAGGAGGACAAGCCAGTTATGAAAGACTGTTTCAAGCCACACCGCAATCTCGCGGACGAGAGCCATTTAAAGGAAATCATTGAAAAAATACAGTCCCAAATGCACGAACCGGAAAGCCGTTCCATCATAGAAGCCCTGCTCAAGGAGGCAGAAGCTTACATCAAAGCCCCAAACCGGAAACCATTTCCGAGGAGGATTTTTTATCCATTGTGCAGTATATCCAAGAGACAATCGCAACCGAACAGTTCCCCGATACCATACGGGCAGATTACTGGCTGGATTTTTACAGGGAGTTTTTCGCATTAAATTTCCCCAATGCAGAGCCTGACGAGCTGCTTGACGAAATCATGGAAGGAGCTTCCCCCGAGGAACTGGTTCGGATTGCATTTTCTAATAAATAGCATTGTCTGCTACAGCTTATATTGTCTCATAAGAAACCAGCGCACTTACCGGAATGCGTGTCTGCGCGTGCCGCTCGGGACTGGCGGGCGTTTCGTCGGAATAGCCGATAAGACAATCACCGCAAGCGGCGCGCCATAAATATTTGCACCCTTTCCAAACTTTTCAAGTCCATCTTCCTCCTGCACGACAATCAGATGTACCGGCTGAAGATTTGCCGCAGTCGGGGCGACGTGCGCCGCCTGTAAAATGTAGTCCAGCTTTTCCGGCTCCACCTTTTTGCCCGAATAGCTGCGTGCCGAGTAACGTCTTTTTGCAAGTTCAAGAAATTCCATAGTAGTCAATCCTTTCTTTGTGTTGTATACTAAACGTAATTCTTTGTGTGACACTTTTAGTTTATCATGGTGCATGGAATTGACAAGAATGCACTTTTTAGGTAGATACTTTCCAAAAGGGAAGTTCCGAATGGAAAAGCTCTAAATGGAAAAGTTCTAAATGGAAAGTTTTAAAGGAGCTGACGTATGATAACCTATGACAAAACCCAGTTTAACTGCCCCGTCGAGGCAACGTTAAGCCTAATCGGGGGCAAATACAAACCGCTTATTTTATGGCATTTGACGGAAAAACCGCTGCACTACATGGAGCTGCAACGGCTCATTCCAAAGGCAACGCCCAAAATGCTTTCACAGCAGTTGCACGATTTGGAGAACTGCGGAATGATTTATCGGGAAGTCCTGCCCGAAAAGCCGCCGCGGACGCTCTATTCCCTTACGGAATTTGGCAAAAGCAGCATTCCCGTTTTGGAGGCGATGTGCAACTGGGGCACGGAATTTCTGCAGAGCTTAGACGTTACGCCGCCGTGCCGCGCGACGGTGCAGAACGGGTGACGGTAACTGTGATGAAATTGGAAAGGCAGGGAATTTTTATGAATGGAACGAGCAATGCGGATATTTTTTTGGAGCAGTTAAAGCATGATTTTGACGAATATCAAAACATGGAAACAGATGGTTTTAGCATGACGGAGAAGAAAAACGCAATCCGTTCGCTGATGAATATCCGTATGCCGCTGGAAACCTCGGAGGCGCTTTTGGCGGCGCAAGACCATTATTTGCAGGAGGAGCTTGCGCAAAAGGGCGTTGTTGCATTGGCTGATATTCCGACCATAAAAGAACAGTTTGGAAGCACAGTTCCTTTTGCCGATAAGCTGTGTCTGTGGCAAGGGGATATTACGCGGCTCAAAGCTGGCGCGATTGTGAACGCCGCCAATTCGCAGATGCTGGGGTGCTTTGTGCCGTGCCATCGGTGCATTGACAATGCAATTCATAGCGCTGCGGGTATGCAACTACGCGCGGAGTGCCATCAGATTATGCATGAAAAGAAAATCCGTTATGGGAAGCAGTACGAGGATCCGACCGGAACTGCCATATGCACAAGGGCGTATAACCTTCCGTGCGATTACGTTATCCATACGGTTGGCCCCATTGTGTATGGCGGATTGGAAGAGTCGCATTGTCAGGATTTGCGCAATTGTTATGAGAGTGTGCTGAACTGTTGTTTGGAAAATGGCATTTCGTCGGTGGCGTTCTGCTGTATTTCGACGGGGGAGTTTCACTTTCCGAACGCGGAGGCGACGGAGATTGCGGTGCGGACGGTTACGGAATTTCTGCGGGCGCAGACGGGGGTGGAGAAGGTGGTTTTTAATGTGTTTAAACGGGAGGATTATGAGATTTACCGTGCGGTTTTGGGAGGGGGATATATTGGTTGATGGATATTGGGTGGAAGGTGATTTTTTAGATGGTTTTTTGGTGTAGCGGATAAAAGCAGGGAAATGAAACTGAATTGTCAGTTATTTCCCTGCTTTAAGGTGGTAATAAAAGGATTTTGGTTGCTTTGCTATTTTACATGGGTTGAAATTTGGCGAGTTGTGTTACTTCTTCCACGCTGAGGTCGGAGCATTCTGCAATTTCTTCAATTGTCAACTTTCCCATTTTCAGCATTCTAAGCGCTGTTTTCTTTTTCGTTTCATTTTCTGCTTCGTTTTTTAATCTTCTAGCGCTTGTTTCAATCAATGCCCCGCCCATAATATCACCTACGCCTTTCTGCACATTTCGTACTCCTATTCTATGAGTACAATATAAAATTTGCATTCTAAACTGTTTGAAGTCCGACGAGCTGCTCCACTTCTTCCACGCTGAGGTCTGAACATTCTGCAATTTCCTCAATTGTATACTTTTCCATTTTCAGCATTCTAAGAGCTGTTTTCTTTTTCGTTTCACTAATGCCTAAACTTCTGCCCTGATTTATTCCTTGAGTTATACCCTGATTTAAAATAGTTCTAGCGCTTGTTTCAATCAGTGCTCCGCCCATAATATCACCTACGCCTTTCTGCACGTTTTCGTACTTTTGTGCAATCTCTTTAATTACATCGCTGGATAGCTCTATAATTGTCCGCTTGTCAAATGCCCCAATTACGTCCTGCTGCTCCAGTTCGTCAAGCCTCTCTAAAATTTTCTGATACTCTGCCTTTAATTCCGCCAGTTTCTGCTCATTACTATTATACTCCGGAAAACTTTTCTCATGTGAAAAAATGTAAAACGGAATTAATATAAGCAAACCTTTTTCAAAAATATCGTCCAGTGTATACGCCTGTACTTTCATAATCGGCACATCATACTGAACCGTTCCGCCCGGTGTGACAATCACATACTTCATTTTGTCCGGTGTCTTTTTATAAGTCCGAAGATACAAAACCGCCGTATTGGGAAATGTAACAGTCAATGTTTCTTCTGTAACTTCACCTTCATCAAGTGCGATTTGTGCATATTCAAAAAGCCGTATTGTGATTTTCCCGTCCGGCAGGCTGCTTTCACATTCAATATGGTATTTCTTTGGCACTTTCCCGTAAACGGTAAAGTTTGTATCCGTTATCCGTTCCTTGTCCGCCTCGTCATGTTGGTCTAAAAAATGTTCGTTTGGGAAAAAGCGGATTTCTTCCTTCCCGGTATATTATATGAGAAATATGGATTTGTGAAAATGAATGATGAAATGGAATTGCCAAAGCCGTAGCCCCCGTTCAAACGTGACCTTAACTGGTTCTGCGGATTTTGATAAGGCGCAGAATGTCATCATACAAGCCGCCCTTATCCTCCAAATCAATCATCAGCCACCGCTGCCCGTTCCCTTCCTGTGTTTCATGAAAAATGGTTTGCAGCTCGGCTGTGCAGCTTGGCAGGAGTTCCTCAACGTGCGGCTTCTGCTTTGCGGCGACGACAATCATAACGGTAAAATACCCTTCTCTCGGGTAGATTATACATAGCGATTTCCCCGCCTTTTTAAATTTAACGTTCCAGCCCTTTTCCATGCTGCAGACGCTGTATTCTATTTTTTCGGTGCAGTCGTACGTGTTCTTAATTTCCGTGCATAGTTGCATAAATACTGGATTGCGGATATATCCGCTGATGTCCGCAAGGGTAGGGCAGTTGTTTTTATCCTGTAAATCCATCATCTTAAAAAATCCTCCATTTCGTTCCAAAATAGCAGCATCAAAACATCTCCCACGCGCAGTTTTCGCAAATATAGCGCACAAGCTCCCCAATATCCTGCTCCTGTTCAATGCGGTAGCATTCATACCAAAAATCCATGCTTTCCTCCAACAGCTTTGGGTACTCTGTCATGAGCTGATACAGATACGAGTTCTCGAAACAGACCGTCGCGCTCTTTTCGTCCATGTTTTCATTTAGCGCCAGCACCTTGTCAACAAAGTTTTCCAGCTTGCGCGCAGCGAAAAATGCGAATGCACGGTAGCGAGTAAAACGCTGTATCCGCCAAGTGTCCGTATCTGTGTCTGCTCTTTTTTCCGCCGCCTTTTTACGCAGCTCGTCGCGTTTTTCGTAGAGCGCGTAATTGCCGATGTAATCTTCACTGTAACAGCTATGCCAGATATTGAACCTGTTAAAATATCCCAAATAGATAACTTCCCCGTCTTTTACCAAGCATTGCAGCCCTTCGTCCTCCCACCAGTCGCAGCCGCCGCTCAGATTGAGAACATGCGTTTGCGCTGTTTCCGCCACGGGCTCGGGCGGCGCGTCGATGTACAATATTCCAAAATGGAAGTACCGCTGCAAATCCAGCAGGTTCTCATACGTGAACGCCTCCTCGTCGCCGATTTCCCCGATGGAGGTCGTTTCCAGTTTGTCTTTTAGAAAATATTCGGCGTATTTGCAGATTTGGAGCATGAGCGTTTCGTCCACCTCTTCCAAATATTGCAGGCATTTTTCCACATATTCCGGGGCGACGCCATCACGGCAGATGACAGTGATGTTTTCGTTATAATACGGGAAAAAAGCAGTTCCCTCAATTTCGCCAAATTCGTTTTTGAAGCTGTCTTTTAATCGCATTATCGTTGTTCCTTTCAAATCAATATTCCTCCAACGCGACAATCCGCACGTCGATTTCCATTGCCAAATTAGATAACTCCTCCAATAAATCTGCCTTATATGGAAAAATCAGATTACCATCATTATCATCGTCCTTCGCGTCAAAAATTGCCATGCAAAATCCCATGTCCTGCCATTGTTCGTCCAGTGTCTCGTACCAGTTGTACAGGTCGTCCTCTTCATCAAATGCCGTCTCGTCCACACAAAGCCCGTTTGCCTCGACGCCTTCCGTTTCGGTAAGCAGCTCCAAGAAGTCTTTTAAGTAAAAATTGGCATTGCAATAACACAAATAATTGCGCTCCGTCAGCAGACTGACACAGCATTGCCACTGTGCCGTGATGTCAATGAGTGGCTGCAAATTTGCCGCAAGCGTTTCTTTTATGGAGGGATTGTCTTGTGTTAAAAGTCCGGCAATTTTTAGGACAATTGTTCTTGACTTCTTTGCCCGGTTCGCCACCCGCGTTGCTTCGTCCGGTAAGGTTTCGCAGCCGTCGTATATAAGGGTGCAGTCGCTTAAGTCTGCCGACGCTTTGTCGGATATGTAGACTTTAGCCGTTTCAATCAGATGATTGCCGTAAATCAAATGCTCCTCTAAAAATGCCAGCACTTTTTGATAGCTGTCTTTTGCCGATTTTGCCGAAAGCCATATGCCAAGCTCTTCGTTGGTGATGTAATCGCAGCCGTCATCACAAAGTTCCCCCTGCGTGTACGCCTCAAGCAATTCCGGCAGCGCATAGCGGATATCCAAGTCCGGATTTTCCATAATCCTTGAATTTAATACAACAACAATTGTTTCCATCGTGCAGACCTCCTGTTTTTTTGTGAAATTTTATCTTATTCCTGCGGGCAACGAGTTAAGTGGCTGGTTGCAGACATTTGGCCTGATTGCCGTTCCAATTTGTTTGTCCAATCGCCATTTCGGTGCAACGCCGTCGTCAGCCCAGTATTCGTCAATTGCTGTAATTTTATCGTCAGCCGTTTGAATGAATGATGTCACATGGAATGACAACTCTTGGTTTTGGGAATATACATGCGTTACGGTCACAAACAGGCTGCCTGTTTTTTCCACCCGTTCGACCTCGCCATTCCAGTTGCCGGGATATTCGCAGTTCGCAGTCAGAAATTCCTCTACATTGAAATGCTCATTTGTGCAGTGCCAGTTGATGTACGCATTTTCATCAAAATAGGTTCTGATTGTATCTGCATTTTGTGCCAGTATGTCTTTCCAAAATTGGTAAATATCCATTTTTTGTACCCTTTCTAATGATAAGAATTGTCATTTTTTAAAGTGCTGTGGCAGACAAATAGCTGCGCGCGGTTCTATATATCCGGATTTATTGAAATAGCTTTGTATTATATACTTGTAATAAATTTTCAACAGCAATAATCCCATGAGGGACTTCTCTGCCAATTCGATTTATCCATATTGACTTTATTCCAACAGCCGAAGCTCCTTTCACATCACTGCTCAGAGAATCTCCAATATGCACTACCTGCTCAGCAGACAATCCTGTACTTTTCAATGCAAATTCAAATAATTCTTTTCTTGGTTTATATGATTTTGCGTCTTCACTTGTAAACACTCCATTAGGCTTTAATCTATGAAACGCTATTGCCTGCAATATATCATTCCTATCAATATTAGATACAATGTAAATCGGCACAGGGGATTTATTGAAAAATTGTTTTGACTCTTCAAAAATGGGGGGTTTTACCCAATGTTCAAACATTAAGTTACTTAGTATTTCTGCATCAGCAGATGAATTAAAATGTTGTATTGTTTTATCCAATGACTGGTATTCCAGTTTTCGCTGCGTTTCAAAGTTTTCTCCGTAAGCAGAGATAAATGCTGTTTGAAATTCATTCCACCAGTATGAATCTATTTCGGATTTATCATTTACTTTTCCTGTATCAAATATCTTTTGCACTATTTGTTTAATCACTTCACCATCTTCATAAACAATAGTGCCATAAAAATCTATAAATATCGCTTTCACCATCTTACTTTTATATCCTCCGCTAAATCCCTGTTTGTGCTTTCCGCAAGTTCCCGACAAACGGAATACTATTTCTTTTTCTTAAAAAGCTTCAATTTAACATTCCTTCCGTCGGCAATCTTTTGAAACACTTCTGTCACATACAGGCATTGTTCCTTTAATGGCAGTGAAGGCAATTCTTTATTGGCTTGTATCTGCTTTATCGCTTCCTGTATCTCCGAAAGCTCCAACAAATTGACTGCCACACAAAAGAAATTTTTTCTGCGCCCGTCATTATAATTGGAAAGCAAGTAGGAAAGTCCGAAAACCGTTTGTGTATCGCCCGCACGGGGATAAATTTTTTTCTCCAATATAGCTATTTTAAAAGTCTTTCTGTTTTATCTGTTAATAAGTGACTATACCGGTCAATACAATGCAGCGTTTCACTGTTATCCCTCCTCATGCAATTCCAAAAAGAACCTAAAAAATCAAAACTTCCCCCTCGTCGGGGCACCAGCGCCGCACTCGTCTGAATGCCCACGTCAAACACCACGCCGACCAGCAGCCCATACAGACCGCCCTTTATTTTTTCAAAACAATGTTTGTCGTGAAATGGTTTCATTGTGACCTCCGTTTTTGCTTGATTATCCTGATTATAGCATGCGGTTGACCACACTACAATTTGTTTTTGTAAAAGTGGAAAAAAATTATATTCGGCGGAGAGTGGGGAACTTATCAAGACCATCACGGACGAGGAATTATTGTATCAGTTTAACCACTGTGCGGTTTTTGATGATATGGATATTGAGGAAAATCAGAGTGCGCTGGAGAAGGATTTGGACGCGGCGAAAGCGTTATATTCTTTTATTTTGAAGCTTCGGAGAAGGAAATGGAATTTTATTGGGGGTTGGTTGAGTGAAAGCTTGCCGTTTTTCTGAGAATGTTAAAATGCGTTGCTTGTGGCAACGGGGCAGTTTCACTTACAATAAGGGTGACAATCGAAGAAAGGAGGGTATTTTGAATGCTCGGTGAAAATATTAAAGTAATCAGAAAATCAAAGGGGCTTTCACAGCAGGAACTTGCTGTCAAGCTCAACATCGTGCGGCAGACCGTTTCGAAATGGGAGCAAGGATTGTCCGTTCCCGATTCTGATATGTTAATCTCCTTATCAGAAGCGCTTGAGACACCTGTAAGCACGCTGTTGGGGGAAACGGTTATTGAAACGGAGGTCGATACTTTAAAAGCTATTTCCGAAAAACTGGAGGTGATAAACTTGCAGCTGGCACAGAGGAAAAACATGAGAAGAATGGTTATTCATTGGTTGCTTATTTTGTTATGTGTAATCATAGGAATTGTTTTTGCGGTCTTACTGGAATTAGAGAGTCCTTACTTGGGTTGGGATTATAGCGACCCCGAAACCGCTATTCTTGGAGTGGGATTTCATTCGTTTGAATGGCTGTTTGTCAGAGTAGCACCGATTATGCTTATTGGGACAGTTATTGGGATTTTCCTAACACGGAAGAAAAAATAAAACTATTTTGCTTTTGGGGCAAAGCCCGAACTTTGAAAGTTATTACAATACGTAAATGGCAAATACAGGCGAATAGCCAAACCAGTCGGCGGTCAAAGTGAGCAGACTTTGCCCGCCGTTGATTCCCCCGCCTGTTTTTCTCTTTTGTATTAAGCTTTTGTCAAAAAACACCTTGCCTGTGTAGAAAACATGTGATATATTGTACAAGTAAATTTTTTATGAAATGGTCAAAGTCTTCTGACCTGATAATTCATGGCAAATCGCCAAAAAATTCACACAATTTAAAATTTTAAAGGAAAACGAATTGAAACAAACAAAAGGAGCGTCTATAATGAAAGTAATATCACTAAAGTACGATTTTTGTATCAAAGAAGTCATGGAAAACGAGATTGTGCGGAGACATTTTATCAGTGATGTCCTGCGTATTCCATTAGAAGAAATACTGTCTGTGCGGATAATGAACCCGTTTTTGTGGAAACGTTATAAGAAACAAAAGTTAGGGATTTTGGATATACAACTGACGCTGAATGATGATACGAAAATTAATATTGAAATACAGCTTAAACCACAGGTATTTTGGGAAAAGCGGACTGTTTTTTACCTTGCAAAAATGTTTACTGCGGATTTAAGGCGCGGGGAGGCATATAAGAAGGCGAAGAAATGTATTGCAATAACGATACTGGATTTTAATTTGGATGAGCGGGAGGCGTATCATAATGTGTATATGCTGCGTGATGAAAGCGGGAAACTGTATACCGATATATTAGAGCTACACACCATAGAATTGAAAAAGAACCCCGTCAAGGAGAAGCCAAGCCCGCTCGATGAGTGGCATAGTCTGTTTAACGCGAAAACGGAGGAGGATTTGGATATGATAAAATCAGGGACGAAAAATAAGGGAATTATCGAAGCGATTAAGGAATTAAAGGAAATCAGCCTTACGGACAGATTGCGGTATGAACATGAGCAGCGGCTTAAGGCAAAAAGAGACCGTGAGGCGCAGGACGAGTATGTTTTTGAGCAGGGCAAGGAGGCAGGCAAAGAAGAGGGTATGCAAGGATTTATAAACTTTTTACGCAGAAATAATTATTCAGACGAAGAAATCGTAAAGGAGCTTATGACAGAATATAAGCTTAATCATGAGGAAGCACTAAAGAGATTAAAATGAGCTTGCAGAACGTTGACGGGCTAAAACCGTCCGCATACTTTAATGAACATCGAAAAAATAATGGATAAAAACTTCCGAGGTGTTATCTACCTTGTCCAAAACAGCAATATTTTATATGAAAAAGCAAGCGGCTATGCCGATTTGCCAAATGAAATTCCAAATACATTGGACACCAAATTCGCAAGTGCCTTCGCGGGAAAAGTATTTGTCGCGGTTGGAATTTTGCAGTTGATTGAACAGGGAAAATTATCGTTTGAAGATACTTTGGAAATGCTACGAAAACAAAGCGGGGACGGTCAAGACGCAGAGGAAGGGTATTATGGCTATGGCGTATGGATTATTGATAATCCGAAGGGCAGGGATTTCGCTTATTTTCAAGGGTGTGATCCGGGCGTAAGCTTTCTCTCGGAATATAATCCGAATAATGGCATGATTTCCGTTTTGGTAAGCAATTATGGTGATAATGTTTGGAGAGAAATGCGGAAAATAAGGGAACGATATAGGGACAAAAACAGCAAAATCGTGTTATAATCATAATATGATACAAAACAGACGAAAGGGTTATCTGACAGAAATCCATTTATCCGAAATCAGACAGGGCGTTCGTCAGCCTGCTGACTGACACACTTTATTTGAACGCCCCTGTACATAAAAACAGGAGGAAACAAATGCCGGAAATCAGAAAAGCGTCCATCCATGACGCAGAAAAAATAATCGAATACTGCAAAATCATCGGGGCAGAAACGGACAATCTGTCGTTTGGCGCGGAGGGATTATCCGTGACCGTCGAACAGGAGCAAGCCTTTTTGGAAACCATCAACGCTTCTAATCAACAGCTTTTCCTCGTCGCAGTCAGCGACGGTGAACTCGTCGGAACTGCTTCATTTATGGGATTTCCCAAGCCGCGCTTGGCGCATAGGGCGGAAATCAGCATTTCTGTCAAAAAATCAATGTGGGGACAGCACATCGGCTCCCGCTTCATGGAAGAGCTGCTTCGTTTTGCAAAAGAAGTGGCAAACGTAAGCGTGCTTTCCTTGGAGGTCAGAAGTGATAACGAACGCGCGATTGCATTATACAAAAAATTCGGGTTTGAAACAATTGGAACCTTTGACGGATTTATGCATATCAACGGGAACGACATTTCTTATGACATCATGCGATTAAGTCTGTAAGTACGCAGGAGTTTTTTCTGAATTGGAAAAAATATATTACAGCAGTAAAATAAAGTGTTGTTTAGAGATTACTTAGAAAATAGTATGGTATTCTTTTGGAGAAATTTGTCAACAAAACAGTCAGACCTGCGCTATTTGTGCGGGGCTGCGTATAGGGAAAGGAGTATCATAATTACAATGAAAGCCAAAAGAATAGCAGTCTTTTTTTGCGCCGCCGTACTATTGACAACGGCAGGGTGTACCAGCACCGAAACAGATACGGTGGCGTTCGATGATGCCGGGCAGGACGCTTTTGTAAATGCCGAAGATGGTGTCAATATCGCAAATGCGCAGGAAACGGATAGCAGTCAGAAAAATGGAAATACCAATCAGGCAAATGCTGACAGCAATCAGCCTAGTCAAGCACAGGAGAGCATGAAAGAGGATACAGAATGGGAGGGTGTTGTTGAAAGTATCGGGAATAATAGTATTGTTGCCTCTAAAATTGCAGTCGAAGATGATAAAGTGGCAGTCTACGCTTATGACAGTGACGAAAAGGTCACAGTATACTTTTCCGCGGAAACAACCTACGAGATACAGACTGTCAAAAACGGCGGGGTAAACGGTGACGCAGATGTCGAGAAACAGCAGGGCGCTTTTTCCGACATCAAGGAACAATCCTCCGTCACTCTGACAGGCAGCTATCAAGGCGACGATTTCTACGCGGAGCATGTGGTGATTTATCAGTTTGTGTAATTTAAGATAAAGAAAAAACGATACATTTTTTCAAAAAGTGTACCGTTTTTTTATGCGTGGACTCGTTCAGCAAAATATACCACTAAAGCAATACACGCGTCGCATGTTTTATTCATGCAGCTCCAACGGAAGCCCGTCCGGATCAAAGAAAAATGTCATTCTATTATTCGTATACGCATCATACCGAATCGGCTCACACGCAATTCCAACCTGCTCCAATTCAGCGACAGCCACCTCAATATCCGCCACCCGAAACGCCAAATGACGCAGCCCGCAAGCCTCCGGTCGGTTAACACGCTTTGGCGGATTTTGCTCTCCAAAAATTTCAAGCTCAATCGCCTCCGCCCCGTCCCCGACCTTTAAATCCAGCTTCCAATCCTTGCGCTGTTCCCGGTAATTCTCCCGTATAACCTCAAAGCCAAGCTTATGAACATAAAAATCCTTCGCCGCCTCATAATCAGACACAATAATCGCAACATGATGAATTGCATTTAACTTCATATTTTCAAGCCTCCTATTGAAATTTCAGTTTTATTTGATTATATAATGTTACTTCACCATTTACAACGTATATTTAGCTGCCTTCCTACACGCCTGCTGCCATGCAATCTCATTCTCATATTCCTTCTCCAGCCACGCAAGCTCGTCCTGCTTCGTCAATGGCGTCCCGCTTAAGTCATAATACTGCTCATCACCGTTTTCATAGCGTTTCTCAATTTCAGCATATAGCCGTGCATAGCTTTGCTCACAGGCATTTGCAATATCAGCGTAATCATACGCCCCTTTTTCTTCCCTGACTGCTTTTAAAAGTCCAGCCCTTATGTCACCAAACTCTGTCGCCGTATGAATCACGGTATGCCGCAGCTTATCCAAAATTTCTTCCCTATTACGCGATAGCTTGGACGCTCCAATTGTGCTTTTTTGAAACACGCCTTGCTCCTCACCTTGGGGACTGCTTCTGCGAAAATACCATGCGCTGTCCGGATTTGCAAATGCCTTATTTGTCTGCTGGCAGGCAATATATCCTTCCAAATTTGCCAGTCTCATTTTGAAAGCCTCGTCCAATCCGGCTAAATCTTCGTCAAGCGTCAAAGACTGTTTCCCCGTAAGCTCGTACGAAACCTCACGGTCACCGTTTTCATGCGCCTTTACAATTTCATGATAACGCGCTTCGTATGTGTCCATTATCGATTGCATGACGTCCTGAGCATTGTAGTTTCCGTCCTTTAAAGTGAGGCTGCTACGTTCCCGCATTGCTGTATAATGTTCCCAAGCGACTTCATTTGTATTCCGTATGGTCAGCTCCCGCGCCTTTATGTCGTCCGGTTTTGGCTCAAGGCTGCTTGCCATTTCCCGCAGCTTGTTTTTTCCTTCATCAGAAATGTCAAGTGTTACAGGCTGCTTTTTTGCCTTCGGCGCTGCTTCCCGGAGCAGGCGTTTTTCCTTCATATCATTTACAGCCGTTTCCCAATAACCATAGCTCTGACTTATTCCATTAATACCCATTGTTGAAATCCCCCATTTTTTATTTTTTAGCAATGCAAACATATGTTTATGATTATCTGTCAAAACCTACTGCCGCCAATTTCTCTCCTCTATCCTAAAAATAAATTCTATCTGTTTTATCGCCAGTTTACCTGAAAATTTTACTGACATAGCACAAACAGTCCTATTCCCGACATAAAAAGACGTTCCCATTCCCCCTGCCCCGGGATATGGAAACGCCTTCCTCATTTATTTTTCACAATATAACCAACTAAATATTCTGTCGTGCCTAAATCGTAAACTTATTCACATCTTCAATCAACGTCTCAACCTTGCCCTCAAGATCTTCCACAATCATACCCGAGTCGTCCACTACCTTTGCAAGCTCTATCGACATCGCCGAGGTTTCCTGTGCGACGGAAGCGTTATCCTGAGCGAGATTGTTCAAAATGGTGAGGGACTCCGTGACGCTTGTCCTTTGGTTCTCGATTTCCTTTGTCACCATATCAATTGACTGTACGGAAGAAAAGCACTTCTTTAACTCCTGATGTAACATCTCCATGATGTGCTGCGTTTCTGTCAGGGAATTTACCTGTAGCTCGACTGCTTCGTTTATTTCCTTCATTGCCGAGACGGATTTTGCCGCATTGCTTTGCAGCTCGTCCACAGTCTTGCTGATTTCCTCCACGGAATCGGCGGATTGGTTGGCAAGCTTTGCAATCTCGTCCGCGACAACGGAAAAGCCCTTGCCTGCCTCTCCGGCTCTTGCTGCCTCAATGCTTGCGTTCAGTGCAAGAAGGCTTGTCTGATCGGATATTTCATTAATCAGGTTTGCCGCAATATGGATTTGTTCAACGGATTTATGCGTGTTTTCCGTCTGCTCTGCCATCACGGAAATGCTTTCGCGCGTCTTGTTGTTGACCGCAATCAGGCGTCCCAAGGTTTCCATCGACTGCTCGCTAATGCGGTTCATCTCGGCAGCGTTCCCGTCAAGGCTTGTAATTTCCGCGCCTGATTGACCAATCTGGTCAGCCATGACCATGACATTGTCGTTCGCCTCGTCCGTTGAAGCCGCCTGCTTTGTCACGTTCTGCGCAATAACATCGACCGCACTAGATACCTGCGAAATGGATTCCTTCATATTGTTAAATGCCAAATCGAAGCTGCCCAAAGCGCTGTTCACGCCGTTGGATACCTCCGTAATTCCCTGTAACAGCCCGCGCATGTTATCCTGCGCAGTCCGCAGCGAATTGACCATCTGACCAATCTCTGTACGGCTTTTTACGTCCACGTCCGTGGTAAGGTTTCCCTCTGCAAGGCGTTCCGCAAACTGCTGGATTTTCTTTAACGGATTGACGATGCGCTTACCGACTGCATATGCGATGATAAGGGAAAATAAAATCACGGTTATGAATACGACGTCTGTCCGCAACAGCGCATTTTGGTATTCTGCGCCAATTTCCGCGCGCACTTCCTCTTTGGCGACATTCATCTCGTCAATATAATTTCCGGTCGAGATTACCCAGCCCCACGGCTCATATATCTCGGAATACGCAATCTTTGGCGCGACCGTGACACCGTCGGATTTTGTGAAATAAAACTGATTATAGCCGCCCTTATCCGCACTTTGACAGACCTTCATGATTTCCTGAATAATCATGACGCCGTTCTGATCCTCTAGCGTGAAGCGGTTGTTTCCCTCCTGCTCGGGCAAAATCGGGTGCATGATAAGGATATAATCGGTGTCGTCAATCCAAAAATATCCGCTCCCGTCGTCCCTGTAGCGCATTGCGCGGACAATCTCTTTTGCGTCCTCCTTTGCCTGCTCCTCTGTCTTTAAGCCTGCCTGTGCCTTTGCGTGCTCACTTTCCAATATGGAAATCGTGCTCTGAACCTGCGACTTAATTTCGGTATTGTAACCACCGTCCACTGCGTCCTCGTATTTGTTATAGGAAGATGTTGACATTGTTTTGATGGAAATGACTGAGTTTCCTCCGATACCAACCGCCGTGATGATTGATGCCGCGGCGCAAATTCCCATTATGGAACTGATTAAACTTTTCTTTCCTTTTGCCATTTTTGTAACCATGCCCTTTCCGTAGCTTATTGTTGCTTCTTTTGTGCAAAACCCCTGTCTTTTATTTTATAAGAATTGTCAAAAAATTGCAACAATTTTAGCGGTTTTTGCACAAATTTCTTGCAAAAAGTATTATTTTATGGCAGAAAGCGGGGCATATAGAATTTCATGAGGTTCTATATGCCCAAGTGTTGCTGTTATATTGGATTAGGTTGGCGTGGTTGCTTATGCTAGCTGCATAACACTCATTTCAATTTCCTTTAATTCCTCGAGTGATAATAACTGAACTTTTGCAAAACATTTTCAGCCCTCACACAACCGTATGGCGGACATTGTTGCGGCAGCAGCTCATCAGCAGTCCGATCACCACCGCATACATAACGGTTCCGGCGCCGCCTCTGCTTAGAAACGGGAATTGCAGGCTGCCCATTGGCATAAATCCGAAATTCATTAAAATCCCGGTCGTGCAGTTAAACAGGACGAGCAGGAAACACGCTGCGGACAATATCATTCCGAGCTGGTTTTTTTGGCGCCTTACGATGTGCAGCGCATAATAAGTGAGCGTTCCGAAGGCGATGATGACTGCCGCGCCCGCAATCAGTCCATACATTGCGACAACCTGCGCGAAAATAAGGAAATTTTCCTGCTGCACAAAATCCTTTATCAGCGTACCCTCTGTGCTTTCGCCGAAAATTTGGGCGCCGTTAATGGCACGGAGTGTCGCCGAAACCTGATAATTTGCGTCCCTGTATGCTTCCGGCTGGAGAAACGCGATGAGGCGCAATTTCTGATAGTCTGCCGCAAAGCACAAAATATAGATAGCAAAAAGGAGTACCACAGAGGCAAAAATGGCTGCCACAAGCGCCGGCGCTGTTATTCGTTTCTCCCCGATTTGGTACCAGCCTTTCAAAATGGCGTACAACAGTAAAAATGTGCAGATTGCGCCGATACCCAAACCAATATACAGACTTGCCCCTAACGACTGCGAAAGCAGCGCCGTTAATAGGATAAAGGCAAATGGTATGATAAGCTTGCGAATGCCCTTGCCACGGTATTTGTATAACAATCCGGCATAGACCGGAACATAGAGATACACAAGGCTGCGCAGCGCAGGACCTCTCAATCCATTGACCTGCCGCCCTGTCTGCTGATAAATGAAAAAAACGACCGTCATAAGAATATAAAGCTGTAGCGGGTACTTTCCGATAAAGGTATAGTCAACAAAGCAGATTAGGACAATTATGGCAATGCCCAATGCGGCAAAGCCACACTGTCGCGCGAGCTGACTGTATTCACTGCCCAGCGCGCCTGTGACATACATGATAAAAACGCCTGCCGCGCTGAATAAAACGGTTATCGCAAAGAGCCGCCAGTCAAACTGCGGGCGATGGATTTTGTCAAGCGCCACGCCTGCCTCTACCGGATTGCCCATTTCAAGGACTGCCATTTCGACGGCTTTTTCGTGCGCAATGCCGCCTTGCTCGTATGCCTGCGTCTGATCCAAAATATGGTTCCTGACCTCCTGTGCGACTTCCTGCCTTGCTTTTTTGTAACGGATTTGCTCCGTAAGTGTGGTGATGTATTCTTCAATGTTCATAGCTGCCCTCCACTCTTTCTTACGACATGCAGAGCACGTTCAATACGGCAGTCTGATAAGTGTTCCACTCATCTTTTTTGGACTTGAGGTACTTTTTCCCGCTTTTTGTGATACTGTAGTATTTGCGTACCTTTCCGTTGACCTCGTTTTCGTAGGCGGTAAGATAGCCATTGTCCTCTAGTGAGTGCAAAAGCGGGTATAAGGTTCCTGCTTTCAAGGTAAATACGTTCTTTGATTTTGCTTCCAGTGTTTCAATCATCTCGTAGCCGTACATGTCCTTCTCTTCTAAAAGACGTAAAATCATCATGGACGTGCTGCCGGAAATTAAGGATTTGTCGATTGCCATAGTGGTATCTCCTTTCTTTTTGCATCATTTATTTTGCATATTATATAGATTATCTATATATCAAAGTATATATCGGCAATCTATATATGTCAAGAAAAATTTTTCATGTTTTCTGCTGTTTTATCTGCTATGAATATGTTAAAATGAATGCAGTCAAACATCTGCAAGCAGCCGCTTAGCTCATTACTCGCAGAAATATAAAATAAACAGAGGTGTCGGAATATGCATTTGGAATGCTTTGAATGTGACAGAAAGCAAATGAAAAAAATAAGCGCATTTTTGCACTTAAATCCAGAAAAGGAACGGCAGTTAATCTCCCTTGCGGAGAACTGTCTGCAAACCTGTGACATGGCAAAAACCAACCCTGAAATCATGGGTGCATTGTGGGAGCATGTTGAAGCAGTCACGGGGACGAATAATCCCTATAAAGAGATAAAGAGCTTCTACAATCAGCTTGTATTGTCCATGTCGGACAGACTTGATACGCTTATCCGTCAAAGCGATAATCCGCTGGAATATGCTTTAAAGCTTGCCATTGCCGGAAATCTGATTGATTTTGCCGCAAAGCACACCTTTGATGAAACAGTCTTTACCGAACTGCTGTCCCACATCTCGGAAACGGAGCTTGCGGTCAATCATTCCAAGGAATTATTTAATGCCATTCAAAACAGCCGGACGTTATTGTATTTGGGGGATAATTGCGGTGAAATTGTATTAGATAAGCTTTTTATTTTGCTATTGAAGGACTATTTTCCGAATTTGAAGGTATTTTACGGTGTGCGGGGAGAGCCGATTGTCAATGATGTCACGCTGGAGGACGCCGACGAAGTCCGCATGTGGGAGGCGGCGGAGATTGTTTCCAATGGCGACGGCTCTCTTGGCACGGTCTTGCATAGAACGTCCGAGGCATTTCAGAAGTGCTTTGCAGACGCGGATACGGTTCTGTGCAAGGGTCAGGGAAATTATGAAGGCTTATCGGATTGCAGCCGTGGTAATCTGTTTTTTCTGTTTATGGCAAAATGCGACCTGATTGCCGCTCCTTTGGGCATTCGCAAAATGTCCATTGTCTGTGCCAAAAAAACGTAAGCTATTCTTTGGCATACAAAATTTCCATATCCCCGTCCACAAACCCGACGCCTACCCCGGCGTATGCTTTCAGGACATCGGCGTGCAGCAGGCGGCGGTTTCGGGTGGGATTTCCTGTTCTAAAACATTGTTTAGCCACTCCTCGATTTGGTTGTACATGGTAATTCTCCTTTTTTGCTTTTATCCTATATCGTCAGGTCGTGTCTGTCAAGCCGAACCGTGTACATCACACAAATGTATCCGTGATGTCAAGCCAAATGTCTGTATACATTCACTTGGCTCATTGCTTGCGGGAATAAAGCATCTTAGCAGACCTACATCATATATTGCACGAAAAATCATGGACAGCCCTTCACTTCGTATCTTCTTCCTTGTAATATTCAACAATATCATATATAGAGCAGTCCAAAATACCACAAAGCCTGTCGATTGTATGCAGACTACAGATTTGATTGTGCTTCATTTTAGAAAGAGTGGAGCTTGAAATTTCATAATATTCTGTCAGCATATATTGACTGATATGCTTTCTCTTCAATGTCTTCCAAAATGGATCATATCTTATCATATTTCATTGTATATCCTCAACTTTTGTACGACTGTAAAAAATAATCTCCTTGTATATTGTCAAGTATAAAGCTATAATCAAGATATTAACAATGTCGAGTTCTCGAAGGTAAAAGGTAAACAGACAAAGCCAAAATGGAGGAAATGGACATGACAAAGAAAGAATTATACAAAAAATGGTCAGCATTTGGAGCAGTGGATTATGACAAATCCCTGTTTATAGAATATATTTATTTATGTAATTATATAAGCGATGAAGATTTTTACTACTATCTCAATCCCAATGAAGCGACAAAAGCACAGCTCCTGTCTGTACTGGATTTTTTGTACCGACAAGGCTGTTATATGCTTTTGTACCGGTTTTTAAGAGACAATAAAAAAAGACTGATATTCCCGGATTTCAAGCGCCTAGAGGGCATAACGCTCCGGGAAAATATCGAAGAACGATTTAAAAGATATTATTTTTAATAGGAAGCTTCTGCAGGAATGCGTAGCTGCAGGAATGCATTACCGATAGATAATGTATTTATAAATCGGATTGCCAAGTGATGAAAATTTCTCCTCATATTCCGTCATGATATTTCCCGCAAGCAGCTTCTCATCATGGTGCAAATCCCTTGTCATTGCCTCAAGCCTCCAGCCCGCAGGCTCTAGCTGTGAAAGGGCAAAATCAAACAAATCCATGTTGTCTGTCTTGAACTCAATTCTGCCGTCCTTTGCAAGAATTGTGTCATACCGCTCCAGAAACTGCTTGGAGGGCAGGCGTCTTTTTGCGTGCCTGTCCTTTGGCCACGGGTCGGAAAAATTCAGGTAGATTTTTGCCACCTCGCCTTTGTCAAAAACTTCACAAATATCCTCCGCGTCCATTCTGATGAAGCGCAGATTGGGAAGCTCGTTTTCTTCCATTTTCTGAATTGCGCGCAAAAGCACCGTGGAGTATTTTTCAATTCCGATATAGTTCACGTTTGGATTTGCCGCTGCCATGTCCATCATGAACCGCCCTTTTCCCATGCCAATCTCAATGTGTATCGGCTGGTCATTGCCAAAAATCCCGTTCCATTTTCCCTTGCACGCAAACGGCTCGTGCACCACAAAACGGCTGTCCGCTATCAGTTCCCTTGAACCTGTTACATTCCTAAGTCTCATCATTATCCTCCATTTCTGCGAAATCCTGTCACTATTTTACTCCCCACATGATTTTTTGTCATTAAAAATTTTTTATATAAATTTAAGGAAAATACCACTTTGTTTTTTAGTTACATTTTTTTCAAAATAGTGTACAATCTAATTAATAATGCATCAAGAAATCAAAAAGCATAAGGAACCTTTAAAATGAAACCAATGAAATTATTTGTCCCATTCATTTCCGTCCTGACCGCAGCAATGCTGCTTGTGACAAGCGCTGCGGTTCCGGTCTGCGCTGCCGAGCCGGACTACGAGGCGCAGCGGGAGGAGCAAAAAACCCTGCCCGTACAGACCGACGCCATCGAAAACTGGCCAAAGGGCCCCGCAATTGGCGCGCGTTCCGCCATTCTTATGGAGATGAATACACATACGATATTATACGAAAAAAATATCCATGAAAAAAACTACCCCGCCAGCACCACAAAAATACTGACGTGTCTGCTTGCGATGCAAAATTGCACGATGGACGAAACCGTCACCTTTTCGTACGACTCCATACATGATGTGCCTACCGACGGCTCCAAGCTTGGCGGCGTTGACGAGGGCGATTCGCTGACAATGGAGCAGGCGCTTTACTGCGTGCTTGTGCAGTCCGCAAACGAGGTCGCAAGCGCCGTTGGGGAACATGTTGCCCAAAAGCTTGAGTTGACAGACGAAAATCAGAAGCCGATTGATGCCTTTGCGGATTTTATGAATGAAAAAGCGGCGGAGCTTGGCTGTCAGAATACCCATTTTGTAAATGCGAACGGCTTGTATGACGACAACCACTACACAACTGCTTATGACCTTGCGCTGATTGGCTGTGAATTTTTTAACAATGAGCTGCTCTGCAAAATGTCCTCCACGCCGCAGTATCATTTCCGGCTAAATCCGACCGATGAGGACGAGCGGTGGATGGCGTCAAAAAACCAGCTATATAAAGGAAAGCCTTACGAGTACAGCTATCTTCTTGGCAGTAAAACCGGATTTGTCTCCCAGTCAAGGCAGACGCTTGTTTCCGGCGCGGAAAAAAACGGCATGAAAC
Organism: uncultured Lachnospiraceae bacterium; assembly: GCA_947567595.1. Classification (GTDB taxonomy): domain Bacteria; phylum Bacillota; class Clostridia; order Lachnospirales; family Lachnospiraceae; genus COE1. Next base: position 9,862 of record CANOMQ010000036.1, on the reverse strand, counting down.
TTGTCTGCGTGATATTCTGTGAGGAAACGCCGTATCAGTTCGAGGATACGATTGCGCTGTTCCAGTACGGCTTTGAGAATTTCCAGCGGTTATCGGTCAGTGAAAATGAGACGAATTACAAGATTATCACGGGTGATTTATTTGACACGGATAATGACCTGTTTGGCGACTCCACGCCTCTGATGTCGATGGAGGAGGACAGCTATGTGATTTTGCCAAACACGGCGGATTTCGCGGATACCGTTTCCTCACTCGACTATGAAAATCAGGCAATTCCGGGCAACGAGGACGTAATTGCGACGATTAACTACACGTATTCCGGAGTTCCGGTAGGAAGCTGTAAAATTATTTTTTCCAAGTCCGGCAAAACGGATTTCACATTTGCACCGGAAAATACCATTCCCGATATTGCGGAAATTACAAAGAACACGCAGGCTGACACACAAGGCACAAGCGATGCTTCTAACAATGTCAGCAATGTCATTTTTATCAATGTGCAAAACGTTATTATCAGCATTGTGATTTTGGCTGCGGTTGCGATTGTCCTGTTATTTGTTATCTCTATATTAAAAAGCTACAACTTTTCGCCAAAGGGACAGAGCAACCGGCGAAGGAGGAAGCGCAGGCAGGAGGGACGCGTGGAACGACTCCACTCCTTCCGGCGCAGAATGCGGGAGCGCAGGCACCAGCGGCAAAAACGAAAGGCATATAAAAAGCGACGGTAAAAATAAGGAAGGCATCAATCGTATCATTACGACCGGTGCCTTCTTTCCCGTCTGCCTTCCCGAAGCTGATTGCGTTTTGCAATGATGTCTTCTACGACTTCCGTATTGATTTGCTTCATGGTTTTCACCACGTAAATCCTGTCCTGCGCGGACTTTTTCATGCGGATTTTTCCCTTGATATTCCCGTGCTTTGGGCAGACCATCACGGCGTAATAGTTCCTGCCATTATTGGAAAACCACGGTACCTTTTTCCTCGTTTTTGCCCCGCACAGGAAGCATTTTGTGGAAACAACGTCCTTATCGCTCATCGCGGATAGCTTATTGATAAATTCGCGCGAAATGTATTTTGCATAGTCGTCGAACACGGCATTGATTTCCTCTGCCTTGTTCTGCGGCAGATGGTATGTATCAAACGAATAGTTGTTGAGGACACCTTCGACTGCTGCTGCCTTTTTAAAAATCTCCGCGGTATAAACGGCGTCCGCGTCTGCGCGGTGGAAGGGCACTTCCTCGTTGATGTTCAAAAACTCAACGGCATACTGGAGCGTACGTCGTTTCTTTTTGTCCTCGTATGCGATGCTGAACAGCTTCTGCACGTCGTAATAGCGCATCGGGTTATGGGACAGACTTGGCAGCCTGTAATAGTCCATGTTTTTTTGAAGCTCTGTCAAATCAAGGCTTCCCCATGTGCAGAAAATATAGTCACTGCCGCACCAGCTTAGAAAATCCCGTACAACCTCATCAAAATTGCGACCGTTCTGAAGCTCCTTCATGCTGATGTGAATTAGCTCGCCTGTCACCTGATTCATGCGGTTAAAGACCTGTGGCTTAATCAGCTCATGAAACCTGCCGATTTCCTGTAGCTCGCTATTTAATTTTATCGCTCCGATTTCTATGATTTCAAACATCAGTTCGCTTTCGAGCTTTGTCTTTAAATCATCAGCCTGATTCCATTCCAAGTCCAAAATAATATAATTCATTGGCATCTTCCATTCCCGTCGGTAATTTATACTGCACACCCATTATATTTACAATACAACCCGAATGCAGACCGTCAGCCATGCACTTTTTGGGAAGCATCACTGTAAATTCCGGCGGTCTGCAGTATATATGAAATAGAATAACATAAATTTTATGTTTCCACAACCATTTCGCAAAACCAATCAACCTCTTTTTGGCTTGAATTGCCCGACAGGGATTATTTTACCCTATAACCTCTACCCCGTTTTCCGTTCGGTGTAGAGGTTTTTTCCATCAATAAACAGGTCGTTCCCACTGGTACCGTTCCATATCCACAAGCCCGTCCACAAATTCCACACCCTCCGCCTTTAGCAGCTCTACCTGACGGTTTCCGCCCCCGAACGCGAACGCGTCCGAAACCCGTCCCTCCTTATTGACCACGCGGTAGCACGGAATGTTGTCCGGCTCGGGATTGACGTGCAGCGCATAGCCGACCACCCGCGCCCAGCGCCTGTTTCCTGCAAGCGCCGCCACCTGACCGTAAGTCGCCACCTGACCATATGGGATTTGCTTCACGACCTCATATATTTTTTCAAACGCTGACTGTTCCATAATTATCCCTACATTCCAATCATCGAAGAAAATTCCTTCATCATCTCCGATATCTTAATCTGCTGCGGGCAAACCTGCTCACAGCCCCGGCACCCGATACAGCTTGCCGGACGCTTTTCTTTTGGCATTTTGCCGACCGCCATCGGCGCGATAAATCCGCCGCCTGAAATCTTATGCTCATTGTACAATGCAATCAGCTCCGGTATCGGCAGCTCCTTCGGGCAATGACTGGTGCAGTAATGGCACGCCGTACAGGGAAGCCCCGCTTTTTTGACTTCCTCGTCAGAGCATTTCACCAGCGTGTCAAATTCCGCCTCACTTAAGGGCGCGTCCGTCTCAAAGGTCGCAAGGTTTGCCTTTAACTGCTCCATGTCGGACATTCCCGATAAAATCATTGTCACGCCGGGAATGCTCTGCAGGAAACGAAATGCCATTGCGGGAACGGTTTCGTCGGGACGCATCGTTTTCATTGCCGCAGCCATTTTATCGGAAGCCGTTGCAAGCTTTCCGCCCCGCAGCGGCTCCATCACCCAAATCGGAATGCCGGCTTTTTGCAATAATTCAACTTTCTTCTGCGCATTCTGAAAATGCCAGTCCATATAGTTAATCTGTAGCTGGCAAAATTCCATGTGCTGACCGTACGCGTCCAAAAAGCGCTGAATGACTTCCAAATCACCGTGCGCCGAAAAGCCGAGGTGACGGATACGCCCGTCTGCTTTTTGCTTTAAAAGGTAGTTTAAAATGCCGTATTTTTCATCAAGATATTCGTCAACATTTCCCTCGTAGACATTGTGGAACAGGTAAAAATCAAAATAATTTGTCTGGCATTTCTCAAGCTGTTTTTCAAAAATCTCCTCCACTTTTCCCATATTGGAAAGGTCATAGCCCGGAAATTTGCTTGCAAGGTAATAGCTTTCCCGTGGGTATTTTGAAAGGTATTTTCCCGCAACCAGCTCCGAGTTGCCGTTATGATACCCCCATGCGGTATCAAAATAATTTACGCCGTTTTGGTACGCATAATCAATCAGCCCGGCGGCGGCTGTCTCGTCAATCGTGCCGTCGTTTCCGTTTAATACCGGAAGGCGCATCATGCCAAGCCCCAGTCCCGATAACTTCAAATCCTGAAATGTTTTGTAAATCATATGTACTCTCCTTTCCTGCTGCTCCAATGTTTTCATAATCCAAAAATCAGCTTAACGCCTTACTGCCATTATACAGAACTGCGCCCCGTTGCGCAATGTCCTCTCTGCCGGATTATCCCTCCTTTCGCCCGAAAAATTCCCGCTCCACCTTCGCAATCATGTAATCCAAGCAGGCAAGCCGTTCCCGCTGCGCCTGCAGCTCCTCATTTTTTTCCCGACGAAACCGACAGACCAGTCCGTACTGCCCCCGCAGGTTTCCGGTTTTCTGATAAAATCCATACTGCTCCAAAATCGCCAAATCCGCGCCTTCTGCTGTCAGACGCTGATAAATTTGTGCTGTTTCTTCCATATAAAATAAGTCCTCCCTTCTTGCAAAATAGCATAAAACTATGTAAACTCTATTTAGATAGCTTTCAATAATGATAAAGAAGGAGTGTTCCACATGATTGAAACCCGTCTGTTACAGTATTTTCTTGCCGTTGCGCAGGAGCAGAGTATCACAAAAGCCGCCGAATACCTTCACATCACGCAGCCCACGCTGTCCAAGCAGATGATGGACTTGGAGGAAGCCCTCGGCAAACAGCTTTTGGTGCGTGGTCGGAAAAAAGTCACGCTGACCGAGGAGGGGGCTTTTCTTAGGAACCGCGCCCAAGAAATTATTTCCCTGATGGACAAGACGGAGAGCGCATTTCGCGAAAACGAGCAGAGTATCACCGGAGATGTCTATATCGGCTGCGGCGAGTATCGCTCCACGGTTTCCATTATGCAGCTTATCCGGTCGATTCAGGAGGAATATCCCGACATTTGCTTCCACTTTTTCAGTAGCAATGCGGACGCCATTATCGAGCGGCTGGACAAGGGGCTTTTGGATATGGGCTTTTTGCTTGAGCCGGAAATCAGTCCCCGTTACGACTGCAAAAAGCTTCCGCTGCATGAGGCGTGGGGCATTCTTATGCGAAAGGATGCTCCCCTTGCCGCGCGGGAAAGCCTCTCGTTTTCAGAGCTTGCGGACTTTCCGCTGATTATGCCCAATCAGACCTTCAACAGCCACCGCATGGCGACCTATCTGGCGGACGCAAAGATTGATCCGCATACCGTTGCCACCTACAATCTGATTTACAACGCCGGACTGATGGTGGAGGCGGGGATTGGCTATGCGCTGTGCATTGATGAGCTTATCAACACCGCCGGAAACCACCCGCTGACCTTCCGCCCGCTCGCGCCGCCCCTGTACTCCGATGTCTATCTTTTTACGAAAAAATATCAGGTGCTCTCCAAAGCCGCAAAGCTGTTTATCAGCCGTTTGGAGGCAAATGTCGCGAGCCTGTGAATGCCGCCTGCATTTCGCAAAGCACCTCATCTAAATACCGGATACACGACTGGTTCCTGTGAATTTCGTCAAGCAGCACGGCTCGCTGTTCCTGTAACAGGCTCAGCCCTTTTTTCGTCTGCCCGTTTTTAAGGCAGGATATAACGCCGTCTATGATGTTTTCTGCACACCCGGCGTCAAGCATATTCTGAATAAGCTCCGCCTCTGTCTGATAACCGCTAAACATTTCTTTATCCCGCATTTTTATGCAATTCCCTTCAACCGCCCGGGAACGCAGGCTGTCCCCTTCTTCCCATCTGCCCGCAGAACAACCTCGCCCGTGCATTCCATCACGGCATCGCCACAGATGACCTCGCCCACGCTGTCCGCAATAATCCGACCGGATTTGGGATTTTTCGCGGAAAGAATATGACCACGCACGTCCGCCTCCACGTCGGAATATTCAAAAGCCAAATCCGTGTCCTCCATCGTGCAGCTTATCAGTCTTAGGTTTTTGCAGTAGCACAACGGCTGCGTACCGATAATCCTACAGTTTATCAGCGTCAGGTTTTCGGAAAACCACCCCAAATATTCGCCCTTGACAATGCTGTCCTTCACAGTCACATTGCGGCTGTGCCAAAACGCGTCCTTCGTGTCCAGTTCACAGTCCGTAATCTCCAAATGCTCCATGTACTGGAATGAATATTTTCCTTTCATTTTGACATTGTGCAGAACCACATTTCGGCTGTCCTAGCGCAGTGAAAAACGGCAACCCGTAAGCGCCACATCTGCCGACTCCTTCAGCACCGACTCCCCGTCGGCAGCTCCCGCAAAAACGCAGTCCGTCACGTCCGCGTTTTGTAAATGGTACAGCGCGCGCTCCTCATCAAATTGCTTTCCGATAAGCTTTGTCCTTGTCATTTTTTGTCCCTCCCATTTAGGCGAATTTTGTAATTGGTTGATTTATGCCATATACTGATGCCTTTGGCTTTGTTTTAAATCTAGTTTATCGTTGTTATAAGAAAATAGCAAATATCTATATTGAATGGCTCTGCATTGGTCTTAAGAATGGATAGTTTGGAATAATTTTTTACATTTTTTATGCCGCAACTGACAAAGCGGCGGTTAAATGCTATAATAAATAATAGAAAAAAGAAAATTGCTTTTTTGTATTGGAGGTACGATTTATTGGATTTTATTAAAATGCTGCGTGAAGATAATGATTTGTCAGACTTACTCTGTGATGTCTGTGATATTGAAATTTTTGCGGAATTTCAGAAACCTCAAGATGAAAATGGGCATTTGACCTATAATATCTCAGGAAAGACTTTTGCTAGGGCAGGCTCCGGGAGTGAATATATTTTACTGGAAGACGGCTCTGTCGGTTATTGGGGAAGTGAAGGTGAATGTGGGAGGATTGCGGATAACCTGACCGATTTTTTTGAGTTTATGGTTCATTGTCCTTATTGGCAAGATTATTTAGATGAAGACGAGTATCAGGACAGGGAATGGCTTGATGAGTACGCAAAAGAGGTTTTTGAGGAGCATGTGGAAGACGCTAGGGATACTGACTTTGATTTGTGTGAAGCGCGGCAGGAGCTGGCGTCCCGTTTGGGAATAGATTTAAAGGCAGATGTTACGGAGATATTGATGCGCTTTTATCGCTGCGCAAAGCGCGAACCTCGATTTATTTCGTCGTATGCAGAAAATGACGGCAGCGTCCATAGCGGCACAGGCTCGTTATTTGACCGTTGAGGAGGGCTATGAGAAAAAGATGTCAAACATGGCAAATGAATATGGTAAATATTATAATAGAATTGATTGGAGCAAGGCATATAAAGACAATGATATTTTCCCAGAAGTATGCCCTGTATGCCGGAAAAAAGTATCTATTAAATTTTATGGAAGCTACCATCAGTCATATACGATTTGTTGCGAAACGCCGAACTGTATGTGCATAACATCACGCGGATTATAAGGCGTAATGGAAAAATACTACAAGGAAGACGCAAATTTTGACCTGCGCTTAATTGTCATCTATACAGGTGATGTAAAAAGCGCAGCAGCAACCTTTGAGACAAAATGCCTTACACTGCGGACAGAGCAGGCTTCTTTGTCCCACATAGACGGAGAAGCCGCATATCGTGCGATTTTGCAGAAAATCCACTCCGGTAAAGCGCTCGATGATAATGACCTGATGAAGCTGATTATCCTGCCCTTGACCGTTTCCGGCTCCGAAGGAAAACAGGAAATGCTGGAAAAGTCGTGGGACTGGCGGAGCAGATTGCAGACACAGAACAGCGAATTTTCGCCCTTTCCGGTGTGATTGTGGCAAGTGATAAATTTATTAACAGAGACTATTTAAGCCAAATAAGGAGGAGAATTAACATGACACAATTAGGACTGCTCTATGAAAAAGAAAAAATCGAATATGGAAATCAAAAAGCACGGGAAACTTCCATAAAAGAGAGAACGGAAATGGCTAGAAAAATGTTAAAACGCGATATTGACATTATCGACATCATGGAGGTTACCGGCATGACCGAGGCAGAGCTTCTTCGCCTTCAGGACGAAGCAGTAACCGTATAGCCATGGACAGACACCAAAATCGTAATTCCCAAAAACAGCATTGAGAAATCGGCTCATGTCTGCTATACTCTATATAGAAAAATGAATGCCAAAAACACAATCCAAACGAGGTGCCCTATGCAGATTTCAAGCAGATTTACCATCGCCGTCCATGTACTGGTATGTATCGAAACATTTAAAAATGACCATAAAGTAACCAGTGACTTCCTTGCGTCCAGCGTAAACGTCAATCCCGTTATCATACGGAGGCTGTTGCAGCAGTTGAAAAAAGCCGGAATTGTAAGCGTCACGCGTGGCAGCGGCGGCACGGCAATTGAAAAGCCTTTAAATGAAATCACACTGTTTGACATCTATAATGCGGTCGAATGCGTAGAAAACGACGGACTGTTCCATTTTCATGAAAATCCGAACGCACTCTGCCCGATAGGAAAAAATATCCATTCCATTTTAGATGTACGACTGGAGCAAATCCAAAAGGCAATGGAGCAGGAAATGAAATCCATAACAATTCAGGATATTGTGAATGACAGTAAAAAAATGATTACATTAGTATAAACAAAAACATCTCATATTTCCCTTAAAAGAAATGTGGGATATTTTTATGCACAGCCCCGTGCAGATGAAATATGCCACTAAAGTGGCGCACGGGGCGTGCAACGAGTAGGGAAGATAAATCTTCTCTACTCGATTAAAATTCCGATATAACCATTGACATTACAACCATTCCATGATATAAATATAGTTGTATCAATCAACATTACAACAGGGAAATTGGAGGTAAAAATATGTCTAATTATAACAAAGTAAATGTTACGCCGGAAGCAAGAACAGAGCTTCATGACCAGCTCTGCCTGACTGGTGCGGAAATCAGCGTCAATAATCTCCCAGCAGGCACGAGCGTGCCTTTTGTCCATGCCCATAAGAAAAACGAGGAAATCTACGCCATTCTTTCCGGAAGCGGTAAGGCTGTCATTGACGGGGAGACTGTTGCACTCAATACCGGAGATTTTATCCGCATTTCCCCCGCCGCAAAACGCCAGTTTTTCGCCGCTGAAGATAGCGCGATTAGTTATCTGTGCATACAGGTGAAGGCAAATTCTCTCGAAGAGTACACAAAAGAGGACGCGGTTTTATAAAAGAAAAAGCTGTCTTATATGAAAAAACAAAGACATTCCGGTATTAAGAGTGTCTTTGTTTTTGTGAGCACTTTCTCAAATCTTTTCTTGACAAAAGTTATGTCTTATTAAAAAGCTACACATATTTTTATGAGCGTTTGCGGAAGGATTCGAACCTTCGGTGCGTTACCGCACACCACCTTAGCAGAGTGGCACCATAAACCTCTCGGACACGCAAACATATAGTGGATGGGGCAGGGCGCAAAACGTCCAGTGGACGTTTGTCCTGCGCCGACCGAAGCGGAACGTAGACCTCGAACCTGCGATGTTTCTGTGTAACGGATTTACAATCCGCTGCCTTCACCACTAGGCATACCCATCCATTCCTAACCTTTAGACTAAGGAGTCCGTACTACAGACATTTTCAGCCTGCGTTCTTATTGTTCCTTCTCTCCTCCACCTTCCCTTCACGCGCCAAGCTGTATCTGCTCCGCCATATCCGTAACCAAAATATCATCCAGCCGCACCTGCAAAACTGCTGCCAAAGCCACAAGATTGTCAATCGTCGGCAAAGCCACCCCCTGCTGCCACTTGTAAATTGCCTGTGGTGTCGCAAACCCAAAAATGTCCTGCAAATCCCTCACCGACAATCCCGCCTGCCTACGCAGCCTGCTAATATTCTGACCTGTCTTAACCATATCAATAACTGGCAAATTCATTATCTCACCCCCTGCTATCAAACCTTCCATATCAGGCGGTAAATACCCCATATGGGACTCGAACCCATGACCCCTCGATTAAAAGTCGAGTGCTCTACCAACTGAGCTAATGGAGCATAAAAAAATACCGCCCATCTCGAAAATCTTCCCATCCCAAGATAAGCAGTACCAAAAACGATAACCATTTCCCGGCAACCCCTAAAAGACCTGCCCTGACATCACACAGCTTTTCGCCTTTTCCTTACCTTGCATGAGCGCACCTTAACAAAACTCTGTTCCTTTTCTTTACTGAACAGCGCTTCATAACGTTTGCTATACAGATAATACGCGAAGCCATTCGTGGCAAAATCAACTGTTGCCATAATCGTTTCCTTTCCGGACTTATCCGTCCTTTTTGTTTTCTACTATAATTACTATAACACCAATCAATCCGTTTGTCATTATACCGCTAGTATAATTTTACAGAACATTCTTTTCCCCATTCAGGCAAAAAAAGCATTGAAAAGTCCAAGGATAAGCTCCTTCGTTTTCAATGCTTTCCAGCGTCCCCGAGACGACTTGAACGTCCGACCTATCGCTTAGGAGTTAAATCAACCCATTTTTTTGAGTCTAGCGAGTTCTCTGTTGTCCATATTTTCCATGTAATTTGGACTTTTTTGAGGGCGGCTGTCCATCTAAAACCATTTTTTCC
>CANOMQ010000035.1 GCA_947567595.1 uncultured Lachnospiraceae bacterium | reverse complement strand
CAGATCTTTGACCTGTTCTTTTATTACCTATCATACCCAAAGTTCAGAAAGAACCGGATAACGCCAAGATTCCTGTCAGCCTTTTCATAAGACCGCATCACCTTTCCTACCTTCTGCATGTGCCCGCCATAGATTTTATCCTCCCCCACCACGATGTCCGCATACTCGTCCAAATAAAACCCTGACAGTTTTTCAAATCCTATGATATAGGTCTTTGCCGGAAGTCTGTCATAACTTGTCACAGTGTCATTGTATATCACAACCCTTGTACCTATCTTTACCGCTTTCATATGCCCCTCCTTGCTCAAATATGAATAAACTGTCGTCCATAGTGCCTTTTCCAACAAAAACACATTTCATTTTTCATTGCATTTTGATGTATGCTGTCGTCCATTACACGATTCATTTTTCAAAGAATCCAGCCCACGTCTTATTAAGTCCCTGATCATGTCATTTTGGGTCTCCTTGTAATAGCGTTCTTTTTTCACCAAATCCATTTTAGCCTCCATGCCCGGCGTTACAGATATTGTGAAGGTTCTTAAATCAGCATCCATTATTTCACCTTCCTCCGCTGGTGGTTCAGTGAACCTTTGCTGTTATTATAGTACACCACTAACCACTGTCAATAGTTTTTGAATAACTTATTCTTTACATCTTTGGTGTACTGATGTATAATAAGAATCGAGGTGATGCAGATGGCTACCAACAAGCCTAGATATACTGTTTCTGTAGATAATGAATTGTTCCAAAGAATTGAAAACTTTCGATTTGAGCGCCGTTTCCAAACACGTTCAGAAGCGACCGTGGAACTGATCCGTTTGGGACTAGATTCCTTGGAAAGGGATAATGAAAGTAAGCAGAAAAACAGTGAGTAATTCCACTGGGAACCTGTCTGAAAATTCCAAATTGTGAAATAAGAAAAAGCAGCGCGATTTGAGGTCATGCTGCTTTTTGGTTTACAAACCCAATCCATATTTGTTTTGTTCTTCGCTTTAATCACATATTATACTTTGGAAGCCTTTTCCCATGTGAAAAATGTAAAACGGAATTAAACGTTTTAAAACACATGATCGCATAAAAATGCAGACTTATAAATATTCTTCCACTTCGCTTTCAGGGATGCCGTATGCTTCCATAATTGCCCTCTTAATTGTAGTGTCTCCCTGACCGCAGACACGTAAAGCGACAACTGCACTTCTGATTCCTTTCTGCCTCTCTTGTATGGTTACTTCTTTGGTTACTTCTTCCTTAAGCGTTTCCTTTATTTTATTGATTTCCGGTTCCATTATTTCCAACAACGCCTGACACATATGTTCATCCCCTCTCAGTTCTTCAATAACCTGTTTATTTGCGCTGATACTTACCTGCAGTACCGAATCGGCAAGTTCCCTGTCAAATCTTGCATCTAATTTCTCTATTTTTTCGAGCAGCTTCCGCATCTGCTGCTTCTGCATTCTGCCGGACAATGCCTTCAGCCATACATGTCCCTCCTCGTCCAGTTCTTTTGTAACAATGAGCTGTGTGGGGAACAAAACGGCATCCATTACATAATATATTCCCTTATATGGATTCGTGACCTTAATACCATGCCCTTTAAAATATTCAAACAAGCCTGCGGGTTTTCTTTCACGGATCATAGATACCGTAATATCCTCGGCTTTGCGCTCGTCTACCGTTTTGCCATAAGCCTTATATAATCCTGCAAACGCACCCGTCTTGTAAAAGCTGTCGATATCCAAATGATCGAGCGGCGACTTGTATTCCACAATATTATGACCCCGAAACAGCTTTCCTATTTCATTTGTGATTTGAATACCCGAATCCTTCTTGATAACCAACAGGTCTACTTCCAGTGGTTTTGTGTTAAGATTGTATTCCTTATGGTATTCCAAATCAGACCTGTTCTGCGCCAGCTCCAAATCCATTGCCGACACAAATCCCGCATGCCATTGTACTTTTACATCTTCCATGTATTGTCTCCTTATATATTTCAGTATAACTTATGATAATTTCAATTGCAAGACAAATTAAAACATCTGATTGGTGAGCGGAATATATCATTGAATCCCCTTATACAGCAAAAAAAGATGGCAGAACCATCCTTTTTTGTGCATTCGGATTACCTGAGGCTAAATTCCGGAATGTACCCCCTGCACAGAAGGTCGTCAATCCCTTTTCCAAGGGAAACATCCCAGTCCGCTGTCGCAGCCATGTAACCGTTTTCCTTCAGTTTGCCCACCAGCGCCTCCTGATAGCTCATGACTGTCCTGTTTGTATGCTTGTCCGCATCAAACGCCACCACAAATATGGTTTTTTTTCCATTGGGCATATAGCCAAGCGGCGTTTTGCCATTCTCGTCCTCCTCAAATAAAAGCCCGTAAGAATTTACGCCGGGAAGCGAATATACCGGAATATTAAGCCGGAAATTTGCATACTGCCCTTTCTTTTCCCCTTCCGTTATCAGACAGATATCCGTATAATCCTCATTTTTACGGTAGCACGACACATGGTTCTTTGATTCGCACCCGTACTTATAGGTGTTTTTAATGATTCCCTGGCTGAGCATTGCCGGATCAGCATAGAAGGACTGGAACGGTCTTATCTTGCCGGTGAAATCATCAAGCTTTACCCTTTCCTTTGTGCCGTTGTTATTCCTGTACGGTCCTGACATATCAAGGCAGTATGTTTTATCCCCTTCGGTAAACGCGGGCACGCCGTTCTCAAGACGGCATTTCCTTATCCCCATGTAATCAAGGCGTATGCGCAACCGGAACACATCGCCTTTATGGTTGTATATGGGAAGCAGAAGCCCGCTGGCGCCCGAAAAGGTCCAGTACCCCTTTCCGTTGCCGGTTTCCTTTAAATAAGCGCCCGGAACACCTTTCAACGAGCTGATGCCAAGCTCCTCCAGTACGGTTTTTGCAAGCTCCCTTCTGGTCGGGTTTGTCGGACCGTAGCCTTTGGGACTGTATCCGTTCTCCCTTGCATAGTCATTTTCAGGAAATGATTTTATAAGCGACCTTTCTATCATGCTGTCGCTCCATCCCTCCCCATGCAGGTATTCCCTGTGCCTGTCCTCCAAATGCAGGTTTTTAAGAATCGTCCTGTACACACAGTCAAGGGGTTCATCGCTTGCCGGCTTTACTTTCCCTACATGCCTCGGTCCTTTTTTCGGCTTTCTGCCGCCCGCCATGGGATTCCCCCTGTCAGACCGGCGTTCCCCGTAAATATACTGGTTGTTTTTTTCCGAAATGAAACGGTACATCCTTCCGTCTTTTCCAGCCACGTCAGAATTGCCGTAACCGTCCCTGCATGCCCTCTTGCAGGATAAAAGGTATCCGTCCCCGTCCCTTTTAGGGAACCAGCTGCACCAGTCCGTACCGCCGCATACCGGGCACGGTTCGGATGCGGTGACATTCCTAAATACTCCCGATGCCATGTGACACCTCCGTTCTTAAAATTTTTCATAACAGATGCCTTTCCTTCGTACTCGGCTGCCCTGTTTTACGACAAAAAAACAGCACCACCGCATGATACGGTAATGCCTACAGGTGCAGGACGCGCCCCAATACATAATAAAATAATAAATACGGATACCATAATATATGAAAAACCCTGTAATTGTCAATATGTAAATCCAAACTGCCTGATGTTGCTGTATTCAGTCCCCACTGTGTCGGATAGCTGCCATCATCAATCAGAAAATGATTTTTTTATATTCCGATACCAGTTCCTTCCCGTTCTTCGTATATGCTGCAATGTTATCAAATGCATCCGCGTCACTCCGTATCAGGTAAGTATCCTTTGTCATGCACATGACGGTTTTCTCAATGGTACTGCATTCCGTAAGGTAACCGTACAGTTCACGTTCATGGGCATCGTCCTCGCAGACCATGACAAACCACGGTTTTTTAATCCTTTTCTGCCGGAAATGCTCCTGTGCCGCCCGTATTTTTGAAGCACACTCCGCACTGCTTCCTGCCATTTTCCTTACAGGTATCACGCACACATTGACCAGCCCCTCCGGGTATTTATCTGAAAGGATTACAAGCCTGCACTCTATCACCGCCCTGCCCGCACGGTATGAAAAATAATATTTTATGTCATACGAAAGGCTGCTGACATAAAACGAATTAAAGGCAGCCCTGTTTAAAATGCCTGCTATGCCGTCCCTGCTGTCCATATCGGGCAGCACCCCACTGCCGTCCCCGGCTCTGTCCCCGCCTGCAAACATGTCCCTGCCTCCCCGTGTAAGAAAATATATGTTACAGGTCCTGTAACCGCACGGGTTATCCGACTGGTAAAAACACACCGACATCACAATGCCGTAATCGCAGAGCTGCTTCAGCTTTTTGGCAAGGTCAAGGTCCGTATTATTGTCCTTTTCTGGCTGGACATGCCCCATGTAACGCGCAATGTGGTTTTTGCCCGCAAACACCATAATCCCCAGCGCTTTTATAATACCCATATGGCATTCGTCAATCTTATTCCTTTCCATAAGTGCCGCCGCCTCTTTTCCGCTGATTCCCGTCTTTTTATTATGGCACTCCCTTAAAAGATTTTCCCTGTACGCAAAACAGGAACATTTCTTCATATGTATCCCCCTTTTCCTTCATTGACGGTCCCCTAATCATCGGTCATCCCGAACCCGTCAATTGACATGTCAAAACAACCCGTATCCGCATCGGAATCAAGCAGGCTGCTGTTGCAGGGCTGTTGTTCCCCGTCCTGCCCATACGCCTCGAACTGCCTGTTCTGTTCTTCTTGCTTCATCAGTTTTTCGTAATATTTCTGCAGGAGTTCCTCATTTTCATCCGGATCCTCCCCGGTTTCATTTACCGAAAACAGATCCGTCAGGTCTCCCGGTTCGGCAGTATGGATTGCATTCCGCGGGTTTACCCTGTCAGGAACAGTGCCGTCTTCCATAACCTGTCCGGATATTTTTTCCATGCCGTCACCAAAAGAAGTATCCATACCCGCATCACGACCGTCCTCCCTGCCGTCCGCTGTCCCACCCTGCCCTGTCCCGGATGTTTTATCCGTCCCGGATAATTTTACCGGATTTTCCGTAACCGTTTTTTCGGCATCACCTGCCTCATCTACCATGCTGACTGTTTCATATTTATCCCAGTCCACGGCATACCTGCTGGTTACGGAATTTCTCCTCTTTTTGTCCAAAAACGATACCTTACAGTCAAACACCGTCTTCGGGCTGCCCTGATCCACCGTAAAAACCGACACTTCCCTGAAATCCTTATACCTGAAATCCGCGCCCTCCCTTGCATTTACCCATGTGGGCGTAATCCTGCTTGAAAAGGACTTTTTCGTGTCGGGATCGGAAATGGGCGTTTCCGACACCGTATCCCGGCTTATGGTCTGCAGTTCCTTTCCCGCCAGCTTTGAAAACATATCCATCTCATTGACGGAAACGCGCCCGAACACTACCTGGTGCGCGGTATTATTCATCACGACACCCTTTAAGAACCTTGTAACCGGCGTCTTGTCAAAGAGGTCATAGGTCTGGAACGCAACCATGTTGCTGACGTTGTACTGGCGGAACATGGTAAACATCTGCTCCTGATCCGAATGGAGCAGTATCGGGAACTCGTCTATGTAGTAATAATGCGGGAGCCTTGTAAATTCCGTACCCGGGCGCCTTACAACGGCATTGTTGAAGGACAGTGAAAAGAACAGACCGAACGCCGTAGCCTCACACATTCCCAGTTCAAGAGCATAATTCACGACGGTTATCTCTCCCTCCTCAAGGATTTTATCAATGTCAATGCTTTCCTGCACGCAGAAAACGTCATGGATGATCGGGTTATTGATGAAATCCGACATAATTGTACGCAGTCCCCTTATCTGGTTCTCCATCTGCTTCCTGCCGTTCTCGCTTAAAATGTCATTGTTCACCAAAGGCACGATAAACTGGTACCTGCCGCAGTTTATGTCCCTGAGCCTTGCAGGAATCGGGTTTCCCGCCGCGTCAAAAACATCGTCATTGTCACCGTAATTTTTCAGCAGTGCATAATAATACGGCTTTACAAGGTCAAAATCGTCCACAAGCCGCTGCACGTCCTCCGGCGTAACGTGGTGTCCGGGATGGACATATTCCATCGTCACAAGCAGGAGTATCGTAAATGCCGTCGTCACATTTTTGTTCAGCTTCGCAAAATAAACATCACTCGATCCGCTCATGTCATAGAGCGCCTGCAGGACATCCGCAAACAGCTTCGCCTTCTTGAATATGTCCAGCTCCCTCTTTATTCCCGTAAGCCTTTCCGGGATGTAAAGGGGATTGAAACCTATAAACCCCTCCTTATGCTCGTCATTTTCGGTCAGTATGGGATCGACCCTGTTTACTTTGAACCCCCTGTTTGTCGCAAGCATATAAATTTCATCGCTGAATGATTCATTCGGTGCAAGGCACGTTATGCCCGCGCTTGGAGCCTTTTCCATGAGACCGTCTATGAAATGCTCCCCTTCTTTTGTCAGTCCGGTGAAATACTTCATCTTAAAATCCCTGTCATGGAACATCCTGTTTTTCGCAATATCCGAATCCATTCTCTTCTCAAGTTCTTTTTTGCAGTAATCCTCGTTGAATGCTTTCTGGTCAAGGTCATTTGCTATGGAAATGGTCAGGACGGTGGATGTCTTTGCCGCCCCCGTGGCTCCCCCTATGGAGGCATGGAGCTGCCTGTCCTTCATCTTGATGACATACGGCAGTCCCGTGTCCATACGCCTTAAGAACTTCAGGTCATACTTAAATCTTTTATCTTTCCGCATGTCTATAATCTTGTCAATCTTAAATCCGTATATCCCTTTCCTTACTTCCCCGTCACCCAAAAGGGAAAATACCCTGTAAGCAAGCGCCGCGGACGGCAGTGCCGTAAAAACGGTATCCAACAGCCTTGACGTGTTTATGATCATTGCGGGTGATATGTCCTCCGTCACCGGAAGCATGAATACCAGCGGGCGCAGTGTTATCCCGTACAGATAGGTAAAAATCCCCGATGCCGCTGTTACCAGTGTGAATGCCATCACGCCGACAAACAGCAGCTTCCTTTTATGGTAATTCCAGTAATCATAATGCGTCAACGCCACGAATGCCGCAAGCTGGAACAGGACGGCTGCCAGCACGGACGCTGCTGACATATTTATATATGAATTTCTCTGTGCAATAACGGATATGACAGTCCTTATCAGATTTGAAAACGAATATATCCCGGCAACGGCAATTACCGTATACCCTGCCGGTATTTCCTTATTTTCATGTTTTTTTATCTTCTCTACCAACTGCATTACTCTGTCTGATACGAGTCTTATATTGTTCATATTCAATTCCCCCATTTCCCGATTAAACAAAAAAACATACCATTTAGTCAATATCTTTATAATAAAAAAAGGAAGATATATACCTTCCTTTTAATTGCCTGCTGTAAATGCATTATAAAATATGTTTTTAATTTAATGGAAATATATTTTATAATATAATAGTTTTCTAATATATTTCTAATATATTTCAACTAGATTATAAAATAGAATCCAAGATATCATTTAATGCCCTTGAAACGGATACATTCTTTGACTTCGCCAGTTTTTCTAATTCCTTATATGTTTTTTCCTTCAGGTACAAGGAATAGCTTTTTGAATCACCGTCCTTGGCATTAATCAGGGATTTCAAGTCCAGCTTCCCCGATTTGTCCAAAACCAGGTTTTTCTTTACGTTTTCCCGTTTTTCCGGCTGCGGCTTCTCATCATTTTGAATGGTTTCAGCTTTTTGCGGTATGGGCACATCATCCTCAGGAGGCGCGGCATTATTTCCGAGGTCAGTATTCTCCTTATCGGAAGCCCCCTTTAAAGTGCTATTGGATTTCACAAAAGCATTTGTCCTTCTTTTCTTTTCTTCCTTATTTACAATATCGTCAAACCGAGTCGCTGCATCTCCCATCACAATACCCCCTTTTCCCTAAGCTCATCAACAATCCTATCGTATGTTTTCCTTATCTCATCCTTCGGGTACAAAACATTAACAGGCTGATGCTCCACTTCCGTATTTTTCAGTTTCACCGTTGCAGGAACTACCGTCTTGATTATTATGTCCTGTGAAAACGACGCATCGCCCGTGTATTCAATCAAATCCTTTCCCAAGTTTGTACGCTTGTCAAAGTTGCACAGTATCAGTGCCGCAATATTGTTTTCCTTGCGAAGGGGTTTTCTCTTGCTTTTCCATAACGAACAGAACAGTTCCGCACCGCTGACACTGTTTGTCGAAACATCACTGGTGAGGACTATGCTGTCGGCAATATAGAAGGCATTGATATTAATTATGCTCATCGAAGGGTTTGTATCTATCAGAATGTAATCGTATGTGTTCTGAAAGTATTCCCTGTTATCGTCAATATAATATTTCAGGAAGTTTTCCCGCCCCGTGGCATTTACCATATTCATTTCCGTATCAAACAGCATTATGCTGGACGGTATAACATCAAGGTTCGGCAAATCCGTAATGGGCATTTTGTATATAACCTCTTCCGGAGCCGGCTGGTCTTCAGGCTGTTTCCCCAATATATCCCTGACGGTTTTCAAATCAGGATCCGCTATATCAACCCCGCAGTTGTTTGAAAGATTACATTGGGGATCAACATCTATCAGCAGAACCCTGTGTTTTTCCGCCAAAATTCCCGCAATATTAAATGTGTTCATCGTTTTTCCTGCACCGCCCTTGAGCGTTGCCATTGTTATTATCTTCATTTATCCGCCTCCCTTTCATTAATAGACCGTTAGAAAATAGATTTATACTATAATTTAAATTATAGTATAATTGTATTTGTATGTCAATCGCATTTTATAATGTATTTAAAATATATTTCTAATAGATTTTCTAATATAATTAAATTATATTAGTATTTATATCTGAATTACAATTATATTTGAAATAAAAAAAATAATGTATTTTAAACTAATTATAAAATAGTTTTAAAATATATTTCTAATCTATTTTATCATAAGTTTAAATTACATTATAAAATAAATTAAAAAAGAACTCTTTATATTCTTGTTTTCAAGAGTTCTTTCAAATCTTTATTTCTATTCTAATATAAATTATGTTAGAAATATATTAGAAATATATTTTAAATTATATCAGATTAGGTATCCGGATACATCTCCTCATCAATATTAACAATCCTGAGAAACCTGTTGCATATGTCCTTTAAGGAAGATTTCAATTTTTTATTACTTAAAATGAGGATCGGATTCCTTTCAATTTTTTCCAAGTTTGTCATGATGGAGGTTAAAACAGTATCTGCATCATAGCAGCTTCCTTTTCCGTCATCACAAACCTGCTGTTTTATTTTTTCAAGGATATCAGAAGCATCTTTATAACGTTTTTCCTCCTTCAACAGCCTTTGTTTGGCTTTTAATTCCCTTTTTTCCTGACGTCTTATTTTTTCCTTGTTTCTTGTTTTTTGGGAAAGCGAAAACAATTCTTCATGCTCATTCTCATACAGTTTTTTCTGCTTTTCCAAGCTTTCAGAAATATCCTTAAGGCTTTGTTCAGCCTCCCTGATTCTGCTTAATTCCTTTGCTTTGGAAAAATCCGAACCTGAAACAGTACCTCCACCGGAGTATTTTTTAAACAGAAACATCTGTGAATCCCTGTCAAGCGCCGAAAAACGCACTGCATCACGTAAAGTTATTGTTCCTTCCTGAAGCATCCCTTCAAATTCGGGAATAAGACGGGCAGTATTGATGTAATTTTTTAACTGTCTCTCTTTTATTCCAAGGATATCCGCCATATGACCGACAACATCACGGTCAATAATTTTACGTTCCTTTAAATCCGTAAGGCAATCATGCAGATCAAGGATTTCCTACCTGCGCAGATATACGTCCGTATGCCTTTGCAGATAATTTGCAAGCGTTGAATCAAGTTTCAGAAGGGTACTGTCCGTGGACGCAGGAAACACGTTACAGTTTATTCCCATAGGGAATACTTCCGAATACTGTTCATTATTTAATGACATAACCGCCCGATACCTGCGTTCCCCGTCAACAATCATATATTTTCTTGTCCCGTCAACAGGTACGACAATCAGGTCATGGTAAAGCTTTTTTCTGAAATAAATCCATTCCTTCAGCTCCTCTATATCCGTCTGTGGGAAACGTTTTTCATTTTCAGGATTCGGTACAATATCCGCCCTGTCAATAAAAACGGTATGGCGGAGGTCAATTTCCTTCGTTTTCTTTATGAGGTTCCCGATGTCCATATTCCTGCCGGGATTTGAACTGACTCCCATCAGCATGTTTATGTCCTTCCCTTTATTTACAATACCCATATCTTACCTCTTATTCCATGTATTTCCTTATGTCAGCAGTGCTTTGCCTTACGCGGGGCAAGATACTGCTCCAGCCTTTTATCATGAGCCTCGTCAATCAGGTTAAGGGTTTTTGCAAGGTTTATATAATCGTCTGTCGTTCCATGTCTTTTACAGGCTATGAGCAGCGGAAGGTACCTGAGTGTGGAATCGGAAACCTGAACGGAATGCCTGATTGAAACAGGTAAAATATAGTCCCTATAATTTTCCTCATACCATGCTTTAACCCTTTTGTATCCTGAAGAATTTAAATTGACGTCCGCAAAAAACATTCCCATGAACTCTATTGGCACATTGTAGAGCTGTTTTAGGTCAATTATCGTTTGGAGCAGTCCGGTAACACCGCTGAAAGAAAAATTGTCCGCCTTGATGGGAGAGAGTATTCCGTCACAGGCACATATTGCGCACCTTGTAAGCGTTGTATCGCCCGGGTTGGTATCAATTATGATGTAATCGTAATCGCCTTTTACAAGACCGATATTGCGGCGCATGCAGGTAAACACGGAAAAGTCACTTTGAGATGCGGAATGAATGCTATAGATTACCTCTTTTAATGCGGCTGATCCGGGCACGCAGTCTATCGAATCAAAATTGGATTCGTATATGTACTCTGCATACAGTTCTGCCTTATCCTCCATCTTGCTGCATAACAGGTTCAAATGGTCAGGACATTCATATTCCGTCCCCATCA
Organism: uncultured Lachnospiraceae bacterium; assembly: GCA_947567595.1. GTDB lineage: Bacteria > Bacillota > Clostridia > Lachnospirales > Lachnospiraceae > COE1. The sequence goes on along the minus strand of CANOMQ010000035.1, from coordinate 32,474 downwards.
TAAGCATGTCTGTCGCATTCATCTGAGCGTCCATGTCCAAAAAAAGGACACGGTAACCGGATACCGCAAGGATATGTGCAAGATTTACTGAGGACATTGTCTTTGATACGCCTCCTTTTTCCGTAATGAATCCAATAACCTTATTCATAAATTTCCTCCGTCCTTAATATAATGTTCCATAATGAGTTTTCAATCAGATAGCCAGTCCTTGTACTGCAGCTGTTCAAAATGAATGTTTGTCTGCCTGTCTGCAGGGATTCCATAATCCGTTTTCAGGGATTCCACATATTTTAATGAGTAAATGTCATCCGAATAGACAACAAATATCTGTAGGAACGGAATATCCGGCGCGCCGTCATTAAGATACCTCTCTATCCTCATCCTTGCGGATATATCATTTGATATGTTTTCAAACGAATACCTGAAGCTTCCTTTATTATGGTGCAGGCTGTAGCAGTTTGCGAAAGGATAATATGTGACGCCTGCTTGGAAAAAACAGATATTGTCATATTCCTTAAGGCTGTTTTGTATGGTTTTTTCAGTAATCTGGTCACTGTCATGAATTTCCGTATATTTTCCACGGTAGGAAAATTCATGAATGTGCTTTTCAATAAGTTTCATATATGCATTAATCCCGCCATGCCTTAGATTTGGGTATGAAAGCAGGAAGTCCGTTGTTTTATCCGTTGAGACAGGCATGTTTGTGTTTATTCCCGAGGCAGCAAAAAGAACGCTCACACAGGACCTGTAAACCTGCATTGTGTACTTGCTTGGCATCTGCAGGTTCATATATTCCCTGTTTACATGGTAATCGCCTATCGAGAAATGAACAGACGTACTGCATAAATCACGTTCCGCGGAAAAAATAAGCGCAACATAACGTTCCAGCTTTGCCACAACTGCGTCTTCACGTTCAGTACCCATATCATTCTCGAAAAAAAAATCCTGCCTGCATGGATGACAGAGTTTAAGATATGCATCGGAACGAAACCTGTTTTTTGACTGGTCAAACATTCCCGCCCTGATATTTCCATGTTTGTCCAAAGGTGTATTCAGTTTAAAGTCGGCAACCGTAAAACTGCATCTTAAGGCTATATGGATAAAAACAACACCCACTACTGATGAATGGACACTGTTTTTGCAAATCACGCCGCAGGCATCAGTATCACACCATTTTATGTATGTGCTTCCCATTCCTTCCACCTTTTGCTGACCGGACAAAAAGTTTGAAAGCTCTTTATATCCCTTTGGCGTAAGTTTATATAAAATCCTGTTTTTTACAGTCATTCTTAATATGTCCTTGGATTTTAAGCGGTTTGATATAAAATTATCTGTCATCTTCGCATCCGTGTAATTTATTTTGCAGCCGGAAGAATGGTTCGATTTATCCGCCGCCCCTAACAGCAGTGGTACCATTTCACGCGTACAGCTTCCGAAAAGCAATAAATACATATAAAATACATATTTACGGGCTTTCACTGAAAGTTTTATTTCCCCTGAAAGCATCAGGGAAAATATTTCAATACTCTGAGTCTGTGGATTTAATATATTTTCCATACACATTCGCCTTTTTATGTATAAAATTATCGGCGGCATTAATGAAATAACGGTTTTTTAAGGATTATCCCCGTGAAAGTGCACAGGCAAAAACATGCCGCATAAACCAAAATGTCCTTTAATATCCTCTTATATGTCATTTTCTTATACAGTTCACGGACCAATGGCTGAAATCCTCTGATATCTTCTCCCCGAATAACATACCCGTACAGTTCCTTTAAGGAATTTTTATACTCCATGCACTCGGGTTTGAAAAGCATACCGCATATGCACTTTTCAAGTCTGTCCTGTATGCTCTTAAATAAATTCTCGGAATAAACGCCATAGTGTACTGCACTTAAAAGCATAAAATTGTAATCATTATATAAATTATAAAATCTTTTATATTGCACATTTACCTCATAATTTTACCGGTAATGTCTTCCAGCCTGACATTGCCGATTTTTTCACTTCTGGAATCCATGGAAGCGTTTCTGTTGTCACCCAAGACAAAGTATTCATTATCTCCAAGCGTAACGGTTTTTCCGGCTAATCCCGCATCAGATATTTCTTCCATACCGTAATTTTCTTCCAAAACCTGTCCGTCTACGAATATATTACCAGCGCTGTCTATAAATACGGTTTCATTTGGCATTCCTATGATACGTTTAATCAGGAAATAATTTCCGTTCCGCGGAAATACGATAACATCAAAACGCTCAGGAAAACGAAACCTGTATGATATCTTTTCCATAAGGAGTTTATTTCCGTCATGGAACGTGGGTTCCATGCTGCTTCCTGAAACTTCAACAGTCTGACAGACGGCAGCATTCAATACGGCTGAAACCAGCAGTCCAATTATCAGGCATGAAAAAATTTGGTTTGATTTCCGATAGATTTTTTTTATAACATTCTTCATTTCCATCCCTCCGCCATCAACATAAATCCATGCGGAAAACATTCTTACGGTCTTTTTTATCCGAGGCATCCGGCTGTAGCATTCCGTCGTTCAGGGCAAAAGCCTGCCTGTAATAATGTACATGGCTGTTTTTTATGTTTAATTTCCTTGCCAAATATACGCACGACCATTGAAGCAGCTCATACGTAATACCGCAGGTTTCAAATGCAAAAAGGAATAATCCCTTATCCGAAATGTTTAATACAATAACTTTCCCCAGTTTAACGGATTCCATTTTTACAAGTTCATGGACCAGCCCGGAATAAAATCTTTCGTTATTTGCCGGGCAATCCTCTGTCTTATAGCAGTAAAAACTGCCCTGTACCTTGACGGATAATTCCTTTGGGCAAAGGGAGCGGTATTCAAAAAGTGTCTTCCTTTCGTACAAATCGTTAATTCCTTCAAATATGCCGTCTGTATGCCATGAACATCCGATGGCAGCCGAAACGGCAGTATAGCATTCAAAAATTTCCAAGACATTGTTATCAGATATTTTTTCCAAATAGGATTGATGGACACTCTTGTAGTGTTTAAGTGCATATACATAAAAATCCTCATCGTCAGGAAGATTTTCACCGGACATTTTTTCAAACAATTGTCTGAATGTATGTGGAAGGGTACCGCACGGGTTGAGTGCCACATACATGTCCTTCAGATCGGCGGTCCTGTTTTCATATATTTTATGTTCCCTTAAAGCAGCATGAAGTTCAACACTGTTCATTGTAATCATTAAAGGGCGCCGCCTCACAAGTTCCTTCAACGGTTTGTTTTCTGATTGGCAGAAACGGTAAAAATAGTATTTTCCATCGTTATCATATATCAGGAGTCCCTCATCATCATGGAGCGAGCATTTTTCCACGGATAACATATAATTGCTGTCCACCTGTCCAAGAAATGGAAAACTTGAGTTTTCACCAACAGTAATGATGTTCTTTGGTGTAAATTTATCTTCCGCTTCATAATTGGCAGGGTAGTACCGTTCCGGATCGCAGAGCCTGCCTTTCCCTGATTTAAGGATTTGTTTATTTTCCCCTTTCCTGCATTGCCCAAGGATTGGTTCATCCTTTGAAGCAAACGGTATTATTGGGTTTTTATCGGCGATTTTAACTTTATTAACGGAAATGGGAATTTCGACAGGTTCTATTATAACCGGTACACTGCCGGCTGCGGAATGAACGGGGTTTTGGATATCCGTATTGCTTGCAATCTTCTTACTGACAATATCAATGGCATGGCTGCGGTCATATTTATAAGGCAGGGTAATCTGTTCCGTAATATCGTTTATCCTTTTTTCATCAACCTCGCTGCTTATGTGAATACCATTGATATCCGACAATTCCCTGCATAACATTTCAAAAACATAGTCAAATGTATTATTCAATTCCATATTTTTAAGCAGACCTGTTTTAAAACTTTTTTTAATGTATCCCGTAAAATTATCCTTACTGTCAAGGTCCAATAAATTATAGTTCGATAACAGGAATTTCAGTAAAAATGCATTCAGCTCTATTATGTCAAACTTGCTTCTGTTTTTTTCTTTCCCCTGCACTGTAAAAACAGAAGGCATTATGGTATTTGCAGCCTTGCCTCCTGACAGTTCCATTTGAATTCGTATCTTGCTTGGAATGGGAATTTTATTCAGTATGGCTGCTATAAACAGTTTTTCGGAATCATTTCGTGCATTTTTATAAAAAGTAGAGTACGGACAGCCCTGACATATGCCCTTGGGTACGTTAATGTTGAAAAACGTACCATAACGCGTAATGTCATAGCATCCGTAGGGATTGACGCGCTTTGCATGCGGTTTAATTATTCTGTTTTTCATCTGCATAATTTCATCTGTTTTAAAAGGACGAAAGTACAGACCGGACGTATTTACAATATAATCCGTGAACTTTTCTATAAACTTAGGAGTTGCTTTAAATATTTCTCCCCAAAAAACAAACAGCTTCAGGCATTCCTGTTCCTCAAGACCTTTATCCGAAAGATAATAAATACAGGGCGTAATTTTAAGACCATTCATAAAACTTTTCCCTTCCAGTGTTATCCTGCATATTAGACAAAAATAACCATGCTTTAGTCAAGAGAAAAATTATATTATTTTTATATCCGGAAATCCAAAACACAAATACTGAACTTGGAAACCGGATTCCGATTTTTTGTTTTTGTATTCTAAGAGAATTATATTGATAGTAAACCTTACTTTTTTACAGTTTCAAAAAATATATGAAACCTTACTTTTTTACAGTTTTTGAAAAGCACATGAAACCTTACCTTTTTACAGTTTCGGAAAAGCACATGAAATCTTACCTTTTTACAGTTTCGAAAAATAGAAATTATTTTAGGTGTATCTTACACATTTATGGTCTTGAAACAGGATTGATTATTTATTAAAAACTTTCCTTTTATACTCTTACCAAAAAAATTTATTAGAAACCTTACTTTTTTACAGTTGTAACATATAAAAACATATAAATAAGAAGAAATAATTTGATAACCAATAAATTTTAATGTTAGAAAAATTGCATTTTTTATTAAAACCTTACCTTTTTACAGTTTTTGTTTATTAATAGGAAACAATAAGATGTTTTTTTATTATAAAATTAAAAAATAGTTCTTATTTTTATGTTAAAACTATATTTTTGGATTCTTATGGCATAAAAATGGAATATTTTTATCAAGAATTGAATATATGGGAAAAGCTTACTTTTTTACATTTTTGAACGGCTAAATAAATATAATAGATATTTTTATACTTAATACTTAAGAACTATTCTCAGGGGTATCGAATGGTTAATTATTCCAGTAATATCAAGATGTCCAAGAGTTATCCACAAAATAAAAAACCTTACCTTTTTACATTTTAATCTTACCTTTTTACAGCGATAATCTTACCTTTTTACACTTTTAGGGACATAAAACCTTAAAAAACCTTACCTTTTTACACTTTTTAAATTACCTATTTTAAAATTGGTAATTTTATGCTATACTTTAGTATGATATACTTATTATGTGAATTTTATACCATACATACAGTAATTATATCATATTCTGATATACGGTGCCAGGAGGAAAAGCACATGGCAAGAGGAAAGAAAGAAAAATTGATGGATGGACAGATGTGTGTGTTCAATTTTTGTACTGATCCAAGAAATTATGTTGTGCAGGCAAACAGCCTGATCGGGGGCAGGCAGGCACTCAAACTAAACAGTGCTAAACTGATTCGAAGTGCAATAATGCAGGTTGTTAAGGAAGATGACGAATTGAAACCGTACATCATTACAATAAAGGATTTTGCCAAGCTTTTGCAGGTTGACGAAAGCAATATATATAAATATGCGGATGAGATTACGGATGACATAATAAAAAATCCCGTATATGTTAGGGGAGAACGGGGAAAGTCGGGAAACTGGATGAAAATTCCATGGGTGTCAAAATGTGAGTATAGTCCGGATGTGGGCATTTCCATAAAACTGAATGAGGAACTGAAGCCGTTTCTCATCAATCTTAAGGATCATTACACGCAATACACGCTTCAGGAGGTTCTTGCCATGAGATCCGTGTATGCAATCAGGATTTTTGAATTATTACAGAGCCGCATCATGACTAAAATACTGCCAAAAGAAGGGATATATATAGATATATCCGTACAGGAGATAAAGGAATGCTGCGAATGTGTGGACAAGTATAAGGAATTTTCAAATTTTAAAATAAAGGTCCTTGATAAGGCAAAGGATGAGATTAACAGGGTTACAATGTATGCCATGGATTATTCGTACATAAAAAAAGGCAGGACTGTTGTTGGAATAAAATTTTATGTCAATATGTGTTACCATGTACATAACAGGGAAACCGTTATTATTGAAGAGTGTAAATAATGTGACCGTAAAAATGTTACTGTATATGTTTCGGGTGTTATAAGTGGGGCTGCTTTTCCAAAAGGCAGGAAAGCAGGAACCGGAAAGATGCGGCAGATGGAATATTACGGTTGTTTTAAAATCCTCGGAATGTCGGATTTTACTGATACATTTGATATTTTTGTTAGTTAGGGTTGGTCTAATTGAAAAATTAGCAAGAAATGAAATACATAAGCAGAAATTTGGAAGTGAGTTCTGATTTTTTGTTTATGTATTTTTATTTTTGCCGTATTAAGGAGGCAGACTTAGCAGGGTGATGCTGATTACGTGTTGTACATAAGATATGGAATAATAGGTAGATTTATATCCAAGACATATTTAAATTATATTTTTTTTATAACATCTCTTTACTAATATTAAATTTTTTATATAATGGGCAAAGTGTGCTAAAAAATACACAGAAGTATGGCAAGGCAGGGAGGAGAACGTTATGGAAAACAAAGTACATGCCAGCAGCATAAACTGTTCTGGTGCAAAAATAATAAGAATTCCGCGTGGAAGGCAGCGTGTTGTGCCAAGGATGGACAGGATGCTGCCAAAAGTGGGAGATGTCATTCTCTATAATGAGAAAATTCCTGAAGGCATGCGAACAAGGGGACATGTCAACCGTGAAAAACGGGGATGCATGCATATCAAATCAATCACGAGTTCGCTCGTATATGGTGAAACCGAGAGGATTGTATCCGGGAACAGCATTAAAAGGATAGTGTCCTTGAATGTGAATGATATCAGGATGGGAAAAGTTGAATACGTGAAACTCAGTTCAGGTCTGATACCTGAAAATCTTTATGAAAACGGACAGCTTGAACTGATATCCGGTGAAGACATGAGTGTGAAGATATCAAAACTCCCAAATGAATTGAAGGAAAAGGTAATTGTATAAATGAGTAAGGGCAGAGAAGCTGCGGCTATGTGGAAAAGAATGCTGCTGGTAACATATTTTACCGCAATGGTGGTGGGACTTGCAGGATGTGGTAAGGAAAACGTGCAGGAAAACATAACGGATACTTACGGCATGGAAAACAGGGATGCTTACGGTGAAAGGTCGCGGGAGTCTTCCGGAAGGATGGCGGACGCTGCGGAGCGTAGCTATTACGATTCACTTTATGAACTGACAAAGCCGGGAGGCGGTTTGGATATCTCAACATGGGAAGGTGACAATGCCATTGATAAGTGGTCGCGTAGGATTTTGTACTGGTGGACATGTTTTTACAGGGCGGTAAAAAGGCATGTCGTGGAGATTATAGCCGTAAATTCGCTTATAGGGGCAATGCTTGCTATCTTTTCCACAAAAAACAAGCAGATCAGGAGGTTTGGCATGTTTAATTTATGCATTTACCTTAATACGGTTGTGCTGGTATTTGTGATAGTAGTGGGGCTTGTGAATTATTTTTATGTAATATAGGAAACGGAGGTTTGGATAAATGGATAAAAATATGGAAGAAACAAGGGAAACAGAATTAATGGAAACAGTCGTCATAAAAGAAACGGAGGACATCGGTTCAGGGTATGATATGTTTGCGGAAAGCAGGGGAGGGGAACAGGTCCTTACGCTTGACCTGCAGGAAGCGGGTAGCATTTCCTATTATAAAGAAATGATGGAGAAAAAAGAAAAGTTGGAAATCATGTTTTCCGTTATTGACAGGTATGATAATCTGATTGCCTATGCGGGTGAAGTGACAATAAAAATGCTGAATAAAAACATTAAGGGATACAGAAGCAGGATAAATGATCGGGCGCTGTGTCTTTCAACTGTATATTCAGTAGAGGTTACCGCCATAGACGAAGAGAACATGACAGTACACGTGTCACATATGGCAGTAAAAGAAATACCGAGAAAGCAGGCAGTGGAACGCATAGTGTCCCTGTTGGAGCAGGGTAAGAACGTCCGGGCAAAGGCTCAGATAACGGATGTGTTTGACAATACCGACAGCGGAAAGGTACGTCAGATTGTATATATTGACATCTGTGGTCTTGGCATACTTGGTCGTATCCCCATAAAGGAATGGGCAAATGCTTATACACCAAACCTGAAACGTGAAGCTGTAGTAGGAAGTATTGTGGATGTTGTTATAACGGGAATGAGCCAGTCCGTAAGGCAGGACGGCGGAAACATAAAAATTACGAAAGAAAACGAAGAAACGTACAGGAATATGCCCAAAAGGACGGTATTCAACTGCTCGAGACGAGAGTATCATAAGCTGACAGGATATGATCCATGGGAGCTTGCGCTTAAAAAACTCAGTGTGGGGATGACTGTAAGATTTACGGTTGTTGACAGCAGCAAAGCCAAAAGGTCTTTTTTTGCGGAAATAGACGGGATACCCAATTTCAATGCCATAGGCAGCTTTCAGGATGGCGTGGATTATGTGCCTGTGGGGGAAGAATATTCGGGATTTGTGTCAAAAATAAAACCTGATACAAAGTATTTGCGGGTAAGGTGCCTTGACAAGATAGAACGTGTTGATACAAAAAAATGGAGGGAGCTGGATAGTGGTGCGGTATAAAAGTGATAAGGATTTTTTTGGGAGTGAATTGACATGGCAGTAGAAAAGGAAATAGCGGATTTTGTTAAGATAGCTGAGGGATTTAAAAACAGTTCTGTATTCCGGTATGGAAATGGCATCAGCCTTGAGCCGGTAACGAAAAGTGATATCAAAAGTGTGGATTATCTCGAGGAACTGCTGATGGCTGAAAAGATAACCCTTTCGGATATGTATATACTTGAAGCAGTCGCTTTTTTTGGGCATGCGGATCTTAAGATGGTGGCGGGCAGGCTGAAATGGATGGTAGAGAAATTCCCCAAAAAGCCGATTATAGCGGATTCAGACAGTCTCGGCGGCAGGCTCCAGACGTTAGGAAAATATGGGCTTTTATGGAGAAGGAAATACAGCTGCGGAGGAAAAGGGAACATTTTTGTTTATACCATTACATACAGGGGCTTTAAGATGTATTCTGAAAGGCTGGACAAGTCATTCCATTATGACACCGGACTGGTCGCCCAGTGCACGACAAGAGTGTTAAGGAGTATTCATGTCGGTGAGGTTGCCTGTATTTTTGAGGGCAGGTTGTCAAAGGTTGCAGAAATAGAAGAATGGAGGCATTCATCGTATGCCCTGAGGTATGGTGAGAAAGGAAGGTTTTACCCGAACGGTTATATTAGGTGCTTGCATTATGGGGCTTACTGGAATATAATACTTGAAGCTGCGCATTTTAACGTTGATGACCGTATAGAAAGTGAACAGGAAAGGGTTTTAAAGTTTGAAGAGAAGCTGGCGACGCTTATAAAGGTAAAAGATGCCTTTGCCGCTAAATATGAAAATACGCTTTTTGTATTCTGTGTTGAGGATTTTGAGGGTGTAAACAGGCTGTCAAAAATTCTGGCAGGTTTTAAGGAGGATTTTAACGGAAACACATATGTTACCAGTGAGAGAGTGCTTAAGGTAAACCAGCTTGATTTTGCAAGTTCCATGGTCAAAACAAGGATTATAGGCAGCGATCTTAAAGTGACTGCCTGCATTCCGTCACAGGAATGGTTCATAGCGTGAGGGCGGATTGCTTTCAGATTATTAATTAGTATGCAGTGTGCGGATGCGCTCTGCAGAGTATTTGAGGAGTATGTGAATGAAATCAAACTTACAAATGAGCAATGGAGGAAGAATTTTAGTTGTTTTTAGCGACAGGGACAAATGGAGGGATTATAGTTGTTACTTTGCTGAGGAGGGCATAGACGTTGATGTAGTAAATTCTGCGGAAACGGCTATGGAAAAAGTCAGGGATACGGATTATGACATTATTATTGTGGAGGATCATTTGCCAGACAGTACAGGGAACATTTTGGTTGCCCGGATTTTTAAGGAAAAAATGTCCATGATATTTATGATAGGAAAATCATTGAGTGATATGGAAGTAGTCCATGCCTATAGGATGGGAATAACGGATTATCTTACGTTTGATATTCCGGCAATAAGGCTTGCGGCAAAATGCAGGTCCGTAATTAATTTCAACCGCGTAATAAAGGCGGCAAGGAGAACTTCATTAGAAAGCGGGGTCATCACAAGGTCGGGGCTGACTTTAAATGTAAATAATGGAGAAGTACAAAAGAAAAATGGACAGAAGATACTGCTGATGAAGCATGAAACGGAAGTCTTGAGAGTGCTGATGGAAAATGCAGGGAAGGAAATGAGCAAGCAGGAAATCTATGAGCAGGCATGGAAGATGCCTTATGTGGAGGGCGAGAATTCCGTAGCAAACCATGTGGCGAAGCTTAGGAAAAAAATCGAGGATAATGAAAAAATGCCGCAGTTCATCCTGACAAGATGGGGATTTGGATATTCATTTGCCCAGTCTGCATCATAAGGAGCCCTGATAGAAAGCCAATGATTTTTTATTGCAGAAAGCATCTGTCAAATTGGGCAGATGCTCTTTTTATAGACAGTGGACCGGTCATGGAAAATCTGATAGAAATCTGTAAGGAAGTATAATTTGGATTTTCGGATGCTCAGCAATTAATGATATAAAGGAGAAATTTGATGTCTGAACTTATAATGTACATAGGGTTAATAGGAATGGTCATATCAAATTTTATCTTGTTTGTTTTCTAATTATACTAATGTCAATAAAAATATTCATTATTAATATCCGACTGGACTATATCCGTTTATAATAACCTTTTCATTTATTGTACAATAAGAATTATACGCCAGTTTGATCTTAATCAGTTCATCTTTTGCCTTATCCATTGCAATAAGTAATTTATACTCTTATAAATATTGTTTTTTTGATAAAAGATAATGTGTGGGTTTAAGTTTATAATGTACAATTTTAATAATAAATTATAAAATTAATTATGTAAAATTTTTTTGCTTTTTGCCACCCGATAGTGACAATAATTTGTAAATATTTGTATATACTAATCTAAAGTTTTGTTACTGATAGGTCACGTGGAGGGGAAAATGCAGTGGATTTTAACGGATATTCCATTGGGAAGGAATATTCAAAAAATAAGGACGATAAGAAATCTGACACAGGAAGAAACTGTTGCGAGAATGCAGCTGCGGGGCAGTGCCATGTCAAGGAGTACACTGGCTAACATAGAAACGGGCAGAAGAAACATTAAGGCAAGTGATTTGAAGCTGTTAAAAATGATTTTAGATGTAGCGTATGATGAATTTTTTCAAGATTAGGATACAGAGATGCAGAAGTATAAAACGCTCAAGAGGAACATAAATGATAAGGGTTGCCGTTTGTGATGATGAAAAAGTGATTGCCGGTCAGATAGAAGCGCTTCTGTTTGAGATTTGCAAAAATGAAAATATTCCGGTAAATACAGATGTGTTTTATGACGGTGAATCATTAGAGGAAGAAATATTAAAAGGAACATTTTATGATTTGATATATTTGGACATTCAGATGAAAAAAGGGGACGGAATCACGACAGCGAAACATATCAGGGAAGTGGATGAAAATGTTCTATTGGTTTATGTGTCAGGATACGATAATTATTTGATGGAGCTTTTTCGGCTAAATGTATTTGACTTCATCAAGAAACCGATAGAGCCGGCATATTTCAGGGATACTTTTTTAGATGCGAACAAAAATATTGGGAACAATAAATTTTATTTTACTTATCGGTATAAAAATGAAGAACATAAGATATCATGCATGGAAATACTTTATTTTGAGAGCCGGGGAAGAAAAATCAATGTGCATATCAAAAATGGAAGGATGGAAACCTTCAACGGGAAGCTGTCGGAAGTGGAAACACAGATGGAAGGCGGCAAAATTCCGTTTCTAAGAATACATCAGTCATATCTCGTGAATTATCATCACATAAAATCACGCTCCAAAACAAATGTTATCCTGACAAATGGGAGAAAACTGTCAGTCAGTGAGGACAGGCAGAATCATTTTGGCGAACAATACAGCAGGCTGTTGGGGGGTGAAATTGATGCTTAATATAGGGAATGGTATTATTAATTTTGTCGTAGCAGTTACTACAGTATGGATTGTAAATCGGTATTGGAAGAATTTTTTTGAAAAGAAAAGGGTTTCATTTTTATCAGTAGTAATATGTATCGTATATTGCGCATTTCAGATAATATTTCAATATAAAAGAGGAAACATTAACATGTTATTATCTTTCATTGATATTGTGTTGATACTGTTAATGGCTGTATGCAGATACCATTGCGAAGGAAAGAGAAAATATTTTTTACTGTTTCTTTATTTTTCAGTAGGTTCGTTATTGGAAGTATTTGTGTTCTTTCTTGTTAGATTGGTTCAAACGGATCAGTATAATCAGGATATAGAAGGTGTAGTTATATCTAATATCCTTATGATTATTTTTGTTTATGCCATATCATCCATGTGGAATAAGGTAGACGGTGAAATGCTCCCGAATAAGTTTTACTTATTTTTGTTATTGATACCGGTAGGCAGCATTTATATTGCAATTAACGAATTTTATAACAGAAACGATAATCTTTCCTCTATGATCATCATGAGTATTCTGCTGTTATTTAATGTGATTATATTTGAAATCTATATCAAAACAAGTGAAGTTTTCATGCATGAAAAGGAAAGAACTGTGTATGCACAGCAGGTTGGCATCATTTCGGAAAATATGACGGAACAAAAGAAAATGTTGGAAGAATACAGGATTGAAAAACATAACCTGATTAATGAACTTGCTGTTTTGAAAGGAAGTCTTGAGAATGGTGATCAGGAAAGCGCTATTCAGAATTTGAACAAAATCATACATAATTGTAGCAATGCAGAGAATATTTCCAACAGTGGGAACAGTACGGTGGACGCAATTATTAATTTTAAATACACTACAGCAAGGGAATACGGCATTGATTTTCGGTTAAAAGTTTTCATACCAAACGAACTGCCAATAGAACAGTGTGATATAGGAGTCGTTCTTGGGAATGCAATTGACAATGCGATTGAGGCAGTCAGAAAGTGTGAAAACAGTAAAAAAGTAATTGAAATTTCAATGGGTGTTAAAAAGGAAGCATGGATTATCGTAATAAAAAATCCTTATGAGAAGGAAATTAGGAGGAACAGAAACGGAAATATTTTATCAACAAAAACAAAGGAATACAGATGCGGTTATGGTTTAAAATCAATTGAGCGAATTGTGGATAAATATCAGGGAGAATCTATAATTGATACGGAAAACGGAAGATTTTCCTTGACCATGGTTTTAAATCTCGGGTAATTTTGACAGCAAATCCCGTATTTTTGACAGAATCAGAAAAAAGAAAAATTATAGGAGTATAATAGATAGAATAATGGAAAGAAGGTGGGATAAATGAAAAAAAATGATAATAAACTGATTGCGAAGGTATTGACAGCAGTTACAAACAGGACACTTTCTGTTGCTGCAAATAGCAGGTGTCATTTGATTTACCATCAGCCTAAGCAGCCTGACGCAGTAAGAAAATTCAGGAAGTTCTAACATGAAAAGGCTTGAAGAAATCCTAACGGATTATGTCATTCAAAAGGGCATGGTAAAAGAAGAGGACAGGGAACTGTACGAATATGGGTTTACAATGACCATTGAAGTAGGACTGTTTGTATTGTCTTGCCTGTTCGTGTCATTGTATTTACATATGCTTATGGAAGGAATATTGTTTTTTTTAATATTCGCTCCACTGCGCTCCTATGCGGGAGGACTGCATTTGGACAAGTTTCATTCCTGTTTTGTTTTATCATGCCTGACATTTTCCGGGATCCTGTTAATCGTCAGGTATGCCCATATCCCAATGCTGTTTTCGTTTATAGCCCTGTTTATTTTAGAAGCTGCAGTTTATGCTTTATATCCTGTTGAGAACATCAACAGGGAAGTGGACAGTGAAGAAAATATGTTTTTTAAGAAAAAACTGAAAATATTTTTGCTGGTTGATTTAATACTGGCAATAATATGTGCTGCCCTGAAAAAGGAATGCTATGTTTTCCTGATATCAGTAACCTTTTTCATGACAGTGATAACGATGATATTGGGGAAATACAAGAATATGAGAACCGGTTTCAAGAAATAGACGAAATCGGTTTTTTTATTGCAAAAGGAAAACGGATAAGGTAATTTTGACAGCAAATCCCGTAATTTTGACATCTTGCTTGTTTTTGTGACATTTTGGATTATAATCAATGAAATAAATTATGTTGAGACCCGTAGGATACCATTGAAAAAACAGAAGATAATGGATGGAGAGGTGTTAAACAGATGTTCAGAATTGCCATATGTGACGATGAAAAAATTTTTGCGGAAGAACTGAAAAAGCTTATATCCGCCTGTCTGTCAGAGAAGCGTATTGTATTTGAGATAGACATATTCGAATCAGGCGCGGAATTTGTTGCCCTTGGGTCGGAAGTTGCCCGTTATACGGCAGTGTTTTTAGACATTAACATGGACGGGGTGAACGGCATTGAGGCTGCGCAAAAAATCCGTGCAGTAAGCAGGGAGATGTTCATTATATTTGTCACTGCGTATATCAGCTACTCTTTGGAAGGTTACCGGCTTGACGTGGTGCGCTATCTGCTCAAGGGAGGCTCCAATTTTTCCGCTGCAGTGCAGGAATGCCTGGATGCAATCATAGATAAGCTCAATTCGGTAGTGGAAAAAGTGTTTGATTTCAGGGAAGGAAGAAAAAAAGTGAAGCTGGAAAACCTCCTGTATGTTGAGAGCAGGCTGCATAAGCTGGAGTTCCATGTCATGGAAGACATGGTGAAAATATATACCATGTACGGGAAGCTGGACGAAGTGGAGGATATGCTCGGGGAAGGCAGCTTTATAAGGATTCAAAAAAGCTATCTTGTAAATCTGAAATACATCAGGAACGTTACAGGATACAGGGTGATGCTGTCGGACGGGCTGGAAGTTGCAGTGTCTAGGGCAAAATATACGGATGTGAAGGATAAATTCACGCAGTACCAAGGAGAATTCTAAATGTCTGATTTCATATCCGAAGTATTAATCATATTCTTTGAGGTATTCCTCTGTAAAATGTTCTGTGAAATATTTGGCAACAGGTGCCGCAGATGCCGGACTGACGGAATTTGGTTCATGCTGGCAGGATTGTTCGTATTTGTGGCAGCAAGGAAACTGTCCGGCTTTTTTGCGATAAAGGAAGCGGTGATGGTTTCCATTTTTGCCGTGTTTATGTTCCAATATGCCAAAATCAGAATTGGAAAAGCGTTCATACTGGCGCTGCTTTATCAGGCAATGCTGCTGTCAACGGAGTATCTGGCATATTCTGCCAACAACAGGTTTCATTTGGAAAATGAGGCGGAAGGGAGGCAGTACAGCATTGAAAGCGTCCTTGTCATCCTTCTTGGCAAAGCAATCGTGTTCCTGTGTATCCTTGTCATAAAGAAGCGTCTGGGCGGAAAACCAACGGACCTGTTGTCCGATACGGACTGGCTGAGGATTATGGTGTTCCCAGTATTCACAATCATAACAATCGTGGCAATGCTCTCGGTTTTCCGGTATATTGAAACGTCCGGTCAGGTCATGCTCCTGTCCGTAAGCGCATTCGGAATGCTGGGAATAAACATTGTGGTATTTTATATTATCAATGACATCGTTGAGAGGAAGGAACAGACCTATGAAGACAGGATTTTACGGATTCAGGCAGAGAATCAGGCGGGTCTGTACCGTTCCGCGTCGGAGCATTTCAACAGGCAGAAAAAGAAGGCACATGAATATAAAAATCAGATAGTCTGTATGCGGGCACTGCTGAAAGAAAGGCAGTATGAAAAGCTGGAGGAGTACATAAAAGAGCTGTATGGCGGGCTGGACAGTGGGATGGATACCATTGATACGAACAACGTTATCATAAATGCCGTTTTAAATGCCAAATACAGGGAGGCGGAAGCGTCAGGGATTGTTCTTCTGATAAAGGTTGGTGACCTGTCGGGACTGATAATGGCGGATCAGGATATCGTGGCATTACTGTGCAACCTGCTGGACAATGCGATTGAGGCGTGTGGGAAGTGCGGGGAAAGAAAGGTCATAAAGCTGAAAATTGCCATTGAGGATGGAATGGTGAAAATCGGAATAAAAAATACATTTCAAAATCCGCTGGTTTACGAGAACGGTGAGATAAAAACCACGAAAACAGTATGGAAAGAAGAGCATGGATTAGGAATTAAAAACATTACGGAAGTTACGAAAAAGTACGGAGGTTCCTACGTGATAAAAGATGAAGACGGGGAATTTTGTTTTTCGATTGTGATTCCCGTATAAATAAGGGTATCCCATAAACAGGCAGATGGCATGTTTGTGGGATATTTTTTTGCCGTTTTACCTTGTTTATCTACAAATTCTGTCAAAAAACCTGCACATTCTGCAAACAGTATTGATTAATTCCATTTTTTTCCTATAGTGGTGAAAAAGGAGATATGCCGGCGTGGTTGAGAAAGCAGTATTAAAATTGGCTGACCGAATGGAAAGGGAAAACATCATAGAAAAAGCAGACAGAGAATACTATGAATACGCTTTGATAACCATGACAGAACATATGATTGCGGTCGGAAGTATGTTAATGGTTGGTATATTTTTTCATCAGTTTGTTTCCACGGTTATTTTTCTGATATTTTTTCTTTCCCTGCGGAAACGAACCGGAGGTTATCATGCGGATAAATTTTGGCAGTGCTATCTGCTGACGGTGGTAACTTACGTCGGTGTTATTCAGGCAGCGTTTGTATTGGTGGAAAAGCCCTTCATGATGTATGGAATTTTGGTTTGGGCGGTGCTTGTCATTGAAATGATTGGGACTGTGAACCACCCCAATATGGATATGGATCAGCATGAACTGCAGGAAACCAAGAAGGCGGCGAGACTGCTTGCATTGATTGAGACCGGGGTCATTGCCGTTTCGGCTGTACTGGAAATCAACCGGCTTTATGTATGTTTTATGTCGATTGCCATGATATTGTGTTCCGCCTTGATGTGTCTGGCAAAAATATTGAAACAGGAGGTTAAGGTATGATGAAGAAAACGGGAAACATTTCAGGTAAGGTTTTGAAGGCTGTGGAGAAGCTTGCACGCAATGAGGTGGAAAAGAGCATGCATGGCAAAGCGTCCGCATGTGCAGCCATTTACCATCAGCCCAAAAGACCAAAGGGAAACCTGAAGTAGGAAAGGGAAGCAAAATCATGAAAGGAACCCGAATACTGCTTTGCTGCCTGATTTTGTGCCTTGCCTTTTCGCAGACAGTATATGCCGAGGAAATCATTTCAGAAAAAACGCCGTTGGACATTATTTTCGTCATTGACTGCAGCGGTTCCATGAAAACAAATGATCCGTCGAAAATGGGGCTGAACATGGTACAGGCATTTATCGATACCGTTCAGACAGGAAGCATACGTGTGGGATATGTGGCTTACAACGAAACCATACTGTCTTTTTCGTCTCCTGAGTCCATTGCAGAGACACGGATAAGGGAGAATTTGAAAGAAGAACTCGGTGCAATAACGTATTCCGGCGATACGGATATCGGACTGGGTGTTTCCTATGCATATGATTTGTTTTCCGCAGGGGGAGCATCAAAGCAGGTCATGGTCCTGATTTCAGATGGGGAAACGGATCTGCCAAAGGACAGTGAACGGACGGCGGAACAGTCAGACAGGGAACTGGCACAATGCGTCCGACAGTGTTCGGAGGAAAACATACAGATTTATACGGTAGCCTTTGGACAGTACGATGGAAATAAAGCGGAATTACAGGAAATCGCTGACGAAACGGGGGCGGAAGGCTATTCCGTACAAAGCCCCGAAAACCTGATTGAAGTTTTTTACGGGATTTTTGAAGATAACCTGATTTATGAAATCCATCAGCTTTCCAGCGGAATGTATGCGGGAGGAACTCAGGAAATCAGGTACGTGCCCGATGCGCCGTATCTGGACGAAATAAAAGTGCTGCTGATTTCTTCGGGGGCTGTTGGTGAAACGGAAGTTACATATGGCGGGGAAGCAATCCCGATGACCAACCTGTCGCATTATGCCGTCGGGAAAATAGGGAATGCATGGAACGGCGGAAAGGAACTGGTCATCCATTCGCAGACGGACGAGGGACAGGATTTACAGGCTTACGTAATCAGCTACAGGGAACTGATACCCGTACTGGAGATACCGACAACCGCAAGGAAAAACCAAAATCAGGAATATCAGGTATATTTTAAGAACCGTCAGGGTGAAATGATAACGGATGCTGCATTTTATGAAACGTTTTCGTGGTCTCCTTTCTGTGGTGATTCAGGGGCAGCGCTGGAGGAACCATATGTATCGGACGGGATACTCAAAGGAAATGCAAGCTTTTCCCATGCGGGGACATACGGATTGGATGCAGTGCTGGAAGATGATTTTGGAAAGCATACATTTTCAGCTTTTATTGAGGTAACGAATACAGTACCGACCGGAAGCATTCCCGAAAAAGACGGTACGTTATTGGAGGGCAGCCGGACGTTATGTTTGGATGATTATTTTACGGATGGCGACGGCGACATACTTTCCTATTCCATTGCGGATGTACAGGAGGGGATTGACGCCCGTCTGGATGGGAATCTGCTGACGGTTACGCCTAAGAGTGTGGGGACATCCATCGTGGCAGTACAGGTAAGCGACGGGGAAAGCACGATACAGTATGCTTACCGTATCAGGATTCTTCCGCTGTGGCAGGTCTACTGGTGGGTTATCCTGCTGGCAGCCGCTGTCGTTACAATTATTCTGTGGAGACTGACACATAAGCCGAAACCGGAGCTGGAGCGGCTGACTGAGGAAAAGAAACAGAACCATTTCTGCGGAAAGCTGGACGCATATTTTGTGCTGCAGCCGCCGGAAAGTGAGGAAATCCCTCCGCTTTCGTTCCAAATGAACAAGGTAAAGGACGGCAGGGTATCACTTGGCTCCCTGTTTGGGAATTATCCTGAGCAGGCGAGAATACTGGAACTGGATGAGATTTTTTTGATTGCGGACGAGAACCGCAGCATGGTTTTATATCACAGGTCAAAATCCGCAGTGATGGTTGGAAACACCATTGCATGTATGCAGATACAGTATAGCATCCATTTCGGGGATATTATCTACATCACCTCTCCGGATGGCAGTTATGATTTGGAAATCCACTATATTGCGGCATTCCAGTAAAAAACATTTAAGGAGGAATTGACAGGCATGGAAACAATCACACAGACAAACAGGACAATCCTGTTTGCCGAAATCAATCCGGAACGGCTCAACCTGTTGACACTGATTGGCGATGTGCGGGGAAAAAGCAGCCTGGATGATGAGAAAATCAAGGAAATCAACGGGGAACTGCTGGTCTCAAGCTTTGAGGAATTTTTGGAAAAATTCAGTCCGGTAATGTATTCGTGGTGTGATGCGACAACAGGAAGCATCCGCTACAGTCCGGTAAAGCCGGAAAATATCCCGACAAACTGTATTACGGAAATCCCGTTAAACGAATCGAACGACCTTTTGAACATGCTTATCACGCTGATGAGTACAAAAGGCGCACAGGGACTTGCAAACGTGGATTTCAAATTCAGTAATGTTCTCGATATGATTTCACCTAAGAAGATTATGGATGACATCCGTCAGGTTCGCAGGGAAATCCAGTATACCTACGGGAAATACATGGAGCTTGATGAGGAGGATCCCAAGCGGCTGGACTTAGGCGATAAGCTGAATTACCAGTTCGAGCAGGCAAGCCAGAATTACAATAATGTCCTTGCAATGCTGCCGCTTGCAATCGAGGATATCAAGACACGCCTTCTGCTCGGGGGACCGGAAACAGGGCAGGGGCAGGCGGATTTTAAAGCCGGACTGCTAAGCATGGGCGATGACGGGGAGCTCAAGATACTGGAGATGAAGCAGGAGGAAAGCACCAGTCTTGCCGTGGTGGATGATGAGATTAATACAAGCCTCATGAACACGTTCCGCGAGGATTATGATGCGCTCAATGAAAACAAATCCGATTATGTGCGGGATCTTGTGGTACGTACCTTCT
This sequence comes from uncultured Lachnospiraceae bacterium, assembly GCA_947567595.1. Lineage (GTDB taxonomy): Bacteria > Bacillota > Clostridia > Lachnospirales > Lachnospiraceae > COE1. The sequence continues at coordinate 12,046 of CANOMQ010000035.1, read as the reverse complement.
GTCCGTTAAATTCCACAATGGAAAGCAGCGTCAACAGGGAGCTTGAGGTGCGCAATTACAACAGCTACCTTGAATTTTACAAAAAAAGCAAGGACGATTTTGTGAAGGCTGTCAAGCCCCTGATGGAAAAGATACTAGGGGTGAAAACCTTTTTTGACCAGTATCAGGTAAAGGAAAAAGGAATGCAGCCGAAGCTTCTGATTACCAACCTGCCGCTTGACATGATGGTAAAGGCGAGCAACCTTCCGCGGTTAATCGCTTACCTGAATACAACAAATGATAAGAACGAGTTTGACAACACGATTTGGTTTGGAATCGTGCCGGATGTGGAGCTGAACCATGCGGAAGGCGGAAAGCTCCAAAGAGTCCGCTTCGCGGGAAACAAACGGGAAGAGAAACAGGGGAATAATTCGATGGAGAGCGTGGCAGCCCTGATGAACGCCATTGAGCCTTACCGGATTACGACGTTTTTCAGCTTCTGTTCCGGCGAGGAAACGACATTCAGTTATGTGGCAACCGAGGGAGTCAGCATTTATAAGGAAAAATGTGCACCGCTTATGAAAAAAACATACAGCGAGTTCATCGTGCCCTGTATCCCGAATGTGACAATCATCCCCAAGGATAAATCCGGTCTGATTTTGGACAAGCGGATGGTCATGGATGAAGACGGCAACGTATCCCTTTCCGCGGAAAAGGACGACGTGATGAAAATGTGGCTAGAAGGGGTTTACGTGGGTGCAGCGTATGAAGCGGCAGGCATTGTGGCGGCATGGCAGTGCCCGGAATACCTAAAGCAGCGGTTCCGCAATACCAGCATGGAATATCCCGGCGTGCGGTTTGACGTGGAGGCAAATGATAATGCGCTTCTTGCAACAACCAGCATGACAAAGGAGATTTCCGGTTTTACCAACGCGATTAAAAATTCCATTAACCGCACGGGCTTCGGCTTCGTCTTTTCTTCCGATAACGCGCAGTACAAGGGACAGGAGATTAAGAGCATAACCGTCTATAAGGCGCGTAACCTCTTAAGCAACGGAACGGAGTTTGAGCCCATATACAAGACGCTGGTAGTTACCTACATAGAACGTATGCTGCGTTTTTACAGCGGGGATTTCAAGCAGGACAAAATCCTTACGTTTTTCAGCAACAATCCCAGCAGCCAGAAAAGCAGGTGGGATGCGGACCGGCAGTATGTCAACTCCATCCTTCAGGACGGGGACGAGCTGGAATACAGCATTGACGAAAAGAACGGAATATGCGATGTGCTTGTGACATTTGCAAACACAACCAAAAACCTGAAAGTACAGCTTATCAGAAAAGCTGGAAATGAATAATTATGTACGTTTTGTACGGATAAGAAAAAGGAGGACTAAAAATGGGAATGCGAGTAAACATTGAAGGAAGCGAGACTGTGAGCCTGCTGGAAACCAGCATCACGGGAGTCCGTGTCGGGGCGGATATTCCCCTTGACTCAAATGCCAGATCGACGGACCTTGGTTCCACGGTACTGATTGAGGGAAAGATCTTGGCGCCGGTGGGCGGCGAAGCGGCGGATGACACAAGCAAGCTGGCAAAATGGTCGCTTGTTCCGGCTGAAAAAGCCGACTGCTACCGCAAGGTGAAGATTGACGTCGTGAGCGCATCACAGATTGTGCGTCAGATTACCGTGCCGAATGCTTTCGTGGTCGGATATGAGGAGGACTTTACAGATGAGACCGGCGCCGGTACATTCAAGCTTCTCATCAAACAGAAGAGGGATAAAATGAGCAATTTGAAATTTGAGGGCGGATTTAGTGAGGAATAAGCGGATGTTTCCAAAACAGGAGGACATGAAACCGCAGATGAAAGGAGCATGATTATAATATGGGATTTAAATTAAAGGTGGAGGGAAATTCCACAATTGAACTGGACAAGGAAATTATTACCGGCGTAAAGATAAAGACGGACATTCCGCAGGACAGCAATGCAAGGTCAACGGATCTTGGCAGCACCATAACCATTACGGGGAAAGTCCTGACGGCGGTTGACGGCGATCCTTTTGACTCGACAAGGCAGCTTGGACTGTGGGCGCTTGTTCCCGCGGAAAATGCCGACTGCTACCGCAAGGTTACGGTAGAGGTCATCTCGGCTTCGCAGGAGGTCCGCAAGTATACTTTTCCCAACGCGTTCGTCGTGGATTACAAGGAAAACTACGGGGATTTGGAAGGCACGGGAACCTTTACGCTGATCATAAAGCAGAAGAAGGATAAAATGGCACAGGTTTCAGTTGAGGGCGGATACAGCATTGCATAACATTTCCGCAGGAAGAATTGACGGGAATGTGGGAAAAGGGGGCTGCCTTACTGTCGGGCAGCCCTTTTAACAGATATTTACGGGTGGCGTAAAATGAAGGATTATTACAGGATATTGGGCGTGGACAGGCAGGCGCCGGCAGAGGAAATAAAAAAGGCATACCGCAGGCTGGCAAAACAGTACCATCCGGACGTGGTTAAGGACGATGCCGTAAAACAGGAACGCATGTATGAAATTCAGGAAGCGTATTCCTGCTTAAGCAATGAGGAACAGCGGAAAAAATATGATGCGGACTGTCTGAAAGCTTTTGGGAAACATACGGACGCCGGACGCAGCCGTAAGGGAGCGGCAGAACCTTCGGAAACATGCGCTCCGGACATGAGCCAGTTTGAACGCTTTTTTGGCTTTCAGCCCGGAAAAGGGATGGAAACCTACCGGGGACAGAAGGCAGCAAAACCAAAAGCCCCTGTCGTGCCGGAGGAAATGTTCGCTGCTTTTTTTGGTATCAGGAAATAGGTGGGAGGCGGAAAAGAAAATGGGGCAGGAAAGGAACAGAAAAAAGACAAAGCGGATTTTTGACTGCCTGATTCTGTTATGCGGGACCGTTCTTATTATCAGCCTGGTGAAGGAAATGAACGCATGGCGGTATCTGCCTGCACTGATACTTGCGGCGGCGGTCACGATGGTATGGGCAGTATGTGATTTCGTCCTTCTTGGAAAGGATAAAACAGGAGCCGTGTTATCAGAATCAGGGACAGCCGGGACACATGGGGTTCAGAAACTTGTGCTGTTGGACGGACAGGACAGACCTGTCAAATCGTGGGATATGCAGGGGCGTATTTCACTGGTTATCGGGAAATCGGATCAAAGTCAGGAGCCGGATATTGATTTATTGGACTGCGAGTACAGCAGCTTTATTGATTTCCAGCATGCCGTGCTGAATTTTACGCTGGATCAGTGGTATGTGGAGGATTTGGAATCCCAAAACGGCGTAAAAATAAGGAAGGTGGAGGACGGGGAGTGTTACCGGGTAATCCACAGACCATGTAAGGTTGCGGCAGGGGATATTCTTTACATTGCGAACACAAAACTGCTTTTGACGTGACAAAAAAGGCGTAAGGGATTAAGAAAGTGGTTTTTACTATAGGGAACAGGAGAGGAAAACAGAATGAGTTTAGCAAAGTGTCCGAACGGTCATGTTTACAATTCCAGACGCTACGGAAAAATATGTCCGTACTGCAGCATGAAAATGCAGGAGGAGGCATCGCCGGAAAAGCCCCCGGGGTTTGAGCCTCCGGTTGAGATACTGGACGAACCGGTAAAGCCGGTATGCGGATGGATTATCTGTATTGAGGGCGCAAGGGTGGGAACGGATTACAAGGTCCATGAGGGAAAAAACTTTGTCGGCAGGGGTGACGACATGGATATTCAAATCCTCGGCGACAATGAAATTAACCGTAAGAACCATACCATTATTGTCTATGATCCCAAAAACCTGAATACCATGATTCTGCCGGGTGATTCCGCGGGCATTGCATACCTGAATGAAAAGCCGGTCTATGTGCCGATGGAACTAAACCCGTATGACGTCATCAGCATGGGACAGAGCCGTTTCCTGTTTGTTCCCCTGTGCGGGAAAAATTTTTCATGGGGTGATCTGAAATGACAGGCGGCATAGGGCTGACATTCGCGGCAGGTGCATTATACATAATTCTGCTTGTATGCCGCTGCCTTTTGCAGCACAGAGAAACAGACTGTATTGCGATGGAAGCGTTCCTGACAGGGACAGCACAGACAACGGGCAGCCGTGAGATTCAGGCAGATACGGCGCAGCTATGGACCGGTACCGCCGGAATCATGGCGGTGGTTGCGGACGGAATCGGCATTGCAAATACCGGAAAGGTCTGCGCGCAGATTGCGGCGGATACCATCCTTGACAGGTTCGAGCCATATCAGGAGTTAAACAATCCTGCCTATTTTTTCCGGACCGCGTTTTCGGAAGCACACAGGCGCATCCAAAGAACGATAGGGGAGCGCAGGGGCGGTGCGGGCGCAGGGGCAGTATTTATGGATCAAAACCGTCTGCATTATGCGGTGGCAGGCGATATCCGGGTTGCCGTTTTGAGGGGCGGGGAGCTCATTCCGCTCAGCAAAGGGCAGACAATGGACGTGCTGGCGGCGCAGGCTTATGAAGACGGAAAGCTGTCAAGGCAGGAGACCATCTGGAGCATGGAAGAAAAACGCGTCTGGAATTATCTGGGGCAGGATGGCTTCCACGAAATAGAAATCTGTGAACAGCCCGTGCGGTTAAAGGCAGGGGACAAGGTGCTTCTGGCAAGCAAAGGGATTTTTGAGGAGCTTTCATGGAGGGAGCTGGAGGATATCCTGATTGTCACGGCATCTTTGCAGGAGCTTGCGGAACGCATCATCAGCGCGGCGGAGTCAAAAGAAAACCCACAGAAGGAAAACGGGAGTGTCATCCTGATACAGAAGGCTGGAGGCATAAATGAGAAGAATTAATTCTGAATTTCAGACGCTTCATATATCGGAGGAGGGACAGAAGCTGTCCAACCGCGATTATTTCGGTTTCGTGGAAATGGATGATTTTGCCTGCTATGTGCTTGCAGACAGTCTGGACGAAGACCCCGAGTCCAACAGCGCAAGGCTTGTGGTGGAGAGCATTATCCGGGATTTTACGCAGGCTCCCTCGATGCGGGCGGGAACCCTGAAAAGATACCTGCGCAGGGCGCACGCAGAGCTTTTGCACCAAAGGTCGGGAATGCACTTAAAGGCTGCCGTGGCGGTTGCGGTAACGGATTACCGGAAGCTGCGGTTCTGCCATGTCGGAAACAGCCGCCTGTACCTTGTCAGGAATGCCCGCATTCTGGAACGGACAAAGGACCAGTCCCTGACACAGAACCTCCTTGAGCAGGGGCAGCTCATACCGGATGAGGCGGCGCGCCATGAAGAGCGCAATAACCTGTACTCATTTCTGGGGGAAAGGGGAAACCCGAAGCTGCAGGTCTCAGGGAAAAAGAAGCTGGAGGACGGGGAACTGATCATCCAGCTCACAAGAGGCGTGTGGGAGCAGTGCGGGGAACAGGAATTCCTGCAGATTGTCAATGATGCGGGGGAAACAAAGGACATTCTCAGCAGGACCGAGGATTTCATCCTGAAAAATCAGGAAAACAGCGAAATTGACAATTATTCCCTCGCGCTGACATCCGTAAACAAGGTGTACAGGTCGCCGAAAAAGCCGCTGTCCGTCAAAAAAATCCTGATGATTGCCCTGCCTGTCCTCCTTGCCGTCACCATTGCCTCCGTGGCGGTGTATATGCATTACCGCAGCGTGCGCACAAAGACGGAATCCATGCGTCAGCACATGGAGAGCGGCGCACAGTACCTTGCCTATCATAATTTCCAAAAAGCGGCACAGGATTACGGAGAGGCAAAAAGCCTTGCAAAGTCCTTAAAACGCGAACCGGAATATGAGGAAGCGGATATGTATGCCAAGCTTGCGGAGCAGGTAAACCTGTCTGACGAGGCATTGCGGGAGGGCGAATATAAAAAGGCACGGGAGCTGTACCTGACGGCGAGACGGATGTCACAGGAGACAGGAAACACCGGACTTTCCTACATCGAGGGACAGCTTGACGAGACGGAGGGCTACATACACGTCTTTGACCTGATTGCGCAGGGCGAGAAAAAAGAGGAGTACGGCAACATTCAGGGAGCCATTGTGCTGTACAAGGAAGCAAAGCAAAAAGCCGTGGAGCTCTATTTCCTTGAAGGAAAGCAGGAGGCGCTTGAACTGCAGGCGGCTGCGGAGGAAAAGCTGGAAACGCAGCAGATGGAGAAGGATGCCCGCATTCAGGAGCAGGTAGAGGCACAGGCTGTCAGCAAGGCTATGGAAAACGAGCAGAAGACGAATGACCAGCAGAATGCCATTGATCTGGAAAATCAGGGCAATGCACTTCTGGCAGAGGGCAGCTATGAGAGCGCCGCCACGTTTTATCAGGCGGCAAAGGCAATCTATAACCGTCTGGAGCTGACGGAGCTTGCGGAAGGAATTGACCTGAAAATTGCGACCGCGGAAGCAGGCGCTGCGGCCAAGGCAGAAAAGAAAGCGGAAGAAGAAACGCAGACACAGGAGACAGAAGAGGAAGAAACACAGACAGAAACGGAAGAAGGCACACAGGCGGCAGAAGAAGACGCCATGCAGCAGGAGGGAACATGAACCAGTACACTTATACCCTGAACCCCGCCCGGGAAGAAACAGATAACCGTACCTACAGACAGAGCGAGCTGGAAAAAATGACGACATTCCATCTGCGCGAAATCTGCAGGAAAGAACGTCTGGTGGTTCCCATGTCAAAAAACGGGGACAGGGAAGGGCTGATACGGCTGATTATGCGCTTCCGCGGACAGAGGGAATACCGTCATATCAGGGAATTCCATGAAGGCGGACTGGACAGCATACAGCAGTTTTTGGACGGGTGTAAGGTCCGTTTCCGGGAAACGCCGGAGCTTACGGTTCCCGGAACAATCACCCTTTTTCAGGGGACGGAATTAAACGAGCTGGACGGCTACCGCGTCAGCTGCGATGAAAAACCCTGCTGCGGGAATCTGCTGCTGGTGGATGAGGCGCTCAGGGTATATACCTGTTTTTACCTTGGGGAGGTGCAGGATGAAACCTATCTCTTCAAGGGCAGGGATGTCGAGGTGAAACCGCTTGAAAAGCACCGGTATTTTATCCTGTATTTCCCGAATGAGAGGATATCGGAATATTTATACGACTGCTATCATGGCAGCCCTGCACCCGTTCCGGGTTATGCGGAAACAGTGCGTATTCCCCTTCTGGATATCAGGGAAAAGGAAATCCAGCAGGCGGACCTGCCGTTGGTCATTGATTTTGGAAGCTCCAACACCACGATGGGAATCTGCCTTCCGGACGGAAGCACGCGGACGGCAGCCGTCAAGGGGCATACCATCATTCCAAGCATAATCGGCGTGAGGGAAAAAGAGAGCGGCGAAACGCAGTTTGTGTTCGGGTATGATGCGCAGGAGATGAACCGTCAGAATTACAGGGATGAGGATGTGGCGGTATTTTATGATATCAAGCGGTGGGTGAGCGATGCGGACCGGACGGAGAGCGTCATCCTCAAAAGCGGGTGCAGGTACCGCTTTCCGAGAAAGGAAATGCTGAGGGCTTATCTGGATTATCTTTTGGAGCTTGCCCGTCAGCAGTTTAAATGCAGCTTCACCGATATTCAGCTGCTTGCGCCGATCCGACAGAAGGAAAAGTTCGGACAGCTTTTTAAGGAGCTGCTTCCGGAATATACGGTCAACTGCGAACTGGATGAGGGAATGGCGGTGCTTTTCCACAGCATAAACAACCTGATTCAGGGCAAAAAGTACGAGGAACGCAGATGGTACCACACACTGGTAATTGACTGCGGGGGAGGAACGACGGATCTGACATCCGGGCGTTTCCGCATTGAGAATAACAGGGTATCCTACATTGTCAGTCTGGAAACGCGCTATGAGAACGGCGACACGAATCTGGGCGGAAACAACCTGACCTACCGGATCCTGCAGCTTTTAAAGATACGGATTGCGGAGGCGTTTGGATTTCTGGAGAGAGAAGCACTTGTAATCGGGGAATTTGGAGAAGGGAAAGCCGCCTATGAGGAACTGGAAAGACGGTACCGGAAATCAGAAAAATTCCTGCCGACGCAGTTTCAGGAATACCGGGAGAAAAGCAGGGAGCATTATTTTTACGTAAAAAACAATTATTACTATCTTTTTGAACTTGCAGAAGCAGTTAAAAAGCAGTTTTTCCAAAAGGACTTCTGCTATGAGTTAAAAGTATCCACGGAGGCAGGCGAAGGGATTTTGCTTGATAAATGGAAGCTGTCCCTTGACATGGACGGGCAGTTTGAAACGCCTGAACGTCCAATAAGGGTATGCCTGTACCTCAATGAAATCGAAGAACTTCTGCGGCCGGACATTTACGGTCTGATGGAGCGTTTCCTTGACAAAAAGTTTGAGCAGGGAGAGCTTGCGGAATATGAAATGATTAAGCTTACGGGGCAGTCCTGCAAATCACGCCTGTTTCTTGAAGCGCTTAAGCAGTATGTGCCGGGAAAAAGAATACAGGGGATACCGCATGACGATACGGGAACGGAACTGAAAATGTGCTGCCTTGAGGGGGCGCTTGCCTATTTCATGAACTGTAAGCTTGGTTATATGGAAGTGAATGAAAAATACCGGGTGGGCAGCCTGCCTTATGAGATTATGGCATATACCCATGAAAACAAGGAAAAAGTCCTGATACGCAGCCTTGATCCCGAGGACCATATTGGCTGTATCTCACGCTTCCACATTGGAAGTCAGCTTGACCTGTACCTGAACGATGAGCAGGGAAAACCGCTGAAAACCTGTTATTTTGCATATGATACCTCAAAATTTGAAAAGACAACCCAGAAGGAAATTGACGAAGCCTATGCCGGAACGGTGATTCAGGAGGAAACGGACATCATTTTGGAAGGCGAGATGAAGTTCTTTGTGTGGATTGCAAAGGAACGGTGGGGATTTGTGGTCCTGCCGGTTCTGAGGGATCAGGAGGTCTTGTATAAGGGCAGTGAAACCTTTTTTGATTTTGAAGATGACACTTGGGAATTGAATTTCTTTGACGGAAGGAAGTAGGCGCGGATTATGGGATGGACGGACAGGGAAAACGCAGTGGACGGGATGAAGGAAATCATACAGAGGGAAATACAGTCCATCGACAGCCTGAAGGAGCGTGTTGCCTTCAAGGAGCTGATGGAAGGCGTATTTTTATCCCTGTATGAAACAAACCTGCAGATGTATGAAGGGCTGGAACAGAGGATAAAGGAAGAGACGGATTACGATGCAGACAGCTTCCATATAAGAACAGGCATTGTCGAACGGGAATATTTTGATGCCTCCCATCACCTGTTTTCACCGATTGCAGAGGATGACGCGGCGGAAAAAAGCTATGACATGAAGGAAATCCTTACGGCGGTAAAAGAGGACGGGGCATTTCCACTCATGAAGGTAATGCTGCACTGCGACTACCTTGAGATACAGAGGCTGTGGGAAAATCCCCCGGTATTTGAGGGGATTATTGAAACGGATGAGCCTTTGCAGGAATGGAAAATAGAAGTGCGGCTGCGGGAAAATAAGGGTTATCTTGACAGGATAGCGTACCTGTACCATCTGTTTGTCAAAAACGGGATACCGTGGCAGACCGTGAACGCCCCCTATCTGTATAAAATGGCGGACGTGGTCGTGACAGGACTTCCGGAGGAAATCACGGGGAATGAAAGGATAAGGCAGGTGACGGTACGGTTCGGGGACTACAGCCGGATTGTGAAGGAGGATGTCATTCCGGTGTGGAACATCCAAAAGCTGGTCATGGAAAGCATCGGCTTCCCGGTACCCTGTGAAGACCATGTCAGCTTTGAACATATCATCTCACTGCATGAGCACGGGGCAGGGAACGCCTATCTGGCAGATGATGACAGGGAAATCCGCAGCATCAGCCAGGCAGGGGAGCGGCTCCGGATTATCAGCGGCGCCAGCGAGGCAAAAAAGTGGAACATATACTGTATCCGTGCCTCAAGGGAGCTAAAAATCGACCGCTATACCTATCCGGTGCTTGGAAACAGGCGGGCAGGAAGCTTTGCGGAAAAATATCAGGCAAAATGGAACCAGAGCATACGGACAAAGACGCAGCTCATGCATTTCATCAAAGGCTTTGGACTCGAGGATTATGTGCAGTATCAGGACTGCAGGGTTGCAGGGGAATTTCCCGGTAAAAAGGAAACGTACTCCATGAATCTTTTTATCACGGATGAGTTTAGGAACAGGGAAGCGCAGGACAAGCTGGTTTTATTTTTCAGGTCCGGGCAGAAGGAAGCATGGCTCCAAAGGGATATTTTAAGCTTTCTCACATCGGAGGTACAGAGGATTTATCCCGAGTATGACTGCGGAGGTGTGCTGGTATGAGGTATTTATGGGAGGTTTTATTGGAAGCGCAGGCAGAGCATATTCCGGAAAACAGGCTCCGCTTTGTTCATGCACCGCTGGGAAGCGGTTACATGGAGATGTCCCTGCCCTGCATCAATCAGGCATGGATTCACGACGGGGAAGCACGGGAAATACGGCTTGAGGTCAACACCTATTACCGGTTCTATGAAATCTTTAAAAACATGTTTCCTCCGGAGGAAGCGGAATGTCCTGCCCTGCGGGAGAGCCTCACCAACCTGATTCTCCATGTGCTGGCGCAAAATGACGTCCGTAAGGGAATGACAAAGGCGGATTACCATAAAAAGCTTTTGGCGGAGGAGATTTTACAGGGAGGCTTTGGGGAGGCGGCAAAGACAGTACTTTTGGGCATGAGCAGGGAGGAGCAGGAAATCCTGCTCAGCGGCTGGATGAACAGCTTCCGCGTGGGAAGCGCCCTTGCGGTGTTCCTTGACATGGTCCACTGTCTGGTAAAGGACAGCATTGTCTACCACAGCAATGAATGCCTTGACGAAATCCTGATTTATACGGGGTTGAAGAAAGAGCAGGAAACGGAGCAGAGAATCCGGTTCCTTGTGGATACCTTTCTGGATATCCGGTACCGTGTGGAGGTTTTTTATGAGTACCATTTCGGGATTATCGGAGTGGAGGAAACCATGCAGACGGGCGAAATTGCCATCTGCTGAGTAGAAGAGGGAGAAAAACAATGTTTCACAATTCATATCCTGTTTTTGAGGCTAAGAGACTGCTGAAAAAAGAAATGCTGGATAATCTCAGGGATTACCCGAGAAACCTGTCTGCCATACAATATCAGGATTACAGTGACGGGATTTTGTCCGGATGCGAACTCAGGGAAGCAGACGGCGGGCTGAAAATCATGCCGGGAATGATTTTTTACAAGACGGTTATTTATTTTTTGGAGAAACCCTGTATGGTCGAATGCAGCGCGGACGGCAGGACCACGTATTTAAAGGTCCGATTTTTGGACAAAACCATCGGCGCCGGGCAGGAGGAATATCTTTCGCGGGTTTACGTGGACGGACAGCCGCCGGATGCCGTATGTGAACTGGAACTGGGACGCTTTAAGCTCCAGTCCGGTGCAAGGCTGCGGACGGAGTACGTGGATTTTTACGACTATGATACGGAATTTGATACGGTGAACATCATCCACGCGCCCCATGCGTCTTTGGGGCATGGCAGTGTCAGCCCTCAGATTTTTAAGTGCTTTGCGGGGGAGATGATGCGTTTTCCCATACAGAATCCGTGGGACTGCGCTTTCTGTTTGGACTGCCTGCAGCTTAAGGAGGCAATGCCGTATGAGGCAGTCAGGGCATATTTAAATGTAAGGCTTGGTCAGGACATGGATTACACGAACATACAGATATACAGTGGATTAAAAGCCATCCTGATGGAAACGGGTGGCAGGAAGATGCCTTCCGGACAGCCGCCAAAAAAAGATAAGACACTGTTAATGATATAGGAACAGGAGGACCCGGGTATGGAGAAGGAACTTGACCTCGCCACGGCGCGCTTTATAAAGGAACAGCAGGACCGGGAACGGCAGGAGGAAGTGGAGCGCCTGCTGAAGCAGTTTGATCCCAAAAAGAATACCACCTATACGCTGGAGGAGCTGACAGAGGGAATCCGTAAGTGTTGTTCGGCGAATTATCTGCACCCAGATTCTTCACATTAAATGCGCCTG
>CANOMQ010000034.1 GCA_947567595.1 uncultured Lachnospiraceae bacterium | reverse complement strand
TTAAGGCACAATATTCAGGTTTTCACATTTATTGCGTATTATTCCGTACTATCAAGTAAAAATTTGATGTACTTTTAATGTACTTTTCTCCATTTCTTGTACTTTGAGGGAATGAAGAAGCGCCTAAAAATCCGTGAGCAGCTTCCGTTTTCTCTCAATCATTTCGTCTATTTTTTGTATATAGAGAGCCACATCCTTCACATTCTCGCTTCGCTCGATACGCCCGTCAGGATATACCCGTTTGGAAATCGAACCTGCTCCGCAAGCCACGATAGACTGTTTCTCCTCCATAATCAAAATATTATAAACCCCATACTTCCCTTCCCGCGCATACCCCACATTCTCAAAATTCCCCGACATATTCTTCTGCCTGTAAAGATAATAAGGGCTCATGCCAAGCCTTTCCGCGCCAAGCCTTGCAAGCTCCATCGTCGCGTCCGTATTTTTAAGCGACGCAATCCCGTTCTCCTCAATCCACTGATTCAGCCTTGACGCCCGCTTCACCGCTAAGGAATGCACCGTAAGGCTGTCGGGGCCAAGCTTGACAAGCTCGTCAACCGTATGCTGCACGTCCGCCTCCAGCTCGCCCGGAAGCCCCAAGATAATATCCATGTTAATATTGTCAAAGCCAGCCTCCCGCGCAAGCCTAAACGCCTCCCGCACCTGCGCCACCGTATGCTGCCTGCCAATCACCCGCAGGGTCTCGTCCTTCATCGTCTGCGGATTGACCGACACACGCGTCACTCCATGCTTTTTTAAAACCGCAAGCTTTTCCCGCGTAATGCTGTCCGCCCTTCCTGCTTCCACCGTAAACTCCGCGACATGACCAAAGTCAAACCGCTCCTGTACATAAGAAAGCAGCCTATCAAGCGCGTCCGCTTCGAGCGTCGTAGGCGTACCACCGCCGATATAGACCGTGTCAAGGAGCTTGTACCGATAGGTATCCGCCACATAATCAAGCTCCTGAAAAAGCGCCTCTAAATATGCCTCCACACGCGTTTTCCACTGCGCAATCGGATAGGACGTAAACGAGCAGTAAAGACACGTCGTCGGGCAGAACGGAATGCCGATATACAGACTATAGCCGTCCTCGTAATGGATTTTATCCAAAATCCGCCGCTCCCGCTTTGCAATGTCAAGACTCAGGCACGCCTTCTCGTCGCTGACCATATGTTCTCCCTTCATCCACGCAACAATTTCTTCATCAGACGCTCCCTCCTCCAGCATTGCCATCGAAAGCTTTGTCGGACGAATGCCCGTTAAGTTCCCCCACGGAAGCGTCCGCCCCGTATAGTCGCACAAATCCTCATAGACAGCGCGCTTGAGCCGTTTCTTGGTAACGTCCGTATCGTCCCTGAAAACATTTGTGTATCTCTTTTTCCCGTCAATGTCAAACAGGGCTTCCACCCGCCTGTCCTCAAAATGAATGACAACCGTTTTGTCGTCCTCCCCGGTTGTATCCGGCGTATCGCTGCCGTACACCCGCACGTCCTGCTCCGGGTAAAATGCCTTAAACAGCGCGTGCAAATCATACTGATACTGTTCCCTGTTCGTAACTATTCTTATCATCACACCACCAAACCTTTTCGCCTTTTCTTTTATCCCTGCGCAAACCGCAAAAATGGAAAAATCCATGCCTAACCAAGACATGGATTATACATTCTCTCATATCCGACCGTTGACGCGTCGCCGTGCCCCGAATAGAGCTTCACGTCGTCTGGCAGCGTCATAATCCGTTCCCTGATGGAATCGCCAAGCGCGCGCATGGAGCCGGAATACAAATCCGTCCGTCCCACCGAGCCGTTAAAAATCGTGTCCCCGCAAAACAGCGTCAAGTCCTCCTTCACGTAAAAGCAGCAGCCACCTTTTGTATGTCCCGGCGTATGGAGCACCTCAAACTCCACGCCCGCCATCGTAAACGTCTGCTTATCGCGCAGGTACACGTCCGCCTCAAACCCGTAGCCCTTCCCGAACCACTGTGAAACGTTCTTTTCCGGATCCTTTAAAATCTCCGCCTCGTCCTCATACGCATACACCTTCGCGCCGCTCAGCCGTTTCAACTCCAAAACGCCGCCCGTATGGTCGCCATGACCATGCGTCAGAAGAATGCCCGCAATTTTTTCAAAGCCCAGACTTTTTGTATCCTCATACACCACGTCCCCATTATCGCCCGGGTCAATTATGACAATCTCGTCCGCGCCTTCCCGGTACACATAATAGCAATTTGTCATGCAGGCGCCAAGCACCCTTCTTTTTACCTTTAAATCCGCCATATTATCCGGTTGTCCTTTCAATATCAATCACATTTTCAATCTGCTTCAATTTGTCGATAATCGTCTTGAGCTCGTCGCGCCCGCCAATCTCAAAGGACATTGCAAGCGTCGCGACACCCTGCTTGCTCAACCTTGTGTTCATGGAAATCACATCAATGTTTTTCTCCATCAGCGTCTTGGAAATATCCGCAATCAGACCGCTTCTGTTCTGCGCGTAAATCGCAATCTCCGTCAGGTACTTCTCGTCCTCGCTAATCGTCTCCGGCTGCCACTCCGCGCTAATCAGCCGCGCGCGCTCAATCTCGGACAGACAGATGATATTGACACAGTCCGTCCTGTGAATGGATACCCCGCGCCCCCTTGTGACAAAACCCACAATCTCGTCCCCCGGCACCGGTGCGCAGCAACGGGAAAAACGAACCGCCACATCATGCGTTCCCTTTACGACAATACCGCTCTTACACTTCGCGCGCATTGCCTTGCCTGCGCCGCTTTCCTGAATGGACGCCAGAAGCTCGCTGTCCGTAAGCTCCTTTTTATGGTCCCTTGCATAAATCTCCTGAAGACGGTTAATAACCTGCCCTTCCTTCAACGCGCCATGACCGATTGCCGCAAGCAGTGCGTCCCAGTCGTTAAACCCATACTTATGCATGACCTGCGTCTGATACTCCGGCACAAGAAGCTCTTGGAAATTAATGCTCTTGGACTTGCAGTAATTTGCCAAAAGCTCGCGTCCCCTGATGACGTTCTCTTCCTTAAACTCATTCTTAAACCACTGCGAAATCTTGTTTTTCGCCTGTGAGGATTTGACAATGTTCAGCCAGTCGCGGCTTGGACCCTTGGAGTTCTGTGAGGTGATAATCTCAATGCAGTCCCCGTTGTTAATCTTATAATCAATCGTGACAAGCTTGTTGTTTACCCGCGCGCCAATCATGCGGTTGCCCACCGCGCTGTGAATGCTGTACGCAAAGTCAATCGGCGTGGAGCCTGCCGGAAGGTTTTTGACCTCCCCGGTCGGCGTAAAGCAGTACACATGGTCGGAAAACAAATCCAAATCACTCTTTAAAAGCTTCACAAATTCCTTGTTGTCGGAGGTGTCGCGCTGCCACTCCAAAATCTGGCTTAACCACGCAAGCTTCTCCTCCTCGCCGCCCTTAGAAACCTTTCCGTCACTCTCCTCCTTGTATTTCCAGTGGGCAGCAATACCATACTCCGCTACCCTATGCATGTCATACGTACGGATTTGGATTTCAAACGGCGTACCCGTGGGGCCAATCAAAGTCGTATGAAGCGACTGGTACATATTTGTCTTGGGCATGGCGATAAAATCCTTAAACCGCCCCGGCATTGGCTTATACATCTCGTGAATAACGCCAAGCGCCGCGTAACAGTCCTTTAACGAATTGACGATAATGCGCACCGCAAATAAATCGTAAATCTGATCAATCGTCTTCCCCTGATTTTTCATCTTTTTATAAATACTGAAAAAGTGCTTTACACGCCCGTCAATCTGCGCCTCAATCCCCGCGCCCGCAATGTGCTCCGTCACCTCGTCAACAAGCTCCTGCACATACTTTTCGCGCGCGTCCTTGCGCAGGGCAATCTTTTCCACCAAATCATAATACGCTTCCGGCTCAAGATATTTGAGCGAAAGGTCGTCAAGCTCGATTTTGATTTTGGAAATACCAAGCCGTTCCGCAAGCGGCGAATAAATGTCGAGTGTCTCCCTTGCAATGCGCTTCTGACTCTCGGGCGATTTATATTTTAATGTACGCATGTTGTGAAGACGGTCGGCAAGCTTAATCAGTATGACACGGATGTCCTTTGCCATCGCAAGAAACATCTTACGCAGGTTTTCCGCCTGCAATTCCTCGCGGCTTGTCGTGCGGTCAGGCGCCGCGTCGCCCGTATACTGTAACTGCTCTAACTTCGTCACGCCGTCCACCAGAAGCTCCACGTCAGGGCCAAACTGCTCGTTGAGCTCCTCGTTTGTCATGATGGTATCCTCCACCACATCATGCAGAAGCCCCGCAATAATCGTCTCCTTGTCAAGCTCCAAATCCGCAAGGATAATCGCCACACAAAGCGGGTGAATGATGTACGGCTCACCGGATTTGCGTACCTGATCCTTATGCGCCTCGCACGCTGTCGCATATGCCTTGTCAATCAGCGAAATATCGTCGGAAGGATGATATTTCTGCACACGCCGGACAAGCCCCTGATAAAGCGCATCGGGGCTTTGAAATTCCTTGATATATTCAATTCTGCGCTCGTCTGTCCTGCGGGGGCCTGACTTACTGCCGTTTATAATTAAAGAGTCCTCATAAGTCCCCGTCTTCAACTGCTTTTCTTCTGCCACTCTATATCACCAAACTTCTTATTTTCCTTCATAGACGATTGCGGAGTCAAGCCTGTAGCCCGCAAGCCGCTCCCTTCCTTTGAGCCCGGCAAGCTCCATCAGCACAACAACACCGACAACCTCCCCGCCAAGCGACTCAATCAGCTTAATCATCGCCTCCGTCGTTCCGCCCGTCGCAATCAAGTCGTCCACGACAAGCACCTTCTGACCGGGCGTGATGGAATCCTTGTGCATCTCAATCGTCGCTTTTCCATACTCCAAATCATAGTCAACCGACACTGTTTCCGCGGGAAGCTTTCCCTTTTTGCGGATTAGCACAAACGGCTTGTTGTTATTGTACGCAATCGGCGTGCCAAATATAAAGCCTCTCGACTCCGCACCTGCCACCACGTCATACTCCAAATCCTTCACCAAATCCTGCATGGTGTCAATTGCAAGGTGCAGTCCCTGTGCGTCCTGCAAAACACTTGTCACATCCCGGAATATAATGCCCGGCTCCGGGAAATCCGGTATTGCTCTTACGTATTCCTCAAGCTTTTTCATAACGGTACTCTCCTATCTCTTTCCTGCATATTTCCTGCATATAAGCGCAGTATTTTTTACCCATTATTACTATTATAATCGCATTTGCCTAAGAAGTCAATCCGTCACAAGAGGCTTAGCTGCCCGTCCGCATTCTCCCTAAGCTGTGTGAACGCCGCCTTTGCCGCCTGCTGCCTGTTTTTTGCGTCACCGCGCACGCCAAAGCTCGCCGCGTATCCGTTCTCCTTTAGAAACGCCGCCACCTTCTTATAAGTCTCCTTCATTTCCTTCTCGCCGCCCTCGTAAATGACAATCGGAACGCCGCTCTCATAAACCACCGTAAACCCGTTCTTTTCCAAAAGCCTTACCGCATTTTCTTTCTCCATCAACCGTATTCCTCCTATCTGTGCCGCCATGCCGCGCCCGAAAACAGGATTAAAATCGGGAAAATCTCCAGTCTTCCCGCGAGCATGTCAATAATCAGCACCAGCTTTGAAAAGTATCCAAAGCCCGCAAAGCTGCAGGTCGCGCCCACCGCCTCAAAGCCGGGACCGATGTTGTTAAAGCACGCGATGACCGCCGAAAGGTTCGTCATCATGGAAAATCCGTCCACTGCCACCAAAATGCAGCTTACAACAATTATAATCACATAAATCGCAAGATATGCATTTGTGTTTTCCAAAATTTTCTCGTCCACAGGCTGTCCGTTGACGCGCACCACCTGTATCTTCTGCGGTTGTAGTACCTGCCGGATATTTCGCCGGATACTCTTAAAAATCAAAAGAAGCCTTGCAAACTTAAACCCGCCCCCGGTGCTTCCCGCGCTCGCGCCCACTAACATCAGCGCAAGTAAAATCATTTTGGAAAGCGACGGCCACAAATCAAAATCCGTCGTGGCAAATCCGGTCGTCGTCACGATACTTGCCACCTGAAACGCCGCATGGCGAACCGTCTCCTCAAGCGTTGCATAAAGCCCCCTGATGTTGCACGCAATCACAAGAATGCTCGCCAAGACCGCGCCGAGGTAAAAGCGCAGCTCCTCGTCCTTCCACACGCTTCGAAACTGCCGGATTAAGAGCATATAGTAACAACTGAAATTGACGCCGAACAACAGCATAAATATCGTACATACATTCTGTAAATACGGACTGTAGCCCGCAATGCTGTCGTTTTTTATGCCAAAGCCGCCCGTACCCGCCGTTCCAAATGCCGTGCAGACCGCGTCAAACAGCGGCATTTTGCCAAGCAGTAAAAAGAAAATATCCAGCACCGTAAGCAGAATATAAATCGCATACAGGATTTCCGCCGTCGTTTTCATCTTCGGCACGAGCTTCCCGACCTTTGGTCCCGGGCTTTCCGCACGCAGCAGGTGCATGGTAAAGCCGCTCTTGCTGTCGCCGCCGGAAGCAATCGCAAGCACAAACACCAGTACGCCCATACCGCCAAGCCAGTGGGTAAAGCTGCGCCAGTATAGGCACCCGCGCGACATCGCCTCCACCTCGCCAAGAATGGTCGCGCCCGTCGTGGTAAAGCCTGAAACCGTCTCAAACAGCGCGTCCATGAAATCCGGTATTTCGCCCGAAATAAAAAACGGCAGGCTCCCTAAAAGGCTCATCACAATCCAGCTCATTCCCACGCACACAAGCCCCTCCCGCGCATAAAACGACTTGGAGGAGTGGCTGCATAAAACCATCAGAATGCCCGCAAGCAAAAGCGTAATCAGTATGCTCCATACAAAACCGGCAACGCTCTTTGTCTCGTTATGAAAAACACTAATCAGCAGCGCCGGCAGCATAAAAACCGCCTCAACCAGTAAAATTTTGCTGATAAACTTTCCCATCATTTTATAGTTCATAATCGTATCCCGTATCCTTATCCGGCAGCCGCCGCATTTTATTCAAAAATATCGTTCAGGCTGTAAATCACCTGCTTTGCGCTTGTGACAATCAGCACGATATTGCCCTTCTCAAACACCGAATCGCCGTTTGGTATGATGGTCTGGCGAAAGCCGCTTGTGATGGACGCGACAAGCACGTTTTTCTTGATGTGGAGCTGTTTTAGAGGCTCCCCGCAGTGCATGGTGCCCTCGTCCACCAAAAACTCAATCGCCTCCGCCTGCCCGTCCGCAATATAGTGAATGGCACGCGCGGCACCTGTCTGATTGCGCAGTGCCCGCACGTAGCGCACAATCGCGTTGCTGCAAAGCGACTTCGGGCTGATGATACTGCCAATCGGAAGGGAATTTAAAAGCGTGCTGTTTTCCATACGCCCGATTTTTGTGATAATCTGCGGCACACCGCAGCTATTTCCGTACAGGGAAATCATTGTGTTCATCTCGTCCACGCCCGTGAGCGTCACAAGCGCGTCACACTTCGCAATGCCCTCGCTCTCAAGCACAAACTCATTGCTTGCGTCGCCATAGATAATGTCCGCCTCCGGCAGAAGCGTTGCAATCTGTACACACCGCTCCTTGTCGTTTTCGATAATCTTGACCGCGATACCGCTGCCAATCAGCGCCTTTGCAAGATAATAGCTTGCCCTTCCGCCGCCACAGATCATGACCTGCTTTGCCTTGTGCGTGATAATCCCCAGATTTTTCAGTAAAATCGTAAGATTCTGGGGCGATGCCGTCACGAAAATCCTGTCGTTTTCCTTCAATGTAAAAAAGCCGTTCGGCGCAATTGCCTTTCCGTCACGCAGCACGGCGCAGATTAAAACGCTGCACTTGATGACACCCTCTAAATCATTGAGCGCAAGATTGCACAGCTTCGAGCCGCTCTCAATGCGCAGCTCCACAATCTCCACCCGCCCCTTCGCAAACGTGTCGCGCTTCAAAAAGCCGGGATATTTAATCAGCCGCTCAATCTCAAGCGCCGCGCTGCCTTCAGGATTAATCATCATGGAAATGCCAAACAGCCCGCGCATTTCGTACACCTGTTTGGTATACTCCGGATTGCGCACACGGGCAATCGTATGTATTTTCGGGTTCATGCCATGTGCAAGCAGACAGCACAAAAGATTAATCTCATCGGCGTTTGTGACGGCAATCAGCAGGTCGCTCTCCTTTACCTTCGCATTGTCAAGCGTCTCCATCGTCGCGCAGTTTCCCTGTACCGCCATCACGTCATAACGCTCCTCGCTCAGCTCAAGCACCTTTGCCTTCGCGTCAATCAGCGTCAAATCATATCCTTCGGCGGAAAGCTGCTTTGCCAGCGTCGAGCCGACCTTTCCGTCTCCTGCTATGATGATTTTCATATGTGTCAGACCTCACTCTCAAAATCGTTTTACCAAGCCCGTTCCAAATCGTTATCAAAGCTTTATAGATACGATTATAGCACCTTTTCTTATTTGTGCAAGTTCGCGCACGAAAAAAGTCGAGTGCTGTCACACACCCGACCTTTATCCTATGCCGCCAAAACCGCCGCTTTCATCTCCCTGATATAATCACAGACAGGCGATATGCAGTTTTTTCCATACTGTGCAATGATTTTGACAATCGCGCTCCCGACAATCGCCCCGTCCGAGACTGCCGCCATTTCCCTTGCCTGTTTTGGCGTGGAAATGCCAAACCCGACTGCGCACGGAATGTCGGAAACCGCCTTGACCTGACTGACCATCTCGCTGACATTTGTCGTAATATTACTGCGCACACCCGTCACGCCAAGCGACGATACACAGTACAAAAAGCCCTCCGCATTTTTTGCAATCAGCCGGATACGCTCCTTTGAGGTCGGCGCAATCATGGAAATAAGCGCAACCTTCTGCGCGTCACAGGCATCCTGAATTTCCTGCCGCTCCTCAAAAGGCACATCAGGCACAATCACGCCGTCAATCCCACACTCCGCGCATTTTTCCATAAATTTTTCCGTGCCGTAGGTGTAAATCGGGTTGATGTAGGTCATGAACACAAGCGGAACGTCCACCTTCCCGCGCACACGCTTCACCATGTCAAACAGCTTGTCGGTCGTCGTCTGCGCCCGCAGCGCCCGCTCGTCTGCCTGCTGAATGACCACCCCCTCCGCTATCGGATCGGAAAACGGAATGCCGATTTCAATGATATCCGCGCCCGCCTGCGCCATCTGCGGGATAAGCGCCTCCGTCGTCTCAAGGTCGGGGTCTCCGCCCGTCACAAACGCGATAAATGCTTTCTTGTTTTCAAATGCTTTCTCTATCCTGTTCATTTTATTCCTCTCTCCTAATTTTCCTAAAATTGCCTTGCCATTTTTTAATCAAAAATTTCCACGCCCCTGTAGCGCGCAATCGCCGCCACGTCCTTATCACCGCGCCCTGAAATGTTGACCACGATAATTTGGTTTTTGTCAAACGTATGTGCGATTTTCATTGCATGTGCCACCGCATGCGCGCTCTCAATCGCCGGGATAATGCCCTCCGTCCGTGACAGATACGCAAACGCGTCCACCGCTTCATCGTCCGTCACAGGCACATACTCCGCGCGCCCCGTCTCATTTAAATTGGCGTGCTCCGGTCCAATCCCCGGATAGTCAAGCCCCGCCGAAATGGAATACACCGGGGCAATCTGCCCGTACTCGTCCTGACAGAAAATGGATTTCATGCCGTGAAAAATACCGACGCTTCCGTTTGTGACCGTCGCCGCGTTTTTGGGATTGTCAACGCCAAGCCCTGCTGCCTCACAGCCGATTAACCGGACACCCTTGTCAGGTATGAACTCATAAAAGGCACCCATCGCGTTGCTTCCGCCACCCACGCAGGCAATCACCGCGTCAGGAAGCTTCCCTTCCGCCGCAAGAAGCTGCTGCTTGATTTCCGCGCCGATGATTTTTTGAAAATCGCGCACCATCATCGGAAACGGGTGCGGTCCCATCACGGAGCCAAGCACGTAAAACGTATCGTCCATCCGTGTCGCCCACTCCCGCATGGTCTCGTTGACCGCGTCCTTTAACGTCATCGTCCCTGATGTGACAGGGTGCACCTTTGCCCCTAAAAGCTCCATTCTGTAACAGTTAAGCGCCTGTCTGTCCGTGTCCTCTTTTCCCATGAAAATCTCGCATTCCATGCCCATAAGCGCCGCCGCCGTCGCTGTCGCCACGCCGTGCTGTCCTGCCCCGGTCTCCGCAATCACGCGCTTTTTGCCCATCTTTTTTGCCAAAAGCACCTGACCAAGCACGTTGTTGATTTTATGGGAGCCTGTATGGTTTAAGTCCTCCCGTTTTAAATAAATTTTTGCACCGCCCAAATCCTTTGTCATCTTTTCGGCATAGTACAAAAGCGATGGCCTGCCTGCGTACTTTTCCAGCAAATCCTGTAATTCCTTCTGAAATGCCGTATCATTCTTGTAATGCTCATATGCCCGCTCCACCTCCTGCACCGCAGGAACAAGCGTCTCCGGTATGTACTGACCGCCATATTCGCCGTATCTGCCCTTTCGTTCTTCCATTTCCATTGTCTACCTTTCCTTACCTCTGACTTTTTCTATAAACTGCTTTATTTTTTGTTCGTCCTTTACGCCGTCTGTCTCCACGCCGCTGCTTGTGTCCACGGCAAAGCACTCCGTTCTTCCGATTACCTCCAAAACATTGTCACAGTCAAGACCGCCCGCGACAAAGAACGGCTTGTGCATATCCGGCAGGCATTTTTCCAGTATTTCCAAAGGAAACCGCTCGCCTGTCCCGCCGGGCGCACCCTTTTTATAGGTATCAAAAAGCATGTAATCCGCCTCATCGGACATGACCTGCAAAACCTGCTCTGGTGTCTGAACCCGTGTTGCTTTTATGACACAGATGTCCGTTTTTTGTTTCAGCTCCCTGATATACGCCTCGCTCTCCGAGCCGTGGAGCTGTGCGACATCAATTATTCTATTCTCGCACAAATCGACCACATGTGCAAGTGGTTCATCTACAAAAACACCGACTGCCTTGATTTTTTTATCCAGTGCCTGCCTCATCAGACGCGTCTGCTCATCTGTCACAAAACGCCTTGTCTTTGCAAATACAAAGCCCACATATTCCGGCAGATAACGGTTCACCGCCTCCACATCGGCTAACGTTTTCAACCCGCAAATCTTAACCCTTGTCATACCTTCTCACCCCTTAATTCTTCCAGCATTGCCTTCTTATCACTGCTTCGCATGAGCGTCTCGCCAATCAGCACACCGTCTACCCCCGCCGTTCGCAGGTTTGCAATGTCCGCCGCCGTTTGTATCCCGCTCTCCGCGACAAACAAAATATCCTTTGGCGCAAGCCCTCTTAACCGGATACTGTTTTCAATATCCACCGTGAACGTCCGCAAATCTCGGTTGTTGACACCAATCATGCGCGCCCCCGCCTTCACCGCACATGCAAGCTCATGCTCGTCATGCGCCTCCACCAGTGCGGAAAGCCCCAGCGTGTCACAGATTTCCTTATACACCCGTATGGTATCCGTATCAAGCAGTGCCGCTATCAGAAGCACGCACGACGCGCCCAAGCATTTTGCCTCGTAAATCATATACGGATCAATGATAAAATCCTTTCGGATTGTCGGGATACCGACACTTTTGCTAATTTCCTGCAAATAGCTGTCCGCTCCCTGAAAATAGTCCGGTTCCGTGAGGACGGAAATGCAGTCCGCCCCCGCCTGCTCATAGTCGCGCGCAATCGCTAGATACGGGAAGTCCTTCGCGATAACCCCTTTTGAGGGGGACGCTTTTTTCACCTCACAGATAAAGCGGATACCGTCCTTGCGGATTGCCTGTTCAAACGGGAATGTGAACGGCTTATCGCGCTGTGCAAGCTCCAGTGCTTTGCTTTTTATTTCCTCAAACGGCGTTTCGCGTCTCTTTTTTGCCACCCGTGCCCTTGTCGCCTCTGCCAAATCGTCCAGTATCATTCAGACGCCTCCATTTCTTATTTTATGTAAAATCAACTTGCATTTGTAAGTCTTACGAAATTTTGCAGTGTCTCGTACGCCTTGCCGCTCTCAAGTGTTTCGCGCGCCTTCTCGACGCCCTCCTGAACGGATTTTGCGCCGTCCATCAGGTAAATCGCCGCTCCTGCGTTGAGCAGCACCGCTTCCCGTTTTGCGCCAGTGTCCTCATTTTTCAGGATACGCTCTGCAATCCTTGCGTTCTGCGCCCCGTCGCCGCCGGTCAGCTCTTCCTTCCTGCACCGTTTCAGCCCAAATTGTTCTGGTGTGATTTCATATTTTTTTAACGTACCATTGTCAATTTCCACGCAGGTCGTCGGCGCGCTGAGTGAAATTTCATCTAACTGGTCCTGCCCGTAAACAACCATGCCGCGCTTGACACCAAGGTTACATAACACCTGCGCAAGCGGCTCCACCAACTCCTCGCTGTATACCCCCATCAGCTCAACCGTCGCGTGTGCAGGATTGGTAAGCGGCCCCAAAATGTTAAAGATGGTGCGAAGCCCCGTCCCTTTTCTGACAGGTGCGACGAAACGCATTGCCGGGTGGTATTTGGGTGCGTGCATATAGCAGAAATTTCCCTCCTCCAAAATCCTTGCGTTTTGCTCCGGCTCCTGCTCAAGCTTTGCACCAAGCGCCTCAAGGCAGTCCGCCGCGCCGCTCTTGCTTGATACGCTCCGGTTTCCGTGCTTTGCCACCTTATAGCCTGCCGCCGCCACGATTATGCTCGCAATGGTGCTGATGTTGATTGAGTTGGACTGATCGCCGCCGGTTCCGACAATCTCAAGCACATCGCCGTCCACAGGCACCGCTGTACCGTGGTTTCGCATGCTTTTCGCACATGCCGTAATTTCCTCAATCGTCTCTCCCTTCATGCGAAGCGCCGTGAGGAATGCCGCCATGTTGACCTCCTGCGCCTCGCCGCTCATGATTTCGTCCATGACCTGCTGTGCCTCTTTTGCCGTCAGGTTTTCCCGTTCCACCAGTTTCTTTGTCGCTTCTATAATCATAATCCTTCCTCCCTTTCCTTTTATGACACGCGTGTCATATTTTTGAACAATTCACTATTTGTCACCGTTTAAAAAATTTTGTATCATCGTAACTCCGTCCGGCGTCATAATCGACTCGGGATGGAACTGCAAGCCATACACCGCACACGTTTTATGCTGCACCGCCATGACCTCGCCCGCCTCGTCAGACGCCGTTACCGCAAGGCAGTCCGGCAGCAGCTCCTTTGCCGCCACGAGGGAATGATACCGTGCCACATCAAGCTCCTCGGGAAGTCCCCGGAATATCACGCTTTCGTTGTCTACCCGCACACGGCTTTTCTTTCCATGCATAAGCTGTGGCGCGTAGGTGATTTTTGCACCAAACACCTCGCAGATTGCCTGATGTCCCAAGCATACGCCAAGAATGGGTAACTTTCCCGCCGCTTCCTTTATCAATGCCTCGCACACGCCCGCGTCGCAAGGCTTTCCCGGTCCCGGCGACAAAACGATATGGGACGGTGCAAGCGCCATGATTTCAGATACGCTAAGCGCATCATTGCGGATTACCGTTAGCTCCTCTTTTCCTGCAGGCAATGTGCCAATCATCTGTACAAGATTAAAGGAAAAGCTGTCATAATTGTCAATTAAAAGTATCATGTTACCGCTCCTTTCCGCAGCCTCCGCGTGTTATCCGCAAAGCGTTTCTGCCATGCACACTGCCTCAATCACAGCCCCCGCCTTGTTCGCGCATTCCTGATATTCGTTCTCGGGTACGGAGTCCGCCACAATCCCTGCGCCTGCCTGCACATAGACCTTTTTCCCTTTTTTGACCGCCGTGCGGATTGCAATGCAGACATCAAGGTTCCCGCCAAAATCAAGGTATCCGATTGCCCCGCCGTACACGCCCCTTGCGTCAGGCTCAAGCTCGTCAATAATTTCACAAGCCCGGAATTTTGGCGCGCCGGAAAGGGTTCCTGCCGGAAGCAGCGCTTCTATCGTGTCCGCCGCCGTCCTGCCCTGTGCAAGCGTTCCTGTCACGGTGCTTGCGATGTGCATGACCTTTGAAAAACGGTGGATTGCCATATAATCATCAACCTGCACGCTCCCGTACGCCGCGATTTTTCCGATGTCGTTTCTTGCCAAATCCACAAGCATGTTGTGCTCCGCGCATTCCTTTTCGTCCGCAAGCAGCTCCTGTTCCAAATAAAGGTCTTCCTCTTTGTCCGCGCCGCGCTTTCTTGTGCCTGCCACGGGAAATGTCATTAGCCTTGCGTTTGTGAGCTTTACCATTGTTTCCGGCGAGGTTCCCGCGATCTGCATATCCTTTATCTGCATGTAATACATGTATGGCGACGGGTTGGTCGTGCGCAGTACCCGGTACGCATTCAGAAGGCTTCCGTCATAATCTGCCTCAAACCGTCTTGAGAGAACGCCCTGAAAAATATCGCCTTCCTTGATGTAATGCTTTGTCTGTTCCACCATTTTGCAGTATTGCTCTTTTGAAAGGTTGCAGGTAAACTGCGGGGCGGGAAGCGGCGGCTCACAGGCAATCGGTTCCGTAAGCCGTATCGTTTCCACAAACGCCTCAAGCTCCTGTATGGCTTTTTTGTAGCCTTCCTCTTTTTCGGCGGTCTGCATGTTTGTGATAAAGCAGAGCTTATGGTGAAGCTGGTCAAAGGCGATGAGCTTATCAAACATCATCAGCTCACAGTCGTTGATGTCGCTTTGCTTGATTTTGAGCTTTGGCTCCGCGTACTGTATCATCTCGTATGCAAAATATCCGACAAGTCCGCCCGTAAACGTCGGCAGCCCCTCAATCTGCGGTGAACGGTACTGCGCAAGAATGCTCTCTAACGCCTCCTTCGGCGTTCCCGGCACAATCCGCACCATGCCGTTTTCCTTGACCTTTGTGACGCCGTCCTTGCAGGAAACAGAAAGCTTTGGGTGATAGCCTAGGAAGGAATAGCGTCCAAGACTTCCGCCCTCCACGCTCTCCAGCAAAAAGTACTGTCCGTCAAGCGCCGCGAGCTTCCGAAGCATTAAGATTGGTGTGATGTCATCTGCCAGAATCTCCTTGCAGACCGGGACGTATGTGTAGTCTGCTTCGTATTGCTTTACCTGTTCGTATGTTGGTTTTATCATAGCCTCACCCTTTCTGTGAAAACGTAAAAAAAGCTTTTATCCTAATATTGCTACTAGGACAAAAGCTTAAACTTCTGCGGTACCACCTAATTTGGCACATAAAAAATGCACCCTCTCTCCACACGTACTATCATACGCTTTCCCTTGATAACGGGCGGAAATCCCGTTGGGCATTACTAAAGCCTTCGGCTCGTTGCTCCCACCTTCTCAAGTCCATTCCATACCTCTTTGACTACCGCAATCACACCGCCTGCGGCTCTCTGAAAATCTCCCAAAGTATGTACTCCTCTTGATCACCAGTTTCAAACCATGTTCGTTTTTATTTATCATAATCACTTTCTGTTTATCTGTCAATAGTTTTTTTCATTTTTTCTGCCCCGTCCAAATCCTTCCACAAAAATACGCCGTTTTCCAGTGTCATATATCCATGCCACGAGTCCTCCTTCGGAATGGACACCGAGCCGCAGTTCATGTATATATAATTATCATATTCTATGCATTTTGGCACGTGCGTGTGACCGTTTAACAAAATATCGCCGTCACAAAGCGCAGGTACCTTTTTGGGATTGTAGATATGTCCGTGTGTGGCGTACATTGTGACGCCATCTATGGACAAAAGCGCGTAATCGGCAAGGATTGGGAAATCCAGCACCATCTGGTCAACCTCCGTATCGCAGTTGCCGCGCACGCACAAAAGGCTGTCCTTTCGCGCATTGAGCAGCGCAAGCACTTCCTTTGGCGCATAGTCACGCGGCAAATCATTCCTCGGACCGTGGTAAAGCAAATCCCCGAGCAGTACCAGCCTGTCCGCCTGCTCCCTGTCGTATGCCTCAAATAAACGACGGCAGTAATACGCCGAGCCGTGTATGTCTGACGCAATCATGAGTTTCATAAGCCTGCCGCTCCCTTCTGATACAGATAGTCTTTCACCTCGCAAAGCCGCGCGTTCGCGTCCGTTACGCCAAGGTCATACATTCTTTGCAGCGTTTCGGGATTTTTTTCAATCCTGCTCATTTTAATCCGCACAGACGGGCGGATTACGAAAAGACTGCCCTGCTGTTCTAACGCGTTCAGCCGTTTCACGCAGCCGTTATAATTTTGGTGCCGCTCGCGCAGCGCCTTTTCAAAGCGGGCATATTTTTTGCCATAGACCGCCTTTGTCATAAACGGTGAAACCGGGCTTTTCACATAGTCCGCATCCTTTGTCAGAACAACGACAAGCCTGTCATAGCCCATCTCCAAAAACTTCTCAAACGGAATGCTGTCCGCCACTGCACCGTCCATGTAACGCCTGCCGTCAATTTCCACCGGTCTTGCCACAAACGGCATGGACGCCGACGCACGCAGCGTTTCCATCTGCGCAAATGCGTCCGTGATTTGCATGTACTCGGCGGCACCTGTCTCCATGTTTGTCACTACCGCGTAGAACGGGACGTTTGACGCCATAAAGGTTTCGTTGTCAAACACGTCCAGCTTTGACGGCACGGTGTAGTATGCGTACTGCGTGTCGATGATGTTTCCCGTCTTGATAAGGGGGCGAAAGCCCATGTAGTTTTTGTCGCTGTTAAATTTTTTGTTGTAGCGTATCACGCGCCCCTTTTGCTTGGACAACAGATTAATGCCAAACAGTGCCCCCGCCGACACACCGATGACACCGTCAAAGCTGATGCCATGCTCCATAAACACGTCCAAAACGCCTGCCGTGTATACCCCGCGCATGGCGCCGCCCTCGAGTACCAGTCCTGTTTTCATGCCGCATTGCTCCTATTCGTTTTTCTACAGTTCTTTATATATCTTAACGAAAAACCGAATTTTATGCAAGATGTGGCAAAGCATTTTGACAAGGCTTTGTACCTTTTCCTAATCCACTATTGCAAATCGCATTTTAACTAAAATCGAAAGACTTCAAATGCATCCAGTGCATCCAAACCATCAAGCTCCTCCAATTTGTCCCACAAAACCCCCGCAAACGCTGCTTTTTTATCCGACTGCGCCCGCGAAAGCCACTCTTTTTGTTCTTCCCTTGTCATATCCGACACAACAATGGAAAATTTGGCAATGTCTCCCTGCTCATAGCTTCTTTTGGCAAACGTCTGAATTTGTTCCGCGTTCATCCTGTCGCACAAAATGGAAAAGAAAGCAACCTGATCCTCCTGATACGCCTTATCCGCATATAACGCAATCTGCTCCGCGTTCATCTCATCTGCAACCACAGAAAAAAACGCAGTCTGCTTTGCATCGTAAATTTTATCATAATACTCCGGCTTCTGCGTTTCCTCCAACGCGGAAAACAGACCGGAAAATCCAATAAGATCCTCTTTTTCGTAGCACTCCCGCACATAATCCGCCACTTGGGTATCCTCCACATAGTCAATCCGCTGCACAAGCGCCGTCCTCACCTGCATATCCGTATCCTGCGTATTCAGCCTGTGAATCACCATTCCGACCGCCGCATATGCCTCTGGGTGCTCCTGACACAGCCGCTCCGCTTCCTCCATGAAATAAACGGTCATCTTTGAGCCGTCCGTAAGCGTAACCTGCCTTTGACATGCAGCGTCCGGTTCCTCTCCCCAGTTCATCAGAAAATTACGGATATTGCGTGTACTCGTGCAATATGCCATCACAATCATAAACGGCTTTTGATAATATCCGCTCTGTACATAGGTATAGGAGCCCGCCTCATTCTCTTTTTCCTTTTGCAAACCGCCGAACGCCTCGATTTCTCCCGCAGCCTTTAGCGCAATCTCCTTATCCTTCTGCGTATAATATCCCTTCGCCGCTCCCGCGTCTAACTGCCGTTTCACCTGTGCAACTAAATTTTTCCCTTGCGTAAACGGTCCCAGTGCCGTATAGCCGTCCTTTTTCACAAGCACAATGCCAATTGTCCCGTCCGAAAAAGAACTATCCGGTATGTCAATCATCTGTGCACCGTCACACAAAATATAATAGACATTTTCGTCCTCGTCATACAAAACACTATCATACAACGACGGTTCGCCGTCCGCAGCCACTTTTTGTTCCTCCGTCAAAGCCTCATCTGCCATTTCCTCCTTGACCGGATTTTCCTTCACTGTTTTTTCTCCCAAAGCCACCTCCTTCTCGCGCCCCTGCATGGCATACACGCCAAGCGTCTGAAAACAAGCACAGACAAGCACTGTCAGCGCAATGGTCACCGCCGTAACCGCCTTTGATTTTTTATGAAACATCTTAATCGCACCCAACCTTTCCTTTAACTCCTTCGCCCCCTCCGTCAGCGTAACCGAGGCAAGCGAGCTTTTGTATGTGTTGTCCGTTTTCAGAAACAACAGCAGCATATCGCCGTATGCTTTCTTTTCCGTGTCATTGAACGCGTGGATAACCGCCTCGTCACAGGACAGCTCACACGCCCTTGTAGCCTCCCGCTCCAAAAGGTACACAAACGGATTAAACCAATGCACGCACACCACAATCTGAACCACCCACTTATACGCAAGATCCCACCGTTTCAAATGCGTCAGCTCATGCGTGAAAATATAGGACAATTCCTGCGCCCCTGCTGCCCTTTCCGGTAAAATGATACACGGGTGGAAAAAACCGACCGCCATCGGCGAGGCAGTCAGGGGATTTTTGTACAACCCGACCGTGCGTCTGATATGCAGACGTTCCGCACAGTCCGATAAAAGATTTAGCGTTTCCAAATCCGACACCTCTTGGTTTGCGGCTTTCACATAGCGCAGGAAGCTTTGGTAAATCGTCACCTTGCGCATAAAAAACATCAAGGCAAACGCAAACCATAAAAAGAACGCATATGTCCAAAAATCCAACATCGACTGCGACGTGCCGCCGCCTGTTACCGCAAAATGCCCATTTGGAACGCTCTGCAAGTCCTTCTCCACCGCATTATCCATATTTATGGCATTCTCCGTTCCCGTACCAAAATACATACGCTCCGGCTGCGACGCGATACCTTGCACCGCCTGTTCCACTGCATTCTGCGTCGCCATAAACAGCCTGCCAACAAGCGCAGTATCCGACGGAAACGGAACCAGAAACCGCAGTGCTGCCGCCAGTAAAATATAATACTGCCAGCATTTACTGACGCGCGTTCTGCATACCCGTTTCAGCGCAAAAAGAATTACCAAAAGCAGCGTCCCCGACAATGTCAGCGACAGTAAAACCTTCATCCACTCACCAAGCTCCATATCCGCACTCCTTCCTGCTTTTGACCGCTAATCCGTTTCCTTCCCATTTCCGCCCTGCTCCCAAAATGCCTCGATTTCCTTCCAGTCCTCTTCCGAAAGCAATTCCTGCTGCACCAAAGCCGACACCAAATGCCTGACATTCCCTTCGTATATCCTGTCCAAAAAGCTCTGCGTCTGCATTGTCTGATATTCCTGCTTTGTCACAACCGCCACGTACTCGTTTCGCCTGTCGATTTTTTTCGTCTTTAGAAACTTTTTTTCAACCAGCCGGGAAAGCAGCGTCAGCACCGTGTTTTTCTTCCACTCGTTGTTGTCCTGCTCCAGCTCCTCCATGATTTGGGAATAAAGCGTGGCGCCACCGTTTTTCCATATGATATTCATCAGTACCAGCTCCGACTCTGAAATCTGCTGCATTGTGTTGTCCTCCTTTTTTTCTTAACATGTTGTAGGCATATTTATCTTAACATGTTGTAGGCTATATTGCAATATGTTTTTTGATATTTGTTTTCCATATTTGTTTTTCGTTATAAAAAAAGCACTTACAATTTGACCGTAAATGCTTTTCAATCCTGTTGTTTCCGCAATATTCCATAATCCTTACCCAGTTCTGCAAACAGGTGGCAAACATATTTTCTTTTTCGCTATTCCACCGTTATCGAAAATCCCTCATAAATCCCAACCGAGACTGCCTCCCCAAAAGCGTACTCCTCAACCGTCTCCTTCTCGAAAAAGTAAACCGTAACGCGCTCCTTTTTCGGATCAACAATCCAATATTCCCGAACGCCCGCAGTGCGGTATTTAAAAAGCTTTGTAAAATAATCCATCGCCTTACTGCTTGGCGAAACAATCTCAATCACCCAGTCAGGCGCGCCGTCACAGCCCTTTTCCGTGATTTTATCCTTGTCGCAAATCACGGAAATATCCGGCTCCACATAATCTTTGTTGTCTTTATCCAAAAATACCGCAAACGGCGCAGGGACAACAATGCATTCCCCTTTGTTTCGTTCAATAAAATCCTTTATTTTATAAGACAAATCCATTAAAATCATTTGGTGCCTCGTGCTAGGCGGCGCCATATAATAAATCCGCCCGTCAATCAGCTCCGCCCGTTCCCCGTCCGGTAGTTCTAAAATATCATCAACCGTATAAACTTCTTCTTTTTTTCTTAACACGTCCATTATAATCCTCCCCCTACATCTGTCCCTTTTTGCGCCGCTTGTCCGCATACATCATTTTGTCCGCCACATCCCGGAACGCCTCGTCCGCAAGCAGGCAGTACCCAATGGCATAGCTCAGCGCAACCGCATAGGACTGGTTATATTCCGCACACCGCGCTTCCAAATCGCGTATCAGAATTTCGGCGTCCTTTTTGTGCAAAACGGCAAATTCGTCCCCGCCCTGCCGGTACGCACGCCCGTTCTCCCCGACCACGTCCGTAAGCACACGCGCAAAATCCCGTAACAGCTTATCACCCGCGGAATGCCCAATCGTATCGTTCACAATCTTAAGATTATTCAAATCCGCGATAAAATAATACACATATCCGCTTTCCTGCGCATTCTCCAAATCCCGCTCCAACGCATTGCGGTTATAAATATTCGTCATATGGTCAACATAGGCAAAACGGCTGTCCACCTCCGTGCAAAACGCGATAATGCTCTGTATGCAGCGTTTTTTTGTGCTGACCGCATTCCCCGTTAAAAGCTTTGTTTCAATATCAACAGCCTCTTTCCCGTACCGGATCTCAATAAGCCTTTGCACCTTTTCCAGCACGGACTGCACCTTTTCCTCGGCATTCCCGATAAACGCCACCCCGTTCTCGCAAACGCGGTATCCATACAAATGATGTTGTTTCAGCTCTTTTTCAATATCATTCAAAAGCGCGGCGCCCTGTTTCCAGTCCATGCTCTTCTCCGTCCTGCAAAAGCAAAAAACCGCTATGACGGGCGTCTGTTTCTCGTAATCCAATCCATCAAGCACCTTTTCAAACGCATACCGGTTGAACAGCGCCGTCTGCTTGTCCACATATTTCTCCGCATTCTCATTGCTCAAAATCAGTCCAAGCAAAATCATCGTCGAACAGATAATCTCCACCAATGTTTCCGGAATGACCATCTGAATAACCGCGGTAACCACATAAAGCGGAACGGCAAGAATAATCGCAAGCCGCTTCTCACTGTCAAAAAGCCCCCAGTAGCGAAGACAGTAATACGAAATCAGCAGCAGATAAACAACCAAGCTCCCATAAAGCGCATACGCCTTTGGTCCCAAGGAATAATCTGTCGTCGTTCCCTGCACATAAGTGATTGGCAGTGTCAAAATCCCAATCGACGATGCGAAAAACGGCAGGCTTTGCAGTATCCTTAGCGTTTTGGAAAATTTTAAATCCGTTTCCAGATAGCTTCTCATATAGACAAAGAGCAGGTAAATAAAGCTCAAAATCGACATCAGATAAATGATGTGCGCCGTCAAATTCAAAAAATCGGGAACCACGTCCCTGTGGTTCACCGTGCAGATTGTGATTAAATCAAAGGCTGCGTTGCAAAGCGCCGCGACAATCAGCCACTGGAACAATTTCGTGGAGCGAATCGGGATATGCGGCTTACGATAATAAAACCCAACCATGTATATCATAAACAAAAGGCATGCCGCCGATGCCTTGATTAATACCAGCATATCACTGCTTCCTCTCTTTTGGTATATACACGCAAAACAATTTCATGCCTTCACTACAATGATTTTTCTTATTTTAACATGGTATCCAAAATGTTGCAAGGACTACGTCGCCATAGTCCCTGCACGCTAATCCCACTATGTAGCTCTTACACAAATTTCACCAAATCATCAACCGCCTTGCGCTTTGGCGCCTCCGGCGCCTCGTCCGCGTAACCCATTGCCACAAGTGCCGCAACCTTCTGTCCCTCGTCAAGACCAATCAGCTCGGCAACCTTGTTCTCATCAAAAATACCAAGAATAACACAGCCCAAGCCCTTATCATGCGCCGCAAGGCTAAATGTCTGTGTCGCAAGTCCCGCGTCAAACACCTCCCAACGGTCTTCCTTGGAGGTGGTGTACGAGCCGTCCCTCTCAAAACCGCTCCTGCCATGTACCATCGTCACAACCACAAGCGCCGGGGCGCCGTTGATAATGCCCTTATTATGTTCAAATCCAAGCGTCGCCTCCTCGGCGATTTTTGCCTTCAAATCCGCGTTCTCCACAACCGTATAGCGCGTTACCTGCGTGTTCTTCCATGAGGGCGCATATGCGGCGGCAGCCACAACTTCCCGTACGGTTTCCTGCGGCACCTGCTGCGCCTTAAATTTGCGGATGCTCCGACGCGTCTCAATGCACTGTAATGTTTCCATAAAAATACCTCGCTTTCGTGATACGTATATAAGTTAATAGTTACTTTAAAAAACCGTTCACAATCTGCTCCTCCGCCTCCGCCTCGGTCAGCCCGAGCGTCATCAGCTTAATCAACTGCTCCCCTGCAATCTTCCCGATTGCCGCCTCGTGAATGAGGCTTGCGTCAAGATGGTTTGCCGTAATCTCGGGAATGGCGCGCACCACCGCGTTATCCATGATAATCGCGTCACACTCCGAATGCCCCGCGCACTGGTTGTTGCCGTTGATATGCGAATAGAATGTCTGTTCGGAATTATCCTTTGCCACCGAGCGCGAAATCACGTTTGTGCTTGAGCCCTCGCCGTCCAAATCCACGTAAAAGTTTGTCGTCGCCTTCTGTTTTCCATGCGTCATCAGCTTTTCCTTAATCACAAGCTGCGCGCCCTTTCCAAGCCTTGCCTTCGTGACACGCTCCGTCGAGTCCACGCCCTTAATCTGCACCGTGTCCATTTCCATATAGCTGTTCTCGTCCATCTCCACGACCGTTTCCGGATTCATAATCCGCTCACCCGTGCCCTCGCCCGAACCGTAATGCTTTTCCACATAACGGATTCGCGCGTTTTTTCCAATATAAAACGTATGAATACCGCTGTGCTCACTCGCTTTGTCGCCGCCGTTGTGAATGCCGCAGCCTGCGACAATCGTAACGTCACAGTCCTCGCCGATATGAAAATCGTTGTACACAAGCTCCTTTAGCCCTGTCTGCGTCATCAGCACGGGAATGTGTACGCTCTCCCGCTTTGTTCCCGGCTTGATATAAATATCAATGCCCGGCTTATCCTCCTTTGTGACAATTTCAATATGCTCCGTAGAATGTCTGCCCGCCGACTCCCCGTTTGACCGGATATTGTAAGCGCCTGCCGGCACCTCATGCAAATCCGCGACCTGCATGAGCAATGTCTTCTGAATTTCATCCATGAATACACCCTCCCGCATTATGTCTGCATGCAAAGCTGTCGTCTAAAAGCTGCGGCAAAATCTCGTCCCGCGTTCCCGCATTCGTGATTTCCCCGTTTGCAATCACCACAATCTCATCTGCGATATTCAAAATCCGTTCCTGATGGGAAATAATCACAATGTTGCCCTGCGTCTGCCCGTGCATTTCCTCAAATACCTTAATCAAATTCTGAAAGCTCCACAAATCAATGCCCGCCTCCGGCTCGTCAAACACGGAAAGCTTTGTACCGCGCGCAATGACTGTCGCAATCTCAATGCGCTTAAGCTCCCCTCCCGAAAGGCTCGCATTCACCTCACGGTTGATATAATCCCGCGCGCAAAGTCCCACCTCGGAAAGGTATTTGCACGCACCCTCAACGCTTAACCGCTCTCCCGCCGCAAGACGGATTAAGTCAAGCACCGTAATTCCCTTAAACCGCACCGGCTGCTGAAACGCAAAGCTGATTCCAAGCCGCGCCCGCTCGGTCACGGACATATTTGTAATATCCTGCCCGTCCAAAAAAATCTGCCCCTCCGTCGGCTGTATAATCCCCGCAATCATTTTTGCAAGCGTGGATTTCCCGCCGCCGTTTGGCCCCGTAATTGCCGTAAACCGTTTATCAATCCTCAAATCGACATGATTTAAAATATCTTTTCCATCTCCATCATCGACATGATAGGAAATGTTTTTTAACTCCAACACGTATTGAAACCTCCAATCCGTAATGCATTTCACATCACACTTCAAGTATACCCAATATCTGTCAAAATTGCAATTCCAAACAACAACCTATCGAGTAATTCAATCCCTAAATCTCCACCCGGAAACAAATCTCCTGTCCCCCGTTTTCTTCCAGCAGCTCCACCGTGATTTCCCCGTTACGGCTGTTTGCGATTCTGTTTGCCTGATAAAGCCCAAGCCCCCTGTCCTCGCGGTTTTTCTTCGTGGTAAAGCCTTTTTCAAAAAAGTGCGCAATCTCGCCCATCGTAAGGTGCTCCACCTGATTTTTAATCGCAAAAATGAGCTTGTCGTCTTTGGAGTCCAAAATCATTTCCACCTTGTTTTGTGCGGGCGTCGCCGCCTCAAACGCATTGTCCACAAGCACGCCGATAATCTCCACCAAGGAATGCTCTGACACAGATGTCACAATTTCCTGACTAAGCACCTGTAAATCAATGTCCACAAACGATGGCGCCCCGATTATCTTGCTATATAAAAATCCGGCAAGAATTTTGTCGGAAATGCGCAAAAGGGACGAATTGCAGCGCGACCTGTCGCCATAAATTCCCCTTGCATATGCCGACTGCGCCTTCACAAGCTCCTCATAGTTGTCAATCGTCACGTGCATATTTAAGATCGCATTCATATGATTGTCAAACTCATGCTGGCTTGCCCGGATTTCCTTTGTCAAATCCTCCATCGGCTTTATGTAAAGCTTATAAATCTTTAACTCCTGCTCCTTTTTCTTTAACGCGGCATAATTGCGCCCCCAGTCAAAAAAGCCAAAAATAATCACGGAAAAGACAATGCAAAAAAGCACCATCACCTTTATATTAAGCGTGTTGCTCAGCGCCAAATCAACCAACAGATAAATCGTCACAAGAAGCGCCGCCACGCAGAATATTCGATACCAGAATTTCCTTCCAAGCTCCGCCATTTAATTTTCCTTCCCCTTTATCACCTGAATTAACCGATTCTTATATGTAACCCCCACCTCTGCCGTCTCCCCGTTCTTTAAATGAATGAGTCCGTTAACCGTATCAATGTAGTCAACATAATCAAGATTAACCACACACATGCGATGCACCTGCATAAAGCGTTCCTGCGGCAGCTTTTCCATAAGCTGCTTAATCGACAGATATGGTACCTTCATTTCCTCCTTTGCAAGCACAAAGCACACCCCTCTTGGCACCGCCTTCACACAGATGATGTCCTTGCAAAAGAGCTTATAATTCACGCCGTCCTTTTTGACCATCACAAAGCTTTCCCGCGTTTCGCCCTGCTGCGACAAGAACAACAGTTTTCCTACAAGCTGCGCAATGTCCGCCTCCTGATAGGGCTTAATCAGATATTGGTAGCAGTGCAGCTCCCGATATGCCGAAAGCTCCATATTCGCAATGGAGGTAATCATCACAATCGGGGTAAATGCATACTCCTTTTTTGCCCGAACCGCCCGTGCAAATGTCATTCCCGAGCAATCGGTCTTGTCATCGGGATTTAAATTAATATCAAGCAAAAAAGCCTGAAAGGGCTGCTGCGCACCGTTCAGCGCAGCAAAAGCCTCCTCCAGACTGTTGACGGGAGTCACGGATACGCCCTTTGATACCTTTTTTGCCATAACAGTCACCGCCGCTAAGCTGTCCCTGTTATCCTCCAGTATCAATATTCGTGTTACGCTTTGCATACCCGTTGTCCTCCCCAAAATAAATACTGTAATTTTATTTCAGGATTTCACCGACCGACTTTGCAAGTCCGGCAACACCCTGAATTTCCGACGGAATAATAATCTTTGTCGCCGTTCCGTTTGCAGCCTTCTCAAATGCCTCAAGCTTCTTAATCGTAAGCACCGCGTCGTCTGCGCCTGCATCCTTTAAGAACTTAATACCTTCCGCGTTTGCCATCTGCACGACCCGGATTGCCTCCGCCTGACCTTCCGCCTCACGGATTTTACGCTCTTTTTCTGCCTCGGCACGAAGGATTGCAGCCTGCTTTTCCGCCTCTGCCTCCAAAATTGCCGACTCTTTCTGACCTTCTGCAACAAGGATGGTAGACTTCTTCTCACCTTCCGCACGAAGAATTGCCTCACGCCGTTCACGCTCTGCCTTCATCTGCTTCTCCATCGCATTGCGGATTGCCTCAGGCGGAATAATATTCTTTAACTCGACACGATTAACCTTAATGCCCCATGGGTCGGTTGCCTGATCAAGCGCCGAACGCATATTCGTATTAATAACTTCACGCGATGTAAGCGTTTGATCCAGCTCCATATCACCGATAATATTTCGAAGCGTCGTCGCCGTCAGTTTTTCAATCGCCATAATTG
Source organism: uncultured Lachnospiraceae bacterium (assembly GCA_947567595.1). GTDB lineage: Bacteria > Bacillota > Clostridia > Lachnospirales > Lachnospiraceae > COE1. The sequence goes on along the minus strand of CANOMQ010000034.1, from coordinate 20,615 downwards.
GATTATCCACGCCGTATGCATACATCTTCGGATCGGTAATCTGGAAAAATACGACCGTATCAATCTGCATTGTAACGTTATCCTTTGTGATAACGGGCTGAGGCGGGAAATCAACCACCTGCTCCTTTAAGTTAACTCTTTTTGCAACCCTGTCAAGAAACGGAATTTTAAAATGGACGCCCACGCCCCATGTACTGTCATATCCTCCAAGCCGCTCAATAACATACGCTGACGCCTGCGGTACAACGCGCACGTTTGTCGCAATGATTAAAATAATGATAAATAAAATCGCTAATATCCACCCCATTAGTTTGTATCCTCCTCATATTTTTCAACAATTAATTTTACACCTTTAATGTCTACTACCTTTGCAAGACTTCCCGCCGCAATTTTGCAGCCATTGTCAGCCGCACGCACCGTCCAGTCCTGACCGTTTACTACCGCGCAGCCCGTCTCGACAATGTTATCGACTTCCTGCGTGATGCGCACAATCTTACCGATAATGCCCTCATAATTCGTCCTCGTACGTGTTACGTTTATGTACTTCACCACTAATGGTCTTGTGAAGATTAACGTCACAAAGGAAACTGCAAGAAATACGCCGATCTGTAACATGGTTCCTGCACCCAAAAGCGTTGCAATCACCGCCGCAAGCGCGCCAAGCGCAAACCAAATCGCGCCAAAGCCAACCGTTACAATCTCAATGATGATCAGCACAATCATGGCAACCAGCCACACCATTGTATTCATGATATATCCTCCTTTCCATTTTTATCATCTACAAAGGATTGTTTCTTCCTGTCACACCCATATTACTTCATTTTCGGATGCGATACAACGGTTTTTGCTTCAATAAGGTGATTTTCGTATTAAATGACCGGAACAAAAAAATATAGAAAAGGTACTGCCTTTATAGACAGTACCCTTCTCCAATCCAAATTATACACCTTCGTGGAATGTTCTTGAAATCACATCTGCCTGCTGTTCCGGTGTCAGCTTAATGAAGTTTACGGCATAGCCTGAAACCCTGATTGTAAGCTGCGGGTAATTCTCCGGATGCTTTTGCGCGTCCAAAAGGGTGTCCCTGTTCAAAACATTGACATTTAAGTGATGTCCTCCCTTTGTTGCGTAGCCATCTAAAAGATTTACCAAATTGTCTACCTGCTGTGTATTTGCTGCCATAACCAAATCCTCCTTATTTTGAAATAACCTCACATCTATGTGTTCTTTATTTTGTCTGTCTGTTTCGTGCTTGTGATTATAGTATATTCAAATATCAGGAGAATTTCCGTAACATTCGTTACATTTTTAAATTTTTTTTGTTTTAAAATCAATACAATTCCTCAAGCGCACTGTAATCGGATAGCTTGATAAGACTCTTTTCAACCACAATCAGTCCCTCCTGCTGCATTTTCATCAGCTCCCTTGAAAGAGACGGACGCGTCGTACCCAGATAATCCGCAAGCTCCTCCCTGTTCATGGTAAGCTGCACACAGTCCTGCTCCTGTGCCTGCTCCAAAAGCCACAATGCAATCCGCTCGCGAAGCGTCGTCCCTGATAAAAGATGAAGCTTCTTTGTCATCGAAAAATTCTTTTCCGACTGGATTTCCAGCATGTTTTTTGTAATCAGCCGATGGTGCTCGCAGGCGTTGCTGCAAAAGCAGTAGAAAAACTCCCACGGTATTTCAAGAAGCCTTACACTGCCCTGCGCAATCGCGTCATACCAGTATTTCTTTGCGTCCGCAAACAAAAACATCTCGCCAAACACATCGCCCGCTTCCACAAGAAACAGCACATCACGCTTTCCCGACGCAAAATCCTTTGCCAGCATCACACTGCCTTCGAGAATTAAAAACAAATTCTTTGGCTGTTCACCCTGCCTGAAAATATAGCTTTCATCACAAAAGGTCCGCTCCACCGTCTTTGAACACGCAAACATTTTGTCAAGCTCCGCCTCGCTGATATTGCGGAACAGATGGACGTCCTGTAATTGTTTCGTACACCGTCTTACCTGCTCTGTCATGGATTACATCATTCCGCCCATGCCCGGACCGCCTGCCGGCATTGCCGGAGTCTCTTCCTTAATATTTGCAACAACGGACTCTGTTGTAAGCAGTGTGCTTGCTACAGAACAAGCGTTCTGTAATGCGCTTCTTGTCACCTTTGCCGGGTCAAGAATGCCTGCCTCAACCATGTCAACATACTCTTCCTTCGCCGCGTCGAAGCCAACGCCAATCTCTGACTCCTTCACCTTATTGACAATCACGCTGCCCTCAAGACCTGCATTTGCAACGATAATGAACAACGGAGCCTCCAGTGCCTTCAAGACAATCTTCGCACCTGTCTTCTCGTCGCCGTCAAGCGTTTCAACAAGCTCTGCAACCTTCTTTGACGCATGGATATAAGCAGAACCGCCGCCTGCGATGATACCTTCCTCCACGGCTGCCCTTGTCGCATTTAACGCGTCCTCCATACGAAGCTTTGCTTCCTTCATCTCGGTCTCTGTCGCCGCACCGACACGGATTACCGCTACGCCGCCTGCAAGCTTTGCAAGACGCTCCTGTAATTTTTCCTTATCAAAATCAGATGTCGTCTCCTCAATCTGCTTCTTAATCTGTGAAATTCTGGCTTCAATTGCCGCCTTGTCACCCTCGCCGTCAACGATGATGGTGTTCTCCTTCTGAACCTTAACGGACTTCGCACGGCCGCACTGCTCCAAGGTCGCTTCCTTAAGATCAAGACCAAGCTCCTCGCTGATTACCTGACCGCCTGTAAGGATTGCAATATCCTCAAGCATAGCCTTTCTTCTGTCGCCGTATCCCGGAGCCTTAACCGCTACGACATTGAATGTACCACGCAGCTTGTTGACGATTAACGTTGTAAGCGCCTCGCCCTCAACGTCCTCTGCAATAATCAGAAGCTTCGCGCCGGACTGTACCACCTGCTCCAAAACCGGAAGGATTTCCTGAATGTTTGAAATCTTCTTATCTGTAATCAGGATGTAAGGCTCTTCCATTGTCGCTTCCATCTTATCCATATCCGTTGCCATGTAAGCAGAAATATAGCCGCGGTCAAACTGCATACCTTCTACCAAATCAAGCTCTGTCTGCATCGTCTTTGACTCTTCAATCGTGATAACGCCGTCGCCGGAAACCTTCTCCATAGCGTCCGCTACCATCGTTCCAACTTCCTCGTCGCCAGAGGAAACCGTTGCAACCCTTGCAATATGCTGCTTGCCGTTTACCTTAGAGCTCATGGAAGCAATTGCGTCCACCGCGCAGTTTGTCGCCTTCTTCATACCCTTTCTCAAAATAATCGGGTTTGCGCCTGCCGCAAGGTTCTTCATACCCTCGTTAATCATCGCCTGTGCAAGAACAGTCGCCGTCGTGGTACCGTCACCTGCCACGTCGTTTGTCTTTGTCGCAACTTCCTTCACAAGCTGTGCGCCCATGTTCTCAAATGCGTCCTCAAGCTCAATCTCCTTTGCGATGGTCACGCCGTCGTTTGTGATAAGCGGAGCGCCGAACGACTTGTCAAGGACAACGTTTCTTCCTTTTGGTCCAAGCGTCACGCTTACGGTATCTGCCAGCTTGTTTACACCTGCCTCTAATGTCTTACGAGCCTCTGCTCCATATTTAATTTCCTTTGCCATGATTGCATATCCTCCAATTTCTTAATCTCTTTCTTTTTTCGAAAAATTCCCAAAAATTACTGAATGACAGCTAAAATGTCATTCTGCTTTACAATAATGTACTCCTCATCATCAATCTTGACTTCCGTGCCGGAATACTTTGAGTAAATAACGTTGTCGCCGACCTTTACTTCCATCTTGACCTCTTTGCCGTCCACAACGCCGCCCGGTCCGACTGCGATAACCTCTGCCTGCTGCGGCTTCTCCTTGCTCTGTCCCGGTAAAACGATTCCGGACTTTGTGGTCTCCTCAGCGATTAACTGCTTTAATACAACTCTGTCTCCTAATGGTACTAACTTCATGTTAAATGCCTCCTTAAAAATAATTTATGATAATTTTTTCCTATCTTTTTAATTAGCACTCCTTGCTATCGAGTGCTAACAAAACATATCATAATTTCTTACGGAAAGTTGTGCAAGCGCATTGAAATGCCATTTTCTTCCATTATCTCGCATTTCTTCATTTTTACTCGTTATTTCTCATTTTTTTATAATTTAGTTTACTTAATAATTATTTTATATTTTTATGATTTGTTAATACCTTTCTCGATTTTTTCCCGGTATCCGGGCGCGTTTTTGATCTCAAACTTATTTTCCAGCATGGCATATTCCGCGTCGGAAAGCACCTCCCGATAGCTCTCCTCCACATTGATATGCATGACGCACCCCACCGCGATACTCGGCACAAGCTTCTCGTCCTCAAACGCGTCGCACGCCTGCTGAATGCTGTCGCAGTAACGCCTTGCCTCGTCCTCCTCCACTAACGGCAGAAGCACGTTGAAGACATCACCTTCAACCCTTCCGATGACCGCATTGTCAAAGCCCGCCTCCTGTGCCTTTTCCCGCAGGATACCCGCTACCGTGAGCACCAGCCTGTCGCTCTCCTCCTCGCCAAAGTGGCTGTCAAAAAATCTCCAGTCGTTGATATTTACACAGATTGCCGCCGTCGGAACCACCTCGCGCTCCGCAAGCTGACGCATGTGGCTGATAAAATAATTCCGGTTGAGCACGCCCGTCAGCGGGTCGTTGCGCTCCGAATATTTCACCTGATAAGCGTCCTTTTCCACCTGCTGTTCCAGCTCATCTATGTACACCGCCTGCTCGCTCACCAGATAGGATTTTTCGCTAAATCCCTCCAACGTTTTAATATATGTGTCAAGCAAGGCTTTTACCTCTTCCTTTTTTTCCTCTGCCACGCCGTCAAGCCTTTCATAGATATGGCAGACCGTCCGTCCCATAACCCTGATTTTCGTCCCGGGCTTATTTTTCACGTCAGGCACAAAGCCCGCAAAATCCCCGTACGACATCAAAATCGCACCATGCCGGTCCGTCATAAGCGTTTCTGCGCCAAACATCGTGTGCATGCACGAAAGAAACGCGCCTGCCGCCTCCAAGTCAAATAAATCCTTCGGGAAATAATTCTTACTGTTTTGATTTACTCTCTCTGCAAATGCCATCTTCTTATTGTTCATCACAGCCCTCCATTCCTGATACACCGTGGTATCCGCCTTTTTTATTCGCGTTAGTTCAAGTATACTGTTTTCTCGAAAAATTGTCTACCAGTTCATCCATGTTTTCGTCACACCAAATCCGCCAAAATAAACCGATCAATCACCTCCGCTATCCCGTCATTATTATTGTCATTTTCCGTAATATAATCCGCGTGTTCTTTCAGATACGGGCTTGCGTTTGCCATCGCCACGCCAACGCCCGCCTCCTGTATCATGGAAATGTCGTTCTCCTCGTCCCCCGCCGCAACCGCGTTTTTCTCGGGAATGTTTAACGCCCTGCACATGTTGACCAAAGCGTTCCCCTTCCCCGCCTTCTTATGATAAAACTCCAAGTAATAATCATTTGAAAAAGCACACGCAAGCGCTTCCCCAAGCGGAGAGCCTTCCACCTCCAAGCGAAACGCCTCCAGCTTCTGCCTGTCCTTTAAATCAATGGTCAGCACCTTAAACGGCTCGTGGGAAAGCTCCTTGGAAAGCTTATCGCCGACCACATACGGCATATGAATAAACTGCGTATAATACTTGATTGCATCATCGTCTGCAATACTCACAACATGCGTGTCCGCGTACGTCTGAATATGGAGTTCGTGTTCCTTTGCCATGTCAAAGAGCTTCTGCGCAGCCCACATCGGCACATGGTAGCTCTCCATCACTTTTTTCTCAATGCAGTCATAAAGCACCGCGCCGTTGTATGCCGTGGCATAAATCCTGCCCGCCGCAAAGCCGCCTTGTGCCTGCATTTGGACAGCCTCGTCCCAAATTCCAAGCTCCCCTAGCACCTCCAAAATACTGTCCACCGGTCTCCCGCTTGCAAGCACAAGGGAATGCCCGGCTTTTATCATGGCAAGGAGCTTTTCGCGCATCTTGTCCGAAACCTTTTTTTCCGTCGTAAGAAGCGTGCCGTCCAAATCCGTAAACAAAAGCTTTGTCTGTACCGTTTTTTTCATCTTATCAAGAACCTCCTCGTGTATATAAAGCCGCCCATACCCTGTCCCAAGGTCAAGTCCGGGCTTATTATCCCCATGAAAATCAGAACCGCCGCTCTCCAAAAGCCCATACCGTTTTGCAAGCGCCTTCATTTTCTTCTCCTCCGACGGCGTATACGTGCTATAATACGTCTCCATTGCCATCAGCCCTGCCGCCTTAAGACGCTTTATGAGCGACTCCAATTCCTTCTTCCCAAGCCGATAGAGCGTCGGATGTGCCAAAACCGGAATGCCGCCCGCCCTTCTTGTCACCTCAATGACCTCCTCGGGCGTGATTTTTTCGCGGTGCACAAAATATGGCGTATGGTCGCCTAAATACCGCTCAAACGCTTCCGTCCTGCTTTTAACATATCCCTTGTCCAAAAGGAATTTCGCATAATGCGCCCTTGTAATCACCGCATTCGGGAACGCATGAAGGAGCGCCTCATAGGTAATGTCAATCCCCGCGCCGCGCAGATTTGCGCAGAGCTTATGGTTCCTGTCCGTTCGCGACTGCTTAAAACGTGCAAGATAGTCAAGGAACACCGGCGCCTTATAGTCAATAAAAAGACCTACGATATGGACGTCCCTCCCATGATATTCCGTCGAATACTCAATCCCCGGTATGACCGTAAGCGGCTTATCCTTTGCATATTCCAAGATTTCATCAATGCCGTCCACAGTGTCATGGTCCGTGAGCGCCATCGCCCGAATCCCCTTTTCGACCGCATAGTCAACAAGCTCCTTTGGCGTCATGCTGCCGTCGGAGTAAGCGGAGTGTACATGCAAATCAATCATTCCCATTTTTACAACTTGCGCTTCCTTTCTTAAAAAGGCAGATGTAATTGCTGCATCTGCCTTTCTCTCTTATTATTCTTCCCCGCTCTCGTCCTCTGCCTCCGCAGTATAGACAGCCGTTCTCTTTCTCGCCATCTCATCGCTTGCAAGGTACTCGTCATACGTCGTAATCTTGTCAATCAAAGAGCCGTCCGGCAAAATCTCCATTATCCGGTTTGCCGTCGTCTCCACGAACTGATGGTCGTGGCAGGCAAAAATCGCCACACCCGGAAACTTAATCAACCCGTTGTTTAATGCCGTAATCGACTCCATATCAAGATGGTTTGTCGGCTCGTCCAAGACAAGACAGTTCGCACCGCTAATCATCATCTTGCTGAGCAGACAGCGCACCTTCTCGCCGCCCGAAAGCACCTTTACCTTCTTCACGCCGTCCTCGCCCGCAAACAGCATACGTCCCAAAAAGCCGCGCACATATGTGACATCGTCCACCTTCGAATATCCCATCAGCCAGTCGGCAATCGTGTAGTCGTTGTCAAACTCATTTGTCGGGTCCTTCGGGAAATAAGCCTGCGACGTGGTAACACCCCACTTGTAGGTTCCCTCGTCCGGCTCAAGCTCGCCCATCAAAATCTGAAACAGCGTCGTCTTTGCAAGCTCGTTGCCGCCCACAAACGCCACCTTATCCTCACGTCCCAAAATAAACGAAATCTTGTCAAGCACCTTCTCGCCGTTAATCGTCTTGGAAAGATTTTCCACCGTAAGCACCTCGTTTCCAATTTCGCGGTCCGGCCTGAAATCAATGTACGGGTATTTGCGGCTTGACGGTCTGATGTCCTCTAACTCAATCTTCTCCAAAGCACGCTTTCTTGAGGTCGCCTGCTTTGACTTTGACGCGTTTGCCGAGAAGCGTGAAATAAACTCCTGCAGCTCCTTAATCTTCTCTTCCTTCTTCTTGTTCGCCTCCTTCATCTGCTTGACAAGCAGCTGGCTCGACTCATACCAGAAGTCATAATTGCCCGCGTAAAGCTGGATTTTGCCATAGTCAATATCCGCAATCTGTGTACAGACCTTGTTCAAAAAATAACGGTCATGCGACACTACGATAACCGTATTCTCAAAATTAATCAGGAACTCCTCAAGCCACGCAATCGCGTCCAAATCAAGGTGGTTTGTCGGCTCGTCAAGAAGTAAAATGTCGGGATTGCCAAAAAGCGCCTTTGCAAGCAATACCTTTACCTTCTCACTGCCGTTTAAATCCTTCATCACCGCATAGTGCAGGTCGGTGTCAATGCCAAGCCCGTTTAGAAGCTGCGCCGCGTTCGACTCCGCCTCCCAGCCGTCCATCTCCGCAAACTCACCCTCCAGCTCGCTTGCGCGCAGCCCGTCCTCGTCGGTGAAGTCCTCCTTTGCGTAAATGGCGTCCTTTTCCTTCATAATCTCATAAAGACGCGCATTTCCCATAATCACCACGTCCATTACGGAATACTCGTCGTATTTGAAATGATCCTGCTCCAAAACGCTGAGCCGTTGTCCGGGCGTCACCACGATGTCGCCCTTTGTCGTTTCCAGCTTTCCTGACAATATCTTTAAAAAGGTTGACTTTCCTGCGCCGTTTGCACCGATTAAGCCATAGCAGTTGCCTTCCGTAAACTTTATATTGACATCCTCAAATAATGCCTTTTTACCAACACGGTAAGTTACATTGTTTGCACTAATCATGATTTCTTCCTCTTATTTTTTATTTCTATAATAAATCTATGGTTTTACTGCATCTTTTTCATTATACATAAAACGTAAAATTTTTCAAGGGAAAAATGAGATTTTAACCATATTTTAGCCATATTTTTCCTTCCCTGCGGATATAAAAAAATAATAAAAAGACTTGAAATATTTTCAAAATTCCGTATGATGTAACTATATACATTATTTTACACTATTCTAAAGAAAGATAAGAGGGCATTTAAATGGGAATGGGAATCGGAAAGGGAAAAGCAGTACTGATGAAGGCAGTCTCGGAGTTAAAGGAGGCTGATTACTCCAAGGAACCTGAGTTAAACAAGATTTACCGAAGGCTGCTTAGCGGCAGAAAACAATTTGCGGAGGTTTTTGAGAAGAACATCAAGGCAGTCATGCAGATTAGCTCCCTTGACCTGACAATGCAGCATCAGACAGAGAAAATCATGGATATCTCCCGCAGGGTGACAAGGGCAACCGAGACGATTTTTGGCTCGACAGGCAGCTCGTCAAACAGCCAGCATGAGGAGCTGACAAACAACATCATTAAAATTTCTGAAAAAACAGATGAGGTATACCAAAAGATTGAATCGGGGCAGTCGGAGCTTACGATGATAAAGGAGCTTTCCGACCAGACCATCGCGGTATCTCGCGAAATGCAGGCGGACATGGATGAGCTGATTAATATCATTAACCGCATCAGTTCCGTTGTTGCAGGCATTGACTCCATTTCCTTACAGACAAACCTGCTTGCGCTCAATGCTTCCGTGGAGGCGGCAAGAGCCGGTGAGGCAGGAAAAGGCTTCGCGGTTGTTGCTGGAGAAATCCGCGAGCTTGCAGAGGAAACCCAGAAAATGACAAAAAGCATGGAATCCTTTGTGGACGATATGAAAAACGCTTCCAAAAAGAGCGTAAAAAGCTCCACTGATACCATTGAATCACTGGCTTCCATGACTGAAAAAATCAAGAACGTATGGGAATTAAACGACGAAAGCCAGCGCTATGTTTCCAATATCAATGAATCCATCAGCTCCATTGCCGCTGTCAGCGAGGAAATCAGCAGCTCTATGGCGGAGATGGAAAACCAGCTAAAGGAAAGCACAAGCTTCATGCGTCAGGTCGGCGAGGACCTGCACGAAGCCACAAGACCGGTTGTCGATATCGAAAAGACACTTGACACCACTGTTAAACAGATGGGCGACATGACAAAGGACGCATTCTTCCATTTGGAAAAACACGAATTTTCCGAGTACATGAACACTGCCATTTCATCGCACCACGCATGGCTTGGCAACCTTAAGAAGATGATTGACACCCGAACCGTTACGCCGTTACAGCTAGACTCCTCAAAATGCGGGTTTGGTCATTTCTACTATGCCATGACGCCGGACATTCCCGATGTATTGCCGATATGGGAAGGCTTGGGCGCAAAGCATCAGAAGTTCCACCGCTATGGCGCCGGAGTCATCAATGCAATCAACAGCGGCGACTATATAGAGGCGGAGCGGATTTATCATGAGGCGGCGAATTATTCCAAGGAACTGATTTCCGATATGGAGAAAATTATACAGATTGCGAATACATAAACAAAATAACGAATTTATAACAAGCAGCAAAAAAGCAGTGAACCGCGATGATTCACTGCTTTTTTCATCAGACTACCGCCGAACCCACTTTCCAAATCCCAGCATCGTCTTCTTATAATTCTTCATCTCTTCCTTCACTTCCGGATGGTCGCCCGCCTTCTGCAAAAGCGCAATGCCCTTCTCAATATCCTCTGGTACACCAAGCCCGCGCGCGTAAATCATGCCAAGCAGATAATCCGCCTCCCAGTATCCCCAGTCAACCTGCTCCAAAAACATACGCGCCCTCACATAATCCTGCGGCGTGCCATACCCGTAAAAACAGCACTTTCCTAAATAAAACACACCCCACTTGCTTCCCCTGTCATAGGCATACGACAGCAGCTCAAACGCCTTGTTGTAATCCTGCGCAACGCCTCTTCCGAAAAAGTACGCCTTCCCCAGACGATTATGGCTGTCAATGTGCCCAAGCGGAATTTCCTTCTCAAAGCACTCAATCGAATATGCCTCATTTTTCGCCGTGCCAATTCCTTCCGCATAGCAGCGTCCCACATCGCACCAAGCGCCGGGGTGTCCGCCCTCCGCCGCTCTTTGGAACCACTGCAGCGCCTCCTCCTTGCGTCCGGCTTCCTCCAAATCATCCGCGTAAATCGCCTGATGAAGCGGGTGCCCGTACTCCGCGCCAATGCGGAACAAATCCTTCGCCTTTGACGGGTCCGGCTTGATAATGTCCTCGTCGCCCTTCGTATAATACTGGTTCAAATTGTTCGCCGCAAAATACATACCACCCCGCAGAGCCTTCCAGAACCAGTCCTCACACTTGGAAATGTTTTCCTTTAAATACGCCTTAAACGCCGCCTGATTGGGAAAATCACTGCTGTCCTTGTTCTGAATGCGCAAAAAGTCCCACCAGAAATAACAGTTGCCAATCACATACTGGCAGAACGCGTCCCCGTCCTGCGCCTGCCCTAGAACCACGTCAAACGCCTCCTGTAAATTCGCAAACGGCATTTTCTTCTCAAGCGCGGGTGTAAGCTCCCCGCAGCGCAGACAAATCAGCACGCCAAGCGCACTCCCCTGCTCCACGGATTTGTGATAAAGCGCTGTGGCTTTATCGTCGTCCTCCGGAAAGCGGTGCCCAATCCACACATACTGGCGGCCACAGTAACACCGCGCCAAAATACAGGTCGCGTCCCCGTCCCCGGCAGCGCTCGCCTGCTCTAGCAGCGCAAATGCCTCCTTGCCGCGCCCCGTGCGCTCGTGGTAATAAATATCCTCTAACGCCTGCTTCACCTCGTTGCTCAATGCCTTACCCATAAATTTCCCTTCCTTTCCTTATCATGAAAATTTCTTAAAAATTTATAAAATTATTATGAAAAATTTATAAATCCGTATCCAAATCCTCCTGTATGTCCGGCGTCCCCTGCGCCTCATTCTCATTTTCATGCTCGTTCTCGTGAAGCGCCTCCTCAATCGGTCTCCATGCCTGCCCGAAGTTGACGTCCTTAAACAGCGCGGCAAGACCGCTGATTTGCTTCAGACGCAAAATCTCATCTTTATCCATGCCCAGATGCCTTGAAATCCATGCGTCGCTTCTGCCAAGCTCATGCAGCTCCTTGACGATATTGCTCATCAAATCCACATTATGCGACCCCCTTGCACGGTTATGCCTGACGGTGCTTGCCATTCTGTTTGACAAGGGCTTGTCAATCACTGCCACCGGAAGCATTCCGTGCTCCCGCTCGTAAATGTCCGGGTACTCCTTCATCACATGCCAGCGGTGAAAGCCGTCCACAATCGCATACAAATCCTTCTTCTGCGAATAATAACACACAATCGGCATGGTGTAGCCGTCCTCCTTGATACTGTCGTAAAGCAGCTTCATCTCCGGCGGCGCGACGCTGTTGGGATTATAGGTATTTGGAACAATTTTTTCAAAGGGAACTGCAATCACATTGTAAACCGGACTCTTAAATTCATTATTTGCCATCAATCATCTCTCCGTATTTGCGTTTTATTTTATCGTTACGTATCTGTTCCTGTCTTGTCAGCCCAAATCCCATAAAACGGCAGGTATGGTCATTTTTCAAAATACAGTAGCACATGCGCTTCCAGCTTGGAATGTCCTTTGTTGATTTAATGTCGTCTGTGTGGTCGGGAATTTTCCCGATGAAAACAACACGTGGATTTTTCATCAGCGTGTAATTGGACACCCCGTTGCGGCGGATATTGTACCCGTGGTCAATCAGCTCCTGTATCACGCTTTCCTCCAAGCCGCCGCCCGTCTTATGCCAGAACTCAATGGACGTCTTAAACTTTTTCACATAGTTGTTGCGAAGCCTCGCCGGAAGCGTATCGAGCAGAAACTTCGTATAAGACTCCCATGTATGCCCCTCGGGCAGCGTGATGTTGCGGTATCCCATCGCCTTCGTCCTTCCGTAAATACAGCCGAAATTCGCCCCGCGCACACGTCCCACAAGCCTTGTCCAAATCTCCGGGTCAATCACCCGGTATAAATTCAGCGAATCCTTCGAATAATCGTTAAACGGCGATGCCACACGCATCTGGTCGATTTTCAGCCCCGCCTTGTAATACAAATCATAGAGCGCATTGTAATCATAATGGAACCGGCAGTTTGCCACCCACACATCCTGATTTGACCAGTCGTAAAGCGGCGACGCACACCACACGTCCTTAAACTGCTTGGTAATCCAGCACTCCCCGTTGTAGCCGTATTTCTTGTTTACAATCCCGCTGTAGCGCTGCAGCGACTCGTCCGCGCGAATGCCAAGAAGGCTGACCGTTTTCCCGTAATCGTGCTCCTCCCTGTAAAACCGCCCGAACTGCTTCGCCAAGTCCTCTTGGTGCATTTTGTAACGGTAATGGTTAAACGGCTTATCAAGCGTAATGACATAAGGAAAATCCGGCCGCGGACGCACCCAAAGCTCTTCCTTTTTGTCGTCCCACGGATACCAGTACATCTCATAGCTGCTAAGCGCCGTCCGCGTCGCCATCGGAAGGCATACCCAGTATAAATCGCACTCCCCCTCAAGCGCCTGAAACGTCCGTGTGACATATTCCGTCGTCACGCTGTACTGCGCCTCAAAATCCTGATGGAACACGCCAATTCTGCGCCCCGGATAATACTTCCGCTTAAAATCCAGCAATAAGTTCAGCAGCACCCCGCTGTCCTTGCCGCCGCTAAATGACACATAGATATTTTCGAACTCATGAAACAGATAATGAAACCGTTCCTGCAACGCGTCGTACACGTTTTTCTTTTCATATCCTTTCACCATCATAATGCATTCCTCCCAAAGACGCAACCCCCTGCGGCTTTCCCGCGGTGTTGCGCTAAACAGTATTATTGTACCATGTTTTTCCAATTATTTCCAATTATTTCCATTTTTTACCAAATTTTTACCATTTCCTGTTCCAATTGCTTTTCCAATTCTTTTTCCAAAAACAAAAAAGCACAAAAAAAAATGCCCCAAACAATACCAATACCGTTTGAAGCATTTTTTTATTTTTATCTTTTTTACCTTACAGCAATCAGCCCTTCACGCTCCCAAGCGCCACGCCCTGCACGATAAACCTTGACAGGAACAGATACACAAGGATAACCGGGAAAATCGAGAACGCAATCATCACGTAAACCTGCCCCATGTCAAATTTCAGCCAGTCCGCGCTTCGTAGCTGCGCAATCAAAATCGGCAGCGTCTTTTTCTTCTCGTCGTGCAAAATCAGCGCCGGAGTGAAGTAATTGTTCCAGCTTGTCACGAAGGTGAAAATCATCTGTACCGCGATTGCGGGTTTCATCAACGGAAACGCAATCGTGTTGAATGTCCGAAACTCACCTGAGCCGTCAATTCTTGCAGCCTCCACCAAGGACAACGGCAGGGTGCTTTCCATGTACTGCTTCATATAGAAGAATGTTGCAGGCGCGGCAATCGCCGGGACAATCAGCGGAATGAACGAATTTTCCAGCTTCATGTTGGAAACCAACTGCAAAAATCCAAGTGCGGTTACCTGCGTCGGAATCATCATAATCATCAGGATAAACGTAAACATAAACTTCTTTAGCTTAAAATTATAAGCGTGAATGGCGTATGCCGTCATCGTCGAAAAATATGTGGACAAAATCGCCGAGAGCGCCGCAACGATGAACGAGTTGAACATTCCTGACCAGATTGGCAGCGTACTCTTTGTCAGCAGGTTATGCCAGTTTTCCAATAAATGTGTGCTTGGAATAGGCGTAAAGCCCGTTGTCAGCTCGCCGTGTGAACGGGTTGCGTTGATGAACAGCACATAAAACCAAAACAGGCACAGGACGGACACGAACACCAAGACAATATAGGCAATCGCTCTTCTCGGGCCTAATCCCAGCCCTTTTTTATTGCTATAATTATTTGTTTGACTCATGATTGTTCCCTCCTATTCCTGACTTCTGTTCGTCGCTTTATAGACGATCATACTCAAAACTCCGGTTACGATAAACAGAAGGACAGACAACGCACCTGCCATACCGTAGTTCTTGCTAAACAAATGTTTGTTCAGATACATAATCAGCGTCATGGTCGAGCGCATCGGATCACCCGTTCCGTTCGTCAAAATCTGCGGCACATCAAACATCTGCAAGCCGCCGATTAACGAGGTAATCATCACGTATACCAAAATCGGTCGAAGCAGTGGCAGCGTAATCTTGAAAAATACCTGTGTCGAGGTCGCGCCGTCCACCTCCGCCGCCTCAAAGAGCGACGTGTCAATGCCCATCATGCCCGCCATCAGCAAAATCGTCGTGTTTCCAAACCACATCAGGAAATTCATGAACGCAACCAAAGACCGCGCGCTCCATGTGTTGGACAAAAACTTATACGGCTCGCTGATAATGCCAAGCTGCATTAAAATGGAATTGACCGGGCCGCTGTTGGAAAACAGGGTAAAAAACAGCATGGCAAACGCCGATGCCATAATCAGGTTCGGAAGGTAAATCACGGTCTTGAAAAACCGCTGTCCCTTAAGCCGCAGGCTTGGGTTGGAAAACCACGCACCAAGCAGAAGCGAAACCAAAATCTGCGGGACAAAGCCCATCACCCACATAATCAGCGTATTCTCTGCATAAATCCACAAATCCGCGTTCTGCAAAATCGTCGCATAATTTTTCAATCCGACAAAATTTGGCCCAATCTGCGTCAGACCGGAACGATAATTTTCATAAAAGCTGTTTACGACCGTTGTAACCAACGGGATTAACTGAAAAATGATGTAAACTACGACAAACGGGATTAAGAAAAAATATCCCCATTTATTATAACTAACCACCTTGCTTTGCTTTTGGTTCTTCATCTTGAAACCCTGCTCCTTTCCTTATTTCCGAATTTCCATCTTCACACGCTGCTCCCATTCCATGTCCGACCGCAGTGCTGTGCGGATACAGAACTCGCAGCAGGTCTTTTATGCTTCTGGTTGAAAAAACTGCTGCCGGTTCTGTATGTCAGACTGATATTGTGCCTGCCCGAACAGCGTCAGGCAGGCACATTGTTTTTAGATTAATAGGTCAATTCCGGATATTTCTCCACAACCGACTTATAGAACAGGTCAAGTGCGCCGTCCAAATCCGTATTGCCGTCAAAGTAGTTCTTCATTGCGTTCTGGAACTCCTCGTTGCAGCCCTGATCATAGATGGAAAGGTTGCTTAAGTCGAGGCTCTCAACGCCTGCACAGTACATTCCAAGCGGGTTCTGTCCGCCCAAAATCTTGCTGGAATAGCTTGGGTCTGCTGCCATTTCGTTCATTGCTGTCTTGTTGTTTACAAAATCGTCGTCCTTTACAACAATATCCTTCATAATGTCTACATTGGTCGTCATCTGAAGCATAATGTCCTTTACAAGGCTTGCATTGTCTGTTCCGGTTGCCGCGCAAATCCATGTGCCGCCCCAGAAGAAGCCCTGCGGGCCTTCCGTTGCTGCCCAGCCGCCTAAGTTACCGATACTGCCTTCCTTGTCAGCAGCCATACTGAAGTTTACAAGCCAAGCCGGTCCAAAGTATGCAAATACCTTGCCGTCCGGGTAAAAGCCTCTTGACCAGTCATCGCTCCAAAGGTCGTGTGTTCCGATTTCGCCTGCGTCAACGAGCGCTTTTGAGTCCTCAACCCACTTCATGATGTTGTCGTCAATGTTAATCTTTCCGTCCTCAACCCACTTTGAGGTTACGTTGTTTGAGTAAACACGGTATGTATCGTTTGCGGAAGACGCCACGTAATAGCCTTTATCCTTCAAGGTTTTTGCCGTCTCGTTAAACGTATCCCAATCCTTTACATGCTCCTGAATTTCAGCCGGTTCATCTGTGCCGAATACATCCTTTGCCACCTCGCGGCTATAAAACATGACGCCCGGGCAGCCCTGCCATGAAACGCCCTTCAATACGCCGTTTGAGTCCGTTACAATATCCTTTGTATACTGATACTGGTCTGCCAAATCCGCGTCCGTAATGCCCAAATCCTTAACCGGCATTGTGAATTCAGTATCTACATATTTTAATGCGTAATCCGCCTCAACCAAGAACAGGTCGATTTTGTCGTCTGTTGCCGCGTCCGCCTGTCTCAACAGGGTTTCGTCCAGATTGTTCTGAATCGTTTGTTTTTGTTCTTGGTTACGTGGAAAATCCCGAAGACGAAAAGTGGGAGGCAGACGGCATTATCAACAAAAATCCCGCAAACGCAATGCTTACAAAATATCAGACCGACACTGACGTGGAGAACGCGTTTGCCGAGTTAAACCGCTACTGGGACGCCCTGCTATCGAAGTATAATGTCCAGTCCGAAAACGATAAAGTTGACCGCATGGTTAATATCTGGAACCAGTACCAGTGCATGGTCACCTTCAATATGTCGCGCTCGGCGTCCTACTATGAATCCGGTATCGGACGCGGCATGGGCTTTCGGGACTCCTGTCAGGATTTGCTCGGGTTCGTACATCTAATTCCCGACCGCGCAAGGGAGCGCATTATCGACATTGCGTCCACGCAGTTTCAGGACGGCAGCGCCTACCACCAGTACCAGCCGCTCACCAAGAAGGGCAATTCTGACATCGGAAGCGGCTTTAATGACGACCCGCTCTGGCTGATTGCCGGAACAAGCGCCTACGTCAGAGAAACGGGCGACACCTCCATTCTGACGCAGATGGTGCCCTTTGACAATGATGACTCCGTGGCTGCGCCGCTGATGGAGCATTTGAAGCGTTCCTTGGACTATATCATCACACACAAAGGTCCGCATAACCTGCCGTTAATCGGACGCGCCGACTGGAATGACTGCCTGAATTTAAACTGCTTCTCCGCACACCCCGGCGAATCGTTCCAGACCTTTGGGCCTAGTGAGGGACCGGTTGCGGAATCCGTGTTTATTGCCGGAATGTTTGTCAAATACGGGGAAGAGTATGCACAGCTTGCGGAGCTTATGGATATGCCCGAGGAGGCGGCGCGCGCGAGGGCGGAGGTTGCGGCGATGAACGAGGCGATTTTAAAGGACGGCTGGGACGGCGACTGGTTTGTCCGCGCATATGACGCATATAGCCACAAGGTCGGCTCGAAGGAATGCGAGGAAGGTCAGATTTACATTGAGCCGCAGGGCTTCTGCGTTCTTGCAGGCGTGGGCGTTTCCGAGGGGCTTGCCGAGAAAGCATTAAATTCCGTCAAGGAAAAGCTGGACACAGACTACGGCATTATGCTGCTGCACCCCGCCTACACCAAGTATCATTTGGAGCTTGGCGAGGTTTCCTCTTATCCGCCCGGGTATAAGGAAAACGCCGGGATTTTCTGCCACAACAACCCGTGGATATCGATTGCGGAAACTGTGATTGGCAGAGGCAACCGCGCATTTGAAATTTACAAAAAAACCTGTCCTGCGTATGTGGAGGAAATCAGCGAAATTCACCGCACAGAGCCTTATGTGTATTCGCAGATGATTGCCGGAAGGGACGCGAAGTTCCACGGCGAGGCAAAAAATAGCTGGCTGACCGGAACGGCGGCTTGGACATTTGTCAATGTTTCGCAGTATATTTTAGGGGTTTCTCCTACCCATACAGGGCTTTCCATTAATCCCTGCGTGCCAAAAGGGTTTGGGGATTTTACGCTGACGCGCAAGTTCCGGGAGGGGACTTATACCATTGAAGTGAAAAATCCGAACAATGTAGAAAAAGGGGTGCAAAGCATGACGGTTGACGGGACTACAGTTGACGGATGCATTATTCCCTATGAAAATGGAAAAAGAAACTATCATGTTGTTGTAATAATGGGATAATCAAAATGGGCAGAGTTTTCAATAACTCTGCCCACTTTGATTATCCTATAACCCCAATACTGCGTATAGCGCAAGGTATGGTCGCAAGGCTGCTGCTCCAGTACGTTTTCCAAAAAGGCAAAATATTTTTTCACTTGCGCCTTACTTAAAATGTACTTTTTTTCCTGTGCTGCCTTCCACTTCTTCATCATTGCTCTTTTTTCTTCTTTTGATAAGTCTGCCATAAAAATCCTCCATTATCTGATTGGAAAAGTTTCTCACACAATTTCATCAGCAATTATATCAGTCACACGATGATTCGACTGCCTTTTCCCAGTCTGTCCAAAATTCCGCAAAAGTCCGATAGCGCTGCTCCTTATCAGAACGAACGGCTTTTTCTGCAACACAATAGCTTTCCTGATTAAACTGCCAATATTCAAACGCACCCCGAACCCGTTTCGTCAACGCACCAAAAGGCTTTTCCGTATTTTTTTAACCAATTGAAATCGTGTTGTTCCTTTAGCCGAAATTCTATTGTATCAAGATTTATCGTTACCATTTTAATTTCCCTTGTTCTGCAAATACCGCCGTATCCTCTCAAAATTCTTCGCAACAGGCAGACTCCCGTCCAGTGAAATCCTCGGACACGTCAGCAGCTTTTCCCACGCGTCATGGCTTGCTTTGCTTCGCATCTCCAAACCGCCGTCATCATACGAAGCCGCCCAAGCAAGAAATTTCTGATGGGTTTCATACATATCACCACCCGCGTCAATCCGACTTCCGAACTGCTCCCGCTCTCTTTTTTTCAACCTTTCAATCCGAATCACAGTATCCGTATTGACACGGATTGCCAACGTAAAATACGGAATCAACACATCGCCCCAGTCAGAAAGCGATCCGGAAATGACAACCGTGTCATATTTTTCAATATCGCGTTTCATCTTTGCAATCCTGTCGGAAACCGCTCTTTTTGTCGTATACGGCGGATTCGTCGGCTCCCAAAAATAGTCGTCGGTATCCATAAAAAAATACCCTGACTGTTCGCAGAGAAACCGCCCGAGCGTAGAGGTTCCCGAACCGGACGCACCATAGATATGAATCACCTGTTTTGCCATAATATTCCTCCATTTTCCTTAAACGCAAGCTGACGAAACTGCGTTTTTTAGCACTGCTATCGTACTTTCCGAATTTCATCCAATACCTGCATTGGCATTTCAAGCTGCAAGAATCCTGCTTTTCTCCCAACGGGCTGTCCTACACCGTTTCTCAAGTACCAAACTGCCTGCGCTGCATGCATTCCGATTTTCTCTGCCGTTTCCAGTTCAAAACTGCCGCCGTCGCCTACATACAGGCATTCATCTGCCTGCAAGTTTTCATTTGCACAAACGCTTAATTTTTCAAGACATCTTTCATAAATCTGTACATCCGGTTTTTTGACGCCTTGCTCATACGACATGCAAACAGCGTCAAAATATGAAAACAAAACGCTTCTTCTGATGACCGCCGCTTCCTCCGAAAAGCAGTTGCTGATTAAACCGATTAACGTTCCATTCTCCTTTAAGCTGCGCAAAAGCGGAATGATTTCCTCATGCAAATGGTTGAAACATTCCTCCTTCGTCTGAATACGCTTTTGGACCATGCTACAAAACAACTTCTCCGAATAACGCCCGCTTTCCCTTAAAACCGTTTCCAGCGCCGCCTCGAATGTCAGTTTCCCAGTTGTCCTGTCATGTTCCGTCGGTTCCCACAACGCCCGAAACCTGTGTTCCTCTATCCCTGCATCAAGTGCCATTTGTGCACAAAAGTACAACGGACTTTCAAAATGCGTAATCAGCGTTTCATACATATCAAAAATAACTGCTTTTATCATTGATTTGTTTCCTCTTATTCCTTTTTCCTACATATGTTCCTTCGCAAAATGCCCATGCAATGATTATGTTATTAAACTCAATTTGCCTATAAACATTACAGGCAAGTAAGACTAACCAAGATGGCTATGCCAACTGAACCACTACCGGCTAAAGCCGGTAGGTTCGGTATGCTGCTAAAGCAGCCT
>CANOMQ010000033.1 GCA_947567595.1 uncultured Lachnospiraceae bacterium | reverse complement strand
GCAGATAATTTTGAGGGTGTGGAACTGATACTGCGGATTGTTTTAGGGCGGGAGGACATAAAAATCAAATCGGTCAGGACACAAGAGCCGTTGAAGAATTTGCAGGGGCGTTCTGCCATTTTAGACATTCATGCGGTTGACAGCACCAAGAAAGAGTTTGACATTGAAATTCAAAGGAAAGATGCAGGATCAGGTGCAAAAAGGGCAAGACACAATAGCAGTTTATTAGATGCGCATATATTAAAACCCGGAGATGATATGGAGGATATTCCCGATAGCTATGTAATCTTTATTACAGAGAATGATGTTATGGGAAAAAACCAAGCCATATATCATATACAGCGGTATGTGGAAACCAACGAGGGAAAGGAATTGTTTGGCGACGGTTCGCATATCATATATGTTAATGGGAAATATAGGGGCAATGATGAAGTCGGTAAGCTAATGCACGATTTTTCATGCACGAACCCCGACGATATGAATTATGAAGCGCTTGCTAAAAGGGCACGATATTTTAAGCAGGACGAGAAAGGAGTTGCGGCTATGTGTAAGATTATGGAAGATATGAGGAATGAAGCGGCACAGCAGGCAGAACAAAATAAAGCAAAAAAGATGGCTATTCGTATGATTAAGGCAGGTAAAATGTCACTGGAAGATATAGCCGACTATACAGAATTATCTCTTGACACGATAAAAGAATTAGCAAGCCAATCAATGCAGTTTGCATAATCAATCGTATCAATCAAAAACAAATACAGTAACAGCGTTAGAGCATATAGGAACTGAAATCTATATGCTCTATTTTTTTGCCATTAAGGAGGAACAATGGGCGACAACATTCAGACCAACACCACAGGGCGATTAACGCCCTGTTTGCAAAACAAGATTGATAAGATGACCTACTTAGTCGAGGTACATTTTTCTGATACGAGTACCCAACGCGTAGAGGACAGGTTAAAGCGTGTCATTCTCCACGACTTAGAGCATAGGAAACAAGGCAGAATGAGAAAAAGTGATGAAAAATGATGAATACGTCCTTGACAAGTAGCAACAGGAAATGACTGTCTGTCCATTCTTATTATCTCCGTTTCATCAGATTTGGTGTAAATACAAAAGGAGAAAAATGCTGTGCAAAACACAACAAAATTCTCCTGTTTCTCCATGCGCCCATGCTTCAAATCCTTTTATTCCCTCTTAACACACTTTAACCTTTAAACACTCTTAAATACCCTGTACGCCTTTAATCTGATAAAATGAAAACCTTTAAAAAATACCTGTATACCTTAATCTCCCAACCACAAAACCTTAAAATCCAAACAATCAATCAAACAATCCAATTAATATCTGCATGGCTGAAACAGCCTTGTCTTTATACCTGCTTACATTATATAGGATACAGAAAATGTGTGTTAAGCATTTGGGGCTAAACTTAACAGGAATTTAATCAAATGCATAAATTTTGACTAACTTCATGGAATATGCACTAATCTTAACGACATTGGCAACCTACCCGTTCCTTTTAGCAACCCTATATGTTAAAACAACATCAACCACAATCATAATTACCCATACCCCTAAAACAGACACAATGCAAAAAATCCCCTTCACGGCAATACAAATACCTATTATCATCACTCCCCCAACAATAAAGGAAATCCCGCCTATAAGCCGTAACAATCATTAACACACCCATAATACCAAAAACAAGCTGATAAAGATCCAAGGAAACAGACGATAAATCTTCAACCTTGTTCAAGCTTGTGTAAAGGAAATAAGCATTTAAAGCATTAAACAAAATCAGCACGAAAATCCCCATAATCATTGTGACCTTTTTATTGTTTTCCCCATACCTTTCCTTTTTCGCCGCCAGTTTTGCCATTCCAAGCAGAAAATAGCCCATTAAAAGGCTGATTACCGGAAACAGCAAAGCCTCATATTTGCTTCCCCAACGGTCAACCTGATTATCAAACCCGAAATGAGCGGGAATTTTTTCAGGAAGCTGCGGCAATGCAAGTAAGACAACCGCTAACGGAAGATACATCAAAATATAATACACCGTTTTCTTTGTTTTCATTTCTGACCTCCTCGTAACTCGCTAATCCACAAAATCGTTTCATCAAGTACAGACAAATTCAATTCATAATAAATAAAATTCTTATATTTTGTTTCATAAATCAAATCCGCCTTCTTTAATTTTGATAAGTGATATGACAACGCCTGCGGCGTCATGCTTAAAGCATTTGCCAAATCACCGGAACTTATTTTTCCTTCCTTTAATTTCTGCAGAATTTTCCTTCGGTTTTCATCTGCCAACGCTGCAAGAATCTCATTGACCGCCAATTTACCGCCCTCTATTTCAATAAATCTTTAAATAGATTATACGAAATCTGTATGAGGCAGTCAACAACTATTTAAAAATATTTTTAAATAGTAATCATTCTATCGAATTCTCTGAAAAATCGTCCCGTCCCATTATCTGCACCAATATCAGTACTGTTCGGGCGACATAAAATCTCCTTTTTACGCATAATGATACTTCTCTTTATTCTGATGAAGAAAAACCAGTGCCACAATCATGGTGATGAACTCTGCTATCGGTACTGCAAGCCATACGCCCGTCACGCCCAAAACATTCGGCAATGTAAGCAACAAAACTGTAATCAATCCGAACGTCCGCAGGAAGGACAAAACCGCTGACAGCTTCCCATTTGACAATGTCGTAAATGTGGCAGAGGTAAAAATATTCAGCTCACAAAACAGAAAGCTAAAGGGAAAAATCAAAAATCCGTTTTGTGCAATTCCATAAACAGGCGTTCCCTTTTTGGCAAAAATACCAACCAATGGCGAACCAAAAAGAAAAGCCATTGCAAAAACAGAAATAGAAACAAAGCCAATAATCCGCATACAAATTGAAAATACATTCTTTAGCTGTTTTTCGTCCTGCTTCCCGTAGTTATAGCTGAGAACAGGGGCTACTCCCATCGAAAAACCGATATAAAAGGCACTCAAGAAAAACTGCGTATAAATCATGATTGTGATTGCCGCAACTCCGTTTTCACCAAGCAGCTTCAATCCTATTGTATCTGTAAACATTCGATGTAAATAATATTTTGAATAATGTACTGCCCCCGCAACGGTATCCAAGTCCAGCTTTTCGCGCAGGTGGCTTTCGATGTAGTCGATTGCCGCCATTACATTTTTAATATTCCCCGGCATTGCAGTTTCCTCCTTTTGCTTTCGTGGCAGTTTCGAAATAATGATTTCCAAGTTGCCATTATATTATAGCAGGATATTTCATTTGACTTTTCATATTTCTTGCGGTTTTATGGTTAAATATTTACCAGTATATAACAGCTCTTTTTAAAAAAGTGTGTATATCGTTCTGTTTTTCCTGTCGTTTGCCGTAAAAAAGCATGACCGCAGCCATACTTCGATATTTTCCTATATTTCATTTGGGTGTCCGTGCGCATAAAAAACACCGGACACATCTCTGCATCCGGCGCCCTGCCGTCTCAAAATCTCTTTCTTCTGTTTATGGTCTTACTGTAATGTGGGGAACTGATCCCTCTCCTGCCGTGGTTCGGAAAGCTCAATGTACCGCTCCATCTGCTTGTCCACAAGCCCTGCCACCAGCTCCGCAAAGGGCTGTAGGTCTCCCTCCACCGCATAAGCCTCCAGTGCCTTGAAATATTCCAGCCTGTCCTCCTTGGCGATGGAAACAGGCGGGAACCCCTCCGCCATGAGCTGGTAATTCATGATAAGCCTTGAAGTCCTCCCGTTCCCGTCCATGAACGGGTGTATCTTCACAAATTCCGCATGGGTCCACGCCGCCAGCTCCACTGGGTTCAGTTCCTTCCCTTTCCATGACAGGTTCGCGTAAAAGTCCTTTACCTGCCGGTACATGAGCGGCGGGGGCGGCGGCATATGCTGTGCGCCGGAGATATACACCTGCACGTCCCGGTATACCCCGCCGACTTGGATGTTCTCCATCAGCAGGGCATGGATGTCCTTGACCTTCCCCTCGTCCAAGGGCATCCCTTTCCCGATGCATTCCTTCACATAGCGGAACGCCTTGCGGTGGTTGACTGCCTCATAGATCTCCCGCAGTGCCTTCCCCCCGATGGAGATCCCGTCCTCTAAGAGCACCTTTGTCTCGATAAGCGACAGGGTATTCCCTTCTATGGCGGTGGAATTGTGGGTATATTCTATTTCAAACGCTTGGTCAAAGGTGAACGTGGTAAATTCCGGGATGGATTTCCGGCACTGGCTGTATACTCCCTTTTTCCGAAACAGCTCCTGATAGTCCACAAAAAAAGCCCTCCTTCTCTTTCAAAACTTCCTCTTACAGTATAGCACATTTCCCCATAATAGTAAGCCGGAATTTCATTTCCCGTAAGGGAAATTGTTACCGTGAGAGGGATTGTTCCCCGCCTAGTCCTCCGGCATGATCACCGCTCCACATCACTGTATAAACATATTCGAATACCCCATCAAACTCTCATCAACCGCCCGCGCGCACTCGCGCCCCTGACGGATTGCCTTAACCACCAGCGACTGCCCCGTATGCATGTCGCCCGCCACAAACACATTCGGGGCGCTCGTCTGAAATTTCCCCGGCTCGGTCTTTACATTCGTCCGCGCGTCCACGTCCACCCCGAAGGCATCCGTCACATACTTCTGACTGCCAAGAAAGCCCGCCGCAATCAGCACAAGCTGCGCCTCAAGCACCTGTTCGCTGCCCTCGACTTCCTTCATATTCATTTTACCCGTCGCCGCATCCTTCTCCCACGTAAGCTTTACGATTTTTACGCCCGAAAGGTTCCCGTTTTTATCCTTCAGAAATTCCTTCACCGTCGCCTCATAAATCCGCGGGTCATGCCCAAACAGCGCAATCGCCTCCTCCTGACCGTAATCCGTCTTGCAGACCTTCGGCCACTCGGGCCAAGGATTGTTCTCCGCCCTCGTATCCGGCGCTTTCGGCATCATCTCAATCTGCGTCACCGACTTTGCACCCAGCCGGATAGATGTGCCGACACAGTCGTTTCCCGTGTCGCCGCCGCCGATAATCACGACGTTTTTCCCCTTCGCCGAAACAAACGTATTGTCCCTAAGCTGCGAATCCAAAAGGCTCTTCGTCACACCCTTTAAAAAATCCACCGCAAAATAAATCCCTTTCGCGTCACGCCCCTGCGCGTTGATGTCGCGCGGATTGGACGCGCCGCAGGCAAGCACCACGCGGTCAAAGCCCTCAACAAGCTTCTTGGACTTCGCGTCGCGCCCGATGTCGGCATTTGTTACAAATTGAACACCCTCTTCTTCCATCACCTTAATCTTGCGCTCAATGATATGCTTTTCCAGCTTCATATTTGGAATGCCGTACATCAAAAGCCCGCCCACACGGTCACTGCGCTCAAAAACCGTCACGTTATGCCCGCGCTTGTTGAGCTGATCCGCCACCGCAAGACCGGAAGGTCCGCTGCCGATAACCGCAACCGTTTTATTCGTGCGCACCTTTGGCGGTTTCGCCGCCGCAAGTCCTGTCTTGTATGCATTCTCAATAATCGCATACTCGTTTTCCTTCGTTGCCACCGCATCGCCGTTCAAGCCGCACGTACACGCATTCTCACACAAAGCAGGGCACACCCTCGACGTAAATTCCGGAAAATTGTTCGTCTTTTTCAACCTGTTATACGCGCGCTCCCAATTCCCCGTATAGACCAAATCGTTCCACTCCGGCACAAGATTGTGCAGCGGACAGCCCGAGGTCATGCCTGCAAGCGTCATGCCGGACTGGCAGAACGGCACGCCGCACTCCATACAGCGCGCGCCCTGTTTTTGCTGCTCCTCCATCGGAAGGTGCTCATGGAACTCGTTAAAATGCTTTACCCGTTCCTTTGGCGGCTGTGCCGCGGAGGTCTTTCTCTCATAATCTAAAAATCCTGTTGGCTTTCCCATTTTCGTGACTCCTTTCCTTACTTATTCGTGTTTGCGTAGAATGCCTCAATCTGCGCCTGCTCCGCGCTCAGTCCCTTTTCCTCCATCTGCACGATGGTCTTTAGCATTCTGTCATAATCATAAGGAATAATCTTTTTAAACTTCGGCAGGTACTCGCCAAAATTGTCAAGAATGTGCTTACCCTTCTTCGAGCCCGTACATGCCACGTGCTCCTCTATCATTTCCTTCAGCTCAATCACATCATACTTATTCGTAATCTCGCTCATCAAAATCATTTCCTTATTCACACGGATATAAAGGTCGTTCTCCTCGTCCAAGACATACGCAATCCCGCCGCTCATGCCTGCCGCAAAGTTCTTGCCCGTTGTGCCAAGCACGACCACACGTCCGCCCGTCATATACTCACAGCCGTGGTCGCCCACGCCCTCGACAACCGCAGCCGCGCCCGAATTGCGGACACAGAACCGCTCGCCCGCAACGCCGTTAATAAACGCCTTACCGCTCGTCGCCCCGTAAAGCGCGACGTTTCCGATAATGACATTCTCGTCCTGCTTAAACGTGCTTCCCTTTGGCGGATACACCACCAGCTTGCCGCCCGACAGACCTTTCCCGAAATAATCGTTCGAATCCCCTGCAAGCTCCAGCGTCAGACCGTTCGGGATAAACGCGCCAAAGCTCTGACCGCCCGCGCCGTTGCAGCGCACCCTGTAGGTATCGTCCGAAAGCGTATTGTAATAGCGTTTCGTAATCTCCGCGCCAAAAATCGTGCCAAACGCGCGGTCTGTGTTCGTCACGTCTAACTCAAGCGTTTTTGGCTCCCCCGCCGCAAGCGCACTGCCAAGCTTTTTCAGTAATACCTTTTCGTCAAGCGTCTTTTCCAGTGCAAAATCATACACCTGCTTCGGGTCAAACACCGCCTTTTCCTTCTGATACGGATTGTTTAAAATCATGCGCAAGTCAAGCGCAACCGTGCCCTTTGGCAGCGTCTCCTTCATTTTCAGCAAATCCGTATGCCCGACAAGCTCATCAACCGTCCGCACGCCAAGACGCGCCATGTATTCTCGCAGCTCCTGCGCGATAAATTTCATAAAGTTGATGACATACTCCGGCTTGCCCGTAAATCGCTTGCGAAGCTCCGGATTTTGCGTCGCCACACCCACAGGACAGGTGTCAAGGTTGCAGACACGCATCATCACACAGCCCATCGTCACAAGCGGCGCCGTCGCAAAGCCAAACTCCTCCGCGCCCAAAATTGCCGCAATCGCCACATCGCGCCCTGTCATCAGCTTCCCGTCCGTCTCAATGCGCACCTTGTTGCGAAGCCCGTTCTGGATTAACGTCTGATGAGTCTCCGCAAGCCCAAGCTCCCACGGTAGTCCCGCGTTGTGAATGGAGCTTTTTGGCGCCGCGCCCGTACCGCCGTCATAGCCCGAAATCAGCACCACCTGCGCGCCTGCCTTCGCAACGCCTGCCGCAACCGTCCCGACGCCTGCTTCCGAAACAAGCTTCACACTAATTCGTGCGTCCTTGTTGGCGTTCTTCAAATCATAAATCAACTGCGCCAAGTCCTCAATCGAATAAATATCATGATGTGGCGGGGGTGAAATCAAGCCCACACCCGGCGTAGAATGCCTCGTCTTTGCAATCCACGGGTACACCTTCCCCGCCGGAAGATGACCGCCCTCGCCCGGCTTTGCGCCCTGCGCCATCTTAATCTGAATTTCCTGCGCGCTGACCAAATACCGGCTCGTCACGCCAAAACGCCCACTTGCAACCTGCTTGATTGCCGAACAGCGGTTCAAGCCGTCCGCGCCAATTTCCATGCGCTCCAAATCCTCGCCGCCCTCACCCGAGTTGGACTTTCCGTGAAGCATGTTCATCGCAATCGCAAGCGTTTCATGCGCTTCCTTGGAAATCGAGCCGTACGACATCGCGCCCGTCTTAAAGCGCGTGACAATGCTCTCCACGCTCTCCACCTCGTCAATCCCAATGCCTTTTTCGGGATATTGAAAATCAATCAGTCCACGAATGTTGCGCACACTGTCCTCGGCTGTCAAAAGCGCCGAATACTGCTTAAACAAATCATAATCGCCGCGCCTTGTCGCCTGCTGTAACAGATGAATGGTCGCCGGATTGTACAAATGCTCCTCCGCGCCGCCCCTTGCCTTGTGCTGACCGGGACTGTCAAGCGTCAAATCCGTCGCAAGCCCGAGCGGGTCAAACGCAAGCGAATGCAAATCGTCCACCTCTTTTGCAATGTCTGTGAGCGTAATCCCACCAATACGGCAGACCGTGTTTGTAAAATATTTGTTAATCACGTCCGCGTCAATGCCGACCGCCTCAAAAATCTGCGAGCCCTGATATGACTGGATTGTAGAAATGCCCATTTTTGACGCAATTTTCACAATGCCGTGCAAAATCGCGTCGTTATAGTCATCCACTGCCGCATGATAATCCTTGTCAAGCATTCCGTTGTCAATCAGCTCCTTAATTGACTCCTGCGCAAGGTACGGATTGACCGCACACGCGCCGTACCCAATGAGCGCCGCAAAATCGTGCACCTCCCTTGGCTCCGCCGACTCCAAAATGAGTGCCACACTCGTACGCTTTTTCGTGCGCACCAAGTGCTTCTGCATTGCGGAAACCGCTAAGAGTGACGGGATTGCGACATGGTTCTCGTCCACGCCCCTGTCCGACAAAATGATGATGTTCACGCCGTCCCGGTACGCGCGGTCAACCTCCACATAAAGGCGGTCGATGGCGCGCTCTAGGCTCGTGTTTTTATAATAAATAATCGGAATAACCTCTACCTTGAAGCCCTCCCGCTTCATATTTTTAATCTTCAGCAAATCCGTCGTGGTGAGGATTGGATTGTTGACCTTTAGCACGTTACAGTTCTTCTCCGTATCGTGCAGAATGTTGCCGTCCTTTCCAATGTAAACCGTCGTCGCCGTGACAACCTCCTCGCGGATTGCGTCAATCGGCGGGTTTGTCACCTGCGCAAACTGCTGCTTGAAATAATGCGAAAGCTGATGATGCGTACCCGAAAGCACAGGAATTGGCGTGTCAACACCCATCGCGCCAATGCTCTCCGCACCGTTTTTTGCCATCGGCAGAATGCCTGTCTTTAGCTCCTCATAGGTGTAACCAAACGCCTTCTGCATACGCTGCCGTTCCCCATCGGAAAATTCAGGCACACGTACGTTTGGTATCTTTAACTCCTTTAACGACACAAGGTTGGAGTCAAGCCATTCCCCGTAAGGACGGCGTTTCGC
This sequence comes from uncultured Lachnospiraceae bacterium, assembly GCA_947567595.1. Lineage (GTDB taxonomy): Bacteria > Bacillota > Clostridia > Lachnospirales > Lachnospiraceae > COE1. The sequence continues at coordinate 38,407 of CANOMQ010000033.1, read as the reverse complement.
ATACATCTCCTTCAACGTGTCATCGTCAATAATCTCACCCTTGACCGTGTCCACAAGAAGCATTTTTCCGGGACGCAGTCTGTCCTTTTTCACAATCTTCGCCGCATCAACCGGCAGCACACCCACCTCCGACGAAAGAATGAGCTGGTCGTCCGACGTAATGTAATACCTAGACGGTCTAAGCCCGTTGCGGTCAAGCACCGCCCCCATGATGTCCCCGTCCGAAAACAGAATGGACGCGGGCCCGTCCCACGGCTCCATCATCGTCGCATAATACTGGTAAAAATCCTTCTTCGACTGCGACATCGTGCGGTTGTTCGCCCACGGCTCGGGAATGGTAATCATCACCGCAAGCGGCAAATCCATTCCGCTCATCACAAGAAATTCCAGCGTATTGTCAAGCATTGCCGAATCCGAGCCTTGCGCGTTGACAACCGGAAGCACCTTATGAAACTCACGGCTTAAAAACTCCGATTCCATGTTTTCCTCACGCGCAATCATCTTATCAACATTGCCGCGAATGGTGTTAATCTCGCCGTTATGTACGATAAAACGGTTCGGGTGCGCCCGCTCCCAGCTTGGGTTCGTGTTTGTGGAAAAACGCGAGTGCACAATCGCAATCGCGGAAACATAATCCGCGCTCTGCAAATCCTGAAAAAATGTCCGAAGCTGTGTCACAAGAAACATGCCTTTGTAGACAATCGTCCTGCTGCTTAAAGACACCACATAGGTATTGTCCGAGCTTTGCTCAAACACGCGCCTTGCAATGTAGAGCTTTCTGTCAAAGGCAAGCCCCTTTTCCACGTTCGCGGGTTTTTTCACAAACGCCTGCATAATACAAGGCATACACTCAACCGCCTTATGCCCGAGCACCGACGGCACGCACGGCACCTCGCGCCATCCCAAAAACTCCAAGCCTTCCTTTTCGACGATAATCTCAAACATCTTCTTTGCCTGATTGCGTTTGAGTTCGTCCTGCGGGAAGAAAAACATGCCGATACCGTACTCGCGCTCTCCTCCGAGCGTAATGCCAAGCGGCTTTGTCACCTTCGTAAAAAACGAATGGCAAATCTGCACCAAAATGCCGACGCCGTCGCCTGTCTTTCCCTCCGCGTCCTTTCCTGCCCTGTGCTCCAAATTTTCCACAATCCGCAGGGCATTCTCAACCGTTTCCCTCGATTTCTTCCCCTTGATGTTTACGACCGCGCCGATACCGCAGTTGTCATGCTCATACTCCGCCCTGTAAAGCGGCGCTTGGGGGACATCTAATTTTACATCAAACATCGCAGCTTCTCCTTTACCTTGAACCGTTTTCCCTACTTACACGCCGGACGCGGACAGCGTCCGTGTGCATAAAAAGCAACCAAAAAAACGCCTTGAACCGCCTTTGGTTGCTTTTTATATCCATTTCCATATTTTAGTAGTTCTTTTTTGTACCACTACTTTTCTTTAGCATTATAAAAAATTTTTCCGCATTTGTAAAGAGGTATTTGCAAATTTGTTGCACTTTTTTCGAATATATTGGTTTTTGCGTGCGTTTTAGTGCATTTTTCTACACATAGCCTAATCCCCGTCTATTGCAGTGTCTCCTCCTGCAGCCGGTCAAATTCCGCCATACATTCATCCACCGTCGCCCCGTTCAGCAATTCGCGGACAATCAGGCACGTATTCCCCCACTGCTCCAGCTTCATCGACGCATTCGCGCCAAGCACATAAACATTCTCGTTAATCCTGTCATTGAGCGGCTTTAGCGCGGGAATGCACTCCACCTCGACATTTTTGGAAGGCGAAATCACCTTGTTCGTCTCCGCGTAAATCTGCAGTGCCTCGTCGGAAGTCATCACGTCCAGCATATCCATTGCGTCCTGCGCGTGTTCTGCCTCCACGCCAACCCCAAACCCTGTCATCGGCATAACCGGCATTTGCCCCCTGCTGCTCGGAAATCCAATCACAAGCATGTTAAAATCCGGTTTGCCATAGGCAGTCTCCGAGTTTGCCGCACTCCAGTACGCCATGACAATCGGCGTTTTCTGTGCCAAAAAGTCCTCACCCTCACCCTCGATTGCCTCGCTCACATAAGCCTTTTTTGCATCAATATAACCACAGTCAATCAACTCCTGCAAAAATTCAAACCCCGGACGCATATATTCGCTATATTTGCGTTCCCCGCTGTTGAGTGCCGCAATTTCCGCCTGCGTGTTGCCCCCGTTATACATATCGGCATACGCCTGTGCCAAAACAAACGTTTCCAGCCACCAGCGATTTGCGCCGACAGGCGTTTCCACCCCGTTCTCCTTAAAAACACGGCAGCATTCCAAAAAATCCTCCGGTGTTTCCGGCAGCGATAGATTGTACTTGTCAAACATATCCTTATTGATAAACAGCCCGTACGCCACAACTTCCTGCGGAATTGCCACCAGCTTCCCATCCACCACATTTGCCATTTTCACCACATCCCGCAGATTTTTCGCGCTGCTAAGCCCTGACAAGTCCATAAGCTTCCCCTCTTCGCCAAGCGTCTTAATCACATCGGGATTAAGCAAATACAAATCGTCCATATTGTTGCGCGCCCGCTCAAGCGCCACATCATCATATGTCTTATCCTGATAATCCTGCGCCGTGTACGTGATATAGTCCATTGAAACACCAAGTGCCTCCTCTGCCATGACAACGGTCTTATCCGACGCACTCCTTGCCACATTATCAGCATCCGGCATGGTTTTTTCCATCGGACTAAACATCCGCACAATCCGTATATTATTCTCATCATCAGAAATCAAATTATTTCCTAACTTTGGTATTCCCCCGCACGCCGTCATGCCAATCACAGCCGCGCACACAATCATAACCATACCAATTTGTTTCATTTTGTCTCGATTCATTCTGTCATTCCTTTCCCTGTACACACTCCCTGATAACCTTCCTCAATAACGCAATGTCAATCGGCTTTGCCAAATGGATGTTCATACCTGCACTAAGCGCCTCCTTCTCGTCCTCCGCAAAAGCGTTCGCCGTCATCGCAATAATCGGGATTGTCTGCGCGTCGCTACGCACCAGTGTCCTGATTGCCTTTGTCGCTTCATATCCATTCATTACCGGCATTTGCACATCCATCAGGATTGCGTCAAACTCGCCCTCCTTTGCCGCTTCAAACCGTTCCACCGCAAGCTGCCCGTTCTCGACAATTTCACAATCCGCGCCCTCAATCAGCAAAATTTCACGCAGAATTTCCGCATTAATTTCATTGTCCTCCGCGGCAAGGAAATGCAGTCCCGACAAATTCAGCTCCTGCTGCGGCTCCTTTTCCACCTCGTCTTCCCCATGTCCTTGCAGTTCCAAAAGCTTTTCCTGAAACGCCGAGAGGAAAAACGGTTTGGCAAGCGCGCCTGTATTTTCGATCGCAAGCACATCCTTCATGCCATCAAAACCCTGCGCCGTTAAAAACAGTATCGGCACCTCCTTAGACAAAATCTCCCTAAGCTCCCCCGCTACCCGAAGGGCATTCATCTTCATTGCATCCCAGTCCATCAAAACTACATGGTAACTGCCGCTATCCACAGCCAGACTTAGCGCCTCCTGCGCGTCAAACGCCGTATGAACGACAATCCCCACGTCCTTTAACAGCATCTGTATCGTTTTCCCGCTCTCCGCATTGCCGCACACCGCAAGCACACGCGAAATGCCGCTTTTCTCCCAAAACTCCCTGTACTCCTGCTCTTTGGAAATCCGCAGCTCCAGCTCCACCTGAAACAGACTGCCTTTGCCCATCTCACTTGACACTTCGATCGTGCCGCCCATCAGCTCCACAATGTTTTTCGTTATCGCCATGCCAAGCCCTGTTCCCTGAACCTTGTTTGTAGTGCTGTTCTCCGCTCTTGTAAATGCGTCAAAAATCGTCTTTAGGTACTCCTGTGTCATGCCATAGCCATCGTCCTGTACCTCAATGCGGATATGCTCATACTGGCTTGAATGCTGCTTTAATCCGATAATGCGAAACCAGATATTCCCCCCTTGCTGCGTATATTTCACGGCATTGGAAAGCAGATTGATTAAAATCTGATTAATCCGCGTTTCATCGCCAATCAAATATTCATGCGCAATGTTTGTCACCTCGACATGGAACATCTGCTCTTTCGCCTCCGCCATCGGACGGATAATTGCGTCCACCGACGACACCAAATCGTTCAACGTAAATTCCTCAATCGCAAGCACAACCTTTCCGCTCTCAATCTTGGAAACATCCAGAATATCATTAATCAGCCCAAGCAAATGCTGCCCCGACGACATAATCTTCTTCGTGTACTCACGTACCTTCTCGGGATTTTCCGCATCCTTCTCAAGCAACGTCGCAAAACCCAAAACCGCGTTCATCGGCGTGCGGATATCATGTGACATATTCGAAAGAAACATCGTCTTGGAGCTGCTTGCAGCCTGTGCCGTCTGCAGCGCCTCCGCCAATTGCCTGTTATGGATTTCACGCTCCTGCTCCCGCTCCCGGCGGACTTTGTTCTGCTCCCGCTGATTGAAATAATACAACAGAAAGCAGAGAAAAAACGCAACAAGCATAGACGCAACGACAATGAAAATATTCTGATTGACTGTGCGCCCCTCCTGCTGGATTGCCTCAATCGGCACATATCCAATCAGATAAAGCGTGCCTCCATTCACCGACCACATATAAATCAACGAGCTTTTCCCGCGGATATCATGGTAAAACATCATGTTTTTTCCCAAACGCACACTCTCAAACACCTCTGCAAGCAAATCCTTTTCCATAATATCATTTGCCCTGAAAAAGTCCTCCAAATTCAGATGCCCTGCGGTGCGCTCACCCATGCCCTTTGGCTTTAGCACAAGACGCTCACTCTCGGCATCCATAATGTAGAGCATTGCATTGCCGTTATAAAAGCCGTTCGGCAGCGAATTGTCGAGCGAAGCATAAACATATTCGATATAAAACGTCGCCGCCTCACGCCCGTCCTGTATGACAGGGCATTTCATGGTATATGCCCATGTTCCCATATAATTTACGTAGGACTTGGAAACCGCAAGCCCGTCGACTGTTCCGCCCGCCGAAAAATCCAGCTCCTGCGCATTAAAAACCTCACCCGTATTGGAAATTCCCTCTGTCTCACCTGCACAGACCAGCGATAGTTTGACCATCGTGCTGTTTTTCTTATAAGAACAGATATATTCCTCCTTATTTTCCACCAATGCAATTTCCTTTGCTATCAGACGCTGAAACTCCGCCTCTTTATTTAAGATTGCCTCAATGGTACACTCAATCAGGTCCAGACTCTCGCTCAAATTCTGAATTGCCGACGCAGACATCTCGACCGATATTTTCCATGCCACCGAGAACACGACCGCGCCTAATATACTAAAAATTACGATAATGGAAACAAGAAGGGATGCTCCCCGATCCATTTTATTTTTTTTCCGTTTCAATTTCATTGTTTCTTTCCGCTTACCCTATTCCTCTTGTGTTTTCCTTTTTATCTATTATATTTTTTTCATCGCTTACATGCAACACATTTTCTTTAAAAAACAGTTTTACACCGTGACAATTTCTGCATATGATAGTATAATTTGAATATCAAAAAAGCTTTCAAATTCGCTTCTAAGCAGAAAGGAAGGATACTTATGCATTCATTTCAACCATTTCCACTTGAGGAGCTGGAATTAAACCCGTTCACAACCATTGGGCAGAACTGGGGGCTTGTCTCCGCAGGAACAAAGGAACGTGCAAACACCATGACCGTCAGTTGGGGCGGCGTCGGTGTCCTTTGGGGCAAAAATGTTGCGTTCATCTTTATCCGCGACTCAAGATTTACAAAAGAATTTATTGACAAGGGCGATTTTTTCTCCGTTTCCTTCTTAGGCGCCGGACACCGCGACGCACTCAACTACTGCGGCGCCCACTCCGGACGCGACGGCGACAAGCTCGCCGCGGCAGGGCTGACATGGAATTACAAGCACTCCATCCCATTTATCGATGAGGGCGAATTAATCCTGCTGTGCAACAAAATGGCGGCGGTAAAAATCACAAAAGACAGCTTCCTGCTGCCAGAAATCGAAAAATGGTATCAGGATGGGGATATGCATACGATGTATGTCGGGGAAATCATTGAGGTTTTGGCAAGATAGCAGTAAAATACGGGGGATGCCTTATGACATTCCCCGCATTTTTAAGTACTGCATTTTAACATCCTAATCACTTATCCCGCACAAACCGCCTCTGTCCTTTTTCACCGCCCTTGTTCATTGCGAAGCCCTGCATGTTTTCGCGCAGCTTCTCGCGCTGCTGCTTCTCAATCGTCAGGTGAATATTCTTCTCGCATTCCGAACAATACCTGCCGCTGCGGATTTCCTTGCCGCAGCCCTCACAGCGCAAAAAGGACTTCGTACCTTCCACAATTTCAAAGCGCGACTCCTTTAGCATTTCCCGAATTGCCGCCTTGCTCACGCCAGTGTTTTTCTCGATGTCCACCGCCGACGCACCCGGATTTTTCTCAATATAATTGCGCGTTTTCCCGTAATTGTCAAAGTCTGCTTCCCTGCACTTTTCACAGCGGTATTCGCCTAAACCTCTGTAAACCAACACGCCGCCGCAGCTTTTGCAAACGGTCGGCACGTCATAAATCTGTACGTACTGGATTAATTTCGTATCCATACAGCGCCCCCCCTTCTTGTGCTACACAGGTCGCCCGTTCTGACCAATATCTCCCGAACTGCCGTATGCCAATTACCTTAATATTTTATGCTTAAGGTAATTATACCATATTATCCGTCAATTTCCTACAGTTTTTTGTGTTGTTTCACATTTCCGCCATATTTCTGTGAAAAACTATAACAATTCCTTTAAAATCCGGTTCACTAAAGCAGGGTCCGCCTTTCCTTTCATTGCCTTCATTGTCTGCCCTACCAAAAAGCCGATTGCCTTCTCCTTGCCGTTTCTGTAATCCTCCACTGACTGCGGATTTGCGGCGATAACCTCCTCAATTGTTCTGCGGAGCGCACCTTCATCATTGACAGTTTTTAATCCCTTTTCCTCCACATATTTTTCCGGATCGACGTCCTTATCAAACATCACCGCAAACACGTCCTTTGCCACATTTATATTAATCGCCTTACTGTCCACGAGCGCAATCAGCTTTGCAAGGTTTGCAGGCGAAAACCGGATATCCTGCGCATCCATCCCATTCTCCTTTAGCAGTCTAAGCGTCTCCCCCATCAGCCAGTTTGACACCTTCTTGGGTTGATTACAAATCGCCACCGTATCCTCAAACAAATCCGCCATATGCTTTGTATCCGTGAGAATTCCAATATCATATTCCGGAATGTCAAATTCCTCCCTGTACCGTGCCATCTTCTCCTCACGAAACTCCGGGAGGCTTTTTCGCACCGCGTCAAGCCACGCGTCGCTGATAAAAACAGGCGTTAAATCCGGATCAGGGAAATAACGGTAATCCTGCGCGTCCTCCTTCGAGCGCATGGCATAGGAATACTCCTTGTTGTCGTCCCACCGCCTTGTCTCCTGTATCACCTGCTGCCCCGATTCGAGCAGCTCAATCTGCCGCTCCCGCTCATTTTCAATGGCATGCGTAATCGCCCGAAATGAGTTTAAATTCTTCATCTCCGTGCGTGTCCCGAACGCCTCCGCGCCCACCTCGCGCACGGATAAGTTCACGTCCGCGCGCATCGAACCTTCGTTCAGTTTACAGTCCGACGCGCCAAGATACTGGATTGTCATGCGCAGCTTTTCCAAATACGCAATCACTTCCTCGGCACTTCGCATATCCGGCTCCGAGACAATCTCAATGAGCGGCACGCCCGAACGGTTGTAATCCACAAGCGAGCAGTCCTCCCACTCGTCATGCACAAGCTTTCCCGCATCCTCCTCCATATGGATTTCGTGAATGCCCACACGCTTTTTCCCCGCCGCCGTCTCAATCTCCACAAACCCGTTCCGACAGATTGGCAGATAGAGCTGACTTATCTGATAATTCTGCGGATTATCAGGATAAAAATAATTTTTCCGGTCAAATTTGCAATGCTGCGTAATCGCACAGTTTGTCGCAAGCCCGACCGCCAGCGCGTACTCTACCACCTGTTTATTGAGCACGGGCAGCGTCCCCGGCATACCGGTGCACACAGGACAGGTATGCGTGTTCGACGCGCCGCCAAATTCCGTCGAACAGCCGCAGAAAATTTTCGTCTTGGTCGCAAGCTCCACGTGCACCTCCAAGCCAATCACCGTTTCATATTGTTTTGTATTTGACATTTCCCATTTCCCGTCCTTTCCTAGTCTCCAAATCGAGTATCTTCTATACTCGCCGCGCGACCCGTGCGCCGCCTTAGCGGCATATTTCCTCTGCACGGGTCTGTGCATAAGGCAAACGCACCGCGCAGTGTCTCGTACGTGTAAGCCGCCCGCAGCAGCGTTTTCTCCGCAAAGCGGTCGGCAATAAGCTGCACTCCGATTGGCAGTCCCGCCTTGTCCTTCCCGCACGGAACGGAAATCGCAGGCAATCCCGCAAGGTTTACGGAAATCGTATAAATATCGCCAAGATACATTTTCAGCGGATCGGATAAGCTCTCGCCAAGCCGCGGCGCAGTCGTGGGTGCAACTGGTCCCAAAATCAAATCATACCTTGCAAACGCGTCGTCAAATGCCTGTTTTATCATTGCCTTGACCTTCAATGCTTTCAGATAATACGCGTCGTAATACCCTGAGCTTAGCACAAACGAGCCAAGCATAATCCGACGCTTGACCTCCGCGCCAAAGCCCTCGGAACGCGTCTTTTTATATAAATTGTGCAGACCGTCAAACTCTGTCGCACGAAATCCGTACTTTACGCCGTCAAACCGCTCAAGGTTTGAGCTTGCCTCCGCCGCAGCAATCGTATAGTACGTAGGAATGGCGTATTTTACAAGACTTAAATCAAACTCCTCGACAACCGCGCCCGCCTCTGCAAGCGCCTTTGCCGCCGCAAGCACCGCCTCCTTCACCTCGGCGTCAAGCCCTTCGCCAAAATAGTCCTTCGGGATACCAATCCGCAGTCCCGTGACATCGGCAGTCAGTGCGGAAGTGAAATCCGTGTCCTCGCGCCTGATGGAAGTGGAGTCCTTTGCGTCCTGCGTGGCAAGCACCTCCAGCACGGCTGCGCAGTCCGGCACATTTTTCGTCAATGGACCAATTTGGTCTAAGGACGAGCCGTACGCAACCAATCCATATCTTGAAACGGTTCCATAGGTCGGCTTTAATCCCACCACGCCGCAAAACGACGCAGGCTGACGAATGGAGCCGCCTGTGTCGGAGCCAAGCGCAAAGAAACATTCGCCCGCCGCCACTGCCGCCGCCGAACCGCCTGACGACCCCCCCGGCACATGATTGAAATCATACGGATTTTTCGTCTCGCCGTACGCCGAGGTTTCCGTTGTGGAACCCATTGCAAATTCGTCCATATTTGTCTTTCCGATTATCACCGCTCCCGCCTGCTCTAAATTGATAACTGCCTGCGCCGAAAAGGTAGGTATAAAATTGCCAAGCATTTTTGACGCGCAGGTCGTGCGCATTCCCTTTGTACACAGGTTGTCCTTCACCGCCACGGGCACGCCCGCAAGCGCCCCCGTAAGTTCACCCGCTTCTATTTTTTTCTGCGTCTTTTGCGCCGCCTTCAACGCCGCCTCCCTGTCCAATGTGACATACGCGTTGATTTGTTCTTCCTTCTCATCGATTTTGGAAAGCACCGCCTCCATCGCCTGCACGGCGGTCGCTTCCCCCGCCCTGATTGCCGCCGCAAGCTCCACGGCGCTGTATGATAATAAATCCATCTCTACCTCCTCAGATTGTCCTTGGAACGACAAACATATTGTCCTTCTCCTCCGGCGCATTGCAAAGCGTCTCACTGCTCCCGTCGCCGTTTACGACCACGTCCTCCCGAAACACATTCTCCACCGGGAACACATGGGACATTGGTTCCACCCCCGACGTATCCAGCTCGCCAAGCTGGTCGATATAATCCAGCATACGCCCCATATCTTTCTTTGCCTGCTCCTTCTCCTCGTCAGACAGCGCAAGCTTTGCCAAAATTCCTACATATTCAATCGTCTCATCTGAAATAATATTAGCCATTTTCCTCACCTCTCCAAACGAAACTTAGAAAATCTTAGGTGATGTACTTTATCACCTTAGATTTTCTTTTCGTTTTTTAATCCCGCACCTTTATATGCACCTCCCGAAGCTGCTGCTCCGTCACGTCATTTGGCGCGCCGCACATCAAATCCTGCGCCGAACCGCTCATCGGGAACACAATCGTCTCCCTGATATTCTCCTCATTTTTAAGCAGCATCAGCATCCGGTCAACCCCCGGCGCCATCCCTGCGTGCGGCGGAGCGCCAAACTGAAACGCCTGATACAACGCACCAAACTTCGCCTTAAGCGTCTCCTCGTCATACCCCGCAATCGCAAACGCCTTCACCATAATGTCAATATCATGGTTTCTCACCGCGCCGCTCGAAAGCTCCACGCCATTGCACACAATATCATACTGATACGCCAAAATCTCCAGCGGGTTTTCCTTCTCAAGCGCCTCCAATCCCCCTTGCGGCATGGAAAACGGATTGTGCGTAAATCCAATCTGTTTCGTTTCCGGATCCCGCTCATACATCGGAAAATCGTTTACATAACAAAAACGATACGCCTTCTTCTCACACAAGTCAAGCTTTTCACCAAGCTCCATACGCAACTGCCCCGCGTAATAATTTGCCCGCTCCTCCTTATCCGCGATAAAGAAAATCGTATCCCCTGCTGCAAGCATAGCAAGCTTTGCAAGCTCCGGCTTCAGCTCCTGCGGAATAAACTTGTCAATCGGTCCCTTATAACTCATATCGTCCGCAATCTCAAGATACCCAAGACCACCCATGCCCATTCCTGTCGCAAAATCAAGCAGCTTTTCATGGAAGCCCTTCGACATCTCGGAATGCACCTTAATCGCCCGCACTGTCCTGCCAAGAAACGGCTTAAATCTGCACCTCTGAAAAAAGTCCGTCACATCTAAAATTCGCAGCGGATTGCGCAAATCCGGCTTATCCGTACCAAACTCCAACATCGCCTGCTTATAGGGAATCACCGGATAGGGTGCCTTTGGCACCGCATAACCTTCGGGCGCAAATTTTTCAAACGTGGAAGAAAGCACCTCCTCGCCCACCCGGAATACATCCTCCTGCGTCGCAAAGCTCATCTCAAAATCAAGCTGGTAAAATTCCCCCGGCGAACGGTCAGCACGCGCGTCCTCGTCCCGAAAACACGGCGCAATCTGAAAATACTTATCAAATCCCGATGCCATCAAAAGCTGCTTATACTGCTGCGGCGCCTGCGGCAGCGCGTAAAATTTCCCCTTATACTTACGCGACGGCACAATATAATCCCTTGCCCCCTCCGGCGACGACGCGCACAAAATCGGCGTCTGCATTTCCAAAAAACCAAGCTCCGTCATCTTCTGCCGCAAAAAAGCAATCACCTGCGAGCGGAAAATCATGTTATCCCGCACCTTCGCATTTCGCAAATCCAAATAACGGTACTTTAAACGCACGTCTTCCCGCGTTTCCTTCGAAGTCATAATCTCAAACGGAAGCTGCTGGTATACTTTTCCAAGAACCGTCACTTTTTTCGCCTCAAGCTCTATCGTTCCCGTCGGAATTTTCGGGTTGTAGGTCTCCTCGTCCCTTTTTTCCACAAGCCCCTCAATGGACACGCACATCTCCTTTGTAATACCATCCAAAAGCGATGTGTCGCGCATTACGACCTGCAATACGCCGTACATGTCACGCAAATCAATGAAGGACACGCCGCCGTGGTCGCGGATATTTTCCACCCAGCCAGCTACCTGTAGTGTCTTTCCGATATGGTCTTCGCTTATCTCTTTCATTGTTACATCACGATACATTTTCTCTCCTCCTTATAATATGAAACGCCCCGGAATACAGATGTACACCGGGACGGATAAGCTTCCTTATTGTATGGACAACGCACCACAAAAACATCTCTATACCAGTGACGCCGTTGTCTTTTTTTGCTTATATTTACCATATAAAATTCCTGTTATTAACAGCTTCGTACTATAATAACATACAAAACGGACAATTTCAAGCATTTTTTATAATTTAAAAATCCGAAGTGCCTCCTGTAAGCTCTTCGCCTCCTCGGAAAGGTCACCCGTGCTTTGATCCACAGCACCCATCAATGCCGTCAGCTCCTCAACCGAAGCATTCACCTGCTGGCTCGCCGCCGCGTTGCTCTCGGACGCCTCGCCAAGCGTCGTAATCTCGCGCGCCACCTCAACCAACTGCTTATTGGTCTCGTCTACCGCCGCGCTAATCAGCTCTACCTGCTTTGATGTATCCTGAATCGCGTAATCAACCGCCTCGAACGAGCTGATAACCTCCGAAATGCTCTTAGCGCTCTCGTTGTTGTTTTCCACCGCGATGTCAATGCTGTCCGCGCACTCCTTAAAGTCGCTTGTTATGTTTGCAATAATGTCCTTAATGCTGATAAGCTCCTGCCCCGTATTTTCCGACAAGGTACGGATGCTGTCGGCAACAACGCTGAACCCTTTTCCAAACTCGCCTGCTCTTGCCGCCTCAATGGAAGCATTCAGGGACAGCAGCTTTGTCTGTGACGCAATATCCTCAATTCCCGCAAGAATTTCAGACATCTTTGCAATGACCTTGTTCGTCTCATCAATCTTTTCCTTAATCCCGATGACGCTCTCCGACATCATCGCGCTGTTTTTCTGCGTCGCCGTAATCTTCGAACGCATATCGTTGCAGTTTTCCACCAAGCTTGCAGAGCAGCTCTCAATATCGCTGACACTTGCGGAAATGTCCGCCGTTTTCTCCTGCATGATGGCAACGCCTGTTGAAACATCTGACGCGATTCCCGCCTGCGCCGTATTGTTCTGCGCCACGTCCTCAATCGCCCTTGCAATCTCCTCACACGCGTGCAGCGTTGATGTCGAAGTATCGCTCAGCGTTTCCGAAGAATTTAAGACCTCACGGCTGACACCAAGCGTCTTGGAAAGCACCTCCCGCAGGTTCATGACCATTCCCTTGACGGAATTGTTCATGGCAATCACTTCGTCACGCCCTCTAATATCCCGCACCTCACAGGTCAAATCGCCCTCCGCGACAGAATGAACGGTCTTGCTGATGCTGATAATCATCGACGCAATCCTCGCTGAAATCAGATAGGCGATAATCGCCACAATAATCATCGCAACCACGGAAAAACCGATAATCGTTCCTACCAGACCGTTGATACTTTTCTGAACCTGCGCCTGCGGCTCACCCGCAAACAGCATACCGGATACTGTTGGTATATAATACCCGTAATACAGCTGTCCGTTTACATTCGCATTCGTGCTAAAAAATGGCTTTCCTCCTTTTAACGTCGCTTCAATGACCTCCTCAGACGCCTTTGTTCCGACAGCCCCTTCAATTGAGCTGACAATTCGCGTATCCCCGGAAAATACTGTAATGTCAATATCCTGTGCCTCATAGGCAAAAACGTTTCCGTTATACCCCTGACACGCAACCTCCAACTGTATTCTTGTACTTTGTACCATAGCTGCCCTCGCAAGATAAGCAGCTATCAGTGCTACGCCTAAACCTAACAATATAACAGGAATCATAACTAACGCAAGCAATTTTTGTTTTAACTTCATACGTTTCTCTCCTTTTTATCGAATTTGGCAGTGAATTAATATAATTATACCGTGAAAAGTCACACTTTTTCAATACTAACATGAAATAAAGCCAAAAAAACGGAAAATTTGCACAAAAACATCATCTTTAAATTGTGTAAAATCGGCATAAAATTGCGTAAAAAAAAGATTGTCTCTTATCCTTTTTATTTTTACATTAGACACTCAATCCAATAACGGGAGTGCTGTTGTTTCACAAGCTTATACAAAAAAGTGTAAAATCCATATCAAAAACAACAGATTTTACACCCTTTTAATTATTATAACGTTTATGTTACGCTTTTATCCTATCCAAATCTGTCACATTAACACTCAGATTTGACAAAATAACTTTTAATTCAACATATCGTTCCTACATCATATTATATGTTTCGGAATCTTTATCCCTTGCGGACAGCATCCATTTCTGAAGTCTCGAAAACTCTTCAACAGATATTTTCATAAGTCCCTCTTTACTCATTTCTTCAGCCATCCTTTCACCGCCTTTTCGTTAATACTGTCATTTATTTGTTATAATCATTATAGCGGATTATGTGAAAAATGTAACTGTATAATCAATTTTCGTTTATCAGCTCTCCCTGACCAACCCTATTTTTTCTTCAAACTCCTCTATGCTTTCCACCCTTGCCGCATACTTATGCCATTTCCTTAAAAGCTCCAAATCGGTCTGCTCCATAATCAGCTTTCTTAGCATTTCAGGAATTTCCCCATAGTCCTCTAAAAGTGCAAAAATACTTTCTGCCTTTTCTTCCAGTCTTCCTTCCTCTCTCCCCTCTTCCTTCATCCCATTCACAAATACTTCTTCATCAAATTCCGTCAGACACATACTCATTACCTCCGCTTTATGTTTTATCAAAAACTCTGCCATGATTCCATCTGCTATACAACTGTCAACCGCCGCATTGACTGCCGATTTGATGTCCATGCCACTCTTTTGGTTATCCCGTATCCTGTTCAACAGCTCCATGTATTCCGATAACGGCTTGCATTGCTCCAATAACTTATCGTTTTTTCCCCTGTTCAGGTTATACACAACTGCCGTCCACTCAAAGCCGCCATCGCTTTCATGCAAAAAAGCATCTGACAGCTTTAGTTCCGTAACTGCCTCGCTGTTACCTATTCCATTATAAAAGACAACATATCGCGGCGTCGGTATCTTCTGTAATTTAGTCCCGTATATGTTCAGTTTATTTACCTTAATATACTGTTCATACAGGTTTGCAAAATACATCAGCCCCCTTATGGGCATATTCGGGTTCAGCGTACTCTGCTGTTCCCATAAAGAGAGATTTCCATCTAGCAAAATAGATATGTCGTTTTTCATGCCAACGTAAATCACATCTTCTATCGTCGTTATGGAAAGCTCCTCCACATTCCCATACGCTGTTCCGTTCAGCGCATTGTACAATGACAGCATATCCGCTTTATACTCCTCCGTTCCAAAACGGAAACGGAAAAGCCGGTCCTTGTACTCCCTGTTTACCTTTACATCTAACATCTTTGGTACCTCCTATTATATCAATTATTCCAAGCACATTCAATCGTTCGTTTGTTCTAACCAAAGAATAGAACTGCTTAGGTAATAAGATTGTACCCTATCTTTTTAATATTCGCATTGGACACTTAATCCAACAACAGGAGCACTGCCCTTTCACAAACTTATACAAAAAAGGTGTAAAATCCATGTCAAAAGCAACAGATTTTACACCTTTTTATAAAATTTTCGTTATCCCTTTATCCTATTTAAATATAATTTAATGTCTCCTGCATATAAACCTCTGCCTCGCTTTCAATTCCCAAGTCTTCCCATACAGTGTATTCTTTTATCCCATTTCCCATTATTAACTCTCACTTTCTGTCGGTATTTTATATGCCTGCCTTATCTTAAATAAAATGTTTCTGCCATATAAGCTATATTACCATATAACCCCCACCATCAGCTCTTCCTGACCAACCCTATTTTATCTTCAAATTCCTCTATGCTTTCCACCCTTGCCGCATACTTTAGCCATTTCCTTAAAAGCTCCAAATCGGTCTGCTCCATAATCAGCTTTCTTAACATTTCAGGAATTTCCCCATAGTCCTCTAAAAGTGCAAAAATACTTTCTGCCTTTTCTTCCAGTCTTCCTTCCTCTCTCCCCTCTTCCTTCATCCCATTCACAAATACTTCTTCATCAAATTCCGTCAGACACATACTCATTACCTCCGCTTTATGTTTTATCAAAAACTCTGCCATGATTCCATCTGCTATACAACTGTCAACCGCCGCATTGACTGCCGATTTGATGTCCATGCCACTCTTTTGGTTATCCCGTATCCTGTTCAACAGCTCCATGTATTCCGATAACGGCTTGCATTGCTCCAATAACTTATCGTTTTTTCCCCTGTTCAGGTTATACACAACTGCCGTCCACTCAAAGCCGCCATCGCTTTCATGCAAAAAAGCATCTGACAGCTTTAGTTCCGTAACTGCCTCGCTGTTACCTATTCCATTATAAAAGACAACATATCGCGGCGTCGGTATCTTCTGTAATTTAGTCCCGTATATGTTCAGTTTATTTACCTTAATATACTGTTCATACAGGTTTGCAAAATACATCAGCCCCCTTATCGGCATATTTGGGTTTATTGTACTTTGCTGTTCCCATAAAGAGAGATTTCCATCTAGCAAAATAGATACGTCGTTTTTCATGCCAATGTAAATCACATCTTCTATCGTCGTTATGGAAAGCTCCTCCACATTTTCATACGCTGTTCCATTCAGCGCATTGTACAATGACAGCATATCCGCTTTATACTCCTCCGTTCCGAAGCGAAACCGGAAAAGCCGGTCCTTGTACTCCCTGTTTACCTTTACATTTAACATCTTTGGTACCTCCTATTATATCAATTACTCCAAGCACATTCAATCGCTCGTTTGTTCTAATCAAGGAATAGAATTGCTTAGGTAATAAGAGTGTACCCTCTATTTTTCATTCCTGCATTGGACTTTTAATCCAAAATCAAACAACTAACAGTAAAAACATTCTCTTCTCCACACTTTTTCAATATATTATTCCAATTAATCCCTTACGACAAAACAGGAACAGCCTGTTATAAACTGTTCCTGTTTTGCTAACTTATCTATTTCTTTTAATTAAATCTCACATACAACACACCCTCGCCATTCGATAAGTTAAACAGCGGTGTATCCAAATTATATCCTTCATAGGTTCTGTCAAAGAGCCTGCCGTTAATCTTCATCCATTCCATGTCCTTGATGAGCGTGCGGATTCGATAGTCCCCTTTTGCAAGACCATAAACATTATAAATCTGGAACTGCGGGCAACTGGTCTGCAAATACCAATCTTCAAAACCACCATCAATTCGTCCGCCCCATCCTGACTCCGTTACAGCAATCTCCTGCCATTGTCCGTCTACCTTTTTGTCTACATACGCATTCATATGGTACTGCCGTTTCCACAGACAAAATGACGAAGGTGCCAATTTAACTGCAATTTCATCGCCCGGTATCCAATGCTCTGTCTTACTGCCGCCCTGTAAATGAAGCGGGGTGGCTTCCGACATTGTTGCTAATGTTACCTTGGAGTCTTTCACTTTCCACTGTCTCGCATCACCAACTTCAAAATTAATATTCACCTTTGGCACATCAAACGTCCACTGCCATTTCTCCTTAGAGCTTTTTATCTGCTCATAAAGCGCATGTTCCTTCTCAATCATCTGCTGCTTATAGGTGCCGTCATAGTTGGAATTTTTCATAATCTCATCGCCGTTCCATAATCTGAAACCATCTTCTTTCCAACCTCTGCCAGCCTCTAACAGCGCATCATTCAGCGGCCAGTAAATCAACTTCTTACTCTTGCTGTAAACGACATTGATAATCTCAAGGTCATAATCATTCTCTGGCAAAAATACAAGCGATTCTTTCGTACCAATAAACCGCGCAATCCGCGGGCTCTTATCCTCTAACTGATAATACGGTGTCCATGCCCCGCCCTTAATGCGGTAACGGAAAAAGCTGCACTGATCCGAAGCATACTCGTTGTCGCCAAAGCCCTGACGCATATCCGCAATATTCTCAACAAACGTAAATTCGTCTGCTCTCTGGAAACCGTCGTCCGCAACCGTAAGCTCGCCGTATGTATTCGCGTACTTCTTCCCTGACTTGTTATACTTCACATAATCCGAAGCCGCCTCGTCTTTCCCGTTGTTACCACGCGCATGAAGCGAATAAGCACGGATTTTCGCCCCAATCGGGAGCGGCTGTTTCAGCTTAAATGTCACAGACGCTTTATGGTCGCTTTCATTGACGGAAGTCTTAATCGAATTTGCCTCAAAGTATTCCGTCCACTCGCTAAGCGGCTTCTCCGTACCCTTCGTCAGCATCTTCCATTCCATCGGAGACGGCTCCTTATACTCGCCGTTTCCCTTCTTCTCCCATCGGCATGTGTTTCCTTTGTCATCTTTCTGAATATCGTAAAACTCCGTGCCGTTGTTGCCGCGCCCTCTTGGCGTCGCCTCAATCGTCAGTGTACTATTTGCCTTATTCACCAAACTAAACTTCTTACCGTCTGTAAGCTTCACGTCAATCGTATCAACACGCCTTACTCCAAGCTCAAAATCAGTTGAAGCAAGCTTTTCCTTTTTGCTGTTGTACGCTTCAACATGCACCTTTATGCGTCCGGCATGGTTACCGACTTCTTTCTCACCAATCAAAAGTCCCAAATACCAAGTTGCATCGCCGCCCACGCTCGAAATATTACTCCCTTTGTACGGATTTCCATCTTTATATGGTGCAATCTTCGTATCGCTGCTGCTATGCTCCGATATGGTCGCTTTCATCTCATATGCCGCCACGCCACCAACCGAAATCGGTATTACAATTTCTTTATCAGACATTTCCGTACTGTTCGTACCCTGTCCTGGCTCAACAATCACAAGCTGCGATGGCGCTTTAATTGTCATAACACCAAATATGGAAGCACTTGCCTTAACATCCTGTTTGTATGACGTATTCGTCTTGTTCGTCTGCTGTCCTTCTGCCGAGCCAAGCGGATGAAGCGCCTCAATGGTTACCTTCAACTCATAATTTTCCGGAAGTCCTGTAGACGTTTTTGCCGAGGGCGAAATATCAACCTCCGGAAACTGCTTGAGAAACCAGTTACCACTCCCGTCCTGTTCCACACGCGCCGGCTTCACATTGACAATCTCAAATGTTGCTGGACCATTGGTATACTTCTTCGTGTAACTCGGCTCATTGTTCTTTTCTCCCGAGCCTATATTCGCCATGCAGACAACCTTTTCCGAATATTCCACCTTTCCATTCTTATTGTGGTCAATCAACTCCCATGTAATCGTTGAAGAAAATGTCCTTCTGACAGCTTCCTCATCAAGCGTACCGTCCGGTTTGTATTGAATCATGTTTGCCGTTACACGCTGAGACTCTAACACGTTAGCATTACTATCATTAAAGCGTGCGCGGAAATCATATGTCGGGAGTTCCATGACATTCCCTTTTTTATCCGTAAAATTATCCTTCACTTCAATCGAAAGTTCATCAATCCTGCACACATGCACCGTAATCGTAGTTTTGACCACACCGCCTGCCTTTACATCAATCGTAAACGTATAGGGTACTGCGCTGTTCTTTCCGCTGCCTATCTCGTCTTTTCCTAACGTAATCTCTACCGCATCGTCTGTCGCGTTATAGGTTGCAATCGTTCCGTTTGTATTCGATTCATTGCGCAAATCACTCGCATCATGGTACTCAAACTCAATGTTACTCTCACGTCCACCCTTCATATCCAGCGCAACTTTACCTGTTTCATAGGGTTCTAAGGTAACCACAAGATTTTGATTCATAACCGTCTCTCTCGGCTTTACAACATCTTCGCCAAAGTACGCCGCATTATCCTTATCCCCATACGCCGAATCCGCCTTATTCACCCCAAGCGCATGCTTCGAGGTCGCCCTCACCGTAAGGACAAAATCCGCTGGCATATCCTTCTCAATCTTCATGATAAGCTGCGGAATAATCGCATCTTCCTTATTCAGTGTAACACTGATATACTCATCAAACTTCGACTGCTCGCCTTCTATGCCCTCCGCAAACTCATATTTGCCGTCCGCATTTTGGCTGCACGTCCAATTCCGCTTATAGGTAACACCGTCCGCCACAAGCTCCCAGCTCCATATAACCGCCTGTGCCGTCTTATAATTGCTGTCATACGCATAGGCAACCCGCTTTGCAAGCTCGCTTCCCTCGATATTCGCATTAAATGTATAAACCGTTCCTGCCGTCTCAAGCATTCCGCCGCGCGAACCACTCGTATCAATCGAATGGCTTACCGACACGCTGTTCACTTTTCTAATATAAACGTCACATGTCTTTTGATCCTTCGGAGTGGTGTCTGCCTTCTTATCCTTTGTCTTAATCGTGAATGAAGCAGGCGCGCCGTCGGAGTCAATCGGAACCTTCACTTCCGCATAGTCCATTGTAAGAGCAACCGTCTCAAGCCCTGTCACGCTTTCCCACTCCAGTCCGCCTTCATTCAGCCTTCCTGTTACGGAAATCGGGATCTGATAAGTCTCGCCCGGAACAAGCACCACGTCTTCCTCAAGGAAAATAATCACGACACTGTCCGTATTCGTGACATATTCCCCGCCTTCCCCGTCTCCGTTGCGGGAAGTCATCGTATATTCCATCGGAATATTTCTGTTTGTATCGCTGTCCTCAACCTTCATCGTCAGCTTAATGGCCTTGCTGTTTTCAAAGTCTTTTGTATCCGCCTTAAACTCAACGATATTCGTTGCCATAATTTCGGGATCCGTCCGCGGTGAATTGTCTTCCGTATTGAACTCCTGATACAAAAGCTTTTTATTGTGCTCATCGTACGTCATCGTATACTGTATCTTTTCATTTGTAATAATGGATAACTCTTTGTACCCTGCAGCCTGCTTCTTAAAGTCACCACCTTCAGGTATCCTTTCACTTAAATCACCATTCTTAAAATAATATCCGCCATTATAATCTGCTTCACTGCTATCACCTGTACCGTAAATAACACTGCATGCGTCCTTCACAATATTCCCGATATTATTCGCCGCAAGCTGTGCCTCCTGCTGGATATTCGTCTCCGAAATCCCGCGCCGGTATGTACGCGTACTAATCACAATAACGCTCCCGATAACGCCCGTCACAAGCGCGAGAATTGCCACCGCACATAATACCTCTACCAGCGACAGTCCCCTGTTATCCCATTTTGTTTTATGTAAATTCTTATTCAAAATCCTTTTCATCATAATACCCAACTCTTTCCCAAACGAACTTTGCTTTTTACCAATCCAATCAACAAATAACTGCAAAAATCTGTTAAGTCTCAGTTGTCGAAGCCGTTACCTTTCCCGTAAGCGTCTCCATGTTCACAAACCACACCTTACCCGCTTTGGAAATCCGGAATCCCGTATAACATTCCGTACCGCTGTTTGCCGTTTTTTTCATCGCGCCGCTTCCCGAGTCATACCGGAGCTCAATCGCATCACCATTGTTCATCGTCACATAGCTGCCTGTACCAATTTTATATTCCACCGTCACATTCTTAGTCCCAACCGTGCTGAAACGCTTCTGGCTTGGACTATCATTCAGAATGTCACTCTCACTGCTAAACGTACTCTCCGTAACCGTAAGCCTGCCATCATCCTCTTTCTTTACGGTAATCACATTCCGGTATTTCCCCATCGTTGTTGTCCGTCCATGTGAAATCGCCGCGCTAAGCTTCTTTGCACATTCCTCTGCAGGTTTGCCGCTTGACAAGGACACTCCATAGCCTATCACGCCAATGATCACAGACATAATTGAAACAACAATAATCACCTCAACCAGCGAAAAACCGCGAATGTCATTATTCAGTTTTTTCATAAGCCGTGGCTTCCTCCTTTCCGCCATCAAACTTTTTATGGACTTGTAATCTTATTTCCAATATCAAAATTATCGTAGTTGCCTGCAACACCCTCATCATAATCCGCCTTGCACCAGTTTACATAATACACATAATCCGTAAACGCAATTGTTTCCCTGTCCGCCGGCTGTGTCACAGTATCTCCTGCACTGCTATACGCGTCCGCCCAGTTCACCTTTGGCGGCTCCAGACAAATGTCCGTATAAATAAAAGTCGTATAAGAGCCGGACGTAAATTTTGTCTGTACACCCCTTAACGCAAACTTCTTTGTGCTGCCTGTTGATGTCGTCGTCTGATACACACCATAATCCAAAACCTTATAAATACTGTCCTTCTCCGTCTCATATTCGCCTGTCATGACAGAGCGCACAGCCGCCGCCAAATCATTGCTGTTTAAGTTCACCCGCGTCTTCCATTTCTCGTTCAGCTCATGGATAAACGCATCTTGAAAAAACTCGCTGCGTGCCTGCTGCGTCTTTAAGACCAAAAACTGCCGTGTCGTTTTATTGTATGCCGTAACATATGCTTCCTGCACATCTGCAACCAAAATGCTTTTCAGCTCGTCAAGCGCCTTCTCCGCCCCGTAAAAGCTCTGCTTATTCTGATAATCCGTCAGCTTCTGCTGATAGTTCATGGCTGCCATATAAAGCATTGTTGTCGCAATGATTGTAATAAAGGTTGTAACAACCAAAACGGATACAAGCGCAGCTCCCTTATTATTCAGTTTCACATTCACCACACCCTTACCGTTAATCTTTAATCTTTTCATTCATCGTACTTTCAAGCTTCGTAATCTCCCTGCCGCCCTGCTCCACCTTTAGCTCAATCTTATAAGAAAGAACCTCCGACTCCTCAAACTTATCCACAAGCTCTGGCGTCGTCGTACCTGATACCAGCTTTGTATAACTGTATGCGTTCGCATATGTTCCCCACAAATGCGGCGGTGTCGTTGAGCTTCCGTCAGCGATATTGTCGTCAAAATTATGAAAAACTTCAAATCCTTCTGCGGAATTTCGGATTTCAACATCTGCCTTGTAACTATTTTCCTTAATTTTTGTCTGACTGTCATTGATGTCCGCTGCGCGCTGCTTTAAGACATAGCACTGGAAATCCTTAATTCCTGCCTGATTATCAACCACAATCTTGTCATTCCCTGCCTCAAGATTGTACTGCGGATAATAATAAATCACCAGCCGGTTTAAGCCCGCTTCTTTTTTGTTTTTATAAATATATCCGTCCGAATAAGATGGACCGCCCGTCGGATCGGAAGCCGTCAAATCAACCTCATATTCCAAGAAACTTCCGTCAACAGGAAAACGGTCAAGGGTTTTGCTCGTGCCAATGGATTCCTCTACATTTCCCGACGAACCACCTGAATCTCCCGTTTCCGGATACTCGTCGCTGCGCGACTCCTCTTCCCCTTTGACATAGTATGGATAATCTTTCAGATAATAGCGGTACATCATCTTCGGCGTGACTTTATAATCATCACCATCAATCGTAATCTCAAAGGTAAGCGTCCTATCATGTAAATGAAGATAATTTCCCACATAAACACTCGCTGCACTTTCGTTAAACAGCTTATCCATATTCCCCTGCACCGCAGTCACCGTGTCATTAATTTTCACAACCGCGTTCGCCTCAAAAGCGCCCTCCAATCCTGTCTTATAATTGGCAAAATCAGACTTCACCTCTTTGACTGCATTCTTATCCCACTTCCGGTTGCCCTGAAAAATCGCATCACGCGTTGTCTCCGCATTTTTAGGCTCCATGACCTTCTCAACGCTGTTTGGCGTCGCCGTAATTGTCACATCATAAAACTGTCCATTCTCCGCTTTCATTTCATTAATGTTAAAGGTATAAGCACCACCAACCACTGTTGGATCAGAAGGATTAGGAGCATCATATTTATAATGAAATCCCGTTCCCGTATCCGGATTTGGATCATAAACCTCTGTATCAGTAGGAGTCGCCAATTTCACGCCTTCAATCCCGGCACCGCCCGACGTAAACCGCGTCTTAAGCTCGTCAAGGCTGTAGCCCTTAAACGTCTCCATAATACTCTCCGCCGTCAACGTCATCTCCTGCCGGATTCGCGCCTTCTGGTTATAAACCATCGCCGTCGTCAAAGAATGCAGCACCGGCACCGCGACAATGCCAAGAATGGTAATCGCAATAATTACCTCGACCAAAGACATTCCCCTGTTATTCAGCTTTCTCCCAAACAACATCTTCCTACTACGCATTCTCCTCAGCTCCGCCCTCGCCTTCTTCACCTTCAAAACCTTCTTCTCCGCCAAAATCTTCTTCCCCGTCAAATCCTTCGTCGCCTTCCATGCCTTCCTCGCCGTCACCCATCATCTCGTCCATCATATCCATCGCCATCTGCCTTGCAATCTCCTCCGAACGGAACGGGTCGCCTGTCCCGGCAGGATACTCGGCAATGTCAGGCGCCTCATACTCCTTGTCAGTCCCCGCAAGGCTGTAGAAATACAAATCAATATTCCCCTCAAGAACGCCGTACTCCTCGTTCTTCGTATAGACAATGTTGTCAATTCCAATCCGGTTGCCCGACTCGTAAATCTGTGCAATCACCGTTTTCAACGCCGTATATGTCGTTTGGTTTACATAAACGGCGTGCTTCTGTGTGAAGACAAGACTCTCGTCAAGCCCCTCAATTGCTGCCGCTTGGACAAGATACGGCTCAATCGTGTAAACGCTCTCCTTCTCCTCCATGTTAATCGCGTCAAAGTCAATGAGGTTGCGTTCCCCAAGCTCCACCGCAAGCATCAGCGCGTCTTCCTCGCGCGCGTCCGCCGGATATTCGTCCATGATGGACTCGATTTCCGCCTCGATTTCGTCAATCTCAATCTTGTACGCCTCCATGTTTGTGTTGTATTCCTCAAGCTCACTCACCACCGCGCGAAGGTCGTCATTCGACTTCTCAAGCTCCTCCGTGCGCTGTGTATAGTCCAGATACACAAACACATAAACAACCACAAGCGCCAAGACGCCCACAAGCGTCACACCCAGAAACGTTTTCTGGTTAAAATAATTTTTCAGTGGTTTGGACTCCTTCGCCTGTTTATCCTTCTTCACCTTTTTTTCTTTAACTTTCTTTTCCTTAACCTTTTTCTCTTTTACTTTCTTTTCCTTAGCCATGTCAATCCTCCCATTATTCCGTCGTTGCCGCGTCCGCAGTGCCATCCGCAGCAGGAGGCTGCATCGCAGGTACAGGCGGTGTCAAAACCTCAGTCCTGTATGTACACGTCACCGTAAAATTAACCGTTTTCACTTCATTGCCCTGCAAGGTCTCTACCATAATCCCCTCAAGCGAATCCTCGGTAACCTCCTCAATCAGGCTCTCAACCGTCACGCTCTCAAGCGACTCAAAATCACGCAGCATCTTGATAATTCCTGCCGCCGTCTCCTTATCGCCCACGCGGATTGTCATGACGCACTGCTCATCGTCAGAAGAAAAGTCCGTCATTTCCACATCCGAAGGCAGATTCATCTCAAGCTCCTCAAAAAATGCAATAATACCATCATTAAAATGCTCTGTCAGCCTGTTTCCATAGCGAACCTGCTCAATAAAATCCTTCAAGCCAAGATACTGGTCATGCACAAGCCTTGCCGGCTCAAGCTGCTCTTTTTGCCGCTGCAAAGAGCTCTGCTCCGTGAGCGCCGTATTATAAGGAACAAGCGCCATCGAAAGCACCGCGCCAATCAGCACGATAAACAAAATAATGACTAGGATACACGCCGAAACATAATTCGTCTCGTGCCGCTCCTTCTCCTTCTCCGCGTCAAAGCCCACGCTCCTTACGCCCGCACCGATTGCCGTTGCAAACACGTTCATCATGTTGTTGTCCGCACGGCGCGTAATCGTCGTCGCACGCACATTCTCCAAGAAACGGCTGGGAACGCCGGTCTGCTGTGTCATTAATTCCGTAATGGACCAGTCGCGCGAGCCGTCACCGATAATATAAATCTGTGAAATCTTGCTGTCCTCATTGTTCGCCGAATAAAAGTCAATCAGTCGGGTGACTGTTCCGGTCAATATCTCATTGCGCTCGTCCTTGTCAGGGAGCACATCATCGTCCATATGCCCCACCTGATAATTGACGGTTCGCTGCATCATCATCGTACTCTGCCGAAGAATCGTAACAAGCGCGTTCTCCTCCTCGACCTTCACCGTCATAATCGCTTCCGCGCCGGCATTCATGCGCGTTGCCTGAATGACCGAATTTCCGATGTAATCAATATCCGCGATAAAAAGCCCGAGCTCCTGCGCAAGCTTTTCATACCCTTCCAAAAGCGACTTCTCTGCCGCCATGACAAGCACCTTGTGCTTCCCCGCGTTTTCCCCGTCACGGTATGTCTGTATGATGAAATGGGCAATCTTGTAATCCGTCAGCTCAATCGGAAAATACTCGGTAATGTTCAACTCGATAAACGCACCAATCTGATGCTCCTTCACCGCCGAAACCGTAATTTCACGGCTGATGATTTTTGTTGAAAAAACAGTAAAAAGCACGCGCTTGGTACGGATTTTATGCTCCCGCAGGGCGTCACGGATTTGCTCCTTCAATGCCTCCATTTTGTCAGGGTTGAGATAGCCGTCCCGAATTGCCCCGTCCGGTGTCTTGGTCTCCACGCACCGGTAAACCTTTGGCTTTTTCTTCTGATGATCCATCTCAACAATCTTAATCGTTGAAAAGCCAATCTCTATGCTTAGTACTTTTGCCATGTTGTTTTCCCTCCATTTGCACCTTACAGCGCTTATTTCCTATAGCTCCATTTCCGTTTTTTGCCAAATGGGACTATAGGAAATAGGCACTTTGTTTTCTTTACTGGTAAAAACCAAGATACCACGCAATCAGCCGCCCGCCCCAAAGCGCCGCGATAAAAATTCCTGCGGAAAGGTATGGTCCCATCGCAAGCATATGCTCCGCCGCCGAACCCTTAGCCTGTGCAACACGCATACGAATGACATGAATCACGGAGCCTAAAACGCACCCGATTACAAACGCCAGTATCACGCGCTGCCACCCCAAAAGCAGCCCTGCCGCCGCCATCAGCTTAATATCGCCGCCGCCGATTGCCCGCCCCTTTGTGACCGCATAGAGCAGGTACAGGGGCACGCTGACTGCAAAAAAGCCGATAACATATGCTGTCCAGTTCGGTAAATCTGTCAGTACACGTATCAGCCCGAGCGCTGCGATAATCAAGTTAAACCCAAACGGGATTTCGTATGTCCGAAAGTCTATGACGGAGAGTGCAAGAAGCGCACTTGCCATAATACAGTAGAGTGCTGTCTCAATGCTAACGCCACAGACGAAAAATATGGTAAGCCACAGAACCCCGTTCAGTGCCTCGATAATCGGGTACTGAACGGATATCCGTGCCTTACACTTGCGACACCTTCCTCCCAAAGCCACCCAACTGAACAGGGGTATGAGGTCATACCAGTTCAGTTGGGTTCCGCAGCTTGTGCAGTGGCTTCTTGTTGTGACTATATTTTCTTTTTTGGGCAACCGGCAGATGCATACGTTGAGGAAACTGCCGATTGTGATTCCGTAGAGGAATATGATGATTGATAAAAGTATAGTTGGGAGCATTTGGTGTGTCCTTTCAATCTTTAATTATTAACACGCAATTATGATTAATGTCCCAATGCCGTTTGTAAAGCTGGACCATTAGTACCTGTAAATGCCATAGTACCATCTGGCTTAAATTCAATATCCCATGCTTGATATGCTTTGCTCTTCATTAATGCAGTTGTTGGGAGATTAATTCCTGCTTCATTTAAAGCGTCTTTCACGTCACCTTTTGTTCCTACTGCACCATCTGCTGTCACAACACCTGAAGCACATGTTACATGACCAATTACCAATTGATTAGCAGGATCTGCTGAATAAGTTGTAACCGCTGAAAGTATAGAGTCTACATTATCAAGATCTGCTGACTGTCTTGACTTCTCAACATACTTCAAATACTGAGGTGCAAGCACACCAATCAGCACTGCCATAATTGCAATAACAATGATTAACTCCACAAGGGAGAAACCTTTGTTATTCATTTTCTGTTCCTTTAAATTGTTCATTGGACTCACTTCTCCTTTTTCATAATATATTTGTGATTGCGTCCGCACAATCGCCGTACCAATATGTATCCATTCCATACATCACTGCACATACCGCCCCGCTGCCCCCCGTACACACCACCCAAAAAGGCGTCTTCCTAAGCAGGCACGCGAAACCCACGTATACAAAAGTGGTACAACTGCGGCTCTATCCGTATACATTATAATTCAACCTGCACAAAACTACAATCTTTTTACACATTTTTATGCACATTTCATGTATTTTGCACGGTTTTTTTAGGACATTTTAAGACATTTTTGTAGTCATATACAATATGTAAACCCCTTATGTAACCAGCAAATTCCAGCATCTTTTATTATAATCAATATAGCATCCCTACATGGAAAATCCTTTCTATAAAAATTACCCCCATACATTCTAGTTCAAACTCTTGTAGCTCTCTCCCATATATAATGCTATTTCATCTTTCATCTCACATTCATTTTTGAAAAGATTTTGCATTTGTATCTTTATCTCCTTTAAATGTTCGTCAAAATTTTCTTTCTCTCCCCCATCCTTCAATGTCTTCTCAATCTTATTTAAATTGTGCTTTTCAAATTCAAACATAATTTCCAAAAAAGCATCCGTGAAATAATCTAAGAACTCTTCTTCATGATTCTCAAAGCGCTTTTTAAAGTTAGTACGCGCATTTAACCACCCTTCACGCGTTTGTACAGCATTATTGGTTAATTCATTTTCCTCATAAGCATTCAGCAGTTTTTTTTTAAAACAGTTATATCCACATCCCGAGCATCGATCCTTTTGACTCCAGAAAGAATCTCGCGAATTTTTTTCACAGCCTACCATCTTCGTAATAAATGCGTTTAAAATCATCTGTATAGAAATACCGCTGTTTGTTTCCTTTTCCTCACCAAACATCTTTTTAAACCGCTCTTTATCCATCGTGGAAAAAAGCTTGAAATACGCCTGCTTAAAGCTGCTACTCCATCTGTCATCATGTGTACCGCAGTACCCAAGTTCCAATCTCTGAATACATGTAATATTCGCCTGCTTTGTTTTCCAATGCCCTCTGTGATAATTAGAAACTCCCCATCCGATATCTGCATCCTTAAACATCTCGGCTATCAGCCCCTTAAAAACCGTATAACATTCGCCCTCCCTCTTTTTTAGCCCGCCTTCAAGATTCTCTCTGCATCTTTTTAGATTTATAATGCCATTTCCCCGATATTCCTCGTTTATTATTGCATTAAATAACCTCTTAACTTTATTACAATTATTGACGAGATATTTATCATCTATTTCTCCTTCCGCTGCACAATAAGGAGTCAAATATTTAAGAATATATTCAAAAATCGCTTCCGCATATAACTCACTTTTCACACCATTCTGTATCGCCTGCTTAAGCTCATTTTTCTTTTTACATCTTATATTATTTTCTTTTTCTATAAAATATTTAACTGATTTGCTATTAATAAAACCCTTTTGAGCAAATTCTATCAAGTTTATATCTGTGCTTTCATCACATTGATTGTTAATATAATCATTTTTATCTATTTCCGTAAAGACTACATTCAATATGACGTTCGGGTCTATCTTATATAAGGCAGGCAGATAGTATTCCAAATCATTCGGCGAATCCGAATTCAGCTTTCGTATATATAATACATTCTTTATCTTTTCATATTCGACACATATTAAATCATATAAACGTTGATCTACCCTGTTTTTATCATCATCATTGACGTGGTCAAGCCCATATGTATCTACTAATAATATGTTATCAATTTTTAATTCATCACAAACTTGACAGTATTCATCACAAATCCTGTCATATACCTCTATCTTTTCAACTAATCCTGCATAAGTCCTATCTCTCACTTCATGAATGCACAAATCTAAAAAATCAATTTCTTCCTGAGTATAGTTTTCCAAATCAATAACTTTTTTCTTTAAACTTAATTTGTCTTTTAATAAACTTATGGTTTGTTCATAAAAATTGTTCACCAAAACACGAATATCGTGTAAATCTTCCTCCTCACAAACTTTAATCTCTATCTTATTGCTCTCATCTGCCTTAAAAATTTCATCAAACAGATTTTGTATTTCCTCCTGAATTTCATCATCAAACTCATCTATTGAAAAAAAGCCTTCATCATAACAAAGGTACTGGAACATATCATCAGCTTCACAGGAATTCCCCAACCCGTTTATTTTATCTTCAAGCATACTCCATCTTCTATCCGCAAAATTACTTTTATCATAAAATTCAATAGTGACACAAGGTTTTTTATCATCTTCGTAATCCCCATATATTATTTTATATTCGCAGTTAATTCGAGTTGTTCGTCCTTCACCTGTGGAATGGATTAAATCCTTATGTTTCAAAAAGCTTTTAATAAATGCTGATTTTCCGTTACCGCTCTTCCCCAATAACAAAAAATTTAGCTCCTTATATTTCCTTAAATCCAAAGGAGCGCTTTGTCCTATACTTAAATACTTACACTTATTGTATAGCCCTATCTTATTTGTAGCTTTCTTTAAATAGATTACGTCATATTTCCGAGCCAGCCGGAGTATTACATGAACAGGTAATATTCTGTTCTCATTATAATTATAGTTTTTTTCAAGTGAACCTAAATACATGCCATACAGTTCCATGCTCTCTCTATCATATACCGGTGAACCGGACATACCATTCATCAAACTTGATTTTTCCTCGCCAATGTCCTCGTTAAGCTTCCCTACACGTTGATTTTTTTCTTTATAAAATTTTATGTCCGTGAATTCTACTTCATATTCGTCCTTATCTGATTCTTTGTTTATCGGAAATCCCTTTACACATGCACATGTTATATGCTCAATAACACTATCCTGCATTTTCCATAAAACTTCTTGATAAAGGAAGCCTCTGCATATCAGAAACGCTGCATCCGCTTCTTTTGCCACAATACAGTTAATAACCTCGCATCCTTTATGTCCCACAATTTCAATATTTTTAAAATCATCACCTGCATTTTTCAAACAATGCCCCGCGGTCACTATTACTGCAAAGTTATCCTCATCCGAATAAATAACAATACCAGTACCCCTCATATCCCCCAACTGTACCTTTACGATGTTTTCATTCATCTTAATCAACCTCCTATCTCAAATTTTCTCTTAACTTCACACACAACATTATATTTTTTCATCTCTTCTTCTGTTATTATGTCTCCATACTCATAGTTAAAATAAAAATATATCTTATCATCACTATTACTCCTATTCTTAATTATCTTGGCAAGCGTTTCTTTGTCTGGATGACCATGTCTTGTCCCATTTGTTGATATCAAATATTTATTACATTCAATCATGTCCAGCAGCTCTGTCGTAATATTATGCCTGCTTCCATGATGGGACAATTTCATATAAGATAATCTTATTTTATTATCTATCTTATATCCCCGGTTAGCTAAAGCATTTTGTATCGTTTCCGGATTGGCATCACCCATAAACAAAATAATATCCTGCTTATATTTCAGTAAAAAAGCAATGCTTGAATCATTTGTAATTGTATTTTCCGGTTGCTCCAAATTATCCCATAAGTCTCTTATTTTCTTTTTATGATCTGACAACTTTCCCCCATTATCTGTTTCTAGGTATTGTTCTCTTTCCCACTTTCTGCCAAGCTTCTTCAGTTGCTCCTTAGTTGGCGAGAGTATCTCCAATTCAATATCGCCAATTTTAATGTTCTGGCTATCATCACAAATCAGGTTAGTGTTTTTATCAATACCTTTTTGACATAATACATCTTCGAGTGAAACCATCTGTCTGTAACTATGATTTACATCGCTCATGTCAAGCAATAACTCATTCTTCTTATCTGCCTCTATACCAAGCTTACACGCCAACAGTCTTGCACTATTGTAATATACCTTCCCCACATTCAGTGTTTGCGTCTGTGAAAAAAATTTAAGTATTCCGCCAATATGATCGTCATCTGCATGCGTCAAAATTACAGCATCGATTCCCTCTTTATTAACGGTTTCAAATAACTGTTTTAATTCATTTTTATAGGCGCCTGCCGGACCACCATCTATAATAAGATTATGAGCTTTTCCTTTGGAGTCTTTATGTTGTATAACAAAAGCATCTCCATTACGCGCTCTAAGCATATGTACTGTCATTTTCTTATATCCTCCATGAATTTATCTTTCATCTTAGTAAAATTGCTTTCATTCCTTAACTACAGCATACATTATAATTGGATTGTAATCTAATTCCTCCATCACTTTTTCAGTGTATAGACCAGAGCATCATTTTCTTGTAAAAGCATAAAGGAGGCATTAACTCATTTCGAGTCCCTGCCTCCTCTACTTTAACTGCCATTTTCCGACAGCCCCTAAAACACACTTGCTCAACTCATGGATCAAAAGATTTAATAAACGGACTTTCCTCCACCACATGGCTTCCCCATAATGGTGCTTCAGACGATGAACCGACTTCGTAGAAACAACTGTAATCCCGTCGTTGGTAATTACTCCCCACCGAAATCTCGATATCCCTATGCGGGATTCGTTCCCACAATCCGCTCGTGTTCTCAACAATAGTCCGTTTCATTTTCTACCTCCACGCCTCCTAAAATTTTTAATACTACATCGTCCCGATCTGCCATTATACCATTCAGTTTCTTACGAAACTTATCGATCTCGGGGTTTTGAGCTATAATCTGTAAATTTTGTATACATTTCCCCAAGTAATCCAAACACCCCAAGTATACCATAGGTATTTTAACACATTTTTCCCTGTTTTGTCTAGCTATATTCAGCATATTTTCATCATAAAACCATAAATTTCCAAACTCAGAATCGTCATCATGTTTTTTTATCTTATTCTCACGCCATTGTTGTCCAAGCTCTTCTGAATAAAATATAACCGTATCATAAACAAGCATCCGACGCATTTCACGATCCTCGTCTTTAAAATATTTTTTCTGCGTTTTAAATTGTACAGAACACTCAAATGCCATATCATACAACTCTGGTTTCAGCTGGGCAATAACAATGCAGGCAACATCCGCGTATGCCTCCTGTAGAATATGAATATAACGGTCAAGCATCTTATAAAGTGTATCACCTATAATGACCTTATGCATATTTCTTAAAATATACATACTTTTCTCACTCATGTTCTGATACTCTTCCACACATTTTTTAAACCCATTACCTGTTTCGCCAATATATAGCTCAATAAACTTACTTTGTTCCAAAAACTCTATTGCGCACCGTAATCCCTCTATTAATTTCCTAGTAACATTCTGGAGCAGTTTTTCGCCATACCAACAACGATTATCCTCATTCAACTCATTACATTCCCGCATAAAATCGTCTCTAATTTTTCCAAACCATATCTCCATCAATTGACTTTTTCTCCTGCGGTCAAGGTTTTTATCGTCTTCACACAATATCACATCACCAAACAGATAATCTTCCATTCCGAGCAGCATCACTCTCATCAGCAGCCTTGCGCGGTATTTACGCTCTCTTTCTTTTTTTGTGAGGACATGAAATGCCTCATGTAATGCTATAACAGGAATCAAATCAGTCTGATCAAGAATATTGACAGGAATGTAAACCACTACCACCTTTCCGGAATTTTCTCTCTTCTTGAAAAGTACCTTCGCCTTAATATTGCTTTCCAGCGTAGGATGTATCAAAAAGGCATAATCCGGCTGCCCCGTCCCTGACACATCCATTAAAATTACCAGCTGTTCCAACACATGTGCGTACAATCCGCATAGCTTTGGCGAAAACTCATATAAGCTTGTATCCACCGCCAGACTCATGAACATTCTTTTATCTGCATTTGCTGTACTGTCAATTACATTTTTGTAAACCTGAGCAATCTGCATAACTGCATCCTCTATATCCAAAATGATTTCATTCTTCTCCCTGACATCATCCACACAATCCAATGCACATTGTACCTGTTCCTGAAAATGTTCACAAAATAACTTTATGGCTTTACCCAAAATAATCCGTTCATATCTGTGAAATCCTCCATTCGCAATTTGTACCATTCCATTCAATAATCTTATAACGGAAATAATATAAGAAGATAACGCCTGCTCTCCTGCGCTTTTTTCATAAAGCTTTTTCAAATCAACAATATTTTTTTTAATCCACTCAACCTGCATTTGGTTCCTCCACCCATAGAATTTCCGTCTCAACGTTATAGAATGCTTTCTGGTAATCTGTGTTTGAATGTGTAAGCAATTCATTCGTTTTGTAGCAGGCTAGCAGTTTTTGAATTGATATGCCATTGAGTTCAAACATTACATCCGAATTCCCCATCATATGATACTCCAAAATGAACGGATTACAAACGGTGTCTTCTTTCAAAGCATTCTCAAGTTTTTCTTTTATTTCATGAATTTTTTCCCTGTCTTTTACAATTGCCCGAAGCCGACAGTCCACTTTCTCATCTATTATTTCCTGTTTTATTCTATCATATGATACTAACGTTTCTTCTTTTACCGAAAATATTGTATACATCTTATAAATTTCAAACTTTTTATGTAAATCATGGCAGAAGTCATGTCCGTCTGAAAATTTTTTTGTCTTATAAAATGTAATCAATTCACTATGTTCATAAGAAAAATATGCAATTTTCGTTTTACACTTATTCAATTCGTCCATTTCAGCCTTCACAGCAACGCCATCCATTGATTCTTTCAAACGGATAACTGATACAAACAGCAGCGGATAGGCTTCAATCTTTGGATCTATCTCCCAAAACTCCTTGTCCTTTTTCTCGTCACCCGATACACATAACAGACTGCGAACCGAACAACTGCCATCTATTTCACCAATAATGCCTTCGCTCAGTACCTGCCAAACCCCTAAGTTTTTCCCCACTTTCTTGTCAATACTCATCGCGTCAAAATATCCAAATGTACAGTACTCCCCTAATGGTTTAGAATTCTGATCGTCCTTATCCTGCTCCTTATCCAAATACAGGTTGTTTTTCAGCTGAATTCTCCGAATAACCAACGCTATCTCTCCTTCTTGCGTAATAAATTTTTAATATACATCATAGGATATGATTTTTGGTTTTTTCCTTCCAGTGTACACATTGCATTAGAAAAACCTACCGTGCTCGTTTCTATCGAAATCCTATACTGTTCAGCCCATATTTCCCAAAAATCCCTGCATTCATCCTCCATTTCCTCTAACTCTTCCTTCAATTCCCCAACAAAATTTAGCGATTTTATCGTTTGCTCATCAATTATATTAATATTCCTCCCGCACATCAGCTCATGAAACAGGTAAAACAAGATAATCTGCTTATTGCGCATTTCATCATTCACATATTTATTGATAAAGCACTTACAAAATCCGCTTTTTCCCACTGTTCCACTGTCCAAAGCTGCATTCAAAATCGCAGAATTAACCAAAATGCATATACTGCGTGATTCATCGTCTAAACTGCGTTGCGCATTTTCCTGTGCAAATTCGTATAAAATCTCATAAATTTTCTCCAACTCCTGTTCTGCACTGATTCGTCCAAAAAGTTCCGAAAGATTCTGATAATAATACTTATAAATTACTTTCTTCCAGTACACTCCCGTTTGATTCTCTACTTTCAAAGGAACCTTCAATAATTCACAAATCATCTGTGATTTATCAAGAAACAAGCTATCTGAGCCTGCTATACTCTCCATATGATGAACCATATATATCCATGGAGGTTCCTCATCGTTTTCGACACACTCCAACATAAGAAGCAGCTGCTTCTTCTCAATCTTACAAATCGCTTTAATATGTTTACGATATGAAGTTGACATTAATATCAGAAAAATAATTCCCAGCTGCAAGAGAAACAGATATCCGGTCTCAGCAACCGCCACATATACATACTCCGCGTTTATACACAAACATAAAATCAGTAGATTAATCAATGTGAGCATAAACCAAATTGGAATTGTATATCCTCCAACATAATAAGAAATAATCGTACGGTTAGCAACCCCCAACCGTTTACTATCAATGATGCCATAAAAAAACACAACTGCTGCAGTCAGTATTGTACTAATGGTGACTACTAAATCATAGAATTTGTCAATATTTTCTCCTATCATTTTTGCAACACTATCTGTCTTTGCACAACATTCCGCAACTATTGCCACCAAAAGGACTATCACCCAAACTATTAACACCAGCCAAAAATGCCATGCTACCTTTTTACATATAATGTTTTCAACCTGTTTTTTTCTTTTCTCATTCAAATCCACAATCATCCAGTCTCGGTCTGTCCTTTATTATCACATATACTCAGACTCAAATATCAGCCTCCACAAATGTTCTTATACCATATTTTTAAAAACTATTTTTATTTCTAAATAGAACATGTGAAATAATCAAAACGTTGCTTGTTTTTATTCTACATTTTAATACGAAAAGCGTCAATACGCCTATTATTCCAAATTAATATACCTATTGTTCCTTTTTTATTCATGAAACGTAGCCTGATTCACTGACATAACAAATTAATCTTGATTAACAGTCAAAAACGCAAAGGACACTGCCTTAATGACAAAAGCAATGTCCTTTTTTATTTCATTTCGCCCCTAAACACCATTCGCCATCTCTTCCGACAACCTCCCCGCAACACGCTGCACTTCGTCCACATCCAAATTCGTCACCGACTCCAAAAGCGCCTGCATATCCGCCTCAATTTCAGCGGGATACGAAAATTCGCGCAGCTTTGCCGCCGCCTCGTCCGCCGCGTCAAATTCCATCTCCTGCAACGCTTTTTGGAATGGCAAGGGTTTTGGAGTATGCGGCGCGGGACGGAAAAACGGAGACGGTTTTGGAGATGACCTCTGTCTTTTTGGAGGAGTGGCGCTTACCGGCAAAGGCTGGAAGGGGTTTTTGGGATTGGCGATGCGGCCTCGCAGGAGGTAAGTGATTTTTCGGTAATCCGTGCGCTTGTGGAGTGCCTAATATAACATATCATGGAGTAGGACGCAAGGAGTTTTAAAAGATTTGTTGCGACGTCGCAATAAAAAGACTACGGTAGACTTTAACCCAAGACGGTAAGAAACATCTTGTAAACCTACGGACAAATAAAAGCAGCCGCGAGCTTGAAACAATGGTAAGTGAATTTAACGCAAAAGTGAATGCGCGCGAATTTGTCCGCAACTCCGACGCATTATTCATTGATTACACCCGCGAGTGGCTAAGGCTCTATAAAGCCGATGCCTCGTTGAACACCCGAAAAATGTATGAAAACATTATCGAAAAGCACTTCTGCAATATTTCATGCCGCGTCGGAGATGTCAGCAGGGCGGTCTATGTGTTCACAATCAACAATATTGAAGGTGCACGCACAAGACAGCAGGCAGCCATGACATTTAAGCAAATCATTAAGAGCGCCGTGCGTGACCGTCTGATCGCGCCTGCTGCCCTTGATGAAATCTTTGAGGACAGTGTAAAGATAAAGTACAAATCCCCCGAAAAGCGTCCCCTGTCCGCCCACGAAAAAGCCGCCATACCGTTGGCAGACTTTTCACCTATGGAAAGGGTGTTTGTTTACATACTGTTTGGGTGCGGTCTAAGGCGCGGAGAGGCGGTTTCTTTGACAAGGTTTGATATTTCCCTCGACCGGAAAGAAATATCCGTAAATAAGGCGGTAGCGTTCGACGTGAACACTCCCTACCTCAAGGACACCAAGAACAGAGTGCACCGCACGGTGCCCATTCCCGAATCGGTCTATCCCGTCATTGCCGATTACCTGAAAGGATTGAAGTGCACAAACCTTTTCCATATGGAGGACGGCAACTATATCACAAAATCGTCGCTTGATAAAATGTGGGCGCGTATCATACGGAAAATGCAGAAGGTGTCAAAAGAACCCATTGCAAACCTTACGCCGCACATATTCCGCCACAACTACTGTGCCACGCTTTGTTATCAGATCCCGGCACTCTCAATCAACAAAATCGCTGAACTTTTAGGCGATACGCCAAAGATGGTGGTCGAAGTGTACAACCATGAAATATTAGGGAAAGAAAAGCCCGCGGAAACCGTGTCCGCGGCAATGGTTTTGTGAGTCAAAAATGAGTCATTATGTCCGTAGGTGAGTCAAAAATGAGTCATTTACAACCGTTTACAATCGTCTACTTTGCACTTACAATATACAGATGAAAATAGCGGAAAACCTTGATTTTACTTGGTTTTCCGCTATCTTTTTTCATGAGACATCGGGGACTCGAACCCCGGACAACTTGATTAAAAGTCAAGTGCTCTACCACCTGAGCTAATATCCCATATCCTATATAATGAAAATTAATACTGAAACTGGGCTAGCTGGATTCGAACCAGCGACTGCAGGGATCAAAACCCTGTGCCTTACCGCTTGGCGATAGCCCAAGAAGGTGGGTACTGGGATTCGAACCCAGGACCTTCAGAACCACAATCTGACGCGCTAACCAACTGTGCTATACCCACCATGTTGTGAGATAAGGCATGCTCAATCTCAAAACGTGCTCGAAGGGATTCGAACCCCCGACCCACGGCTTAGAAGGCCGTTGCTC